>JAWZDV010000014.1:0-55752 GCA_034142505.1 Bacteroides thetaiotaomicron
TTAGTCGCATAATTAATTATACCAAAAAATCGCTGAAGTCTCACGACCTCAGCGATTTTTCTTTTAGGGGATTTTTTTACAGCCCCTATTCTTTAAATCCCGCGTTTCTCAAATTCCGCCCGAAACCACAATGCCTCATCAAACGTATGATTCCAGCCAAACTGTTTTAAATCCACATACCAGCCATCCGGCGTCATGGACACCTCTACGCCCTCCTGCTCCAGAAGACGCTTCTGCATGTCATAAGTCTCAAAAGAACCGGCTCCGCTCAAGAAACCTTTCGCATTTACCACCCGGTGGGCCGGTATCTGCTCTCCCGCCAGGCCCGTTCTGAGCGCGTAGCCTACCTGCCTGGAATTCCTTGGCTTGCCGCACAGCAGGGCAATCTGGCCGTAGGTGGCTGCTTTTCCTTCTGGAATGGACTGGCATATTAACTCTACTCTCTTGTAAAAATCCATAATTCCTCTTATCAAATATTTCTTTCAATACCGCATATAATAGTCATATGAAAAAGATGATCCCGTTTATTTATCGCAATTTCAAATATTATCTGGCTGTTGACGAACAGAAAGACACAGCCGCCATTTTAGACCAGTTTCAGAATACGGTATCTGTCACCGCCATGTCCGACTGGGGACAGTCCACAGAGCCATTGACTCAGTTTGCCTTTCACATCTACCAATCGCTAATTGGCTAAATTGGCATCCCGGTTCGTGTCAAATGCTGTCTGAAACAAGCCTTCCCTTTTTGTTTTCAATTCCTGCATATTCGCGATATTGGAATACTTGTCAAACTCCTGTTCCGCGATTCCTGTAAACACGGTAATGGAGGACTTCAGCCAGGGGTCGGTGATCTCATTGAGCTTCTTACTCTTTTTGGAGATATTATCTTTCTTCGGCAGAATCGCCAGATTCCCCAGACTGTCCTTCCATTCCTGGGGAACCATAGTATTATCTTTAAATGCCTCCTGCGGGATGATGTGGTCTACATCAAACTGCGTATTGATCTGGTTTAACGGCAGGCAGTCTGTGATGACGTAATAATAATATAAAACCGGCCTCAGCAGCTTTACCGTCGTGCTCTGCCCGTTGTAAATGCCGGCGCAGGCCCCGTCGATAAATAATTTCCAGTCGTTTTTATTGATTGGAACAATTCTTGTCCTCCAATTTTTAATATCATTCGCCATCTTCGAATCGCCGGACCCACGCCAGACCTTGGTTCCATATTCAAATACCAGACGGTCAAATAAAATTTTAGCGTCCCTCTGCACGGCTTTCAGTTCCGCGGAGGAGACCGTCGGTCTGCCCCTCTCCTGCCAGTCCAGCCAGACAATGGTCAAAAACTCCAGCGCGATCGCATTTCCCAGAAGGCTTGTAATTGGTTTTTTCCAGGATTGCAGCGTCTTGAAAAAGGAAGTAGCCAGGAGTATTTCACAAATCTTATTGATGTCGTCAACCATCGCCGAGATATCATGGTTCCAGTTCACCTGACTGTTTTTTTCCAGATCAATCACCGACTTAGCCGACATTCCGCCTTCGAAGAACGAACTCACCAGCTTAAATCCCAATGTGATCTTATCCATTGCGATCTCGCCGTTTCTGATATTCGTATAGTCGTCAAAAATCAAGTTCTGATCCCGGATTCTGGAAATGATGGTGGCTGGAAGATCCCATCTCACAATCGATTCCGGTTTTGAGACATCCAGTTTTTTGTACAGCTTCTCCACCAGATCGACTACCTCCGGCTCACTGACCTGGACCTCCACATTCCAGTACGGTTTTGCAGACAACAGTTCTTCCGCCTTTAACTGCGTGCCCCCCTTGTTAATTCTGGAAAATATATTCTGTGCATCCAGGGGAGAAGCATTGGTCAGCCAGATGATACCGATTCTGGCCTCCGCGAATATTTTTTCCGCCTCATTGATGGTTTCAATACTGTGGTTGATCTCAGACCATCGTTTTTCCACTTCGTTTTCAAATTTCGGAATATTGGCTTGGGGGATCAGAAACGCGTTGCAATAATAATCAATGAAGTACTCTTTTGTAACCTCGCCATCATTGGAAAATTCCGCGTCTTTAATCAGTTCTAACAGAAACCTTCTCAGTAAAACAGGCTCCACCTTTCCGTCATTCTTTTGTGGTGCATATTTTAACCGGTCGAAGAGTTTCGTGAAATCGAAAGTCTGCTGCCATTTACTCCCCGATGGTTTATTCTGATGAACCATCAAGATTAAATTCAATAATGTAGTCAGGCCTTTTCGCTGTTTTTGACTGTCGAAAGAATTTTCGTCTATGGCAGCGTCTTCCTCTGTATCGTCATAGACATTGACATTGTCTGTCTCATCTTCCGCAGAACGGTCCGTTTCCACATCAACTTCTGTTGATAAATACTTTTCAACCTTTTCCCAGTATTCCTGCTTCACGGTGAATTCATCGGCATTCTTGGCAAATCCGATATAATTCCTGGCCCACTCATATAGTTCCAGAGGGTTATTCCTCATATTTTGCAGTGCATTTCTCCGCTGACGGCCATCTAAAAGCCAGGAAGTATTCTGTTCTTTATTTACAATGACTACCCCCACCGGATAGTCCTGAAATACGCTGACAGCCAGTTCAAAATTCTGTTTTTTATCCCATGTCGCTTTCCGTTGAAATCTTGGCAGTCTCACCCTGTTTTCATCTAAAAAAGAGATGATTGACAATGGCTCAATCCGATATCCTCCCATATGTTCCCCTCCTGAGATCGTCATCTGTTGTACTGTTTCATTATAAGCGGAATGGGATTGATTATCAAGAAATAATAATAACGCTTGACAATGCGACATATGTGTCGCATAATAAAAAAGAGACATACGTGTCGCTAAGGAGGTTCTTTCACATGGGAGCAAAGGGAATTCAAACAAAACAGAATATCTGTATGGAGGCGTACCATCTTTTTGCCCAAAAAGGGTATAAAGAAGTGACGATGAAAGATATCTGTGAAAAAACAGGACTCAGCCGCGGAGGACTTTACCGCCATTATGAGAGCACGGAACAAATCTTTTTAGAGATTATCAATGCCCTTATGGGAAGTCAGAAAAATGAATTTACGCAAAAAATGCAGGCCGGATTGCCGGCGCAGGAAATTTTAGTGGAAGTTCTGTCAAGATACGAACAAGAAATGACAGGCAAACATGCTTCGTTAAGTATTGCCATCTATGAATTTTTCAGCAATCCCGATCGATCCAAAGGCGATAATTCCATTGCCCGGCAGTACCTTGCCTCCAAGAATATGTGGATGGAACTGCTTCAATACGGCATAAGGCGAAACGAATTCAAAGACGTAATTCCGGAAGCAGTCTTTGATCTGATTGTATTTTCCTACCAGGGCGTTCGAATGTACAGCACAATGATGGATCTCGACCCGCTGATCCCGAAAAGAATCACAGAACAAATCAAACAATTGTTATTGCCGGAAAGTGAGGAACTCTAATATGAATACTATTTTCTATCACCCAGCCACTGCCGACGCGGCTCTGATTAACCCAGCTGATACCGTTCAGCCTGTTGAACATTTTCCAGAAGTGTGCATCTCCACCTTTTCCAAGCAGATCATTGATAAATTTGCCGCTTTCGACTGTGTGGAAGTGATTGCCAGGCTGCTAACCGCCAACGGCGAAATCCCGATCTACAAAATCAACTACGGCGGAAAAGAGTTTGCCTTCTATCTCTCCTTAGTCGGCGCCCCCGCCAGCGTAAGCTGCCTGGAAGAAGTCATCGCCATGGGCGCCAAAAAATTTGTCTTCTTCGGCTGCTGCGGCGTGCTGGCTGATGATCTCGTCGGTCACCGTCTCATTATCCCCACCTCCGCGGTCCGCGACGAGGGCACCAGCTACCACTATGCCGCCCCCTCCGAGGAAATCGCCCCCTCCCCCACCGTAACCGCTCTCCTGGAAAAGTGCCTGTCCAAATGCGGCTACCCCTATATCACCGGCAAAATCTGGACCACCGACGCCATTTACCGCGAAACCCTAACCACCATAAGCGCCCGCAAAAACTCCGGCTGCATTGCCGTCGACATGGAATACTCCGCCCTCTTAGCCGTGGCTCAATACCGAAACGTCCCCTTCGCCCAATTCTTCTACCCGGCCGACAGCCTTGATCACAATGAATGGAAACCCAGGGATTTGACCGATTATGGGTTGAGTAATGCGCAGATGTATCTGGCTTTGGCTTTGGAGTGTGGGTTGGAAATGAGTAAATAAAAGGATAAGTTATTGTCTGGGGAGAAAAAATCTTTTATAATGGAGGATAAATGGAACTCCTGCATATGGAACCGGTGTTTAAGAAAGAGAGGCTTTCATGAAACGATCAAAAATATTAATGCTCTGCCTGTGTTCTGTAATTCTGTCAGGCTGTCAGGAAAAAAAGACAGCTGCTGTTGAACCATTAGCGGAAGAAACCACAATGACTACAACAGCTGAACCTGAAACTACGGCCGCTGAAACTACGGAAGCTGAAACTACGCAAGATGAAACTGAAGATATTGCGCAGTCTCCTCAACTTCCTGATGTTGGCTCATGGGATGGTACTATTTACCACAATGAGTTTGCCCAGTTAACCTTTCATTTACCAAGCGATTGGGAATCCACTCCTCCTGAAGATATTCCAGAAAGATTAGGAATTTCTAAAGAACAGCTCAAGGCTCAACCGTCAGCTTCCTTTGCAATGTTGGCAATTAACCCGTCAAACTATACCGCTATCACGTTGAGTTTTGAAAACCTCGACGTGGTCTTTGAGGGCTCAAAAATAACTGTTGAAGACTACTCTGACATTTTAAAAACTGTGGTAAGCCAATCCCATGACTATAAATTTGAAGATCTATATGAAAAAGAATTAGGTGGCAATATTTACACCGTTTTAGAATGCAATTTGCCGGAATACAGTCTTGGCCTGCACTATTATCTTCGAAAAGTTGACAATGTCATTGTCTGCCTTTCCATTAATTATGCTCCAAATGATTCCGTTGAAGAAATTCTTGAGTATTTTGATTAATAGTCATTTTGACAAATATTGAATAATTGCTTTATGAGTATCAAAGAAGACAAAATCCCCTTAGCTATGAGTTACTACCCACAGCTAAGGGGATTAGTCTAAATACTAAATTGCATAAAATAAAAACTTGTACCCACCCCCCAAAAGCAAAAATTGCTACAAAGCCCATAAACACAAGCTTTGTAGCAATTTTCCTATTTACTCAAATTCAATCGTCGCCGGCGGCTTCGGAGACATATCATAGCAGACACGGTTCACATTTGCCACCTCTGCCAGAATTCTGTCGGTAATCTTCTGCAGCACCGCCCAGTCCACCGTTTCGATCGAAGCGGTCATCGCGTCAATGGTATTGATCGCCCGGATAATCACCATATATTCAAAGCATCTTGCATGATTTCTCATTCCAACAGACTTGAAATCCGGCACCACAGTAAAATACTGCCATACCTTCTTGTCCAATCCTGCCTTAGCGAACTCTTCCCGCAAAATTGCATCGGACTCTCTCACGGCTTCCAACCGGTCTCTGGTGATCGCGCCAAGGCACCGCACTCCAAGTCCCGGTCCCGGGAATGGCTGGCGGTATACCATTTCAGCCGGTAAACCGAGTTCTACGCCGCAGGCGCGGACCTCATCCTTGAACAGCTGCTTTAACGGTTCTACCAGTTCAAATTGCAGGTCTTCCGGCAAGCCGCCCACATTGTGGTGGGACTTTACCATCTTGGCGGTCTTGGTTCCGCTCTCTATGATATCCGGATAAATGGTTCCCTGGCCCAGAAAATCAATTCCGTCCAGTTTTCTTGCTTCTTCCTCAAAAACACGGATGAACTCGCCGCCGATGATCTTGCGCTTCTGCTCCGGGTCGGCTACCTGTTCCAGCTTGCCAAGGAAACGCTCTGTGGCGTCCACGTAGATCAGGTTTGCGTGAAGCTGGTTTTTGAACACTTCCACCACGCTCTCCGACTCATTCTTCCTCATCAATCCATGGTTCACATGCACGCATACCAGCTGGTCGCCGATGGCCTTCAGCAGCAGCGCCGCCACAACAGAGGAATCCACTCCGCCGGACAATGCCAGCAGTACCTTTCTATCACCAACCTGGCTGCGCACCACGTCGATCTGGTCTGCAACAAAATTCTTCATGTTCCAGTTTGTCTGCGCCTTGCAGACATCGAACAGGAACTCCTTTAATACCTCTTCTCCCGGCAGCTCCGTCAGCATCTCGCACTGGGCTGTCGGATGATTGATAGCCATAACCGGATAACCACAGGTATAGACAGCTGGGTCCACGTCCACAGCCTTTCCGTCCACAACCCGGTTCTCACCGCCATTTAAAATAATTCCTTTTACGTTCGGCAGCGCATGCAATTCCTCCACGGTAATATCATGAGGATGAATCTCGCTGTACACACCCAGATCACGAATCTGGCGCGCAATTACTGTATTTTCCGTACTTCCCAAATCCAGAATAACAATCATATCCTGCTTCATCAGTGCTTTCTCCTTTTTCATTGGTTTTTAGAACAAGCGTTCATATTATACCATGGTCACTAAGTTCGTGAAGTACCTCACTAAGTGTCCAGGTATCTATTCTCACTAGACTCGAAAATACCTCGTCAAGTGTTCATATTATACCATGGTCACTAATCTCGTGCAAGACACACCGTATCAGCTTTTACACCAATCCCCCCACATCCCCAGCCTGGATCGCCCCAATATTCCGCTCAATCCTCTCTTTCGGCCAATCCCACCACTTCATCTCCAGCAACGCTTCCACAGTCTCCTCCGGAAAACGCTTCCGAATCGCCTGAGCCGGCACCCCGCCAACAATCGTATAAGGCGGCACATCCTTCGTAACCACCGCCCGCGACCCAATAATTGCCCCGTCGCCAATCGTCACTCCAGCCATCACCACCGCCTCATACCCAATCCAGACATCATTCCCCACCACAATATCCCCTTTATTATCCCACGCCTCCGTCACGTTCTTCATCTCCAGCCCCCACTCCTCAAAAAACAGCGGAAACGGGTATGTTGACAGCGAGGCCAGCCGGTGATTCGCACTATTAAATAAAAATTTCGCCCCACATGCAATCGAACAAAACCTTCCAATCACCAGCTTGTCATGATTAATCGGATACTGATACAACACATTGTTCTTCTCAAACAGCACCGGATCATCTACAAAATCGTTATACATCGTATACTCCCCAACCAAAATATTCGGGTTTGTAATCACCGAGTTCAAATAAATTGTCTCCCGATCCCCGGTCCGGGGATAAATCTTTTTCCTCTCTTCCATAAGAACCTCCAATTCCTGTGGTCAATCTCCAAATTGATACTCCATCACATCATCAAACTGATTATTCAGCACATAATAAACTTTCCTTTCCCCCACAGCATACACAAAACTCACTCTGGCAGCCCACACCCCTTCCTGCCTCACTTCACGCAATATGGAAAATGCTTCCGCCACGGAGAAATCCCTCTTCCCCCCACCCAAAAGCCGTTCTGCCCTTTCGTACCTGTCATCCCCCGGAACAAGAAATTCCGCCGTGCTCTCCGGCTCCAAAACCGAATAATTGGTAATCAGCGACCAGTCCTTCTTCTCCTCCCGGTACCCAATCCCCGGCTCCACAATCAGCACTCTTCCGTTCCGGTCCGACAACATCGCCTGCATGGTGCTGTCCGGCGCATACACGATTTTCTTAGTCCTGACAATCCGCAGCGCATCATCAAAGGAAATCTCATTCTTAATAAATTGTTCCGTCAACTCCGCAATCGTCACATATTCCCTGCCCTCCCGGTACTCCCCTTTCGGATTCCCGTGGACATACAACAGCGTGCCGGCATTACCATTCCGATTCACTCCATGAAACGAATGATAACTCCCATCCGGCATTTTAATCCCGATATAAAACCGGTCCTTCTCCACAATCACCTGATGGTCCCATACTGCCAGATCAATCTCAAAATTAAATCCCGTAATACAATCGCTCCCGTTATATACAAATCTGGTACACATCATCATTTCCTCCCTGCTATTTGTCTTTTCCCCATCCATTGTAACCATCCCCCAGGCGCGTTTCAATCCACCATATGATACCGCATTGTTTTCTATCAACATTCAAAAAAGGGTGAAAGTACTGACCGCTTTCACCCTCATGATTCATCAAAAAACACAACTACCTTTTACACTTTTACAGCAATGCAAAATCCTTCCCATCCATAATCTCTTTCATCATACACAGACAGAAAGGATGTCCGGCCGGATCAAACATCACTCTCCAGCCATCCGAAAACTGCTCCTCTGCCACAGACGCGCCGCATTCAACCGCATACCGCACCGCTTCCTCCAAATCATTGACCGCAAAATCCAGATGCGCCATCTGCTGCTGTTCTCCCGGCTTCCCCGGCCAAACCGGTGCTTCATACTCCGGATTCCGTTGAAACGTAATTCCAGGATAAGCCCCCTGCCCGGTCCCCGGCGCACCCAAACAAGCCCAGTCCTCATCATGATACGCAATCTCCCAGTGAAGCAGCTTTGCATAAAATTCCGCCAGCTCATACGGATTCACACAGTCGATCGTAAACGCGTACATCTTAACCTTTAACCCCTCATCCATCATCCCAACTCCTCCCATTTCTGATCTACCCAATCCTGCTATCATTTCCGGTAGATAATTTTTCGAATACCGGATACGGACAAATGATACCGTTCCGCCAGCACCTCCAGCGAACTCCCATCCCGGTACTCTTTCATAATCTCCCGGTTTCTCTTCTGTAATTCTATCCGATATCCGGACAATTCCCCCCACTGCCTCCGCTGATTCCCCCCAGTCGGTACATACAGATAACCTCCCTGGATATACCGCTGCAGTTCCTTCACCAGTTCGTCCGGCAGCAGAACGTCTGCATTTACATATTTCATGCGGGCTCCCTCCTTGATTATGATCTTCCATCGAATCATCAAGCAGCAAAACCAGCATTTTCATTCAGCGATCTCCCTTACTCCATGCAATGATCGCTGACCACTGGCTTTGCATGGAGCCAAACTTTGTTTCTCTTTTTCGTATTGATACACATATGGATCACTTCTTTCCGTTTTCTGTCAGATACACCGTCATTATACCATCTGTCCATCACATTTTCAATCATTCTTCCCCTGCGTCCTATCCTCCGACAAAAACAGTCCCGCCAGCGTCAGCACAATCCCGCACCCAACCGCCAGCGTAATCTTCTCATGTAAAATAAGCACCGACGTCACCGTCGTAATCACCGGCACCATATAGATATACACCGTTGTCTTAATAGCACCAAGCACCTTCACCGCAAAATTCCAGGTCACAAAGCACAGCGCCGAAGCCCCAAGCCCCAAAAACACCAGATTCAGCACCATTTTCACATCCAAAAACATGGACATACTCACACTGAAATCCATCAAAAACAGCACCGGCGTCATGAACAGCAGACCATAGAAAAATGTCCTCCTCGTCGTCTGGATCGTCCCATATCCAAATTCACTGATCTTCTTCGTAATCGTGGAATACACCGCCCAGATCACCGCCGCAACCAGCGCCAGAATATCTCCCAGCGGGTTCAACTGCAGCGACGCATCACTCCCAAAGCTGATCAGTCCAATCCCCGCCATTGCAATCAAAAATCCCACAAAAAACCGTTTCCCCGGGCGCTTCTCATGGAGCAGCAGACAGGACCAGATCACCGTAAAAAACGGCGCCGCCGAGATAATCACGCCCACATTCGAGGCCAGCGTGTACGTCAGCGCAATATTTTCAAACAGGTAATACAGCGTCACCCCGCACAGCCCGGCCGCCATAAAATACAGTTCCTGCCGCCGCTCCTTCACCTTCAGCCCCCTCGGACACACGCACCACAGCGCCGCATACCCGATCAGGAACCGGATAAACAAAATCTCAATCGGGGAAAACACCCGTAAAAGCACCTTTGTAGAAATAAACGTCGTCCCCCAAATCAAGATCGTGACGAAAGCCGCCACATGACCTGCAACTGATTTATTCATGTCTTGTCTCCTTCTCCGTCATACTCCCCGCTGCCAGCTCGGTGTCCGTAAAGATCCTTTGATACTGCTTCGGCGTCAACCCGATAAACTCCTTAAAAAAGTTGGTAAAATGACTCTGGTCCGAGAACCCGCACAACCCAGCCACATCAACAGGCGCCACTCCCCGCTCCAGCATTTTTTTCGCCTGATCCACCCTGATATTCTGTAAATACCGGTATGGCGACACGCCCACCTGCCTGGTAAAGGAACGCAGCAGATAGGATTTCCCAAAACTGGTCATGGACAGCAATTCATCCAACGAGATATTTTCCTCAAAATGCTCTTCCATATAATCGCAGAGCATCTGAATCTGCTCATCCGGCTCCGTGACTGCGGTCTCCTCAAACGGCTTCGCATACTCCTTCAGCACCTGCTCCAGCAGAAAGAAAAATGCCTCCTCCCGCTTCAGTCTCGGCTCCCCCTTAAGAATCGCGTCATACAAATCCCCCACCGACTGGGCAATATCACTCTGCCGCACCACATTCTGGGTAAAATGAGGCGTAAACTCCTCCCCCATAATCTCCGAAACCGCCCTATGCATCACCGGAACAGGAACATTCACCGCCCGGTAGTCTAATACCTCTCCATTGACCGGAGCACAGAAATGATTGTCCTTCGGATTAAACAACAGCAAATCCCCAATCTCCACATCATATTCCTGCCCCTTACAGCAAAGATGACGCCGCCCTCCCTCCACAAATCCAATCACATAATAATCATGGAAATGATTGGGAAACTTCTGCACAATCCCGCTTAAATTGTAAGCCTCAATCCCCAGCTCCCTGTCATAATAAACTTTCCTCTGCTCCCTCTCATCCACCATAATCCAAATCCCCTTTCTCATTAAACCATATCATAGCACAAAAGAGAAAGCCTTTCTTGAATGATATGACACTAGCTGAATTCAGGGCTGATCTGTCAAACACCTCTTCACTTACTTTTGATCGGCATCACCCGCAGCGTATACCCCAGCGGAACCAGAATTCGCAGCAGACTGTTAATCTGCGGGGAATGGGTCCCGTTCTCCAGCCTGGCAATCACCGGCTGCTTCACATGACACTTTTCCGCCAGTTCCGCCTGGGTGATCCCCTCTTTCTCCCGAATCTCTATCAAGGTTTCAATCAATTCCTTCTCCATCCTGATTACAGCCTCCTCCTCAGGAGTAAGATTCAACTCTTCTCTCAAATCTTTCCAGTTCTTAGACATAAACTTATCCTCCATTTCTCCTCTTATAATCCTTTAAATTTGCTTTCGCTCTGCGAAGCTCTCTGACCGGCGTCTTCTGGGTCTTTTTTATAAAATGATGCAAGATAATAAAACTGTCATCTTCACAGTATGCATATAAAATCCTGTTCCGCAGTGGTCTCAACTCCCAGATTCCATCACCCAGATACTTCGTAATCGGTTCCCCCATAGCAGTCCCTCTCTCCGCCAGCAAATCAAGATATGCAACCATCTTATAAAAATTCACTTTTGCATCCTTCGAGGTACCCGCCTTTTCTCTCAGTTCCTTTAATAAATCAGCAACACTACTATGTCCGTCTTTTCCTTCGTAAAAAATTAAGTTATACATTTTCTCCTTTCATTATAACAAATTTCATATATTTTGCAATAGCAAATTTGTTATTTTAAAATTATTTTTTTGCTGCCTACGCCCCCATCAAAAAACTGGAATAATTTGCGAAATACGCAAGATGGTAAAGATTGTAGAAAATAGATTGTCATATCTTGAAAGTAATTTTATTTTATAAGATTTATCCAAATAAGTCAAGAAAATAATATAGCAAAAGGACGCCGCCCCCGAAGTCTCTCCCCCTTCAAAGGCGCCGCCCTCATATCATCTCATCTTCTAAACACACTCAATCACAAACCCAAACTCCACATCCTCTTCCCCGCTGATGCAATACTCCGGGTACACCGGTGCGCCCCAGCTGTCGTCTCCGCCGACACCGCGCTGGCGGGCCAGGATATTGACGATGGTGTAGTGGGGGACCGGAAGTTCCTCCTGGTGGGCAGCCTGCTCCAGTTCCGCGGCTGTGTAAGGAAGGACACTCATCTCAAATGGACGATTAAGCGCCGTGAACTTGAGCCGTTTTCCATCCCGGTTCCTGACCTCCAGCCAGCGGACTCCGGTATGGTTTCCGCATTCCTGGGGAACGAGATAGCGTGACAGACTTCCGGCCGGTGTTCCCTCGTAGATACCTAGTCTGGCTCCGTTACACCGGTCGATGTAGGTTTCCTTCGGGCCGTGGCCGTACCAGGTAAACGCGTTGACATCCTCCAGGAAACGGAACCTCATCCCAAACAGCGGCAGCTCCGGCAGCCCCTCCACACCATAGTAGTGGGCCTTCACCGTGATTTTCCCATCCGGTGTCACCACATATTTCACCTGGGTCTCCGTCTGGGGAACCACCGGAAGGTGATAGGTATAGGTAACGGTCACCCGGCCAATCTCCTCCAACACATCCACATCTGAATTCGCATATCCCCGGAAACAGTCCGCTCCCATCCAAACGGCGCTCTTCACCGCAAACTGGTTGCCCCTGTCATTGTCCGTGGACGCCCGCCAATAAGCAGGCATCGGCGCTCTTGTAATCCACTCCTGCCCATGGCTTCGAAGGGCTGCAATTCCACCCTCCGTTTTGGAGAACATCACATAAAATCCTTTTCCCTTCACGCCAATATTCACATCGCCGTGGATCACCGACATGCTCGGCGCGGCGGCAATCCTGGCGACCTCCGCATCTCTGGCCGATTCAGTCATCTGGCCTTTCGCCGCCACCGTTTCTCCAAAGGCTGTCTCAAATCCGGCCTCCGCCCATGTGGCACTCTGCTTCAACACCGCAGACAGCTGATACGCATATTCTCCCGGCTCCCCAAACTCCGGCATATTCACTGCAATCCTCTCCTGGCTCATGGGCGCCACCCGGGCTTCAAACTTCGTCTCCCAGACCTGCTCCCCATTCCTCAGCACCCGGTAAATAAACTCATAATCTTCCGTCCCCACAAACAGATTCCGGTTCTGAATCCACACCATCCCCTGCTCCGGTTCCAGCACCAGACTCTGGTATAGATATTTCACCTCCTGGGCCTTCGGAGACACCGTTCTGTCCCCATACACAATCCCATTTCCACAGAAATTATAATCCGTAGGCCGGTCCGAGAAATCCCCGCCGTACCCCAGTACATCTGTCCCGTCAAGGTCCTTACGCACCAGCGCCTGGTCAATGTAATCCCAGATGAAGCCTCCCTGGTACATCGGATATTGATCCGCCAGATCCGTATATTTCTTCATTCCGCCCAGGGAATTCCCCATGGCGTGCATATACTCACACAGGATAAACGGCTTCTTCGGCCACTGCCTCAGATACTCTTCCACCTCGGCAGGCTTGGCGTACATCCGGCTCTCCATATCGCTGGCCTCGTCAAACTTCCGATTCCAGAACACCCCTTCATAATGTACCAGTCTAGACGGATCTCTCTCCTTAAAGAACTTCGACATCGCCAGAATATCTTCCCCGGCGTAGGATTCATTTCCGCAGGACCAGATGATCACCGACGGATGGTTCTTATCCCGCTCCAGCATGGATTTCGCCCGGTCCACAACCGCTTCCTTCCACTCCGGCAATGACCCCGGCACGTTCCAGGACGGCTTGCAGGCCCCCATCTTCTGCCAGGACCCATGGCTCTCCAGATTCGCCTCGTCAATCAGATAGATCCCAAACTCATCACAGAGCTCATACCACAGACTCTGGTTCGGATAATGGCAGGTCCGCACCGCGTTAATATTGTGCTGCTTCATAAACCGGATATCCCACAGCATATCCGCTTTCGTGACAGCCCGTCCCCGGTGCACATCAAATTCATGGCGGTTAATCCCGCAAAATACCAGCCGCTGCCCGTTCAGGCACATGATCTTATCCACCAGCTCAAAGGTACGAAATCCCACGTTCTGGTTCAGCACTTCAATCAGCCGCTCTCCCCGGTCCTCCGACACCATCAGCACAAAGGTATACAGATACGGGTCCTCCCCGCTCCACTTATGGACTCTGGGAACTCTTCCCTCCAGCATCATTTTCCCGTCACATGCCACCTCGCTGCATGGCACCTGATCCCACCGGCACACCACTGTGCCGTTCCGGTCATACAGCAGTCCGTCCACCAGACAGCCCGCAATCAGTTCCGGCTCGCCCATCAGCTCAAACTCCGCCTGAAACACGCCGTCCCGGTAACAGTCCTCCAGCCCCGCCTTCACGAACAGATCCCGCACATGCACCTTCGGCACCGCATACAGATACACATCCCGGAAAATGCCGGAGAACCGGAAGAAATCCTGGTCTTCCAGCCAGCTTGCACTGGACCGCTTATACACCTCCACCGCCAGCCGGTTCCCTGTCTTTCTGATCCATGGCGTCAGCTCAAACTCTGACGGCGTAAACGAATCCTCCGCATACCCCACGAACTCCCCGTTCAGCCACACGAAAAATGCCGTCTCCACGCCCTGGAACGATACAAACACCCGCTTATTCTCCAGCGCTTCATTTAAATCAAATTCCCTCACATAACTTCCCACCGGATTGTAGTCCCAGTCAATCTTCGGCGGCCGCAGTTCCGAATGTCCGTCCCACGGATACATAGTATTGACATAGTGGCACTTATCATAGCCCTGAAGCTGGATATGCCCCGGCACCTCAATCTCTCCAAACCGGGATAAATCATAGCCTTCCCGGTAAAACTCCGCCTTCCGAAGCCCGGGATTTTCCGCATAGGAAAATCTCCAGGTCCCGTTTAAATCCTGGCGCAGCTTCATCTTCCCCCGGGCCATATCCCGCTTCGTCTCATAAAACCGGTGATCCGAGTGCGCCTCCACCCGGTTCACCGCAAACACCTCCGGGTCCTCCAGCCATGATAAATCCGGCGTTCTTAGTTCCATCATCCCCATCTCCTCCTTCTCATTCCTATTTCTAAAAAAGGGACGGCCCACTTTTACGTTTCCGTCCCTTTACAGTTTCTAATACATTATAAATTATATAACTCTTTGGCAATAAAATCCATCGAATCTTTTACGATTTTCGGTCCATCATACTACTCCTTCACCGCTCCGGCCGCAACCCCCGCCAGAATATATTTCTGGAAAAAGATGTAGATCAGGATCGTCGGCAGCATAATGATAATGATACCGGCCGCCAGCTGCTGCCAGGACCCCTTCTGCGCGTTGGAATAATTCATCAAAAATGTAGTCAGCGTCCGCAGTTTATTCTTCGGCATATACAGATACGGCACATACATATCGTTGATAATCGTGATGGCCTTAATAATAATCACCGTAGCCGTAGCCGGAGCCAGAAGCGGCAGAATAATCCTCCGAAACAGCCCGAAGTAGGAACACCCGTCAAGCAGCGCGCTCTCATCCAGCGACAACGGGAGCGTGGAGATAAACTGCCGGTAAATGTAAAGCTGCATCAAGTCCGACGCCACATAGATGATAATCGGCGCCCCCAGCGTGTTGTAAAGCCCGATCCCATTGATAATCTTAAATCTGGCAATCTCCGTGACAAAGCTTGGAATCAGCATTCCCAAGAAAAACAGGGACATAATCACATTCTTAAACCGGAACTGGAACCGCTCCAGCACAAACGCCGTAATCGTTCCAAACATCACATTGAAGAAAATACTCACCACCAGGATGATCCCTGTATTCTTAAACCCAATCAGCAGGTATTTATCCCCCAGCACCTTCTTGAAATTATCAAGCGTAATCCTTGCGGCAGGCGGAAGCAGCAACGGGGAAGTCTTCACCATATCCCCTTTCGTCTTAAATGCCGCAAACAGCGTCAGCACAATGGGTGCCAGCACAATCAGCACCATACAGATACAGATCAGCTGTTTTAAAATCTGAAGCAACGTTCGTTTCTTCATAATTATTTTTCCACCCCTCTCTCTTTCCGCCCCACAATGCCATGGATAATCTTGTTCTGGATTAAATAGATCACCACGATCATCAGCATGATCGCCACCGCCATGGTGGATGCCAGCCCGAAGTTGCTGTATTTAAATGCCGTGTCAATGGTGTACAGCGTAAAGGTCGACGACGCATATCCCGGCCCGCCGCTTGTCATCACATATGGGATATCAAACACCTGCAGCGCTCCCCGGATGTTGTCAAACAGTACAAAGTCCACCATCAGCATAATTGAAGGAATCTGAATATATCGAAACAGCTGCCAGGCATTGGCCCCGTCCACCTCGGCCGCTTCCTGGACATCCTTCGATAAGGACTGCAGGGCCGCCATAAACAGAACCACATGGTACCCGGAGAATCTCCACAGGGACACACTGGTCAGCACGTAATTGACTATCTTCGTATCGGAAAGCCAGTTCTGAATCAGCCCATCCAAATGAAACAGACTCAGAATCGCGTCAAACGCTCCATTCACCGGCGAGAAGAAATAGGAAAACGCATAGGCAATGGCAACCCCGTTGATGATATATGGCATAAACACCATCGTCTTATAAAACTTCGCCGCCCGCAGCTTGGAAGTCAGCAGCACCGCAAACGCCAGTTCCACCGGAATAAACAGCAGATGTCCCACAAAATAAACCGCGTTATTCTTCAGCGACATCCATAAATCCTTGTTCTGAAACATGGCAATATAATTGTCCAGCTTAATCCAGTCATACCCCGCTGAGTATCCATCCCAATTGGTAAAACTCATCCGAAACAAATCAAGCGCCGGAATCACCACCAGCCCGATGAGCAGTACCATGGGAATGACCAGGGAACACACAATAAAAATCCGTTTTTGTTTTTCCAGAGAATTCATAGCTACCTCCCGCTTCTTCCCAAATCGATCACATTTCCCCATAAAAAGGGATAGGGCATGTGTGAAAAAGCCCTATCCCGGTTGTCTAGTCTATTTGATTCCCAGCTTTGCTCTCGCGCCTGCCCACTTTTCATCTAAGGCTTTCAGCTCCGCGGTCAGATCAAATCCGTCGGTAAACATCTGCGCGCCCAGTTTCTTGTAGTCAAATGCGATCTCATTCTGGATGGCCTGGAAGTCGTCTCCGCCGCCGTCATACATCACCATCTCCATATCCGGCTGCAGAGCGTCTGCTTCTGCCAGAATCGGATCTTTCTCCTTCGGGAAGTTGGTCATGGAAGATGCGCTGGTCACATAATTTATGTATCCCGGGTACCAGTCTTCACTGTAAAACCACTCTACAAATGCTTTCGCCAGCTCCGGATTCTTGCTGTGGGTTGTTACGCCCATGAAGGAGTCACCCTGAACAATCACACGGAACGGATCATCCTTGGTATCTCTCACCGGCAGGTAGAAGGTTCCAAGCTCTGCGGTATCATCCGCACCGCTCTGGATATCCTGCAAGCCCCAGTCGCCAAGTGCCGTAATCGCCGCCTGCTTCTGGGCAAATAAGGTGGTTACCTGATCCTTGCTCATTCCCAGCGGGTCTTTGCCGAAGACATCCATGTTGAATAAATGATTGACCTTCGTGTAAGCCTTGTTGATATCGGTGCCGTCTGCAAACGGAGCGTCTGTCTTCGCCATATCATTCCAGTTCTGGCCGTTTCCGCCCTCCAGTGCAGGCATGAATTCCATATATGGGTAATCCGGCCACTCATCCTTGGCTCCAAGTGCAATTGCCATGAAATCCGGGTTATCCTTGCCAAAGTGATCCTGCAATGTCTGCGCTGCTGTCTCCAATTCCTCCCATGTGGTAGGAACCTCAACACCGGCCTCCTTAAACATATCTTTCCAATAGTACACATACTCGTATCCGGCTGTCATCGGAACGCCTAAGATCTTGCCGTCAATGGCGTATCCGGCTGCCAGTTCATTATTCTTTGCCGCCTCCAAATCAGAGATATCTACCAGATAATCTTTGAATCTGGATAAAGTAAACGGTTTATTAAACATCACATCCGGGAGCTGGTTTGCCGACGTACGCATCTTCATGGCATTCCAGTACTCGGAATCATCCTTCATTTTCTCCACTTCCACTTCGGCATTTGGATATTTCTCCTGGAACTTGCCGACCATGTCATTCTGATCAATATAATCCATCAGGTTGTTGTCCCAGATAGCAAATACCAGACTGCCCTCCAGATCTTCACCTGCCGCTGCCGGCGCTTCCGTCTCCGCTTTCGTCTCAGCAGCGTTCCCGCCTGCCGCCGTGGTAGCCGCCGGGGCTGCCGTGGTGGTATCCGTTGTCTTTGAAGAACATCCCACAGCCGAACCAACAACCATAGCCGCGCAGAGTCCCAATGCTAATGCTCTCTTTCTCATGTTGTAACCTCCCTTGTTTTGATGAGATAAGCATACCATTCCGGACTGCGTTTCTCCATGAAGATAAGTTAGATTTCTTGATCTATCGTTAGGTTTTTATAGATGCCCTTATTTTCGGTACCCGCCGGGGCTGACATGACACAGCTTCTTGAATACTCTTGTAAAATGCTCTACACTGTTGTATCCGACGCTCTGGCTGATCTCATAAATCTTCAAATCCGTCTGCTCCATCAGTTCCTTGGCCTTGCGGATGCGGACCTCCGTCAGATAGTTGGAAAAGGTCATCCCCTCCTCCTTCGTAAACCGGGAGCTGAAATATTTTTCATTGAGCCCGATATAGCCCGCCACACTCCCAAGGGTCAGTTCGGGATTGGCGTAATTGTCCATGATAAACCGTTTGGCCCGGATCACCAAGTCCGCCTGCCTCCTGTCATTGTGGTTTTGCATATAATCCGTCACCCAGCGGAAATAATTGTTCATCCAAAGTTCAAGACTCCTCACCTCATCCAGACGCCCCAGCTTCGTATAGTAATCCACCTCGTCGGCAAACAGCGCGCTGATATCGTCGTGGTTGTCCTGGAGCTGCCAGGCCAGATGGCAGATCAGATGGAGACACCAGGTTCTGGCGGTCTCCACTCCCGCCGTATAACAGGACGCAAACAGCCGTTTCTTTTCCTCCTCCACCGCCAGCTCATCGCCTACCAGCAGTCCTTTCAAGAGTTTTTCATACTCCGCCCCGGTTTTCTCCACGTCCTCATACCGGACCGTCCCAGGCTCCCAGGGAAAGCAGATCTGCGCCTTCCCCTTCAGACAGCGGAGCGCCAGTTGGTGTCCCGCCTCCTCAAACCGCTCCCCAAACTCCTCCGGGGAATGGCCCGCGCTGCTGATTCCGCAGGACACCGGCAGATTCATGTAATTGCTCCACACGCTGCGCAGCTGGCGGCAGGTGGAAAGCACCGTATCCTGATAGGTCCGCATATCCCCTACCTGATACAGCATCACATAGCGGGACGGGGAAATGCTTCCCAGCACGCATTTGGACACCACTCTGGGGATCTGACCGGCAAACTCCAGCATCGGTTTCACCAGATTTTCCTCCACATCTCCGCCAAACCGGCCGGAATGACGGTGAAAATCCTCGATCTCAAATTGAATCACCACATAATCGCCGGGAAAAAATTCCGGACGGATCTCACGTTTCCCCATAGCCATGTCCACCAGAAGCTGGTCCTTTGGAATCTCCGCCATCGGGGCCGTGATCTCCCGGATCGAAGCTCCGGTCTGTTCCACCGCCTTGCTTTCTTCCCGGCTCCATTCACCTGTCAGGCGTTCCAGCATAGACGAAAGCGTTTCCCCACTCAAATCAGCTTTTAACAGATAATCCTCCGCCCCCAGACGGAAGGATTCCCGCACCAGCTGAAAATCATCATAACCGCTGAGTACCAGAATCTTCGGCATCAACGGCAGTTCCCGGCTCTCGGCCATGCGGTTGATCCGCTCCAGAAGACCGATCCCGTCCATCACCGGCATTTTCATATCGGTAATCACCAGATCCACCGGCTGCTCCTTCATCCGGGCGACCGCCTGTTCCCCATGGATGGCATCGGCCACAATCCGGTACCCCAGCCCTTCCCAGTCCACCAGAGAATGAAGTGTAATTCTGACAATCGTATCGTCATCCACAATCAATACCCGTCTCATCACGTTTCCTCCCTTCTCTTCACGGGAAGCCGCAGAATCGTTCTCGTGTATCTTCCCGGCTCACTCTCCATCTTAAGCATACAGTCTTTTCCATAGTTCAGCATCAGCCTGGCGTTCACATTGGACACGCCGATGCTCAAATTGTCTTCCTTTCCCATCTCATTGCCGGATAACAGGGCTTCCATCTCTTCCTCCGTCATCCCTTTTCCGTTGTCCTCAATCCGAATGACCAAAAAGCCATCCTCCACCTTCCCGGACACCACGATCTGCCCGATCTCCTCCTCCATCTCGTCAAACCCATGGACAATGGAATTCTCCACAATCGGCTGCAGAATCAGCCGTGGCACCAGACATTCCATACAGCCTTCTTCCACCTCATAGCAGATGTCAAACCCGTCCGAATACCGGATTTTCATCAGGTAGATAAAACTGTCCAGCACCTCCAGTTCCTCCCTCAGCGGATAAAAACCTGCGTTGCTTCGGAACGAACAGGACAGAATCTTGATCAGCGCCTCCGCCATCCTGGCGATGGAATCAAACTTGGACACCTGGGCGATAAACCGGATGGAATTCAGAGAATTTACCAGAAAATGCGGGTTGATCTGGGATTGCAGCGCCCGGATCTCCGCCTCATGCTTCTTCTGCTGCTGCTCTTCGTTGTCCTCCATCAGCTGTTTAAGCCGCCTCGTCATCCGGTTGAAGGAGTGAATCATGGTCCGAAGCTCCGCCTGCCCCGCAGGTTCCACATGGACCTCCAGATTTCCGTCCTCCACCATCTGCATTCCCTCCACCGTATTGTGAATCGGATCAATGATATCCCGCAGGAAATAGCTGGAAAAGAAATAGAACAGCGCAAATAGCACCAACATCACGCAGACGATAGCCATGGCCGTCCGGTTGAAGGCCCTCGTCAGGGTTTCGGAAGCCACCACGCTGACAATCCGGCAGCCTGTCATGGGCTCCACCGAGACCACGTAGACATACTCCTGGCCTTTCACCCGCTGTCTTGTCACGGCATTTTCCTCCAGAGAGACATGATCCGTCAGAAGACCTGCCGTGTCCTTCCGGTCAAACAGAACATTGCCGTCCCGGTCCAAAATCATGGTAGTTCCCAGATTCCCTTCCCGGTCATAGTCCCGGATCAGACTGCCCACCTGGGAGCTCACAAACAGCGCCACCATCTCCACATGTTCATCCCGGTCCACATCAATCCCCGGCGCCAGACCGGCCACCAGCGTGAACGCGTTGGCCCCGGAACTGGAAACCGTGACCCTGGTATTGTAATAACCAATCTTTACGATATTATAATCCGCCAGCGCCTCCTGATACCAGCCGGAGGACTTCACCTCCTCCTCACTCAGAACCACGTCATCCTTCATATAGGTGGCTTTCCCGTCTTTCATGTAGAAGACAGCCGACAGAATATCCTGGACCGGCACCATGGAGTAGTTGAACGCCTCCGTCAGCAGCTGGGTATAATGATGCCGGTCCCCCAGACTATCCGTATCCGTCCTGGCCGCGATCTTCATGATCTCATTGTCATTCACGTACACAAAATGGGACAGCCGCAGCGACACATCCTTCACTTCCCCGTTTAAGGTTGTGACGATGTTGTCCTGAGCCCGCTTGATATTTTCGATGGCCGAGTCCGTCATCATGGCGCGGATAATCCCGATAGAAACCAGGATAATCACCAGAATCGGCACCACAATCAGTGCAAGAAAGCTTCTGTAATACGAGGATTTCAATTCCTTTCGTTTATCCAGCCAAATCATAGCAGGCGCCCCCATTCTTCCATTATTATCCTTATTTTATCATGAAGCGCTGGCGGGCGCTATCATTTTATCCGGACACCCGTCAAACAGAGAATTGAAAACAGGAGATAACCGAAGTCATCTCCTGCCACATGTTACTGTTTTTATTAGTTTACATAACTCTGTTTCCAATTCTGGAAGTCTACTTACAGTACGTCTCAATCTCCGTTTCCAGCCGCACCGCCACATTCTTCTCAATCCGGTAAGACACTGCCGGAATCGACGCGTTGGGATACAGCACATTGGTGTTGGGGTCGGCTCCGATCACTACCCCGGCGGCCTCCGGACCCCGGCCGGTCACCGTACATCCCTGCTTTTCATACCTCACAAAAGCACTGGCCCCGGCCGCCGCCTCACATTCCGCCGAACTCTGGTAAGGAAGACTTTCCTCATATCCATCGGTAAACTTCTCCACTGCAAACCCACAGTCATAGGCGGTACAGTTATAATCACTCTCAATCTCATGAATCCGCTTATGTCCATGCTCCGTCGGAATCACCGTGGAGGTCACCCGGATGCCCGGGAACGGCTGCCACACGCTGACCACCCGGTCCTCTTGCACCTCGCTGGTCAGACTCACCTTGCGGACAAACACATAATCATCCCCGTCGATGACAAATGCCAGCGTGGAATCCGGCGCGTTCTCATGGAGCACGATCTGGCTCTTCGCCACGGAGAATCCAAACCTGGTAGAATACGCGAATTTCGAGTATTTCTCCGGCACATGTCCGTGGCCGTATTTTTCGCACACACCGGCAGCGTAAGAGGTCACGTCCCCGTCATGGCGGTGCATCAGCATATCCGCCTGATACAGCGGCTTCACCGCGGCCAGCTTTGGCAGCGGTGCGGCCTCCACGCTCCAGAATGGGTGGTCATCCGGCAGTCCGAGACACAAAAGCGTCTTCATTCCCCAGTAAGGCGATCCCGGCGCATTGTAACGCTCCGCCATCACCAGGTTGGGGTAGGCATAGCCGATGGTCAGCACACCATCCCGGTCAAACATCTTCTGGTCCATCCACCAGTTTAAATGGCGGGCCAGAATCCCTTTCACCACAGCCACAGGAATCCCGTCAAGCCCGGCAAACACATAAGCCGACCAGAACGCCGCTTCCCCGAACCGGTAAGACAGACTCCGCCCAAAGGGCAGTGCCGCCCCGTTCTCATCAAACCAGTAGATAAAATCCTCCGCGAACATCTCCGCCCGCTCCCGAAACCTGGCGCACCGCTCCGGTTCCTCTTCCTCCATAGCCATGGCATACATCAGTCCATAGTAATGCATGGCAAAGGAGATATAATAATCCTTCTGGCTTGACGCCCCGTCCCGGTACCAGCCGTCCCCCAGATAATAACTCTCGATCTTTTGAAGCCCTTCCTCCAGTCTCTTGGCGTCATACCGGCATCCCTGCCCACGCAGCGCCACATTGACCAGAATCATGAAGAACTGCCAGTTACAATCCGGTATCACATACTCATTGATCCCATAGAGCCAGTCCGCCAGATGCTTCCTGCCTTCCTCTCCCAGCGGTTCCCACACCTTCTCCGGTGCGAAAATGATCCCGGAGGCGATCGCCGCCATCTCCACAAACCGCTGGTCATAATCGTTAAATCCGCCCCAGTATTCCGGATGGTCCGGGTCCGTGCCATTCTTTAAGCCTTCCGCATAGATCGTCTCAAAATCCTGATTCTTCCCGCCGCCCAGCCAGAACGGCACAAGCGCCCAGAGCGGTCTGGAAAATGCCTCCATCTCAATACTCACCGACGGATAAGTCACTCCCGTATCCCCCAGATGAAGTCTGGCTTTCCCCTCACTGTACAGTGGTTTTAACGGATTTAACACCTGGAAACACCAGTCTCTGAAATCCTGTTTTGTATGTAATCTCATCCTGCTTCTCCTTTTTCAGTCAATGCCTTTCACGCCAGGTCCCTGCGGACCTTTCTCTTTACCAGTAAGGATTCCAATCCCCGGCCAGCCTCATCAGCGCCTCCATGTAGAAGTAATCGCCCCAGATATTGCACTCATCCACGCCCTCCGGCGTACAGGTATTGTACGGGGATTTCTTCGAATAGGTGCTGTGAAGCACCAGCCCGTTAGACTTGGCCGGATCTTTCACCGCATAGGAATCCACCACCGATTTCATCAGTTTTTTCGCAATCGCCGTGTAATAGGCCGCGTCCTCTTCCTCCATATATTTTGCCATCTCCAGCATACCGCAGGCTGCGATGGACGCAGAGGAGGAATCTCTCGGCTCCTCAGACCCGTCGCAAAACTCCAGATCCCAGTACGGCACTAAATCCTCCGGCAAATGCTCCAGGAAATAGCCGGTCACATGCTTAAAGTCCTCAATATATTCCTTCCGTTCTGTATACCGGTAAGCCAGCGCCGTCCCGTACACACCCCAGGCCTGGCCTCTCGCCCAGGCGGACCCGTCCCGGTAGCCTTGGCAGGTAGCGCCGTGATCCGGTTCTCCCGTCTCCATGTTCATGAAAAACGTATGCCAGGTGGAATAATCCTCCCGGATCACGTTAGCCACCGCCGTATGGATATGCTTCTCCGCAATCTCCCGGTATTTCCCATCCCCGGTCTCCTCCGTCGCCCAGTAAAGCAGCGGCAGATTGAGCAGACAGTCAATGATAAACCGGTAGTTCTCCGGCTGGTCCATGGGCCCCCAGGCCTGGATAAACTCTCCCACCGGGTGGAATCTGGAGATCAGCTGGTCCGCCGCCTTGATGGCCGCCTCTTTTCCCTTCTCACTTCCGATCAGCTTATACCCAGCCACACAGGACGGGGAATATAAAAAACCCATATCATGGTGGTCCACCTCAATCTTCTGGTCAATCCGATTCAGGAAATTGTCAATCTGAATCTTTCCCGCCTCCTCAAGCGCCTCCGCGCCGGCCGTATCGCCAACCCGCTTCGCCCACTCATAGGCCAGCCAGATCTGTCCCGTCCAGAATCCGGTGGTCCAGTTTACATTTTCCGTCGGATGATAAAAACCGTCCTCACTGTACGCCTTCTTAAAATGATCCGTAAATTCCCTTAAATTGTCCTTCACCTGCTCCAGGGAAAAATCCATGGCGGACGCCGTTTCCTTCCCATCAATCTCTCTCTTGCCAGCCAGCAGCTGTTCTGTCTTTGTGTTCATTGTCTCCATCTCCTTATACTCTGATCTCGCTCATGGAAACAGGCCGGCGGCTTTCTACCGCCGGCCTGTTTTTATTCCATAAAGCCATTTTATCCTTTCACGCCGGTTGCCGCAATCCCTTCCACAAAATATTTTTGCAGAGACAGGAATACGATCAATACCGGAATCAGAGACAGCACCGAAGCCGCCATAATCAGTCCATACTCCGAAGAATACTGGCTGATGAACATTCTAAGACCAATCTGCAGCGTTTTCTTCGCCTCGGTCTTCAGATAAATCATCGGCCCTAAGAAGTCATTCCAAGTACTTACAAAGGTGAAGATCGTCAAGGTGGACAAAGCCGGTTTTGACAGCGGCAGCATAATCCGGTACCAGATCTGGTACTCATTCATCCCGTCAATTCTCGCCGCCTCGCACAGCTCATCAGGAATCCCCTGATAAAACTGTCTCATCATAAATACGCCGAAAGCCGAGAAGGCCTGGAGACAGATAATCGCCATATGGGAATCATTCATCCCCATGGATCTCATCATGATAAATTGCGGCACCATGTAAACCTGCCACGGCATGGCGATGGTAGACACGTAAGCCAAAAACAGCAGATCCCGGTGTTTAAATTTCAGCTTGGCAAATGCATACGCCGCAAAGCTGCTGGTAAACAGCTGTAAAATCGTCACGATAATGGTCAGCTTCGTGGTATTTAACACAAATTTCGACAGTGGAATCTTCGTCCAGATGTCCACATAGTTGGCCCATCTTGGGTTCTCCGGAATCCATTTGATCGGGAACACAAACACATCTTTATCAAGCTTCAGCGATGCCGACAGCATCCATACAAACGGAACCAGCATGAGTGCCGCCAGTGCGATTAACACCACATAGAGGACGACACGGCTGATCTTATAACTGGTACTCTGTACTTTCATCTCACATCATCCTCCTAATTCGCATATTTTTTCTCGCCTCTGAACTGAATCAGAGTCACGGCAAGCACAAGTAAGAACAGCACCATAGCGACAGCGCTTGCATATCCCAGATCCCAGTTTCTAAAGGCTTCCTCATAGATATGGTACACCAGCACAATCGCCGATTTATTTAAGATACCGTTGGAACCGCCCGCCAGCATGTAGACAATGTCGTACACCTTAAAGCAGTTGATCGTCAAAATGATAGTGACAAAAAACGTGGTTGGCCGAAGCTGCGGCCAGGTAATATAGCGGAATCTCTGCCAGGTATTGGCCCCATCCAGGCTGGCCGCCTCATAGAGCTCCGCGTTGATGCCCTGAAGACCTGCCAGGTAAATCACCATGTAATATCCCATATTCTTCCACACACTGAACAGCACCACCGTAAACATGACCCAGTCTTTATCCGCCGACCATTTCGGAAGGTGGTTGGCCGCCACACCTAAGTTGTATAACAGCATATTGACCGGACCGCTCTTCTGGGGGCTGAACAGCATGTTCCACACGGCTGCTACGGCCACTAAGGAGGCCACGTAAGGGAAGAAGCTGACGGTACGGAAGAAGTTTCTTCCTTTCACCTTCTGATTCAGAATGATCGCCAGTCCCAGGGCTGCCGCCAATGTCAGCGGCACCGTGCCGATACAGTAAATAATTGTATTCTTAAATGAAGCAATAAAACGGTCGTTGGTAAACGCCCTCATAAAGTTACCCAGCCCCACAAATTCCATAGGGTTGTTCCCATCCCACTTTGCGAATGCCAGCACAAAGGCAAAGATTATGGGAATCAGTGTAAACACTGCAAACCCGATAAAGTTGGGCGCAATGAAGGAGTAAGCCACAAGATCTCTCTTCTCCTGACGGCTCATCCGCTCTCCCGTCTTGGCCTGTTTGATTTTTCCCTGGGTATACTCGATCTTTTCGATCAGCTTCCCCTGTTTTCTCTTATCCGTCGTCCCGGCCAGTTCCTTCTGAAGTTCCGCCAGCTTTGGTTCCAGTTTTGCCAGCTTCGCATCCACCTTCGCCTGGTCAATCACTTTTGCTTTTTCCGCCATCCTAATCCGGCCTCCTTTTCCCTGTCTCTTCTTTCAAGGTACCTAAGATTTGAGGCGGGTTTTTTATGCCCGCCTCAAGATGTCACTCTATTATTTTCTAAACTCTTTCAGACGGTCCTACTGTGCAAGTACGGCGCCGATCTGCTCGTTCATCTGTGCGATACCCTCGTCAATGGTGCTGCCCTCGGTCATGATGGCGTCATGTGCCTCATTTAAGATAACCTCAAGCTCCGCGCTCTTTGCATGCACCGGCATTTCCAGATAAGTCTTTGCTGTCTTTAACGCCTCTGCGCTGCCCTCATCCTCCGGGAATCCTTCCAGACTGGAAATGGCTGCTACCACCTCATCTGTCTGAATCGCCGGGAAAGTACCTGTCTTCGCAATAGTCTCTGCTCCGTCAGGACCGCAGACATATTTTAAGAATTCCCATGCCAGGTCTTTGTTCGGCGCTGATGTCGGAATTGCAAGGGAAGCGATGGCGGACAGGGTAGTACCTGGCTCAACACCCTCTGCATGAGGATATTTTACGATACCCCAGTTAGCAACTTCCGGGCCATACTCACCTGTTTTCAGCTTGTCAATCAGAGTCGGAACATACCATGCGCCCATGTTCATCATGGCGATGTTGCCCTGTGCAAATGCTCCTGAGTAGTGTAAGCTGGAGGTCTTCAGCGTCGCGTAATCCTGGCAGACACCGTCGTTCTGCTGTGCCAGAACCATCTCATAATATGGTTTTAAGAAATCATAGGTTCCGTCCACGATGGAATGCTTGCCATCCAGAATACCGAACAGCTGAACCGCGGATCTCCATGTGTGGTAGTGAGCGCCGTATACTTCCTGGCCAGGTGTGGTGTTGGTTACGCTTCTTGCCAGTTTGTCGTACTCTTCAAAGGTCATGTCGTTGGTCGGGTAAGCAACGCCTGCATTGTCAAACACGTCCTTGTTGTAGAAAACAACCCAGAAATCACTTCTGAATGGAAGCTCATATAACTTGTCATTCATCACTACCTGGTCTGTCACTCCGCCGTAAGCAGATAAGTCCACATTGTCTTTTGCTATGTAATCATCCAGTGGCTCCAAAACGCCCTTATTTACCAGTGTTGCATATCCCGGCACATCCTTGATGGTAACCACGTCAAAGTTGGAACCGCTTCCTGTCAGCTCCGTAGCCAGTACGGTCTGGTAATCGGCGGAACCTAAGTCTACCATCTCAATCTTTACACCTGGGTTAGCTGCTTCGAATTCATCAATCAATGGCTGATAATAGGTTGTCAGGTTGATATCCCAAACTGCCCATTTTAAAACGGTGTCACCTGCTGCTGCCGCTGCTGTGGTTGTCTCTGCCGCCGCTGCTGCTGTGGTGGTCTCCCCTGCTGCCGCTGTGGTGGTCTCGGCAGTGTTACCGCCGCCGCAGCCGGCCAGACTTGCCGCCACCATGGAACAAGCCAGTGTCAGCCCTAATAATCTTTTCTTCATGTTTACTTCCTCCTCGTAATAAATGTAATTGCTATATACTTAGTATAGCGGAAATGGCAGTTACAGAGAATGGAATTTCTCTTGTAAAAGCTTCACTATTTATTCATGATTTGTTCACAATTCTTTCATGGAATCTTTCTCACAGCAAAAACATGTAATATTTTATGATTTTACAGTATTATTTTATCTTTGTATACATTTTGCATTGTTTTCCGTAAGATTGCTGCATAGTTTTTATTGACATTTAACAATTTATAGATCATACTTTTCTTATAGATGAATCAAATACCCCCCCCCAAGTATTCGGGGGCAAAGGAACGATACTTATGAAGAAGACATTTTTTACGAAAACCATCCGGGGACGGATTATCGCCATGACAGCCGGCATTACCCTGATTATCACATTTATCACGGTTGCTGTCTGTTTTTCCGTCTTCCAGTCCTTTCTCCACCGGAATCAGATCCAGACGGCAGAATTTAATCTCCAGCTGGCCGCCAATAGTATTTCTTCTGATATGGAAGACATCCTCTACTTAAATGGCTGGTGCCGGTCCAACAATCTGGTGCTGGGATATCTGGAAAGTTTCATGGGCAAGGAGCGGATGACCTACGCTTCCAGGGAGGACAAGGGTCTTCGGACCGTGGCTCTCTCCACCTTTGACCGTGTAAAAGAAGAATATATGGTGACAAGGTCCAAAAAGCACATCACAAGGCTGATTATCTCCACGGACAATTCCAACAACCTGCTGCAGCTGGTCTCGTCATCGGACGAAAGTTCGCCTCATAACATCAGCCGGCTGGTATCCGCGGATTTTTATTCCTATTTATATAACAGTCCGGACTACCAGTGGGTGGGATTTGTGGACGATCCCTTCTTTAATAAAGTAAATGCGGAACTCATCATTCCGATTGTGAGACCGGTGTATCAGAGTTACAATTCCGATATTATCGGTTGGACCTATATGTCTGTCTCCTCCTCTCTGCTGACGGATTATTTCCGTTCTTATCCGCTGGCTGATGACAGTACCCTGTATTTTTCCATGGGGGAGAGATTTTACCGGCTGGACGGGAACCATTTTGTGGAAGCCCCGGTGGATTTTACGGTGGAATCCGATATCAGCCAGAATGTGCTGGACAGCAAAACAAAGGCCCAGACCATCCGCATGGCCGACGGCTCCCACCGCACCCTGGTGTCCAGGGAGCTGGAAGCCAAAAGAGGGGTGGAGCTGAAGGGCTGGGTTTTATACCAGGTTCTCTCCGAACAGCAGTTAAATGCACAGCGGCGGGTTTATTTCCTGCTGATCTTTGCCATCTGTCTGGTGATCTTATCCCTGGGCGGGGCGCTGATGTATCTGTTAAACAGAACCATCAGCCAGCCGGTAGCCCAGGTGAAGAGAAAGATTGACGCCATCTCCGCCGGAGACTTCTCCCGGGATGAGAGTATCGAGTGGGACCACGAGATCGGAGACATCGGAAAAGGAATCAACGATCTGTCCCGGAGTGTGGTGACGCTGATGGATAAGCGGGTGGCGGATGAACAGCAGAAAAAGGATCTGCAGTATCAGATCTTACAGAGTCAGATCAACCCGCATTTCCTATATAATACGCTGAATTCGATCAAATGGATGGCTACCATCCAGGGCGCGTCCGGGATTGCGGAGATGACTACCGCCCTGGCCCGGCTGATGAAAAGTATTGCAAAGGGAACCGGCTCCCTCGTCACCTTGAAGGAGGAACTGGACCTGGTGAAGGATTATTTTCTGATTCAGCAGTACCGGTATGGCGGAAGCATTTCCATCGAGTATCAGATGGAATCGGAGGACTTGTACCAGTGTACCATCCACCGTTTTTCCTTACAGCCGATTATTGAAAATGCCCTCTTCCACGGCATTGAACCGAAAGGGGCGGCGGGAAAGATCGTGGTAGACGCCAGGCGGGTGGACGGCCCGGACGGCGTGGCAGACCTTCAGATCTCCATCACGGACAACGGCATCGGCATGACGCCGGAGATGATTGAAAAGGTTCTCTCCAGCAATGACACCGGTAAGACTAAGGCGGATTTCTTCAAACAGGTGGGAATCCACAATGTAAATCAACGAATCAAATACGATTTCGGGCCGGAATATGGCATCACCATCGAGAGCGTGCCCGGAGAATATACGACTATGCGGATTCTGATTCCCTGCGTGACGGCGGGGGAGGAAAACCGGCTCCCGCAGGAGCATCCGCTAAGTGAAGAGGAGAAGGAGTTATGACGAAGCTATTGATTGTAGACGATGAGCCGCTGGTTCAGATTGGTATCAAATCCATGTTAAACTGGGCGGATTACGGGATCGAGGTGTGCGGCACGGCAGTCAACGGGGCCAATGCCCTGGAACTGATTGAGGAATATTCGCCGGAGATTGTGATTACGGATATCCGCATGCCGATTATGAACGGGCTGGAGCTGGCGAAGACCTGCAAGGAGACTTACGGGAAGATTCCGCTGTTCATCATCCTGACCAGCTACGAGGAATTCCAGCTGGTGAAGGAAGCCTTGTCCTACCAGGTGGTGGATTACCTGGTGAAGCTGGAGCTTGATGCCGCCACCCTGGGAGAGTCCATCGGGCGGGCCCTGTACCGGTTGAAGGAATTGAAGGCCACGGAGGAGATCCGTTCCACCGGAAAACCCCTGTTACAGGTTTATCACGACAAATTCTTTCTCCGTCTGCTTCACAGCCTCTTTGACAACGAGGAACAGTTTGATTTGCAGGTGAAAGATCTGTCCCTGGATTTCTCCGACCGGTGCTATGTCGCCGTGCAATGCGGCATTCACGAGGAGCCCCAGGCGGCCGTCATGGAACATGAGAAGCTGTTGAACCTTTACAACAGCACCATACAGATGGCCGGGGAGATTGTGGGCAAGCACCTGCCCTGCCATGTGATTTCCCTGGATATGAAGCATTTCGTGGTGCTGTTTCATGTGCCCGCCATGGAAGATCTCGACTACGGGAAAATACTGGAGGCGCTGACCAATGCCGCCTCCATGGTGCACAACTATTTTAACGTGTGGCTGACTATGGGAATCGGATCGGCGGTGGACGCGCCCTTAAAAATCTGCAGTTCCTTCCAGGATGCCAGAATGGCCTTTGCCACAGCGGACCGGGAACACCCCATCATCAACTGTACCCAGGCCACACCGGAGGCGCTTAAGAACTCTTTCAATATCTCAGTCTTTAAGAATGACATTACCCAGGCTTTCGAGGAGTTTGACACCGATATCCTGTACCGGACCCTGACCCAGATGATGGAGGTCTTCGCCTCCAATCCCATGCGGTACCTCCAGGCGATTGACGGCGCCTGCAACATCCTCTACCTGGCGATCTCCCTGCTGCCTGAGGGGGAAACCACTATGTCGGAGATCTTTGCCGGGTATTCCGACGGCTACCGCTCCATCTACCGGCTGAACAATGTGGAGCAGGTGCTGGAATGGATGACAACGCTGCGGGACGGGCTGTGCGAGATCTTAAAATCCAGAAAGGTGACCTACAAGGAGCATGTCATCACCAATGTGAAAAAGTATATCCAGAGCCATATCGAAGAGCGGCTAACCCTCAATGACGTGGCCGCCATCTTTGGCCTGAGTCCCAATTATCTCAGCGTGCTGTTTAAAAAGACCTGTGATGTCGGCTTCTCCGAATACATCACCCAGATGAAGGTCACCAAAGCCAAAACCATGCTGCTGGAGCAGGATATGAAGATCTATGAAGTGGCAAATGAATTGGGATTTGAGAGCGCGTTTTATTTCAGTAAGGTGTTTAAGAAGGTGGAGGGAATTTCACCGAGAGAATATGTGCAGCAAAAGACCAGTTCTTAACCGATAAAAGTATATGAATTACATAAAAAAACACATTTCCATCCAGGTTTCTCCCTGTTATCATAGACAGATAAGATGTACTTATTTGACTTGATTACAGGGAGGAACTTTTTTATGATTACAGAAATTTCAGAGAACCTGACCACCCCATTATCCCGCTTTCTTCCATGCCCGGCTTACACGGACCGTGAGGCATGGGGGAAGGTGCCGGGAGAGATTCGGGAGCAGCTGGTAAAGAACGGGGAGGCTCATCTTGGACGGCGGCTTCCGGTGATACTGGCAACGGATTTTATGGATTTTTGCAGGACCGGGGACCGGGAGCGGTATCAGACGCTTTTGTTTGAGCGGCGGACGGTGCTGAATGATCTTGTTCTGGCGGAATGTGTGGAGGGGAAAGGGCGGTTTCTGGATGATATTATCAATGGCATTTTCCTGATCTGTGAGGAAACCGCCTGGCAGCTTCCGGCCCACAACTCCTATATCCGGGATACGCCGCAGTTCATTCTGCCGGATGTGACAAGACCGGTGATAGATTTGTTTGCGGCGGAGACGGGGGCGGTTCTTGGAGTGGCGGAAAACCTGCTTCGGGATGCGTTTGCGAAGATCAGTCCGGCTATTTCCATTGCTGTCAATGAGAATTTGGAAAAACGGATTTTCCGGCCCTTTCTGGAGGAGCATTTCTGGTGGATGGGGGACGGGAAGAGCCATGTAAACAACTGGACCTCCTGGTGCACCCAGAATGTGCTGCTGGCGGCATTTACCAGGGAAACTCCTCATAGCAGGGAACGGGATATCTTTGAGAAGGCCTGCCGCAGTCTGGATTATTTTCTGGATGAATATGGGGTGGACGGCTGCTGTGATGAGGGCGCCCAATATTACCGGCATGCGGGCCTGACCTTGTTTAATGCCCTGGAAGTGTTAAACGGGATCACAGACCATGCATTTTCTTCGGTTTACCGGGAGGAGAAGGTGCGCAATATTGCCAGCTATATCCTGAATGCACATGTGGACGGGGAATATTATGTAAACTTTGCAGACTGTTCTCCGGTAGCCGGACGATGTAACGCCCGGGAATTTTTGTTTGGGAAACGGACGGAGAATCCGGAATTGATGGCATTTGCCGCCGCAGATTATCAGGCGGGCGGGTGTCTTCTGCTGTCGGAGGAACATAATCTGTTCTATCGGCTTCAGACCGTATTCAACCATGAAGAGATGATCACTTATGACAGCCATCCGGTGATCCGGCATCCGGATATCTTCTATCCCAGCGCCGGACTCTTCATCACCCGCGATGACACTCTTTACCTGGCCGTGAAAGCAGGAGACAACGACGACAGCCACAATCACAACGATACCGGCAGTTTCACAGTATACAAAAACGGACAGCCGCTCTTCATCGACATCGGCGTGGAGACCTACTCCAAGAAGACGTTCTCCCCCGACCGCTATGAGATCTGGACCATGCAGTCCCGCTATCACAACCTGCCTTCCTTTGGTGATATCACCCAGCAAAATGGCCCTGACTTTAAGGCGGCCGACGTCACTTGGGAAATGACGGACGCTTATGGCGAGATCTCCATGGACATTGCCGCTGCCTACCCGGATGACGGCATCACCTCCTACCGCCGTCAGGCCCGCTTAGACAAAGGCCAGTCCATCACCATCACCGACACCTACCAGGGCCAAACCCGCCCCGTGGTCCTGTCCCTGATGACCTACGAAAAACCAACCGTAACCGGCAGCGATCTCGCCATAGGAGATTTAGGCACCTGCCACATCGAAGGCGCCTCCAATATCGAGACCGAATGCCTCCCCATCACCGACAACCGCCTAAAACAAGCCTGGCACCATGATATATACAGGACATTGGTGACGATGGATGGGGAACAGCTTGTGCTGCATATCGAATAATCCTCAAAATAAGTAAGGTGCAGTAATATGACTTTTCATCATATCACTGCACCTAATTTTTATTCCATCGTTTTCCTAAATTTTTCAAACGCTTCCGCCGCATCCTGTATATTCCCTGCCTCCATATCTGCATAGCCTTTCTGGAGTTTTGCATGGAGTTCTTCTGTCGTCATGAGATCTGCATTCACCTCTTTTGGTAATGTCAATGCAAATGGGATACCTCCTGTCAGTGCAATCTGATTCAAATAAATATCAATCGCTGTTGACATAGGCATCCCCAGTCTTGACAGCACGTCCTCGGCCTTTTTCTTTACCACAGGATTGACTCTTAAATTCAATGTTGCTGTTTTTTCCATATGATCTTGACCTCCTATACCAGTATAGCAACGCATTTGTCTTTACATTGCAATACTTTTTTAATTATAGAAGGCTTTTTTCAATTCTCCTTCATATCCTTCAACATCATATCAATATCCTTCCTCCACTTACTGTCCGGCAGCAGGCGGTCCCACATGCGGTAGCCTCGGGAGGTTTCCACATCTTTCTGGTTCATGGTTTCTCCGGCGCCGTAGTGGTAGAGGACATCAGCGTAGGTGTGGGCCATGTCCTGTTTGATATCGTCGGGATAATCGTGGAGTTTCTTGTAGATCTGGGTCTCTACGATTTGGTAATACCAGTCGGTGGTGTATCGGCTGAAGTTCAGCAGGTTTTCATCCTGGCTTCCAATGCGTCTGGCGTAAGCTTCCACATCCAGGCGGCGGCCGGTGTATTCCATCTGGCGGTTTTCATCCCAGGTGAGGACACCGTACTGGTGGGGAGCCATGCCAAGAGAGCTGGTGACGATCTCGTGGACGCCGTAGGCTTCCCCGGGGACTCCTGGCTCTGTCTTGAATTTTTTCATCCGCTGGACATGGAGATGGCCGCTTAAGTACAGCGGCAGGTTATGTTCTCCAAATAGCCAGAGGGCGGATGCACGGCTTAAAATCATGCATTCCCTGGTGTAAAGGCGGCTGACGGACAGAATATTGTGATGTCCGATGGGAACCACAAGCACTCCTTCCTCATCCGCTTTGTCGAGTTCCTGAATCATCCACTGGTAAGTCTCCGGTCTGATCTCACCGTCAACCAGATTCTTTGGTTCATATTGATTGGTATCCAGCATCATCAGCCAGATGTTGTCCCGCAGCGGGTATATGTAACTGAGAGAATTCTCATCCCGGCTGATGGCCTGGGCATATCCGAATTCCTGATAAATCTCACCGAATTCCGCCGCCGTGACAGGGCCATCCGGACGTTTCTCTTCAAAATCTTCATCCGTGTTCCCGTCAATCCTCTCCGCGCCGGGAGCCGTCTCCTCCTTATCATCTGCATCCGCCGGCGCATCCCCCTCTTTATCCGAAGTTCCTGAACCAGCTGTCCGATACGACGACGCATCCTCCCTATCGCTATCCTCTGTCTCATCCAGATAAGCCGCCGCCCGCGTATTATTGATATCGTGGTTCCCGGGAATCACCAGTACCTGGACTCCTGCATCCTGAAGTTTTTTCAATTTCCCAGCCAATTCCTGATGGCTCAGCCGTTCTCCCTCAAAGGTTAAATCACCGCTGAGTATCAGCGCATCCGGTCGTTCCAGCAGCGCTTCATCCAACAGCGCATCCACAATCTCCCCGCTGTATGCCGTCGTCTTGCCGTCATCCGACTCCATTTTCTTTCTAAAAGCAGTTCCGCCGTCCATCAACTCCTTCGCCAGTAAATGCGTATCGGAAGCAATCATAATCTTAGGCGGCCCTTTCACTTCCTCCACCGGCTCCGTCTCCTGTGCGGCGTGCGCCTTTTTGCGTTTTCTCCGGGCAGAATCTAATATTTCCTCCTGATTCACCGCCTCCGCTCCCACCTGCTCTGTTTCCGCATCTGACGGTGTTACAATCTTCTTCGGCTCCGCCTCTGCATCTGACGGCGTCCCAATCTTCTCCGGCTCCCCGGTCTCAGTCTCCAAACTGCCCGGTTTCTCAACCCCGGGCCGGTCAACTCCCGGCTTCCCGCCGTCCTTAATCATCCAAACCAGCCCGATTCCAAGCATAATCAGAACCAGGCCCATCACTGTCATTTTTATCTGTCTCTTCAATATAAGTCATCCTATCTGGCCGATATCGCCAGTCCTGCAATCGTCAATGCCATCCCTGCCATTCCCATCGGTGTAATGGGTTCTTTCAGCACAATCGCTGACGTCACCACCGTAATCACCGGAACCGCATAAATATAGTTGCTGCTCACCACCGCCCCCAGCGAATCCACCGCGTACGTCCACACCGCAAAACACAGCGCGCACGCGCAGATCCCCAGGAACAGGAAATTAAACAAATACACCGGCACTGTCACCGCCGCCGGATTCCAGGCAAATCCCATGGGCTTTAATAGCGGAATCATGAGCAGCAGCCCATAAAAGAAAATCCGCCTCGTCGTAAAAATCACAGGATACTGATGCGCCCCCATCTTCCGGATCACAATCGCATACACGGCCCACACAACCGCCGCTCCCACCGCCAGCGTATCCCCTATCGGATTCAGCTTGAGCACTGCCCTTCCGTTAAATGTCACCAGAGCCACTCCAAGAATCGCCACCACAAACCCCCAGACAAAACTCTTCTTCATCTTCTCATCCTTCAACACCAGATGAGCCATCACCGCCGTCAAAAACGGCGCAATGGACACAATAATACTCACATTGGAAGTCAGCGAATACGTAAGCGCCATATTTTCCAGCAGATAATACACCGTCACTCCGGACGCCCCAGCCGCCAGAAAATATAGTTCATGGCTCAGTTTCTCAGGCCGAAACCTCTTCGGACACACAATCCACAGCATCAGATACCCCAGCAAAAACCGGTAAAACAAAATATCCACCGCAGAAAACTCCCGAAGCAGCACCTTCGTGGAAATAAACGTCGTCCCCCACACAAACGCACAAAACAGCGCCGCCAAATGTCCCTTGATCCTCTTATCCGCCATCACATTGTATATACCTTTCACTCTGTCATCATTATCTTTGCTATTCTAACATACTCCTCACTTCTTGTAAATGAAACTGTATTGATAAACCTGATTCGTCTGCCAGCATGAAGTGACCACGTTGGGTACCTGTGCACCTACTCTAAATGGTATCGCCTATTGCCGTACTCAAATCCAATCCAGTTCCTTTCAAGTTTTTCTAACTGGCAAACCTTTCCTCTGTCCTGTTTTCTGTATTGCCCCCCTGCTTTTATGTGGAAGGCTTCGAGGAGGGAATCCAGATTATTCAGCGAATCCAGGAACTGCAAAGCGCATCATATAAAAAACAGCCACTGAAATCCACGCATGGAATTCGTGACTGTTTTTTCGATTTCTGAATTTTCTCTTCTCTACTACATCACTTCATTCACACAAACCGCCCCATAAGGCCTGATACTCATCCGGTAAGCGTTCCCCTCACCCAATGCCTTCTCTATGTACTCCACATACTCGTCCACCAATTCATTCGGCAGCATCGCCATAATCACCCCGGCAAATCCGCCGCCGTGAATCCGGCAGGCCCCTTTCTGTTTCCCGGCGATAAACAGCTCCGTCAGCGCCAGCGCCACGCTGATGCCCTGCTCCTGCACATTGCTGTTGGTGTAGCAGTTCTGCAGCCATTTCCAGGAAGAGTTCCCGGAGGCCGTGATATTGGTCAAAAAGTCATCAAACCGGTTATTCTTCAACGCGGCAACCTCTGCCTCCACTCTCTTATTCTCCTCAAAGAAATGAAGCGCTCTCATCACCGCCCGGTCCCCGGCATAGGCTCTCACCTTCGCCAGATTCTCAATCACGTCCTTCTCGCCAATCTCCGAGCACACATCCTTTCCAAAGAACTCCGCCACCTTCTTCATCTCAATGGGCACCGAGGAATAATCCGCGCTCAGATCCGCATGTCCTTTCCCCGTATTGACAATAATCAGCCCATAATTCTGGGACCCGAAATCAAAGTCAATCTTCTCCACCACCGGAGCCTGCGGTTCAAAGAAATCAATGGTAATCAATCCGCCGACCGCACAGGCCATCTGATCCAGCAGCCCCGACGCCTTATCCCAATACTGATTCTCCGCAAACTTCCCAATATGGGCATAGGCCACCGTATCCATCCGTCCTTCATTAAAGAAGGTATTTAACATGGAGCAGAGCAGCATCTCAAACGATGCCGAAGAGCTGACCCCGGCCGCGCTGATCACATTACTGGTAATATAAGCGTCAAACCCGCCGATCTCATACCCGGACTCCTTAAAGCCCTGTAAAAGCCCCCGCACCAGATCAATCGTTCCCGCCTTCTTCTCACTCGGCTCCAGATAGTTCAAATCAATGGTAAAACTCTGGTGAAAGGTCTCGCTGACAATATTCACCTTGTCCGACAGATTCTTCGCCGCCGCGCCGACACAGTCCAGGTTAATACTCCCCGCCAGCACCTTTCCATGGTTGTGGTCCGTATGGTTTCCGCTGATCTCCGTCCGCCCCGGTGACGAAAATAACAGCACATCCTGATCGCCAAACTCTCTCTCAAAACCGCTCACCACATCCCGGTATCTCGCCACATTGGCATCCACGGCATTCTCTCCGTACAGCTTTCCAAAAAGGGCCCTGGCCCCATCACTCTCCAACAACTGAAATGTCTCCTGAACCTTCATGCACCCAATCTCCTTTACCACTAAAAATTTAAATTCCGATTGCTTCCAACCCGCTCATTATATCATGAACCCAATTCACTCCACAATGCAATTTTTTATGAAATCATGAAGAAATATTACTGTCTGATCACCCCGTCCTCCCCAAATTCCACCCCAAACGACAGCTCCGTCATTTCCCGGTAGAACTGCCGCACCTGGTCTTCCTCCGTCAACTGTCTCGTAAACCCAGCCGCAGATGTACATGGAATCATGGAAATGGTCCCGGCCCCATGTCTCTCCTCCGGCAATTCCACCTTCAGAAGCGCCGTCCTTTTAATACTGCTTCCAAACACAAAATTCCCCAGACTGTATACAATCGGCTTATCCTTATAAAACTCCACGCCCTGAAGCACATGGGGATGGCTGCCCACCACCAGATCCGCCCCCGCGTCAATATAATTCTTCGCCAGCGCCCTCTGGTATTCCTGTGGTTTCGTATCCCGCTCAATCCCCCAGTGGACGTACACCACCAGATAGTCGCACAGCTCTTGCGCCGCCTTGATCTCCTCCACCAGTACTTTCGGGTCATAGGTGGAAAATACTCCCGGCCTCCCCTTCGCCGCCGCCCAGGACGCATCCATATACACTCTGGAGGCTCCCAGATATCCGACAGTGGTCCCGTCGATCTCCCACAGCAGCAGCTGTTTCGCCCGGTCCAGATTCTCCCCCGCGCCCACATACTCAATCCCCGCCGCGTCCAGCGTCGTTCCACTGTCAATCAGCGGGTCCGTCCCAAAATCCAGAATATGATTGTTGGCCAGCGTCACCACATGAATCCCCATCTCCTGGAGAATATTCACCCGGGCCGGCGGCAGACGGAACGTAAACTGCTTGTCGGCCACAGCCGCTCCCCTGTCACTGAACGGAAATTCCTGGTTCACCATGAAAATGTCCGCACCGCCAATCACGTCCCGAATCCCGTCATCCAGCACGCCCCCGATGCCGCCTGCCTGATCGTAGGCATTCAGCACATGGTTCGACAGCAGCACATCGCCCCCAAACAGCAGCGTCACCGGACCTCTCTCTTCTTCCGGCTCCGCAGCCGGACTTTCCTGGGACGCCGCCTTGCTTTTTTCCGCCTCCAGCTTCGCTGCCTCCTCCTCAGAAACCAGTCTGCCGTCCTCCAGCAGCACCAGCCGTTCCACCGGCCGGCTCTCCTCCTGTCCGTTATCGGAATCCGGTCCCGCCATCCGATATCCTCCGTTTTTCTCCATCTCCACCAGTTCTAACGCCACCCAGCCAAGCAGGGACGCCGCCACCAGCGCCAGCACGAGAACCAGCAATTTCAACCACATATCCTTCCGTTTCATACACGACCTCCATATTACTACTTATTCTACACAAAAAAAGGCCATTACACAACGCTAAGTTACGTAATGACCACATATGAACTGCAATATTCTACTTAAATGAAACCGTTCTGCCCAGGACACTCTTACAGCGCCAGTATAATTCCTCCATCATTGGCATACACCGTAGCCACACCTGCTGTCTCCGTCACGATGATCTCCTTAAATGGAGCCCGCTTGGATAACTCCTCTTTCACTAGATGCGCTCTCGCCTCATTGTTGCAGTGGGCTACCACCACCCGCAGCGTCTCAGGATTCTTCGCTTCCTTCACTGCCAGCTCACACATCTTCACCAGCCCCTTACTGATCCCTCTCGCCTGGTCCAGCTTGATGATATTCCCCTTCTCTGCGCCCATCACCGGCTTGATATTCAACGTCGTCGCAAAAAATGCCTGCAGCCCCGACAGCCGTCCGTTCTTCCTCAGCGTATCTAACGATTCCAGCACAAAGTACGTTTTCATCTCATGCTGGGTATACTGCATGGCCCGCTCCACCACTTCCTCAAAAGGCGTCCCCGCCTCGCAGAGATCGCGGATCAGCAGCCCGATATTCAGTTCCCCGGAGGAAGCCGACCAGGAATCAATCAACGCAATATTCTTCTTCCCGTGCTCCTCTTCGTAAAGTTCCTTCGCCAGCACCGCGCTGTTGTAAGTACCGCTTAAGTTGCTGGACAGAGTAATCACAAAAATGTCCTCCGCGTCACACTCATAAGCTTCCTTGAACATCTCCGGCGACGGACACGCCGTCTTCGGGCAGTTCGGGCTTGCCTTCACCATAGCCAGAAACTTTTTCTGATCAAAGGTCTCATCATCTATCACCTGCACGTCATCCACCTGCAGCGTCAGAGGAATCATCTGAAAATGCGGGTCTTTCTTTAATTCTTCCGTTAAATCCAGACAGCTGTCCCCAATAATCTTATAGCTCATGATCTTCCTCCTTCATGAAACTACTATCATACGTAGTTTCCATTACTATATATGATTATAGTCACAAGACGTCCGAAAGTCAATGGTTTCTGCTCATTTACCCAAACTTGTATAAAAATAGATACAATCCGTATTGACAACTTATCCTCCTCATGATATGATGAAATTACCAAAATTATTTAGTTTGTCTAAATATTTTTTAGTTTCAGGAGGTATTTCATGCAGAATTACCAGATTAGCGAAAAGCACCGAAACCGAATAAGTGAAAATGATACAATGTCAATCTCAAGGAACAGCCATGCAGGCTGTTCCTTTTTTTAACTTTGTATAAATTTTCACAAACAAAGACAAGGAGGGTTATACTTATGGGTCATGAAACAACAGGAACCTGCTGCTGTGGATGTTCACAAAACGAGCAGGAGCTGCTGGGGCGGATTGCAGAGCTGGCAGCAGAGTACAAAGACAAAGAGGGAAGCCTGATTCAGGTTCTCCATCTGGCACAGGGAATCTATGGCTATCTGCCGCTGGAGGTGCAGGAGGTCATTGCGAGAGAACTGGATCTTCCCCTTTCTGAGGTTTCCGGCGTCGTCACCTTTTACTCGTTCTTCTCCACCCAGCCACGCGGCGAGCACACCATCCGTGTCTGCCTGGGCACCGCCTGCTACGTGAGAGGCGGCAAAAAAATTGTGGAGCGGTTAAAAGAACTGCTGGGCGTGGATGTCGGTGACACCACTGCCGACCGGAAATTCACCTTTGAAGTGGCGCGCTGCATCGGTGCCTGTGGCCTGGCGCCCGCCATGTCCATCGACGACCAGGTATACAAACAGGTGAATCCAGACAAACTGGAGCAGATTCTTGCCCGCTATTATGAGAAGGAGGAGGAGTAAGTTATGGAAATGAGTCCAATCAAAACTTCCGACGATTTACAGATCATCAAAGAAGCCTATTTAAAACAGCAAAGCAGCTGGAAACGCCAGGTACTGGTCTGCGGAGGAGCCGGCTGTATCTCCTCCCACTGCCAGGAAGTGCAGGATGCCTTAATAGGGGCCATCAAAGCCAACGGACTGGAACAGGACGTGAACGTGATCGTCACCGGCTGTATGGGAACCTGCGCGGCAGGTCCCGTCCTCTTAGTGGAGCCCGAGGGCATTTTCTACACCTCCATGACACCGGAGCGGACCGAAGACATGGTGCTCCGCCATCTGATAAACGGGGAAATCTGCGAGGAATACACCTTCTATGACTCCTACAAGGAAATCCGTATTCCGAAACTGGACGACATTGACTTCTTCAAACGCCAGGTCCGCATCGCCCTGCGCAACTGCGGACGGATGGAATTTGCATCCCTGGAAGCCTACATAGCGAGAGATGGTTACCAGTCCGTCAGCAAGGCTCTTCACTCCATGAGTCCGGCCGGCGTGGTAGACCAGATCAAGGCCTCCGGCCTCCGAGGCCGCGGCGGCGCCGGCTTTCCCACCGGGATCAAATGGGAAGCTGGCCTGAAGGCCGTATCGGAACATGGCATTAAATACATGGTCTGCAACGCCGACGAGGGCGACCCCGGCGCGTTCATGGACCGCAGCCTTTTGGAGGGCGATCCCCACAGCATCATCGAGGGCATGATGATCGGCGGCTATGCCATCGGCGCATCCAAGGGATTTGTCTACGTCCGCGCCGAGTACCCTATCGCCGTGGAACGTCTCTCCAACGCCATTGCCCAGGCGAGGGAAGCCGGGCTGCTGGGCGATCATATTCTTGGCAGTGACTTCTCCTTTGACTTGGAGATCCGCATCGGAGCCGGCGCCTTCGTCTGCGGCGAGGAAACCTCCCTGCTCTCCTCCATCGAGGGACGCAGAGGCGAGCCGCGGCAGAAACCGCCGTTCCCCTTTGAGAGCGGACTGTTCGAGGAACCGACGATTATAAATAATGTAGAGACACTGGCCAACATCGCGCCGATTATTCTAAACGGGGCAGACTGGTACCGTCAGTTCGGCACAGAGAAAAGTACTGGAACAAAGGTATTTGCCCTGGCCGGGGATATCGAGAACTCCGGCATTATCGAGGTTCCCATGGGTATCCTGCTGGGCGACATCATTTACAAGATCGGCGGCGGCATCAAAGACGGCAAGAAATTCAAAGCCATCCAGTCCGGCGGTCCCTCCGGCGGCTGTCTCACCAGCGAGCATTTGAACACGAAAGTGGACTATGAGTCCCTGGCCCAGTTAGGCGCCATCATGGGCTCCGGCGGCCTGGTTGTCATGAATGAAGACACCTGTATGGTGGACACGGCCCGGTATTTCATGGACTTTATCCGGGACGAATCCTGCGGAAAATGTCTCCCCTGCCGCAATGGAACCAAGCGGATGCTGGAGATTTTAGAGCGGATCACCGAGGGAAAAGGAAAAGAAGGCGATTTAGAGCTTTTGGAGGAACTGGCGGAGACTATCAAGCAGACAGCCATGTGCGGTCTGGGGCAGACGGCTCCCAACCCGGTGCTTTCCACCTTAAAATATTTCCGCCGGGAATATGAGACCCACATTTATGACAAACACTGCGAGGCCGGCGTCTGTGCGGAGCTTCAGGAATCCCCGTGCCGCAACGCCTGCCCGGCCCATGTCCATGTACCCGGATACATTTCCCTGCTGTCCGTGGGACGGATTGACGAGGCATACCAGCTGATCCGCCAGGAAAATCCGTTCCCGTCTGTCTGCGGCCGCGTGTGTACCCACCCCTGTGAGGACCACTGCCGCAGGAGCCAGGTAGATGAAGCAGTTTCCATCTGCTCCCTGAAGCGTTTTATCGGAGACTACGCGCTCCGCGACGACTATACGGTTCCGGTGATCAAACCGCAGCCGGCCACCGGCAAAAAGGTAGCCGTCATCGGCGGCGGACCGTCCGGTCTGACCTGCGCTTACTATCTGGCTAACTTAGGGCATCAGGTGGATGTCTACGAATCCGAGCCGGTGGCCGGCGGCGTCCTCTACTGGGGCATCCCGGAATACCGCCTGCCAAAAGCGGTGCTGGCCAAGGAGGTGCACGCCATCGAAATGTCAGGCGTGAAGATCCATCTGAACACCCGCATTGGCGAATCCATCAGCTTTGACCAGTTAAAAGAGCAGTCCGACGCCATTTTCGTGGGCACCGGAACCCAGGCTTCCAGGCTTCTCGACGTGCCGGGCGAAGATTTGAAGGGTGTGGAAAGCGGTCTCGCCTTCTTAAAGCGGGTGGGATTAAACCGTGACAGAAGCGTGCCGAATCGTCTCGTTGTCATCGGCGGCGGAAGCACCGCCATGGATGTGGCCCGCACCGCGGTCCGTTTAGGCGCGGAGGAAGTGACCATCGTCTACCGCCGGACCGAGAAGGAAATGCCGGCAGGAGCCGAGGAGATCACCGAGGCCAGAGAAGAAGGCGTAAACATCATCACCATGGCGTCTCCAAGGGAATTCATCGGGGAGGACGGCAGAGTAAAGGCCATCCACTTAGTCCGCCGCGAACTGGCCGATTACGGCAGGGACGGACGCAGAATGAGCCGTCATATCGAAGGCTCCGACTTTACACTGGAGTGCGACGGCATTATCACCGCGGTCAACCAGGACATTGACCACCTCTTCTACCGCACCACCAACATTGACGTGGATCAGAGGGGCCATGTGGGCGTCAACCAATTCACCACCGCCACCTCGGCCGAGGGCGTGTTCGCCGGAGGCGACGTCAATCCGTGGGGACGAAACGTGGTTATCACCGCCATCGCCGATGGAAAACGGGCGGCCGAACATATTGACCGTTACTTAGGCGGCACCGGGGAACTGAACCGCGGCCAGACAATTGACATTCCCGACGTGGAAGGTTCCGAGGTAACGGAGCCGCACAAACGATTCCCGGTCAGATCGCTCTCCCCGGAGGATCGCAAAGATAACTTTAAGGAAGTTGCATGTGGGTTCCACAAGCTTGATGCGATGGCTGAGGCGCTCAGATGTCTTCACTGTGACAGGAGGTAAGGAATATGGTACATATCACAATCAATGGGAAACCGGTGGAGGCCCCCGAAAACTCCACCATCATGGAGGCCGCGGCCAGTGCAGGGATCAAGATACCAAGCCTCTGCCATTTGAAGGATGTCCACGCCTACGGCTCCTGCCGCATCTGTGTCGTGGAGGTGGAGGGCATGAGGAATCTCCAGGCATCCTGTATCGCCAAGGTCCGGGAGGGCATGGTCATCAAAACCAACTCCCCCAAAGTCCGGGCATCCAGAAAGGTCCTCTACGAACTGCTGCTGTCCGACCATCCGAAGGACTGCTTGAACTGTAACCGGAACCAGAACTGCGAACTGCAGGAACTGGGCTATGAGCTGGGTGTCACCGAGAGCCGCTTTGAGGGGGAAACCTCCAAAAGCAGCATCGATATCGCCCCCTCCATCACCAGAGATACCAGCAAATGTATTCTCTGCCGCCGCTGCGTAACCGTCTGCAACAAGATCCAGCATGTAGGCGCTATCCAGGCCCAGAACCGCGGCTTTGACACCGTCATCAGCCCCGCCATGGGACTTCCGCTTAACTCCGTGGACTGTGCCATGTGCGGCCAGTGTACCGTGGTCTGCCCCACCGGCGCTCTCCAGGAGACCGACGGCCTGACCCCGGTATGGAAGGCCATTGCCGATCCAAAGAAACGGGTCATCGTCCAGGTGGCTCCCGCTGTGAGAGCCGCTCTCGGCGAAGAATTCGGTATGCCCTGCGGCACTCCGGTAACCGGGAAAATGGCGTCGGCCCTCCATGAACTGGGCTTCGACGATGTCTTTGACACCCTGTTTGCGGCAGACTTGACCATCATGGAGGAAGGCACCGAACTGTTAGGCCGGCTGAATGCCGCATTAAAGGGCGGCGAAGCCATCCTGCCCATGATCACCAGCTGCTCTCCCGGCTGGATCAAACACGTAGAGCACCAGTTCCCGGACCAGCTTGACCACTTATCCAGCTGTAAGAGCCCTCACACCATGATGGGCGCGGTACTCAAAAGCTTCTACGCCGACAAGATCGGAGTGGCGCCGGAAGACGTCTACGTCGTTTCCATCATGCCCTGTACCGCCAAGAAATACGAGATCCAGCGCCCGGAGATGCAGGTAAACGGCCACCCGGATGTGGACGCGGTCTTAACTACCAGGGAGCTGGCCCGCATGATCAAATCCGCAGGTCTCGATTTCGTGAACCTGCCGGAAGGTGACTTCGACGCCCCGTTAGGCTTCTCCACCGGCGCCGCCGATATCTTCGGCGTCACCGGCGGCGTGATGGAGGCGGCGCTCCGCACCGTCTACGAGCTGGTAACCGGCGAGGAACTCCCCTTTGAGGGACTCCACATCACGCCCATCGTAGGTCTGGAGCAGATTAAGACAGCCTCCATCACCATCGAAAACACCCTTCCGGGATACGAGCACTTAAAAGGCGTCACCGTCAATGTAGCCGTAACCAGCGGCTTGGAGGGAGCCTCCATCCTGATGAAGGAGATCGAGGCCGGCACATCGCCCTACCACTTCATCGAAGTCATGGGCTGTCCCGGCGGCTGCGTCAGCGGCGGCGGTCAGCCCCGCACCCAGGAAGAAAACTTCCGTGAGAAACGCAGCCGGGCGCTGTATCGCGAAGACGAGAGAAAGACCCTCCGCAAGTCCCACGAAAACCCGGATTTGCAGAAACTCTACTCCGACTTCCTGGGCGAACCAAACGGCCACTTAGCCCACGAACTCCTCCACACTCATTATGTGAAGCGTGGGAAATTCAATGAACTGCTGTAACTCGATTGTCTGAATCCTAAAAACGGGTGCTGATCAAACCATCAGCACCCGTAGCTATTATTCCATCTCTCCATTCGCAGCGATCAAATCCCGATACCAATAACCGCTCTTTTTCACAATCCTCTTCTTACTTTTATAATCCACATAAACCATTCCAAACCGCTTGGAATACCCGTGGGCCCATTCAAAATTATCCATAAACGACCACAGGAAATATCCTTTCACCGGAACGCCGTCCTCGGCTGCCTGGCCCACCGCCGTCAAGTACCGGTAAAGATAATCAATCCGGTTATCATCCTCCACTTCGCCATGCCGATTCACCATATCGCGGAAAGCAGCCCCATTTTCCGTAATATAAATCGGAATATCGCCATAATCACGGTTCAGGCGGACCAATATATCATGGATACCCTCCGGGTTGATTCCCCAGCCCATCTCTGTAAAATCAGTTCCAAAGCAGCGCTCCGAAACTCCAAGCGGGTAAGCGGCTTCATCCGGCCGGACCTTGACACTGTAATAGTTGTTCAGTCCCAGGAAATCAACCGGCTGATGGATTTCTTCCATTTCCGCCTCCGGAATATCCGGCATCACTCCCTTTTTCCGATAAATGGATACGATCTGTTCCGGATACCTTCCATGAAAGATTGGATCGGCAAACCAGGCATTCTTGGCCTGATGCATGATCTCCGCCGCTTGTTTCACCGTCATACCATCCGCGGTCCTGCCGGTTCCCTCCCCATCTTCCGGGTAATGGCAGTCCATGTTCAGCGTAATTCCGATTTTCCCCGTAAGTCCTCTCTCCCGGTATGCTTTCACCGCCCTTCCATGAGCCAGCAGCAGATGATGGGACACAAGAACCGCCGTCTCGTAATCACGGTATCCCGGCGCGTGCCTGCCAATCCAGTTTCCCACAAAGGATGTGCAGTATGGCTCATTGAAGGTGATCCACATGGCAACATCATTTCCCAGCATTTCAAACACGAACTTTGCGTAGTCCACAAAATAATCCACTACCTGCGGATTCGTCCAGCCCCCAATATCCTGAAGCTTCTGTGGCAGGTCCCAGTGATACAAGGTTACTACCGGCAGGATTCCCTGTTCCTTCAAACACCGGATAACATTCTTGTAAAACTGCACTCCCGCTTCATTCACCCGCCCATATCCGTCAGGAAATAGTCTCGGCCACGACACTGACATGCGGTAAGCCTGGATATTCAGACTCTTCATCAATTTAATATCTTCTTCATAGTGATCATAATGGTCGCAGCCGTCATTGCCATTAGAACCGTCGCTGACCTTGCCGGGAGTCCTGCAGTAACGGTCCCAGATGGACTCCCCACAGCCCTCCTGCATACAGGCGCCCTCAATCTGATATGCGGCTGTTGCAGTCCCCCATAAAAAATGATCCGGAAATCTCTTCATTCCCCTATTCCTCCAGTTCTTAATTACAGAATGATATTCTTCTGGTTCCCCTCCATCCACCGGTCCAGATTGTCAAACACAATCTCAGCCCGCCGGATCATGGATTCCTGTGACGCAAACGCAATATGAGGCGTCAAAACCGTATTCGGCGCATCGATCAGTGGATAATCGGCCGGTAAGGGCGGCTCCATTTCATACACATCAATCCCGGCGCCTCCGATTTTCCCTTCCTTCAATGCCTCTGCCAGCGCCTGGTTGTCAACCACCGGCCCCCTGGCTGCATTGATCAGGACAGCATCCGGTTTCATCAGCGCGATCTTTTCACGGCTGATCAAATTCCTGGTCGATTCATTTAACGGACAGTGCAGCGTCACAATGTCCGCCTCCGCCAGCACCTCATCCAGTGTGGCATAGTGGATGTATTCCGGATCTTCCACGTTCGGATGGGGATCGTATGCAACGATCTCACAGCCAAGAAGATGGAAGATCTCCGCGACGCGTTTACCAATCACCCCGGTGCCCACGATGCCAATCTTCCGGCCCTGGATCTCCCTTCCGACCAAACCATCCTTTGTGCCACACTCGCGGCACCGTTTTTCTACCTGGGATACATTTCTCGACAGGGAGAGGGCCATCTCAAGCACCAATTCCGCCACTGCCTGGTTGGAATATCCGGAGGCATTGCTGACGGCAATCTGTTTCTCCCTGGCCGCCTCCAGCCCCACGTGATCGACACCGGTAAATGCCACGTCAATAAACCGAAGCTTCGGGCAGTCCCTGATCACCTCATTGCCAAAAGGCATATTCGCAATCACAACCGCATCCGCGTCCTTCAACCGGTCCACCAAAACGTCATGATCCGTCTCCCGCTCATAAACCTCCGTCTGGTGTCCCCTTTCCTCCAGTCCATTCCTATACTGCTGCAATACCCCCTCCGGAATCCCAAGAGATTCCAATATTACAATTTTCAATTTTCCATCCTCCTAATCTTTTTATTTGCAGGCTCTACTGTTTAATACCGCTGACCGCAATACTCTGAACAATATTTTTCTGCAAAAACAGGAACATAATCGTAAGCGGAATCGCGCTGATCACAGAGACAGCCATTCTTGGTCCATAATAAATCGCATCCTGCTGCGCGTTAAATACGGAAACCCCTACGGAGATCACCTGTTTGATATTGCTGCGGATAATGACCAGCGGCCAGAGATAACTGTTCCAGTTAGCCAGAATCTGCAAAATCGACAAAGTAGCAACCAACGGCTTTGACAGAGGCAGAATGATCTTAAAAAAGATTTTCCATTCTCCCGCCCCGTCGATATAGGCCGATTCTCTCAGGGAATCCGGGATTCCCTCGATATTATTCTTAGCGAAAAAGATTCCATAAACATAGGCGAAATGGCCAACAATCAGCGGCACATAGGTGTCCACAAGCCCCATATTGCGGTACTGGATATAGAGCGGTACCATTCTGGACTCAAACGGTATCATCATAACCGCCAGCATGAATATAAAACATACATTTTTTCCAACGAAGTTTCCCTTTGCAAAGGCATATCCACAAGTCAGTGCAAAAAATACCGCGATGGCCGTATTCACCACTGTCAGAAATATGGTATTCCCATAGTAACGCAACAGCGGAATCGCCTGAAAGGCCGCCTGGTAATTAAACAGGGTGGGCTCATGGGGAATCAGGGAAAACTTCGGCAGAGTCGAAAGAGCCTGTCTGTCAAAGGACAGCGATACGCACCATGCCAGCGGAATCAGTAAAAAAGCCAGCAGAACAGCCAAAATCACGATGACCAACGCTCTTCTAATTTTCTTCGATCTCATAAGGTTCTGTCCTTTCTATTTCTTCTTAAAAAATCCCGTCAGCTTCAAGTTCACCATGGTAATCGCGAAGGTCAGCACAAACAGCACCATCGCTCCCGCACAGGCAATTCCATACTGCGGTTTTTCAAAACTGAACTGATAGATATAAAGGAGAATCGTCTGAAGCGTGCCGCCCGGACGGCCGGCCGCTGAATTTCCCCCTATGATGAAAAGGTCGGTAAACCGGGCCATTCCATTGATGATATTGGTAATCAGCAAAAAGGAAAAACAGGAGGTCATATGGGGAATGGTAATATAAATCCAACGCTGCAGAGGATTCGCCCCGTCCACTTCGGCGGCTTCATAAATCTCATTGGGTATCGACTGAAGGCTGGCAAGATTCATCAGCATGGCGTACCCCAGATTCTGCCACACATTTAAGATGGTGGCTCCCTGCCAGGAGTGGCTGGAATCCGTCAGCCAGCCAATTGCCACATCCCTGCCCGTGATAAATGACAAAAACTCATTCAGAAGCCCCCCATTTGCCTTCAACACAACCTGAAATACCAGAATCACGCTGACTCCCGTTATAATATTCGGCAGATAATACCCAATTCGGAAGATGGACTGCGCTTTTCCCATACCCAGACTGTTGATCAGGCTGGCCAGGATAAATCCCAGGGGAATTGTAATCAATCCAAAGAGCGCCAGGCCAAAGGTATTGTAAACGGATTTTAAAAAGGCTGAATTATGTAAAATTAAATTATAGTTGGACAGTCCTGTAAATTTCTCATCAAACCCCATAACCGAAATATCGTAAAAACTATATTTAATAGACGTCAATAACGGTATATAGGTAAAGATCAGCAGCGTTAAGAGGCTGACGATAATAAAAGAATACCAGGTAAACTGTTCTTTTATAAATCTCCTCTTTCTGTTATTCCCCATAATACAAACTCCTTTTATTTTATTTGGATTTCATATATTCATCAACATTAGCCTGAACCTTCGCGGCCGCCTCGTCAGCTGTCATATTCCCCAGGAACATTTCATTCAATACCGTTCCAATGTCAGTGGAAAAACTTCCGAAATCAATGCTATTGTAAGTATCGTTGGCCTGCAGGGAAAACGCGGACGGGAAATGGGCGATGGTATCGTTAATCGGCTCATAATACTGCTTCGGCATCACGCTTGGAAGGTTGCTTCCACCCTCAATATTGGACGGAATCGCGCAGGCTCTTACAATCCAGTCCTGAACCACTTCATCCGTAACCATAAACTTAATGAACTCCCAGGCCAGCTCTTTCTGCGTACTGGTATTACAGATTGCCATGTTCCAGTCTCCCATATGGCTGGCGGAAATGCCGTCATATTCCCCTCCGCTGATGGCGGGAAGCTGCATGAACATAAACCGGTCCTCAAGTCCGGCCACCTTGATCTGATTATAAGAGTTGAAAGGCTCCTCCACGATAACCATAGCAAGATCATTCTCTTCCTTATAGGCATTTCCAAGATCAAGTCCCTCGATATAATCCGGGTTGCTGTACTGGTAGAATTCCGCTACATAATCCAGCACCTCTTTTGTATTGTCCGTATTGAAGTTTACGGTACTGTCCTTGATTTTATCCTGATAATCAAAGACCTTGTTATTCATGGCGCGGCCTGCCCAGATATAATTTTTCTCCGCCTGGGACGCCTTGATCATGCTGATTCCATACGTCTGCTTTCCAGTGACAGGATCTGTTCCCGTACAGTTCTTGGCGATATCTTTCATATCTTCCAATGTCCAGCTTTTATCAGGAACCGCTACCCCATAATGTTCCAGAATCGACTTGTCAATGACTGCTACCACAGGATTCACGGTTACGGACATTCCATAGGTCACAAAATCCGCATAGGAAGCGTCCTTTTCACTCTTTCTCACAGCCAGCATACTAACTGCGTCTTTGATCTCAGGATCCTTTTCCAGATAGCTGTCTAAGGGTTCCGCAACTGCGGTCACACTGGCCCCATGCAGCAGAATATCCACCTGTCCGGAGAGAGCCGCTGTCTGAAGCGCCGCCGTCCAGTTATCCCAGGGGGCTGTTTCCACTTCCACTGTCACGTTGGGATAGAGTTCATTCCATCGTTCGATCACCTCTTTATAACCCGGTTTCTGGGCGCCTGTAACCAGGTCCATACTTCCGTTTTCTCCGACTGTGGTAAATAGCCCGGGGCCTGATAGCCGAAGGGTGGCCGTCATATCCTTGGAAATCGCGCCATCCGCCGATGATTCCCCTTCCCCCTTCTGTGTGGCGTCCTGCTGCCCTGCCGTCTGCTTTGCGGCTGTCTCCTGGGGAGCCTCCGCCTGCTTGTCCCCCGCCTGGCCACATCCAAATAGGGATGCCGCCGCCATACTGGCCGCCAAAACTACTGCTGCTGTTCTCTTCATGATCATGTTCCTCCTTGATAATATTGTTTAAATTAATGGATTCTTATCTCCATATTTACCAGTTCCTTCTGAACCTTTTCCATATTTACCTTCCGCGGTACTGTCTGATCCCGTATCGCCACCGCCGCCATCGCTGCCGCTCCCTGTCCGGTAATGGAACAGAAGTTCATCTCCCTCGTCGTCGCCACGGCTGCCCTCGTTCCCGATACGCAGCGGCCGGCCACAAGCAGATTCTCTATTTTCTGTGGTATCATGATCCGGGCCGGCACCTCAAAATAAGCGTCCGTATCCGGCACGATGATGGTTCCCAGTCCATCCGCATGAACCGGGAACACGCCAATGGAGTCCTCAAATTTAGACTGATGGATCATATCAAACCGGGTGACTGCATATTCCCCCCGAATCCGTCTGCTCTCCCGGCATCCTACCTGCATGGCATAGTTGCGCAGCTTTGCCTTTTCAAATCCAGGCTGGTATTTCTTTAAGATTCTGATAATCTCCAGTACCCGTTTCCTTAAGTACATTTCCGCATAGGTCAGATCCATGATGTTCGTACAGTCGAATTTCCCGTCCCACCAGCTGACGCCGTTAATCCCGGTTACTTCCCCTGCTTCCGTCAATAAATTATACTTGATATCAAAACGGTTCTGTCCTGGCATCTCCCCGTTGTCTATCGCCTTCTTAAATGGCATCCACAGCCCTTCCAGCGTGTACGGGTTGGTGATCTGGTCTGCAAAGTTGCTGATATACTCCTTAAATACGGCAATATCCACTCCGCTTGCCGAAAAGACCATGGTTCCCCCCATCATTCTCCCGTCAAACTCGTCCCCCTTATCATAGGGAACGCCTGCCCGGGCCGCGATGTCGCCATCCCCGGTACAGTCAATCACCATCCTGGCCAGAATCGCCTGCCGCCCCGATTTACTCTCCGTAAAGATTCCTTTTATGGTGTTTCCCTCCAGGATGGGGTAAACTCCCATACAGTGCAGCAGAGGCTCAATTGCATGCTGTTCCACCATCTCATCGCAGACCACCTTAAACAGCTCGGCGTCATGGCACATCCCCACCCCCGGAGGATTATGCATGCACGGCTGGGAATATCCCAGTGAAACAGCCCTTGCCTCCAGCTCCGACAGTACGGTTTTCGATTCCACGGTCTTCGGCATCCGGTACCAGGAAGGCGGTTCCACCGCGCATACCGTGATATTTCCGCCAAAGCACCCGTACCGCTCCACCAAAACCGTGTCAAGTCCCAGCCTTGAGGCCGTTACAGCCGCCGATAAACCGGCAGGTCCGCCTCCAACCACCACCACATCCGTCTTTTTTAAAACGGGAATCGACCGTTCCGGCTCCAGTATGTACTCCGTCTGATTCATCACGCTTCCGTCTCCTCCCTCTCCTGGCCTAATTCCATTCCCTCACAAAACACACGGCTTTTATCGCCCGCCACGTCACAGCCCACTTCTTCCATCACGCTTCTCAAATATGCCCCGTCAAGCTCCGTACTCCCGATATGATGCAGCGCAATCATCGCCGCCGCGATTCCGGCGCACTGCCCCATGGACATTCTGACCGCCTGCCCCATCTGGCGGCCCGCCTCCCGGTCCACAGAAATGCCTTTTCCTGTAACCAGCAGATTTTGATACATGGGAACCGCCATGACTCCAAACGGAAGTTCAAACCAGCCCTGCCCAGGATCACTGCATTGGCAGCGGACAATTCCGTCCTCATATGTCTTTCCGGGCACACAATCCTTTGCCGTTACATACCGGCACCCCCGAATCCGCCGGCCGGCCGTCTGGATCACCCGTCCCGCGCAGCGGTAAAGCTCACAGGCTTCCATTCCCGGAATATAGGAACGGAAAAAATGAATATGCTCAAACAACTTCCTATGGGCTGCCAGTTCCGCCTCAGTGCCGGAGCCCATGTCATCTTCCTCATAGTTCCTCAGGCAGATCGTATTCATATAGACACTGTCCTTTGCAATCCCTGTCTGAAAATCCCAGACGCGGTCACTGTCATCAAACAGAATGCCATCTGCCGCCGCTCTTACAACCGCTTTTTTGAGGGACGGATCTGTCTTTCGGTAAGCTTCCAGCCTTTCCACATCCACATGTTTCAAAATGTAGGGATAGAAACCCTCATACGCTCCATCCTCCTCCTGAAACGGAATACCTAACGACCGTGCTGCCGCCGCATGGCCTGTACTGTCAACAAACGCATTCGCAAGGATTGCCGCCGTTTTAAAGTTACAGTTAACAAGAATTCCCTCCACTCTTCCTTCTGCCGCCAGAACATCTGTGACAGTGGTATTCAAAAGCCGGCCGCAGCCGGATTTTAGCAAAAGTTCATCCGCCAGCTTTTTAAAGTATTCATTGTCATAGTAATACACAGTCCCTTTCTCCCGGTCACGTACTAAAGCTACGGAATCTGCCCCTGCAAACCGAAGCTGCGCCAAAAGCTCATCCATCATCCCCCCAATAGACCGGTCTCCGGGAAATGCTCCCCAGACCGGCATACCTCCGCCGCAGGAAAGTTCACCCCCAAACCAGCTGCCCTGTTCCACAACCAGAACCGGTATCTTCTTTCTGGCGCTGGCCGCGGCAGCCGTCACTCCGGCACATCCGCCGCCGATCACCACCACATCGCCCCTCCAGACCACAGGGATTTCCTCTCCATTGACCCATACGGAATTTCCCCTGATTTCATATTGTTTCATCCAATACCTCCCCCACCTCTTAGGAATCCCAACATTCATTTCATTATTTGATTCTCTATTTCGATATTTGAAACTACGTTTATTATAAATCATTTGCTCAAAATATTCTATTGTATTACGAAACCAAATTTCACTATTCAAAATTATATTTCAATACAATATCATATTTTTTAATTTTCATTATAATAAAGGGTAGATACAGCCTGCAAATAAAAAGTCAATAGGAAAATGAAAAATTTTCAAGATTTAT
>JAWZDV010000015.1:0-47637 GCA_034142505.1 Bacteroides thetaiotaomicron
GAGCCGGGAAAGAGGGAAAAAGAAAGAGGGAAAATCCAGACCGAAAGAGAAGAAGAAAGGCAATAGTGAAAGTGAAAATTGGGTAATCGCCCTGTTTTAAGAAGGTCGATTTTTATTAGGACAAATGGTGTGATTTGGATTGTACTTGAACAAATTTATCTCTATCCCACCGGCTCCTACCCATTTATCCAGCCGAAAATAGAATAAAGTAAACACTCTTTAAGCAGAGCAGACAGGATTTTAATCCTGTTGGCTCTGCTTTTTTTCATGCTTTTGTTTTCATAGCTTTAACCGACACAAGCTACTTACCACATAACAATCCGCATACCCTTGCCTATGCCTTTTCTTTTGTTTTTGTTTTGGTAAAGTGGCATACATAAAGGTGAAAGAAGAGAACAGAAAATCTAACAAAGCACCTATTTACAAGGAAAATCAAGCACATCAAAATAAGAATCCTTAAAATAAAACTTGTTTATGCTGATTGGACTCAGGTGCCAGGCTAGGTCGGATTAAAAGGCAGGAAACCCGGCTTTGAGCCGGGAAAGAGGGAAAAAGAAAGAGGGAAAATCCAGACCGAAAGAGAAGAAGAAAGGCAATAGTGAAAGTGAAAATTGGGTAATCGCCCTGTTTTAAGAAGGTCGATTTTTATTAGGACAAATGGTGTGATTTGGATTGCACTTGAACAAACTGTTATCTTCCCACCGGCTTTCAATCTTTTGTCCAACCGAAAATAAAACAAAGTAAAATACAAGCAGAAGTATCAGGACTTAACAATCCGGGTACTTCTGCTTTTTATTTTCCGGTTTTTCAATCACAGTCCTATCTGCCGTTTGCCCTTTGTTTTCTAAACCGGAAAAAGAGCAGAAAATAAGGCAGAAAAAATCAAGTCTGAATATCTAAAAGAGAAGAAAAAGCTGGAGAGGGAAAAGGCTGTTTTCAGTGGGACAAAAGGTGAGTTTTCAATTGCACCTTGACAAATAGGAAAATCGCTATAAAGCTAGAGTTTATCAGCTTTGTAGCGATTTTTGTTTTAGGGTTGGGTACAAAATATTTATTTTTTATCTTTGCTGTTAAGTTTGAATTGAAGATAATGTGTACCCTCTGTCTGATAAGTTGTTCCATCTGATGAATTTTGAGAAGAGTTAAGTTCTAAATCTTGTGATGTAATAGTCCCACCCTGTTGACACTTTGCCCATAATTCATCATCAGATAAAGCATTTGGTTTACTATAATTTAGGAAACCTCATTTTTCGTTGTAAATTCATATGTTTCAGTGTATAATTTGAGGTACATGAACGGAGGATTGATTACGCGATGGGAATGGCTAAAAATCAGAACGATACTTTTGGAAAGAGATATGACAATAAAAGAGTTAGCAGAGAAGATTGGAACCAATGAAAACAATTTGAGTAATAAGTTGGCTCGTGATAATATTTCGGAGAAAGAATTGAGGGATATTGCGGAGGCTCTGGACTTGATTATGATGGGATATTTACTTTGAGGGATAGTAGGATGACGGTTTAAATAATACGTATAGATTAATTGATATGAATGTTGTAAATATTGTAAGTATAAACATTTTAGAGGGTTAATGATTAAATTAAGAAAATGTGGTTTGGAAAGGAATTAATGTTGTGAAAGATTTTTATACACAAATTATTAGTCTTTACAATGAAAAAAATAAACAAAGTAGAGGTTATAAATTTGAACATTTAATTAGAGAAATTCAACCTTGGTCCTACAAACCGCCTATAATTGGTGTTGGGAATAGTGAACAATTAGATGGTGTTTATGAATGGGAGGGAAGGATATACATAATTGAGGCAAAGGCTAAAGAAGGAAAGATATTACAGGGTTCTAGTGATTGGGAAGACTTTGAACTAAAAATTAGACGGCGAAATAAATCTGTAGTTGGCCTATTTCTAAGTTTATATGAAATTGATGAAAATATAATCCGGCAATGTGAGATGATGAATAAAGAAGGTTATAGTGTATTTGCGCTTTATGGAGGATTATGGAAGGAATTATATGATAATCCGATAGATTTTGGATTGATTTTAAGATACTTATTGTTACATTCAAGAATTAGTAATAAAGCAACGATTTCAAATGTAATTGAAATAAAAAAATGGTATTTTCACAATGAAGAGATAATAAAAAAATATAAAGATATATGTGTAAAAGGTTCTAGTGTTTTTTTGAGACGATATAAACAAGATAATCATGAGGAATTATATGTAAAAAGAGGGATTGATAATAAAGTTGATGATTATATAAGAAATTTATATCCCAAAGCGTTATCTAAAACAAAAAAAACAAAAAAGAAAAAAGGCATTTATGAAGATATTATGTACGAGGTAGACCGGGAAGTCCCCTCTCAATTGCTAATAATAAGGGATGTATGTGGAGCTGGAAAAACAACATATTCAGTAGAAAATGCGATAACAGATAAAAAATATATTTCATTTACTAAATCAGCATCTGAAAGTAATCTTGATTCTGCAGTAGAAGAAATTTTGCAAAATTTTGGGAAAGATTACGGAGTTTTCGAAATGCTAGAGATTAATCAGCCTGTGGTATTCGTGCTAGATTCCTTAGATGAGGCACAAACAATTCCAAATAAAGTAAATGAAATAAAATCAATAATTAAGTTTTTGGATAAACTAAATAGTATATCTAAAAGATATGGTTTGTATGCATATCCTATGGTAATAATCTTTACTGTTAGAGAAGAATATTGGAGAGAATGGGAATCTTTGTTTGAGGGTTTAAGAGTTAAACACTTCTTTAAAGTATTTTCGGAATTTAGTGATGAAGAAATAAAAGTTGCTTTGAAAAAATATCAAAAAATTTATCACTATAATATATGTAATGAACTAAGCAAAGAAGATATTGTAACACTTTCGAATCCACTTAATTTATGTATATTTTCTGAGACTAATAAGTTTATGGGAAACATAGAAATAAAACAAGTATTTACCGCAAGTGTGTTACACAACTATTTTAAAAATAAATGTGAAGAAGTTTATAAAAGAGGACTTAGAGGATTAACATCACGTATTCTTTTGGATATATGCGAAAACTTTTTAAGTATATGTGTTTACAAAACTTTACATTTGCAAAAAAGCGATTTTTATGAATATTTATCAAAGAATTATACCTTGTTTCTACCTTATGCTGAAGAATTATTGAGATTATATGAATCAATTTTTATTTTTCGATTTGATGAGTGCGGTACTTTGATAGTTCGACATATGAAATTTTTTGAGTATTTATATGCGGACTTAATGATTCAAAAAAGTATTACTATGAATAAAAAAAATTTAATATTATTTTTAGATGATTTTATAAATAAAATTAATGCAGCAAAATTTGTTGACTTAATTGAAATATATAATAATATAAAATTCTTGTATACAATAAATGATTATGAAGCAATTGTCTTAAGTTATCTTGATGAATCTAATGACTTCATGAGAAATAAGCTTTGTAATTTAAGAAGTAGAATATCGGGAGGGCAAAAGCATAGAATTGATAATTATAATCAGATAGTTATAGGAAAGAACATAAGTGACGGGAATTTATTATTGGAAGCGTGCTTTGTTTGCTCAGCTAAATGTAACTATCCTGATTCTGAAGAATTAATAGCTCTATTTTTAAGAACATGGAAAGTAAACGAAGACAATGTGAATAGATGGAAGCTATTACCGAAATTAAATGTATATCACTTGCTAGATAATAATACTGTGATGTCTTTTATTGTTACAAGTAAATCATGGAAAGAATGGCAGGTATATCTTGGTTATTTATTACAGGAATACGATACATTAAAATTTATAGAATTTATGGAAGAAAGTGATGATTGTAGAGTTTTAGATTATTTGAAGTTAGGAGGAGAGTGGATTTATGTTGAAGAATTAATTCAAAAGTGTGTTAATAAATTTGGGACAAAAGGTGAGTTTTCGATTGTACCTTGACAGTAACGAAAGCTTACCACAGACCGAGATGTGGTATATAAATGGTTGGGTTGAGAGTTTAGTCCTTCGCCGCAAGGCGGGGACTTTTTTTGTGTCAGGGAAAATCTTTAGATATAAGTAACTCCTGTGCTAAAATAAAAGTAGGTCTGCAAACCACAAATATAAAAGCACAGGAGGTCCAAGATGGACAATAACAGTTTATCTCACACCAAATGGGAATGCAAGTACCATATAGTATTTGCACCAAAATATCGCAGGCAGGTAATCTATAAAGATATCAAAGCAGATGTAGGACAGATTTTAGGAACATTGTGCCGTAGAAAAGGGATTGAAATTATCGAAGCAGAGTGTATGCCGGATCACGTGCATATGCTGGTACGAATTCCACCGAAGTATTCTGTATCAGAGGTAGTTGGATGCTTAAAAGGAAAAAGTTCGCTGATGATTTTTGAAAAACAGGCGAACCTAAAATATAAGTATGGAAACCGCCATTTCTGGTGCCGTGGCTATTATGTCGATACAGTCGGAAAAAATACAGCTGCAATTAAAGCGTATATTCAGAATCAAATGAAAGAAAATATGTAATACAATCAGATGTCGTTAGTAGAGTATATCAACCCGTTTATGGGTGAGCCGGTGAAGAAAAACAAAAAGTAGGACTCTTAAGAGTCAGTTGGAGAACAAAGCAAACCAGTAAGCCCCTTTTGAGGCATCGCCGGAGTAAGGAAGCACTGAGAGAGCCCTTTTAAGGGCAGCTGAGAATGTGGTGCAGTTGGTAGACCTTCAGTGCGCCTTCCGGGCGCAAGAAGGTAACAGCCCCTTATAGGGGAAGAGCAGGACACCGGCTAAGCCGGTGGTCCTGACTGTAATTCGTATAATATAGGTAACAGAACGATTTACCATCCTGTGACATAAGATGATATAGGTACACATGTATCTAAATACTTGTAGGTGTACGGCACCTACATCATGTTTATGAGAAAGGATTGAGTTCATATGTCAAGTTATACTGATTGTTGTGATTGTGAAAGTTCCATCAATCGTGGGTGCGCATTTTGCGGCGGTTGTGGCTGCAGTCACTGTTGCCAAGGCCCAACCGGGCCCCAGGGGCCTCAAGGCCCAATCGGTCCCCAAGGGCCTCAAGGTCCGGCTGGCCCCCAGGGTCCCCAAGGCCCTCAAGGCCCGGCTGGCCCGGCCGGTAATACAAACTCCGCCTGTTGCAGCTGTAGCGAACAACTGAGAAATATAATTCAACAAATTATTACCCTGTATCCAAATAATGATTTGTTAGTCACTTTGAATAGTGGTGATGCAGTTGTTGGCCGCCCCGGTTCTTTGATTACAGGTCCAAACGGGCATACTGGAGTATTTGTAGTTATAAATCCTCAAAATTTTGAACAATATTTGTCCACCTGCAGCATCGACACGATTCTGATTAACAATGCAACGTATAATGATGCCATTGTTTATCTTCCGGATCCAGTTCCTGTTCCAACAGACTGTTGCGCAGATTGTGAAGCAGCTATTCGTTCTCTCCTACCTGTCGGAACACCTGACGTTATTATAACCACTAGCACTCAAACTCCATCAGTGGGAACCGTTATTAGAAATGAATATGGCATGATCGTACTTGCTAATGAAGAGGAAAACAATATTACCTTTATATCCTCTTGCAGTATAGATTTATTTTACAGTTAAAGCATGGAGCGGATGGGCATATGTCCATCCGCCAGACTGATTATTTATTTGTCTGTCTGTAACATAATCAATTTAGCCGGAAAATTTATGTTACAATAAATAAAATGACAGACTGGGGTGATGATATGAAATATATAAATGCGAATGATGTATTACCGGCAAATCTACTTGAACAGATCCAGGAATATGTTCAGGGAGAATATTTATACATACCGGTCAGGGATAAGGTGGAGTCTGTGACGGACTATAAAACGGAATTGGAAAAGCGGGACAGACATATTTATACAAAGTATTTAGAAGGTATGAATCAGAAAAGACTGTCACGAATTTATAATCTGTCGGAATCCAGCATTAGGAGAATTGTTATGAAACAGAGGAAGAGCTATCAGTCGATGGGGGATAAAATCAATGACATGTTGTATCGCTGGGGATTGGAGAACAGCGAGATGAAACAGATTTATGATACAGTCTGGCAAATAGGCGAAGACTATGTAATGAAGGTATATCAGAATCCCATCATGTTAGAGAGAAACTTAAATATTTTAGCGGTGTTAGAAAAAATGAATATCCCGGTTGGCCAATGTGTGTTGACGCTTGACCAGAACCGGTATGTGGCAGATGGTGAAGACTTTTTCTTTTTATCGAAAAAACTTTCCGGGAGCAATATCGTTCGGATCGTAAATGCCGGGACTATGGCTTTACAGATGGGAGAAATCATCGCAGACCTTCATGCTGCTTTAAAGAAATGCGAAGACATTGTAGAGTTTTGGGATAACCGTTTACTGGATGAAATGAACGGCTGGGTAAAACAAAATCTCGAACAAGGAAATTGGAATTACATAAATAAACAAGAATATGAATATGTAGTAAATGGGTTGGCAGATTTTTTTGATGATTTACCGATTCAGCTGATTCACAGGGATATTCATTTCGGTAATTTTCTATTTGAAAATGGGGTATTTTCCGGCTATATTGATTTTGATTTAAGTCAAAAGAATATACGTATATTTGATCTCTGTTATTTTTTACTCAGTCTGTTGTCGGATAAAGAAAAATTTGAGATTACTAATGAGCAGTGGTTTGAATTTATAACCGGTATTTTTAAAGGCTATGAAAAGAAACAGAAGCTGACGGAAATAGAAAAGAAATCAGTGCCGTGTGTGATGGAATGCATAGAACTGCTTTTCGTGTCTTATTTTGACAGCATCGGAGATGGTTTTTGTGCGGAACATGCTTATAAGATCTATGAATTTATAAAAAAACAGGAAAATAGAATATGGAAATCTATTTAAACGAACAATATAAAGGGAAAGGGAATGTTCATGAATATACAAATTTTTGGGACAAAAAAATGTTTTGATACAAAAAAAGCAGAACGTTATTTTAAAGAGCGGAATATCAAATACCAATTGATTGATTTAAAAGAAAAAGGCATGAGCAAGGGTGAATTTACCAGTGTTAAGCAAGCAGTCGGAGGTTTGGATGCGATGCTTGATGAGAAGTGCAAGGATAAGGAACTTCTGGCGTTGATCCAATATATCGCTGCCGAAGACCGGGACGAGAAGGTGCTGGAAAATCAGAACGTATTAAAGACACCCATTGTCAGAAATGGAAAAAAGGCTACGATAGGTTTTAAGCCGGAGGTGTGGAAAACGTGGGATTAAGAGGACTTCTGCAATGTCTCTGCTGATGTGGACCGGAGGATGGTGACAGCGCAGGAGGTGGTGGGGCTGCTGGAATTGTTGTAGCAGGACAAGGATACATGTTTAAAAAAAGGCAGATGGCCAGAACAATCGGCTGTCTGCTTTTTTTTATTCCATAGACTGCCACTACAATTATTAAACGTTTGACAATTTTTAATCGCTGTGATATAATCCAAATTATCAAACGTTTGACAATTTGAAAAGTACGGATGAAGATTGCAATGTAACCGATGGGGAAAGAATGAGAGGGGTATGGCAATGAAGAGAACGAGAAGGATAGTATCAGTAATATTGGCGGCAGCAGTTCTGGCATCATGGACGGCAGGCTGCGGAAAGAAAGATTCCGCAGAGCCAGGCAGCGCCGGCAAGGAGCCGGCAGAAAGTTCCGCCGTAAAAGAAATCAACATACTGGTGGAAGCAGGATCGCCGGCGTATGACGCGGCCCAGGGGACGGCACAGGAATTTGAGGAAATGACCGGAATCAAGGTTATGATTGATGCGGTGCCATACTCAGGCATGTATGATAAACTGGCTGCGGAGGTGACCAGCCAGGCAGGTCTTTACGATGTGGCCTGTGTTGATACTGTATGGCTGGCAGGTCTTAAGAATGGTTTGCTGCCGCTGGATGACATCGTCACTGATGAGATGAAGTCTGATTTCCCGGAATCACTCATCCATGATGGCATGCTTGATGGCACCCTGTACGGATTGCCGGCATGGGCGAATGGTAAGGTGCTGCTTTACCGGACCGATCTGTTTGAGGACAGTAAGGAGCAGGAGCAGTTCAAAGCTCGATACGGTTACGATTTGAAAGTACCGGAAATATGGCAGGAATATTTAGATACGGCAGAATTTTTTACGAGAGACGAAGACCAGGACGGCACGGTAGATTTATATGGAACCAGTCTGTCCGGGAAAACCGGTGGAGATACGGTTATTTCTTTCCTGGAGATGGCGCTTCAGGCCGGTGGTTCTCCGCTGGTGCTGGACAGCAGTCATCAGGTGACCATCGACCAGCCTGCTTACGTAGAGGCTCTCAATCACATGAAGGCCCTCTATGACGCCAAATGTGTACCGGCCGGGATCTTTGAGATGGCTGCTGCCGACCATGTGAAAATGTTCAGCGAAGGGAAACTGGCTATGGCCCCTGTATGGTGTGCCATGTATGTCAACGCCACAGATCCGAAAGGTTCCCAGGTGGCTGATAAAACCGGTGTTGCGGTTATGCCGGCTGGGCCGGAGGGAATCGGGATCGTACCGGCGCCATTTTACCATGTGATTATGAAAGGATCTGCCCGGCAGGAGGCCGCAGCCGCTTATCTGAAGTTTATCAATGATAAAAATGATCTGTATATCAACCGTGGCATGGCCGGACGAACCAGTGTGCTGGAAAACGAGAAAGACACTCATCCCCAGTTGAAAGTTCTCTTGGACTCCATGCAGGCACCACTCTCTGAGGGACGGCCCAAGGTGGTACAGTGGAATGAGATTGAGAGTGCGGTTAATGCGGTAATTCAGAATGTCTTAAAAGGAGAGCGGACGTCTGAGGAGGCATTGAAAGCGCTGAAGTCGGAGATTGAAGACATGTTTTAGAGCAGGGAGGCTGCCATGTTTCACTTACATAAAGAACAGAAAAAAATGATGATGATACTGCCTGCATTTGTCATATTTATTATCTTGTATTGTTACCCGTTGGGGAAGCTTTTTGCTGACAGCCTTTACAGTTTTGATGTCTCCAGTCTGACCAGAGATCATTTTGTAGGGCTTGGAAATTACAGTAAAGTGCTTACTTCAGGTAAATTTTATAGTGCGGTCTGGAATACCATCAAATATATTTTATGCACCATCTCAGTAGAATTTATTCTGGGATTCCTGGTGGCATTGATTTTAAACCGCGGTTTTAGGGGGAGCGGTCTTATTCGAACCCTGTTTCTGGTTCCGTTAATGCTGGCCCCCATTGTTTCCGGGCTGGTTTGGAAGTTTATGCTCAGTTCCCAGTTCGGCATTTTCAATCAAATTCTGTGTGATTTGGGGCTGATTGCAACGACGGAGCAGATTTTATGGCTGTCAGACGGGCGGTATGCATTTATTGCCTGCTGTCTGGCTCATATCTGGCTGGTGACGCCATTTTTTATCATTACGCTGCTGGCCGGATTAAAGGGGATTGACCAGTCGCTCTATGAGGCGGCCACCATTGACGGAGCCAGCCGGGGCCAGAGTTTCCGTTTTATCACCATTCCGGAATTGAAACCGGTGATTTCCGTTGCGTTGCTGTTGAAAATACTGGATGCGGCCAGAAGTTTTGATGCAATCTGGGTATTGACGGAGGGAGGACCTGCTTCGGCCACGGAGACGCTCAGCATTTATTTATATAAAACGCATATGCGCTTTCACAAAATTGGGGATGCCAGTGCAATGGCATTTGTGTTTATTGTCATTCTGCTTGGTATTGCCTTCTGTTTTACAAAACAATTAATGTCGGATGACCGGGAAGAAAGGTAGGGAGCCATGGGTGTGAAGAAGAAAGAGAAACTGTTGACTGCGGCGGGAGCAGTGGTTTGTATGGTGATTCTTTTGTTTTTTCTGTTTCCTTATGTGTATCTGGTTTTATCCTCCTTTAAACCGCCCCATGAGGTGGTAACGACGTCGCCGGCGATGCTGCCAAGTCAGTGGACGATAGAGAATTACCGAATTGCATTTTCTCAGATGCCGGTAGGGCGGTATTTTGGAAACAGTGTGATTGCCAGTGTGGCGAGTACGGCGCTGGCGGTATTGATCGGAGCGCTGGCAGCCTATGGCTGCTCCCGGCTAAACAGCACGAGACTGGCGGCCGGATGTTTGCTGATTACGCTGGCCATGCGTTTAATCCCAATGATCAGTGTGGCGATACCCATGTTTGGGATTTCAATTGAGTGGGGGGTGTATGACACACTGCCGTTTTTAATCCTGTTGTATACGGCATTTCAGCAGCCATTTATTATCTGGATGATGAGCAGTTATTTTAAGGGCGTGCCGGTGGAACTGGAGGAGGCGGCCCAAATGGATGGCTGTGGCCTGCTTCGCTCTTTTGTGTCAATTATTCTGCCGGTTTCCAAACCAGGGATTGCGACTACAACGATTTTATCATTTTTGATGCCATGGAACGATTTTATGTTTGCACTGTTTACGACCAGCAGGAATGCCAAGACGCTGCCCGTAGGACTTTCGGAATTTGTCACGTCTTACGATATTAACCTGGCGCCTATGACGGCGATAGCCGCTTTTTTCAGCATTCCAATCATTATCATGACATGTTATCTGCAGAAATATATTGTCAGCGGGATGACGCTGGGGGCGGTAAAGGGTTGAGTATACGGTTTCAGACTGTAACCGGAGAGGAGAATTTTATGAATCAATTATGGATGCCAAACAGCCCGTTGGGAGGGCTGCCAATTTTGAAGGACGCGGTTTCTAAAAGAGCGTCCAGCTATGATAAGACTGGTGGGAATAAAGATTTCTGGGTATTGGAGAGTGGGGAGACTGCGGTGGTCATGGATGTGGAGGGCTGCGGCTGTATCAAACATATCTGGCTGACGGCCATGTGCGGTGATAAATATTTTCTGCGCAAAGTCCTGCTGGAAATGTACTGGGACGGGGAGGAGACTCCCAGCGTCTGTGTTCCTCTTGGAGATTTTTTCGGTGTGGGGCATGGCTACTGTAAGCATTATACCTCGCTTCCCATGAATATGGTGTTTGCAAAAGACCGACGAGGTCCGAAAGGTACGGTATGCGCGGCAATGAACTGTTATTTTCCCATGCCTTTTGGCAAAAAGGTGGTGGTGAAGATTAAAAATGAATCGGATGCATGTCTGGACAATCTGTTTTTTATGATTGACTATGAGTTATATGGAGAAATACTGCCGGATTATTATGGTCGTTTCCATGCCCAGTTCCGTCATGAAAATCCCTGCCGGAAGATTGAATATCCAAAGTTTTCAAAGAAACCGTCGGCTGGGGAGCTTCCCGGAGTGAATCTGGATGGAAAAGAGAATTATATCATTCTGGATGCCAGGGGAAAGGGGCATTACGTGGGCTGTGTGCTCAGTATTGACAATATTGACGCTTCAAACCAGGAATATACCTGGCCGGGCGAGGGAGATGACATGATCTTCATTGACGGTGAGATCTGGCCGCCATCTCTGCACGGGACCGGAACGGAGGATTACTTTGGGGCAGCCTGGGGATATCCCAGTGATGAGTACGCGGGCCCCTACCATGGCATCACGCTGTTGAATGACCGGTATGAATACTATGGCAAGAGCACAGCTTACAGGTGGCATATTGAGGACCCGGTGCATTTTCAAAAATCGATCCTTGTGACGATTGAGCATGGACATGCCAATGGCCAGGGAAATGAATACTCCAGCGTTGGATACTGGTACCAGCAGGAACCACACGCCAAGTTCCCGGTAATGGAGCCTGCAAAAGACCGGTGTGCGCGCGGAATCCCGCTGAATATATAGGAAGGAATGGATGACATTGGGGATACAGGTAAAGAGCGGGGACTGCACGGGCGCTGCAGCCAAAACATGTTTAAGAAATAGCTGGGCTGTTGTGAGAAGGGATATGGCCAGGCCAAGGTATCATTTTTGTCCAATGGGCGGGTGGATGAATGATCCAAATGGAGGAATTTACGCGGACGGAGAATATCATTTTTTCTATCTCCAGGACCCGTTTGACGGGAAAGGCTTCTCAGGGGCAGTGATGCCGGATGGGACAGTTGTTGATGGCAGGGAGAAGCCCAACCGGTTTTGGGGACATGCGAAGACGGCAGATTTTATACACTGGGATTATCTCCCGGAGGCGCTTGTACCGGATCGCGGTAATGGGGAACGAAAGCCGATATCCGGAAGCGTGGTCAGACGGGAAGATGGCAGCTTTTTTATGGCATTTACTTCCGTACGGGAAGATGGAACAAACTGCCAATGGGGGGCGGCGGCGTGTGAGGGATTGAATCGGTGGGAGCGCTTGGAGAAACCGCTGGTAGAAATTCCGGAAGAGATGGAGATTGCCGGGGACTGGAGAGATCCGTATTTATTTTTCTATGAAGAAAAGGCATATATGGTGGTTGGAGCGGCCACGGAGGACGAAGCGCTTTTGCTTCTCTACGAGGCGGAGGATGGGATGTTGGAACGGTGGAGATATCAGGGGATTTTCTTATCGAAACCAGTGAATGAAGTGGCATTTTTTGAATGTCCCAGGGTGCTTGTGCTGGGGGGGAACATGGTGCTGTTGTTTTCTCCCTATCAACAGGTGGAATATTATACAGGAGAATTTCTACCGGAGGATGGGCGGTTTCTGGTCCGGCAGACAGGAAAGGTGGATTATGGTCTGACTGCTTATGCTCCGGTGGATGTACGAGACGACAGCGGGGATGTGTATCTGCTGAGCTGGGCTCCCGGGTGGTTCGACCGGAAAGGGATTTCCTTTGATGGCTGGAACGGATGTGTGGCGACGCCAAGAAAGGTTTGGCTGGATTTGGCCGGGAGGCTGCGCCAGACTCCTTGTGGGGCGATGGAAAGACTGCGCGGAGAGATCCTGTTTCAATGGGAAATGCAGGAGGAGAAGAGGCGTGTCGGTCTGCGGGGCAGGAATCGTAGAGAAGGCATTGGAAACGAGATGAATCTGCAACCGGCCAGCCTGGAGGCTGACGGGCTGCCGCTTCAATTTGAATTGTCACTGGAGATGGATGAGTGGCCGGAGGATGGCTGGCAGCTTGCTTTTTATGATTCTGCGACAGGCGGGGAACTGCAGCGGCTGTGGTATCATGGCGACAGGGTCTGGCTTGATGGGGAAGCAATTCCAATCACGGGCACTTCATGTAAACTCCGCTGTTTCTGTGATGGCTTTTTGTGGGAATATTTTATTGGTGCGGGGGAAGCTGTCATCACGTCGGGAATCAAGCGGATTCCGCCTTCTGTGAATATGCGGATGGATGGGACAGGGAAGGATAAAGAGTCCATGAAGGTGTTCATTTGGAAAATTATGGATGCAAAGTTTCGTGATTGCATGATATAATTCTATAAAATAGCAGGGAAAGGTGTCGTGGAACGTATGGCAGCCAGAATAGAAGACGTGGCTGAGAGAGCCGGAGTTGCAGTTGCAACCGTGTCAAGAGTGATGAACAACCGGGGGGCGATTTCAGAAAAAACAAGAAATAAAGTCTGGAGTGCAATTGAAGAGTTGGATTATCACCCCAGCCAGATTGCCAGAAATTTGCAGAGTCAGAAGACAAAGATTGTCGGAGTGATTGTTCCTGACGTCAGCCATAACTTTTTCGCCAGGGAGGTCCGGCATCTGGAGGGGGCGCTGTGTGAGCGTGGCTACAAGATGATGCTTTGCAATGCCATGCACCAGAAGAATCTGGAACTGGATTACATTCATATGCTTCAGTGCAATAAGGTGGATGGAATTATTCTGGCCAGCCATACCTTAAAAAATGATGTCTATGAAAAACTGAACCTGCCGCTGGTATCGTTAGACCGATATCTGGGAGAGAATATTCCCGTGGTGACGTCCGACCATTACCAGGGCGGCACCTTGGCAGGAAATGTGCTGGTGGGAGCTGGATGTAAACATGTTGTTCAGATCTGTGGAGATGTCCGGGTTGCCAAACCATCGGATGACAGGCATGCGGCGGTGGAAGCCATTTTCAAAAAAGCAGGCATCCGCTGTGACCGTGTGGGAATTCCTATGAATGTATTTGAATATAGGGATTATAAAAAACTGGTTTCAGAGCTGTTTGAGAATTATCCGGATGTGGATGGCATATTCTGTGTTGATAATATTGCCTGTGCAGTTTTACAGGAGGCATCCAGGCGGGGAATCCAGGTGCCAGGAACATTGAAACTGGTAGGTTACGACGGCAATGACGTATCAAGAATGACGATTCCGGTGCTGACGACTGTGGAACAGCAGATGAACCTGCTGGCCAGACAGGCGGTGGATATTCTGATGGAACAGATTGACGGGGAATCAGTGAAAGGAATTTATAAAATTCCAGTGATTCTGGTAAAAGGGGAATCGGCGTGAAGGGGATGACCTGGTATCAAAGATTGGGAGTGGGGTTCGCTGGAATCCCGCTCTTTTTCTAGTTTCATCCAGCCTGGTGGAATCTTTGATTTACTTGCCGTAAGAAAAAGGATATAATAAATCAAGATGGGGGGGCTTCTGGATGGCAGGGAAATTAAAAGAACTGTTTTACTGGTGGGCGTTTCTGGATTTGGATCACACCTGTGAGAAGAGCAAGACCTATTTCTGGCGGTATTCCGGGGAGATTGGTTTGAACAATCTGAATATGATACGCAGCATTTCTGTATTTTTGTCGGTGATCAGTGTTTTTGTGATTACCATAACCAGTCTGTTTTTCCCAGTGCGGGTGCTGCGTGAACTGTACTTGTTCATTTTTGTAATGGAAATGACGATATTTATCGTATGTACGGTTTTAAGAAAACGGGAAATATCTCCGGCCGCCTGTTATCTGATTACTTCGCTTTACCTGTTACATATGCTGGCTTTCAGCGGATATATCGGCGTGATGCTCAGCAAAGGGGAATCGGCGACGGTGTTTATAGCTGTGCTGGTGATCTCAAACATGGTCTTTACTCTGCCGCCGGTGCTGGCGTCGGCAATGGCCTTTCTCGCGACAGTGGGAACGCTGACAGCCAGCTATTTTGTAAAAGACCTGCGGTGGTTTCAGGCGGATGTGCTCAACTGCGGTGGCGTCCTGCTGCTCTCCATGCTGTTAGGGTGGCGGGTCAATAAAATCCGCGCGGAGGAAGCATTTGCCCGCGCCCGTGTATTGGAATTGAACCGGGAGCTTCACCGGCTCAGCGTCACGGACCAGCTGACTGGGCTGCCCAATCACTGGAGTTTTCAGAACACCTACTATCAGATGTTTGAGGAGGCCCGGTCTATGGGGAAACGCATTGGCGTTATCATGATGGATGTGGACAAATTCAAGTCCTTTAATGACAATTACGGCCATATCCAGGGCGATCAGTGTTTAAGTATGGTGTCAAAAGCGCTTGCCGGCCTGGTGAGGGATGGAATTACGGTTTACCGTTACGGCGGTGAGGAGTTTATTATCCTGTTACATGATGTCGTCTGTGACCATGCCGTTGAGATTGCTGATGAATTTCGGAGGGCTGTGGAGGACCTGGCTATCCCCCATGATTTTTCCGGGGTTGAGAAGTTTGTGACGGTGAGTATGGGGCTGTATGTGGGGATACCTGGCAGGGAGGATATGGCGATGCAGTTTGTGGATTATGCGGATCAGGCGATGTATAGGAGCAAAGAGGGCGGGCGGAACCGGATGACCAGAATTAGTAAAAATTATTGATTGTATATATCCACAACTGGAAAAAGAGGAGTGAAGTATATATTGGAGAGACCAATGACGTAATCAGGAGAACCATTACATCGGCGGTACCAGACAGAAATTTGGCGAGTTACTGATCTGCAATGAGGTCAATGTATTGATGACCCGGGGAGTACAGGGATTATATATATTCACTTATGATGAAGAACTGCAAAAGGCATTGAAAGACGCGGCGAGATAAAGGAAAGGAAATTGGGACGACATGGCTGATAGAACAATAGGGGAGTTAACAGGGCTGGTAAAAACGTTTTGTGAAGAACGTGACTGGGACCAGTTTCACAACCCAAAGGATCTTGCGATTGGGATCTCAACGGAGGCGAATGAATTACTGGATATTTTTCGGTTTCAATCAGAGGATGATATGAGAAGAATTATGGAGGATGCGGGAAAGAGAGAGCACGTGACGGAAGAACTGGCAGATACACTTTTCTTCCTGCTTCGATTTGCGCAGATGAACCATATTGATTTGTATCGTGCAGTAATTGAGAAATTAGAAAAAAATGACAGGAAATACCCGGTTGAGAAAATCAAGGGAAAAAATTTGAAATATACAGAATTGTAGAATGAAGCTGGTAATTGATATGCCGGGGGACAACTGGTTATACTGGTATTAGTTTATAGATAGATCTGAAGGGATGATGGAAATGGAAAAAACAATATATCTGGCAGGCGGTTGTTTCTGGGGAGTGGAGAAATACCTATCTTTAATCCCGGGCGTCATGAAGACAGAGGTTGGTTATGCCAATGGAAAAACGGAGCATCCAACTTATGAGCAGGTGTGCAGGGAGAATACGGGGCATTCGGAGACGGTCAAGGTGGTGTATGATGATCGGCAGATTCGGTTGTGGATGCTGCTTCGCCGGTTTTTTGAAGTGATTGACCCGACGTCGATCAATCGGCAGGGAAATGACAGGGGAGAGCAGTACCGGACTGGGATTTATTATACGGATGCCAAGGATCGGGCAGAGATTCTGGCGGCGCTTGAGGACTTGCAGATGAGATATGAGAAAGCAGTTGTGGTTGAGGCGGCGCCTCTGGAGAATTATTACACGGCGGAGGATTACCACCAGCGTTATCTGGACCGGAATCCCAGCGGTTACTGTCATATCCCGGCGGGGGCATTTGAGCGGGCTGGGCGGCCGCTTGAGGAGGACCGGAAAGAGGAATTGAAGAGGCGTCTGACGGAGATACAATATAAGGTCACACAGGAAAATGGGACCGAGCCGCCATTTCAGAATGAGTATTACAATGAGTTCCGGGAAGGGATTTATGTGGATGTGGTGTCGGGAGAGCCGTTATTTGTATCGACCGACAAATTTGAGTCCGGATGCGGGTGGCCCAGCTTTTCGAAGCCGATTGAGAAGAGGATGGTTGAAGAAGTGACAGATACCAGCCATGGGATGTTTCGGACGGAGGTAAGGAGCAAGGGGAGCGATTCACATCTGGGGCATGTGTTTGATGACGGGCCGGAGGAGTCTGGAGGACTGCGGTATTGTATTAATAGTGCGGCGCTGCGGTTTGTGCCGAAGGAGAGGATGAGAGAGGAAGGGTATGGGGAGTACCTGGGGTTATTATAAGGTTTAGGATAATGGACTGTCGATTATAACTTGATTATAATCGATGGTCTTTTTATACATTGACTTTTGTGGTCCAATAATCTATACTATATTTGGGGCACATAAATAAGGAGGTGTTGAGATTGCCACCAGCTAAAAAGATGGGGCGTCCAACGGATAATCCCAAACGTCATGAAATTAAAGCTCGTATCGATGATGGTACTTATCAGGTTTTGATGGATTACTGCGAGGAATATGGAAAAACAAAAGCAGAAAGTATTCGTGACGGGATTAACCAGTTAAAGCCATACATCAAGAAAAAATAAAAGGAAGTGGCGAATTACTCCACAAAGCGACCGCCACTTCCCCCATACAGCCGCCGCAAGGGCAGACCGCATAAATATTATACACTGTGTGGTGCGTTCTTGCAAGGCGTTGTATGTATCAATGCTGAAAGGAAGGATATGTATGAAGAGTGTTATTGAACTGTTTTATAATCAGCTTGACGGTTGTGAGAGTATTCAAGGTGAGAATTCTTCATTTGTAAAGAATGCACGTATTAAAAGTGAAAATATGGATTTGCTGAATGCCAGTTTGAGCGAAGAACAAAAAGAACTTTTGGAAGCTTATTTCGATGCAGATACTAAAATGGAGGAAATGATCAATTTGAATCGATTTACATATGCATTCCACTTGGGAGCGCAAACAATGGCAGAAATGATTCGTGGCAGGGAACAATTGTTGAATCAAAAAACATATAATTAATACATAAACATATCCAGGAGAGGGAGTCTGTTAATTCAAGCAGGCTCCCTATTTAATCTAGTCAATCATCATCTTTGTTGACGGGAGTGGAGTATACCTCAGCCATCATCCGGATTGCGATACTAAAACCATCAATAAAGGTTTGTTCCAATTCGTAAGGTAGTAAATTTAAATGTTCGTCAATCATTTTGGTAAATTCGCCTTTTAATTCATCTGGTAGCTTTTCAAGGAATGTGGAATAGGAATGAAATGCCTTATCACGATTGGTACTGTATTCTTCGATCGTTGTCCGAAAGTTCGCATATGGATATAATTCCCCATGATATAACTGGTCTAAAATTCGTTTCATTGTAATCCTCCTCATATACGATTGTTTCTATCTGGTGTCAAGTTTATCATAAATCATAACTATACTCAATATAAAGTTACTAATCAGTCACAAAACGGAGGTATAGTTATGCAGTGGATTTTAAGAGATATTCCGATTGGCAGAAATATTCAAACTGTGCGTATGGCAAAAAACATGACGCAGGAGGAAGTGGTTGAACAATTACAGTTGATGGGAAGTTTAATGTCGCGGAGTACCTTGGCAAATATTGAGGCAGGGCGGCGGAATATAAAGGCAAGTGATTTGAAGGCATTGAAAATATTGTTTGATGTGGATTATGCACAATTCTTTGAAGATTAATGATCATTTTGTACCATGGTCCTATGTGGTCAAGTTAATGATTGGATTAAAAGTTGATTTATGGTAAAATTGATAGGACGCTAATTCAAAGGATAACCAGAGGATAAACAAGATGGATAAAAAAATCACACAATTAGAACAAGGCTTGGCAACCGCTTTCATTGATGCATCAATATCATCTAACCTTGCCTACAAACCGCAATTTATATCAAATAATTATAAAGAAGGGCGAAAAGTGCTCTCCTCCATAGAGGATGAGCTCTTGTCATGTGATGAATTTTTTATCAGCGTAGCCTTTATCACGATGGGTGGACTCACACCACTTTTGCAAACACTGAAGGAACTGGAAAATCGTGATATCCCAGGCTATATTCTAACGACAGATTATAAAAGCTTTAATGATCCTAAAGCATTAAATAAATTAGCAGATTACAGAAATATCAAGTTAAAAATGTTTATGACTAATGATGATAAGTCTGGCTTCCATACAAAAGGGTATATTTTTAAAAACGAAGATTTTTATAAAATGATTGTTGGCAGTTCCAATATGACGCTATGGGCTTTAACTAAGAATCAGGAATGGAATACTAAGATTGTATCAACAAGAGAAGGGGAATATGGAAAACAGGTAATTGATGAATTTCAAAAGCTATGGAATTCAGAGAAAGCATTTGATTATCAAGACGTCATTGAATATTATACTTCAAAATACAATGTCATAAAAAGCATGCATAAGGTTGCAAAAGAGATAAAAGTTCCAGCAATTGAAGATTTTAAGTTGCAGCCAAATTCGATGCAATTAGGATTTATGACGAATTTAAAGAAAATACAGGAGTCGGGTCAGAACCGTGCATTATTAATTTCTGCCACAGGTACCGGGAAGACCTTTGCTTCTGCGTTTGCACTGCACGAATGGAATCCAGAGAGAGTATTATTTTTGGTTCATCGTGAGCAAATCGCTAAGCAGGCGATTGAAAGCTATAAAAAAGTATTTGGAAAATCGAAAACATTTGGATTACTTTCAGGAAACTCAAAAGTTTTTGAGGCGGATTATTTATTTTCTACAATGCAAATGATGGCGAAACCGGAAATTCTTTCAAAATTTAAAAAAGATGAATTTGACTTCATTGTGATTGATGAGGCTCATCGTATTGGTGCTATGAGTTACCAAAATATTATGGCTTACTTTACACCGAAGTTTTGGCTAGGTATGACAGCATCTCCGGAGCGTACGGACAATTATGATGTATACCAGGTATTTCATCATAATATCGCTTATGAGATTCGCCTTCAGCAGGCCATGGAAGAGGATTTATTATGTCCGTTTCATTATTTTGGTATTACGGATTTTCAAATTAATGGTGATACGGTTAACGAAGAAACCAATTTGAAGGATTTTAAGAGACTTATTTCAGATGAACGAGTAAAATATGTGATAGAGAAGATTCAATATTACGGGTACTCTGGAGACCGCGTGAAGGGTTTGGTTTTTTGTAGTTCGAAAAAGGAAGCGTATGTTCTCAGTGAAAAGTTTCGTGAATACGGTTATGAAACATTAGCTTTAACAGGAGAAGATAACCAAGAAAAAAGAGAAAGTGCGATCGAGCGACTTGCAACTGATGATAGACAGGATAAACTGGATTATATTTTTACAGTAGATATCTTTAATGAGGGTGTCGATATTCCGGAAATTAATCAGATAATCATGTTACGTCCGACGGAATCACCAATTGTTTTCATACAACAATTGGGACGTGGACTTCGCAAAGCAGATGGAAAAGAATTTGTTGTGATTTTAGATTTTATAGGAAACTATAAAAATAACTTTATGATCCCAATTGCTTTATCAGGTGATCGAAGTTATAACAAAGATAATATACGTCGATATGTGTTAGAAGGGGAACGTATCATTCCGGGGGCTTCCACAATACATTTTGATGAAATTTCTAAAAAGAGAATATTTGCTGCTATTGATGCAGCGAATTTTAGTGATATTAAATTAATAAAAGAAAATTATTTTAATTTGAAGAATAAATTGGGATATATTCCAGCTCTAAAAGATTTTGATCGTTATGGAGAGATGGATGTATTGCGCATTTTTGACAATCCTAGTCTTGGGTCCTACTATAAATTTTTAGAGAAATATGAGAAGGATTATCACGTGAGGTTATCGGATAGAGAAGAGAAGGTGATAGAGTTTGTATCAAAAAAGTTAGCTAGTGGAAAACGCATACATGAGCTTGTTCTTTTAAATCGTATGCTCAGCTACAACCACAGGGTAATCGGTTCCCTGAAAAGATCTTTAAATGAAGAGTATGGTATCATGCTCAAAGAAAAATCAGCCGAGAGCGTAGTTAATGTTATGACCAATAAATTTCCAGCGGGTTTTGGAAAGAAAACTTATGCAGATTGTATTTTCCTTGAAAAGGAGGATCAGGGAAATGATTATAAAATTTCAAAGAGCTTTGAAGTTATGCTTGAGAATCCAGAGTTTTATGCCATTCTCAAGGAATTGGTCGAGTTTGGGATATCCAGATATCAATTAAATTATAGCCAGCGGTATCAAGATACAAATTTGGTACTTTATCAAAAATATACTTACGAAGATGTATGTAGACTGTTAGATTGGGAAAGTAATGAGGTGCCTTTAAATATTGGCGGTTACAAATACGATAAAAAGACAAAAACATTACCAGTATTTATCAATTATGATAAGTCGGATGATATCCAGGATACGATCAAATATGAGGACCATTTTTTAAGTGCCAGTCGTTTGATTGCTATTTCAAAGCAGGGCAGATCATTAGAATCTGAAGATGTACAGAATTTTTTGAATGCAGAGCAAAGAGGAATTCATGTGGAATTGTTTGTTAGAAAGAATAAAGACGATAAAATTTCCAAAGAATTCTATTATTTAGGACGTATGAGGGCGACTGGGTTTGCTAAAGAATTTACTATGTCCAATACCAATAAATCAGCAGTAGAAATTGAGTGGGAGCTTGACACTCCTGTTCGTGAAGATATATACGAATATATTATAAATGGTTAATGGAGGCAACGATGAAGACAATAAAAGTAGTAGCGGCGATAATTATGCATGGTGATAAGGTGTTTGCTACACAACGAGGATATGGGGATTTCAAAGATGGTTGGGAATTTCCAGGGGGGAAAGTAGAACCGGGGGAAACTTCTCAAGAAGCATTAGCACGTGAGATTAAGGAGGAATTGGATACAGAAATTGAAGTGGGAGAATGGTTGGATACAGTCGAGTACGATTATCCCAAATTTCATTTATCAATGGATTGTTTTATCTGTACTGTAAAAAGCGGAAAACTGGTTCTAAATGAACATGAGGCGGCAAAATGGTTGACAAAAGACACACTTGATAGTGTGGATTGGTTGCCAGCAGATAAAGGCTTGATTGAAAAGATTAAAGTTTATATGCCTTAAGTACTGAACCAATATAAAGAAAGGCCACCCAACATGATAACTAAAAACTCAAATCACAAATTCTCTCGTACATATTATAGAATCCCTAGTCATCTTTGCGCTCTGCGCATACTGCAGTATCGGCGTCTACCACCATGGCGCCGGTACTCGGGGGAAGAGTTATGGGTTTAAAACGGATATTTGCGGACTGGATTTACAAAATGGAAGATCAGGGCAATGATACACTTGTGAAAATAATCCTTCTGGCGATGTTTGCAGCTGCTGCGGCATCCTATGAGAAACTGTCCGAGTTGATTGAACTAATTGACTCAGATTTGGAACGGAAATCGCAAACATTCGGAACAGAACTGAGAATCAGCCAGCAATGGATGGTGGGAGAGGAAGTCATGCGGCTCAACCAGATGCGGCAGATTTCTGTGGATGAAAGCTGGATCGCGCATAAGCTGATTGTAACAGATCAAGATTTTATTTTCCGGCAGAACTCGGCTTCCCATGCTGAGATTTACATGGCCGGAAAAAGCGAGGTGAAAGAAATCCGCCGTTTTTTAAAAGACAAAACTTATATGACATGTCCGTTTGGAACTAATGGAAGTGGTGCTGGAAGTCTTCCGGAACACTACCGTTTCAAATTGAACATATAAAAAAGCAAAAAGGAGAGGAACTATGGAAAAAACAACGATGAGCTGGTATGTGGAATGGGGCGAAGAAGAACTGGCCCAGATGAAAGAGCAGGTGGAGCAGGGCGATCCTGCTGCCCAGACAGAGTATGGAAAATGTCTGTTATTTGGAAAGGGCGTGGAAGCAGACGGTGACGCTGCCTATGCACTGTTTGAAAAAGCAGCAGAGCAGGAAAGCGAGATCGCCAAAATGTATATGGGCCACTGTCTGTTATACGGGATTGGTGTGACAAAAAATGAGGGAAAAGGTTACAAGATGCTGGATGATGCGTTGAACTATAATTATCCGAATTCTGGCAGCAGCCAGCCTCAGGCCGGATATTCCCATTTCCAGGAGGAAGATCTCTGCCAGTTGTTCTGGGATCTTGGAGATGCCCTTGAAAATTCTCTGGGAGTGGTTCGCAATTACCGCGTGGCCTGCTATTATTATGACATGCTGAACGCATGGGGACATCCGGAAGGCGCTGAGCGCAGGGCCAATTTTAAAAAGTTCCTGTTCTTTTACCGGAAAATCAATTAAAATCCATAAGAGTGTGATAAAGCAAGGCGTTTCCTATCAGTTAGAACATAGGAAGCGTCTTTTCCTGCTCTTTTTGCAATAGCTGGTTTTGTGCCTCCAGGGCAGCATTCCGGTTTTTTAATTCCAGAAAATCGTGATAAAAATTGGGAAAATATTTTTGAAGAACCAGAGTTTCTATTTGATGATAAGTATCAGAGGATGGTTCGATGTTACCGTTTTGTTTATATAGAATTCTATTTACACTTACACTTCGAATGTCATTGAGTTTTAGTTAGTTCTATTTTGTGCTTTTAGATACTCTTTCAAAAATACAATCTCCTTTGTAATAAAATAATAAAAGGGTACGGCGCTAACCGTACCCTGCTCTGAAGTTCAGAGCGACCTTGTCGGTCAAATGATTCTTCTATTGGTGGCTTCGTCAGCCAAAAAATTTAAAATAGCTATCTTTATTATCGTTATACACAATTTCTGAAAAAAATCAACTGAGACTTTATTAAAATAATATAAAATCAGATATAGCACAGTATATCTAAGCCAACACAATCTCCATCCCCGGCCACCTCCCCCGCAGCCTCTCCAGCGCCCCTTCATTCTCCTCCGTCTTCACCGTGATCAGCACATCCAATTCCTCATAGCCACAATACGTATAAATTCCGTTACACATAAATTTTGAGGAGTCCGCCAATCCCACCACCTTGCTGGCGGAGCCAATCATATTTTTCTTGATATCCAGAAAATGAGGAATCGAAACGGTCAACCCAGGACTGTTTAGCAGACCGTTGGTGCCCATGAACGCGATGTCGGCATTGATGTCTTTGAAGTAGGAGGCGGTGTTGATTCCGAACAACACCTTGCTGTAATGATGGAGCACGCCGCCCGGCATGAAGATCTGGTCGTTGTTGTAGAGCGCCTGGGCGATGTCGATGGCATTGGTGACGATGTTGATATCCTCAAAATCGGTGCGCTGGTTCAGCTCTTTGGCGAATTCCAGCACGGTGGTTCCTGAATCCAGAAAGACGGAGGAGTGGGAGTGTACCAGTTCCAGCGCTTTTCTGGCGATTCTCTGTTTCTCATTATAGAACAATTCTGTTCGTAAATACCCATCATACTGAACATGATACTCGTCATTGAACACGGCATAACCGCGCGTCCTTGTGATCTGGTGTTTTTCCTCCAGGACCAGCAGGTCGCGGCGGATGGTGGTAGGCGTGACGCTGAGAATGTCCGCCAGTTCCTCCACGGCTATTTTTTTTCGCTGCATTAAGAGCTTCATAATATGGTCCTGTCTCGTCAGATTTCCCATATTTCCCCTCCTTACATTCCATATTCTTATCATAAGTATAGCATACGAACTCTGAAAAAGACATGTTGCGACAAAATATTTTCAAAAAGAACAAAAAAATGTTCATAATGTACGATATAAAGATTTTGATTGTAACTTATTGACAAAATATGGAAAATATAGGAATATAAACATACAAAACGTACAAAAAATTAGAGAAACTTCGAACAAAACGAAAAGATTTAAGAACGTTACGAACATTTTCAGAGTAGAGAAAATGAAAGGCGGAGGGAAGTCAAAGCAGGGGAGGTATTTCATTGGAACTGACGATTGGAACGGCTATTTTTCTTACATTAACTGCAACATTCCTGTTTGCGTTCTGGTATCAGGCGCTGAAGCATCTGGGGGATTATCCATTGGCCGGGTTTGTCATGTGGCTGTACGTGTCCAGTTTTCTCACGATTCTGGCAGCCAACAAGGTGCTTGGCGCCCACGACATGCCGGCGGGAATCGCGGCAGAGCTTGCCGGCAAGGCGCCGGAGGCGGTGGGGGTATGCTTGGGCGGAGCGGCGATGACGTATGGGCTGATCATTTCCCTGATTCACATGAAGGAATACGGCATGATTGCCAACCAGGCCATCTCCGGAACGGCGGGGGCGATCTTTGGACTGATCCTGACCTTTGTGGTAGGCGGCTTGTCGAAAAATGTTTCCCTGTTCCTGGTGCTCTTATCGGCTGTTGTGCTGATCGGGGCCAGCGTCATTTTACAGTACTCCAGCGTTATCAAAGAAGGGGTGGTGAAGGAGCAGAAACAGGAGGTGACCGCGGAAAAGATGGCGTCCTTGAAAAAGCAGAACCGGATGCTGATTTTCAGCAATATCCTGATGCTGGGTTACTCGGTGGCTTACATGCTGGGGACCAGGTCGGAACTTCATCCAAACGGATTTCCGGCGCTGCTGTGTGTGCTGCTGCTGTCCATCGGCTCCCTGTTCGCCGCTCTCAGCTATGCGGCGGTATCGCTGACGAGGAACCACCAGTGGAGGAAGGCAGTTCTGCCGCCTAACAAGCTGCCGGTTCTCATGGCGCTGGGTGCGGGAATGTGCCACTACGGCGGAAACCTGATGCAGATCTATGCATTGCCGCTTCTGAGCGCTCCGGTCTCCAACCTGCTGCTCAAGACAAGCAGCTTGTGGACTTACCTGTGGGGCGTGCTTTATGGGGAATACCGCGGTGCGATCCTGAAATCCAAGCTGTATCTGGCTGCCGGAATTGGCGCTTACGCGGTGGGCATCCTCATTCTGACTTACGCCCTGTACTGTTGAGATATCCCGGGATACAGCACTGCTTCCTCTAAGGATTTCCGGATACGGTATATTACTGTGCAGGTTATCTTTGATGAAAGTATCATTTACTGAAAGGATTACGAGAATCTGCTGTTTGATTGGCAGTCGTGGCCACACATTCATAGTCACACATTCATAACCATGCAGTCATAAACAAACATCATCATAAACATCACAGAAAGAGAGGTATCAAAAGACATGTTTCGAGAAGCACATGCAAAAAATGAAAAACTGATTCTGGGGCTGATTCATCTGCGCCCCATGCCGGGAACCCCCTTCTATCAGGATGGCGATTACGAGGCTTCCATCGAGAAGGCGGTAAAAGATGTCAAAGCCCTGGAAAATGGAGGCGCGTCCGGTTGTCTGATTCAGACGGTGGACAAGGTCTATCCCACCGGTGACGACAGCGACTATGTCCGGGCAACCTGCCTGGCGGTCATTGCCAGCGAGGTGAAGAAGGCCGTAGGTCCCAAGTTCAAGATCGGCGTTCAGCTGATGTGGAACTGCATCACCCCGTCTCTGGCTGCCGCCAAATCGGTCCATGCGGATTTCACCAGATGCACCGCCCTGGTGGGCCAGACATCATCCCCCTTTGGCGGCGTGATCAATGCGGACCCGCTGAAGGTTCTGGAATACAGAAAGAAGATTGGAGCGGAGTCCGTCAATATGCTGGCTGAGATTGCAGGCTACCATTTCCATGGCGGCTACGATAAGGAAGCGCTTCTCAGCAGAGTGGCATCCGCCGTCATGGTGCGGGCCGACGCGGTGGAGATCATGAGCAAGGACGAGGAACTCAATAACCGGATGGAGGCCGATATCCGGTCTGCTTATCCTGATCTGCCGATTATTCTGGGCGGCGGTACTGATGTGGCCAGTGCAAAAAGCCGCCTGAAACATGCCGACGGCGCATTGGTAGGCCGCTGTTTTGAAGGCGAAAACTGGGGCGGCGGCGTGGACGAGAGAATCGTGGCAGCCTACATGAAGGAGGTCAGAAGTATCTGATTATCCATAAGTGAAGGCAGCCGGGATCAATCAACCGAAACTGATCAACCGAACCCGTTGAACACAGCAACTTTAGCATTATCACATGCTTTAGAATGATAACAAAAAAAAGAGGAGGTAACACATGAGAAACATGAAGAAAATCGCAGCATTACTTTTGACGGCGGCTATGGCAGTGTCTATGACCGGCTGTGGCGGCGGCACCAAGACAGAACAGCCGGCCGGAACTGAAGCCCCAAAGACGGAAGCGGCTTCCACGGCGGCGGGAGATGCGGCAACGAAAGCGGCGGAAGCGGCAGCGGATGCAGCCGGTGTCAAAGAAGGCGGAAAGCTGTTATTCTTCGCCATCCAGAACATCGGTGACTATGGAATCAACGACCTCGGTTACTATGCGGCCCAGGATATCGCTGAGAAGTATAAACTGGATTTGACTTTGGTGGAAGGCAGCAACGATGCTTCCGTCAGAACCACCAGCCTGCTAGACGCTCTGGAGACCGGCGGCTACGACTACTGTATCACCGCCAGCTGGTACATCCTGGACGATCTTCTGGCACAGGCCAACGAGTTTGACACCAAATTCATTATTTACGACACCAACCCGACGCTGGATTTAAGTCCGTATCCCAACTGCTACGGCATCAGCTTCCGTCAGGATGAAGGTTCCTTCTTAACGGCGGTATACCAGTGTCTGATGAGCAAGACGGGACAGGTCGGAGCCGTGGCGTCCCAGGATGCCCCGATCTTAAATGACTTCTTAACCGGATGGCTTGCTGGTGTCAAATACTTCAACGACAACATGGGCGGCAGCACCAAATATTCCGTGGCCTATTTGTCCGATTCCACCGTACAGGGCGACTATGAGACGGCCTCCGTACTCTACGGCGCCAACTGTGACATCGTCTACAACATTGCGGGCACCTACTGTCTGGGCGCGGCCAAAGCGTGTGCGGAAGCCGGCGGAACTGAAAAGGGCAAATACTTAGTCGGTGTTGACTATGACCAGTATACCGTGTTTGCGGAGAGTGGCAGCACGGATGTGGAGGGCTACGAGAACCTGGTGACTTCCATGGAAAAGAAGATCCGGGAATCCATCGTATCGGCCTTTGACCAGATTGCGGATGGAAGCGGCGAGATGACAAACCATCGGTTCTCACTGGCAGACGGCGGCGTTGGTCTGGCTTACAATGACAACTACTTCAAACTCACCCCTGAGGACGTCCAGAAACAGGTCACAGAGGTTGAGAACAAGATCAAGAGCGGCGAGATCAAGGTGCCAAGCTATTTCGACTTTGGCGACTACGATCAGTTCAAGGAATTCAGAGACAACCCTGACGCGCGGATCAACTAGAACCGCGCCGCGAAGCTGCAACTGTTTTACAGACACGGGCCGCCACGCCGTTGCGTGTGGCGGTCCATTTTTAAAGGTGGATGTGCTATGGCAAAAGAACTGTTGAGAATGGAAGGAATCACCAAGATATACGGAAACGGATTTATGGCAAACAAGGACATTTCCTTCTCGGTAAATGCTGGTGAAATCCATGCGCTGATTGGGGAAAATGGAGCCGGCAAGACAACATTGATGAAAATTCTGTTCGGTCTTGAGAACTGCCAGGAAGGAAAGATTTTTATCAGGGGAGAGGAATGCCACATCGCAAACCCTCTCGATGCGATTGATAAGGGAGTCGGCATGGTTCATCAGCATTTTATGCTGGTGCCCAACCTGACGGTGGCGGAAAATATAGTCCTGGGGATTGAGCCTGGCCCCGGGCAGGTCTTTGACCGGAAGCAGGCGATTCAGATGACCAAAGAGGTGTCGGAGAAATACCAGCTGAAGGTGGACCCAAACGCCCTTGTGCGGGATATCAGCGTGGGCCTGAAACAGAAGGTAGAGCTTTTAAAGGCGTTAATCAGGGGCGTGCAAGTTCTGATTTTAGATGAGCCGACGGCCGTGCTGACGCCCCAGGAGACGAGAGATTTATTCCGGCAGCTGAAAATTCTGCGGGAACATGACTACGGCATCATTTTCATCTCCCACAAGCTGGAGGAGATCATGGAGCTGTGCGATTCGGCCACGGTCCTGCGCCACGGCAGAGTCAGCGGCACCATCGCCCGGGCAGATATGGACGAGGTGAAGCTGTCCAAGCTGATTGTGGGCCGTGATGTGGTCAGCGAGGTGGAGAAAAGTGAACCCGTCTGCGGGGATACGGTCCTCAAGGTACGCGGACTCTCCTACGTGGATGATATTGGAAAATGTCTTGTCAAGGATGTGTCCTTTGGCATCCGGGCCGGGGAGATCGTGGGAATCGCCGGCGTGGAGGGCAACGGACAGACGGAGCTGTCGGAGATGATCACCGGTCTTCTTCCCATTGCGGAGGGGGAGGTGGAGATCAACGGCACCTCCACGAAGGGGTTGAATATCCGGAAGATCCGGGATCTGGGACTGGCCCACATTTCCGAGGACCGGATGACCTATGGGTGCGCGCCGGATCTGTCGGTCTACGATAATCTGGCTTCCATCTATCTGGACAATCAGAATTTCGTCCAGGGTCTGTTTGTGAATAAAAAGGTGGTGTCCGAATATGTGAAGGGCTGTATTGAGGAGTTTGAGATTGCCTGTGATTCGGAGGCCAGCCCGGTGCGGATGCTTTCCGGCGGCAATATTCAGAAGGTGATTGTGGCGAGAGAGTTTACCAGCGGAGCCAATTTAATCATTGCAAACCAGCCCACCAGAGGAATTGATGTGGGAACCGCGGCGCTGATTCACAAGCTGCTGCACAAGTACACAAGAGAAAAGAAATTTGCCGTGCTTTTAATCTCCTCGGATTTGAACGAGGTGCTCAACTTATCGGACCGCCTGCTTGTGATGCGGGGCGGGGAATTCGGCGCCCAGTTCACGGATGTGTCCAAGGTGACGGATGAAATTCTGGGAGAATATATGCTTGGCATCAAGAAGATGACCTCGGAGGAAAGGGGTGAACTGTATTGAAAAAGGTTCAGAGAGTGGAATTTATCTATGAATTGATGCGGGTCGTGCTCGGTCTTGTGATCGCCTATGTGGTAACGCTGGCATTGATTGTCATCACGTCGGATACGTCCCCGGCGGATATCATCAAAAACTTTGTGGTGGGCCCCTTTACCAACAGCCGCCGGTTTGGACAACTGATGGGGAAATTCATTCCCTATGTGCTGTCGGGCTGTGGAATGTGCTTTATTTACAGCTGCGGCCGGTTCAGCTTAATCGGGGAAGGCATTATCAACTTTGCGCCTATCGTGGCCTGCCTGGTGCTGTTTCGCTCCGGCATCATGGGCGGAATGCCGTGGCTCATCAGCATTATCATCCTTTTGGTGATCTGCTGTGCGGTGGGCGGTGCGCTGGCGTTAATCCCGGCTTATGGGCGGGAGAAATATAACACCAGTGAGATGGTGACGTCCATCATCATGAATTATCTGCTGCTGTTTTTATCCATGTGGATCTTAAAGCTGTTCCTGGCGGACCGCTCCCAAAGTTTCTTATGCAGCCCGCTTTATCCGGATAATGCCAGGTTTTTCCAGCTGATTCCGAAAACCAACCTGCACGCCGGCATTTTCATCAGCATCATCGGGTGGGTGATCGCCTGTCTGATGTTTGGGAAAATGCGGATCGGCGCGAAAATCAGGATCTGCGGGGCCAACGGCATGTTTGCCAAGTATTCGGGGATTAACACGAAGAAGACCATGTATTTAGCCCAGCTGATCGGCGGTGTGTTTGCGGGAGCGGCGGCCTGCGTGGACGCGTTTGGCATGTACACCCGGTATCAGTACAACGTGCTGACCAATATCGGCATGGACGCCCTGATCGTGGCGGTTATTGCCAGAAAGAAACCGATTTTTATTCCGCTGGCGGCCTTTGTCCTGGCTTATGTCAGAACCTCAGCGGTGATTTTGAACCTCTCCTCCAACATTCCGGTAGAGTTTGTAAACATGATGCAGGCCATCCTGATCCTGTTTATCGCTGCCCAGAGCTTCCTGCAGAAGTCCAAGGAGAAGGTGATCTTTAAGCTCTCCTATGAAGAGGAGGAAGCGAAGAAAGGAGGTAGTGTGGCATGACATTGGAAATGATTGAATCGTTCTTGTTCTCAGCTCTTCGGATTTCCACACCGCTTATGTATGTGGCGCTCTGTGCGGTGGTATCGCAGCAGGGGGGACTGCTGAATATGGCGGCGGAAAGTATGATGCTGACCAGCGCGCTGACCGGTGTCATTGTCAGCGCGGTGTCGCAGAATTTATGGGTCGGTATTCTGGCCGGCGCGCTCAGTTCCATGCTGATTACCCTGTTTCTCTGTTTTGCAACCTTCGTGATGAAGGTGGATTTATATTTAATGTCCATTGCCATGAATACGGCGTTGATGGGCGGCACCATCTATGTCATGTGGGCGACGACCGGATCGAAGGCCAATACGGCCGCCTATTATGCATCGCTTCAGATGCCGCAGATTGAGATTCCGATTATCAGGAATATTCCGTTCTTAGGGCCGGTGCTGTCCGGGCATAACGGGTTTACGTATCTGGGGTGGATCATGATTTTTCTGGTGTGGTTTCTCATCTTCCGCACGAAGCTGGGACTTCGCATCCGGTCGGTGGGGCAGAATCCCCAGGCGGCGGAGTCTGTGGGAATCAGCCCCAGGAAAATTTACACCATCTGCTTCGTGATCGCGGGCCTGATCGCCAGCTTTGGCGGCATGTTCCTATCCATGGGATACCAGAACATGTTTATCCGGGAAATGACGGGCGGCAAAGGATTTATCGGCATGGCGGCGGCAACCATCGCCAACGCGTCGCCTGTTGGGGCGGCCATCATTTCCGTGATATTCGGACTGGCGGACGCGGTGACTAACTACTCGAAGCTCTATATCACGGACGCCCAGTTCCTGGCGGCCATGCCGTATTTAATCACGGTAATTCTGCTGTTTGTGCTGTCGGCGCTCCGCCAGAAGATGGACGAGAAGCGGCAGCATAAGAGACGGCTGGCGGCATTGAAGGCCCAGGAGGAGATGGCGGCCGGGGAGTGAGAGGCGGAACGCGGGACGGAAATATGAGACAGAAACGAGGGACAGAAGCGAGAGACAGAAATACGGGACAAGGACGTAGTAGATAGATCAGGAGGTATGTATGGACTATGTGATTGCGGGAAATGTAATGATAGACACGGTCCGTTTTCCCGATGGCCGCCATTCGGACGGCGACCATATCGGGGGGCCGGCAACCTTTGCATATTCCGGAGTGAAGCTGTGGACGGACAGTGTGATGCAGTGCAGCAACGTGGGGGAAGATTACCATGAGCTGTTTGACGAGTGGATGGAGAGAAATCAGGTGACGCCTGATGGTATTAAGGTGAAGGTGGAGCATTGCAACCATTCCTTTATCGTGTTCCAGGAGGATGGAACCTACAAGGCGGACGCCGTGGTGGAGCGGTTCCGCAGCGACTGGATTCAGGACTTTGGCTATATGAAGACCTCTCCCCAGGAGATTGAGGTGTGGACCAGGGGCGGCGGCGTGAAGGGAGTATACATAGCCCAGAACGTGGACCGGGTGTTCTGGAGGGACATGCACAAGATCAAGGAGAGGGACGGATTTAAGCTGATGTGGGAGATCGAAGGCCCCAGTTCTTATCTAAGGTACATGGATGCGGTGATGAACGCCCTTCGGGACGTGGACATTTTCTCCATCAATATCCAGGAGGCCAGAAACTTATTTGAGGTGGAGTCGGAGGCGGAGTGTATCGCGGCGCTGCAGAAGCTTCCGGTGGATATGACCTTATTCCGGGTGGGAGAGAAGGGGCTTTACAGTGTCACGCCGGCGGAGGCCTACTATCTGCCGCCGGCCCCCTCGGACCGGATTGTGGACCCTACCGGCTGCGGCAACACGTCCACCGGTTCCGCCCTCTATGCTTACGCTGAAGGGTATGATCCGCTGATGGTGGGGATTATGGCCAATGTGGCCTCCGCCCGCAATATCAGCCAGTTCGGGGTGATCCCGGACCTGTTGAAGGAGCGGGAACGGTCTTACGCCCAGGCAGGGGAACTGTATGAAAAATATCGAAGGGAATATGTTGATCAACTGGCAAAGGAGGGTTACGGAAATGAATAAAAAGGATTATGCCAATCCGCTTGGGAATCAGGCGCTCAGTCTGCCGGATCTGGTGGATACACAGCTGGACATCTGTTTTTCGGAGGAGGTGCTGCATCCGTTAATGTCCATGGCGGAGCTATTTAATGTGAGGAAAATCTACATCACCGGCTGCGGGGATTCCATCGCGGCGGCCGGCGTGATGGCGGAAGTGCTGCAAAAATACACAGGGGTGTTCCACTGTGAGGCGGTGGAGCCGATGGAATTTGCACGGTTTATGAAAATGGAAGAAGTGGGGACCGGGGAACCGGACAGTCCGCTGGTGATTGCCATCAGCGCCGGTGGCGGTACCGCCAGAATCAGGGAAATTCTGAAAAAAGCCAATGAGATGGGGGCTTTTACCCTGCTGCTCACAAACAAGAAGGAAAGTGCGTCGGCAAAGGAGGCAAAGCGGGTATTTTTCTTGAATACGCCGCCGATGACAGAGGATTTCCCGGGGCTGCGCTCCTATTTTGCCGGACTTGTGGGGCTGATTGCGCTGGCATGCCGGATGGGGGAGGTGAGAGGGATTCTGCCGCCCGGGTCGGCACAGGAATTTCGGAACGCTGTCAGCGGTTATGTGCACAGTTACGAGGCGGTGATGGAAGAGATGGACGACCAGATGTTTGAACTGGCAAAAACCTGGAAGGATTTGGAGCTGTTTGATTTTATCGGGGATGGGCCGGAACTTTCCTCCGCGCTGTTTTGCCTGGAGAAATTCATCGAGGTGGCCGGTGTGATGGGCAATTACGATGACTCGGAGGACTGGTGCCATATTGATTACCATGTGAAGAATCCGGAGTCCGTCGGGACCGTGCTGTTTGCGGACAGGCATGCGCCGGGATACGGCAGGGAACGGGAGACGGCGGCTGCGGCCTGTGGAATTGGACGTCCGCTTTTGGTGGTTACCAATGGGGAGAAGGAGGATTTTCCGGCGGAGGCGCATGTATGCCGGATACCGGATACGCCGGAGGCGTATCACTGGCTGATGCCGGTTATGGACTACGTGCCGGTGTCCCTGCTGGCCGGATACTGCAGTACGCTGGCGGGACGCAAGTTCTTCAATGAGTTTGACACGGTGCGTCATGAGTACAATGGAGGCGGACATTTTATGAATCCCAGCCATATGACCATGAAGAGCAGTAAAATAGAAATTCACCTGTAAGGAGGGACTGGAAATGTACGTGAAAAAGACAATCAGCACGGCGTTTGGCGGTTATCCTTCTATTACAGAGGAAGTGTGCGGGGTGATCCGGGAGAGTGGCGTGAGGGAAGGGTTTTGTGTCGTTTCCCTGGACGGGGCATCCACAGGACTTGGGATTACCTCGTTCTGGGACAAGCGGGGGCTGGACGATCTGATGGATGAGATCGACCGGAATCTTCCGGTCCGGGTGAATTATGGCTGCCAGACGACACCCTTTGACGCGTCGGGAAATGGAAAGGGAGCGGTTGTGGGGCGGAGCGCCATGCTGCTGATTCATGATGGGAGGCCGGTGTTCGGCTCTTCCCAGGGGCTGGTGCTGCTGGAGTTTGACGGACCGCGGGAGCGGACTTACCATATCTTGGTGAAGGCGGCCAAGGTGGATTTGAGCAGCCACCGGATCAGGACCGAATACATGGGGATGCATGATATCACCGGTGAGGTGAGACAGGCGGTGGCGGACAGCCGGGTGGTAGATGGAATCTGCCATATTTCCCAGCTTCACTCGACGTCCGGGCTGCTTCTTTGTGGGGCAGGCGGGACGGAGCGGGAGGACATCATGGAGGATTTGGAACGCATGGTGCCAACCAGAGCGGATTTTAAACACCGGGAGACGGCGTCGGATGCGGGCGGCCATGTGAAGACCGCCATCACGGACAGCCAATTGTCGCTGGCGGTTGAGAACGGACAGCTGGTGATCGGTGAGAATCAGGCGGTGGTATTTGCGGAGTATGACGGCCCGAGGCCCAGGACATTTTATGTGGGCATCATTCATGGAGAAACAGATAGAGAGGGATGAGAAGATGGAAAATGGAAATGATATTTGCGGTGCATCCTGCAATACCGGCCTTTCCGGCGGAGCGCACGGCGCGAAAAAAGAGTATGATAATCAGCTGCGCAGGCAGTGTTTTAATATTCCGGTCATGTGTGAGGAGCAGATCGCCGGGGTGATGAAAGGGGTGGCGGAGTCGGTTCCGCGTGAGGTGCTTAAGAAGATCCGCCGGGTGATTGTGACTGGCTGTGGGGATTCTTATCTGGCTGGAATTGCCGGCATTCCGGCGTTTAAGCGGTATGCCGGGGCCTTTGCCTCTCATTTTACGGCGGTGCGGTGCATCGAGGCGGCCAGGTATACGGATTATGACGGGCAGCAGGCAGATGAGACGCTGGTGATCGGCGTCAGCGCTTCCGGGGGACCGGTCCGGCTGGTGGAAGCGCTTAAGAATGCGAAAAGGAAGGGCTGCCATACGGTGATTGTGACAAACCATCCTGAGTCGCCCTGTGGGAAGGAGGCGGAGTACTCACTGATTGTGAACACGCCGGAATTCCCGGAACCGGGGCCGGGGCTGCGGAATTACTATGCCTCCATTCTGGGTTTGTTTGGGCTGGCGGCGGCTATGGGCGAGGCAAAGGGCATCTGCCCGGCGGGAACCATGGCGGAACTGATGAACCATGTGCGCCGGTTTACCGGAGCTTACGGGGAATGTCTGGAGCGGATGGATGACCAGATGTTTGAACTGGCGGGAAGCTGGAGGAACCACCGGGCGGTTGAGACGGTGGGGGACAGCACGGCTTTTGCCACGGCTTATTTCGTGGGGGCCAAGTATGTGGAGGCGGCCGGGATGATGGCGGCCACCGCGGACTCGGAGGACTGGTGTCATGTGAATTATTTTAAACATGATCCGGAACTGTTAGGAGTGATTGTCACGGCCCACGGCGGGGAACCGAACCAGTCCCGGATGCTGGAGACGATCTTCCAGGCAGAGGCTGTCGGGAGGCCGGTACTGGTGGTGGTTGATGAGACGAAAGAGGAGTATGGCGTGGCGGGGGACGCGGCTGTCTGTACGGTTCCCAAGGCGCCGGAGGGGTATGAGTTTTTGGCGCCGCTTCTGGACTATATTCCGGGGACGCTGCTGGCGGCCTATGTGGCGGCGTACCGGGAGGAGCCTTATTTTAGGGGAGCGGATTCCAGACAGCGGCAGTCGGCAGTTGGCTGTACCATCAGGGACAGTGAGATTTGGGTTGGTTAGGAGGCCGGTATGGTGAGAGAGAAAATTTTGCTGGATCAGCCGGGAATGTGTGAGATCACGGATTTCGTGACGGCGGAGATCGGGGGTTCCGGAATTGCGGAAGGGGTCTGTGTGATTACGGTTCTGGATGAACGGGCGGCTGTCGTGGCGGTGAAACGGGAGAGAGCGGAGGTCCGGCGGGATATTATGGAGGATCTGGAGCGGATGTTTCCGCCGCGGGTGAATTACCGGGTGGTTGAGATGATGGATGAGAGTGTGTATCATGCGGCAGAGGTAGAGAATGCGGCAGAGGTGCAGACTGCCTTGAGCCGGACGCTGCCAAAAAAAACTGCGGTGACACTGAAGCAAGCTGCGGTGGAAGCGGCGGCCAGGTCAAAGGCTGCGGTGACGGGCGGAAGCCTGGATGTGATTGTCCAGGATGGCTGTCCGGCGATTCCCCCTGATCAGGGAATCTTTGTGGCCGGCTATGCGGGAGGTCTGGAACTGGAGATTGTCATCATGTGCGGTTAGAGCAGGCGGGAGGTCCGGGCTTTATGGATACATATTTTTCGGTGGAGGTTTCCATTGTTCTTACCCTGATGGCTGCGGCTATGTGGGGGAGCTGGATGCAGATCACAAAGCATCTGGATGGGTATCCCATATCGGGGATTATCTTTTTGATGTATGGTTTTTCATTTATTTTTATCTGGGGAGTGACGCTGATTGTGGCCCCATATCTTCTGGAAACCGGGATTTTAGAGACGACGGTGGAAAACAGATCTACGGTATTGCGTATCCTGTACGGAGGCGGGTTAATGTCTCTGGGACTGTATTTCTCGCTGACGATTATCGGCGAGGTGGGGCTGCTGCTTTCCACCACCATCAGCGGCGGCGTGGGCATTGTCCTGGGGCTGTTCACCTCCATCGGGGAGGAAGGGCTTCCGGAAGGAAAATACGGGCTGCTGCTGATCATTCTCACAGCCGCGGTGCTGCTGGTGGCGGGACTGATCTGCAACCTGGCGGCGGAGCAACGGGACCAGGAACTGTACCACGCGAAGAAGCGGAAGAGCGTGGTGACAGGCCGGGTGCTGGTTTTGATGCTGCTGACCGCCATCTTTACCAACGGATGGAGCGTGGGAACAGCCGCCGGAACCGCGAGAGGATTTGCCCCGGTGCTGACCTGCGCCTATATGGCTACCGGATCGTTTCTCAGCGTGGGAATCCTGCTGGGGATTAAATTTACGGTAAAGAAGGAGTGGCGGAAGGTGCTGTGTATTGGCGCGGGAAAGAAACCGATTCTCTTAAGTGCGATTGCGGCGGTGTGTCATTATGGAGGAAATTTGATTTCGATCTATTCCATGCCGGCGATCAGCGCGACATTGTCCTTTCTGTTTGGCAAGTCGGCCAATGTGTGGACGATTTTCTGGGGAATTTATTACAAAGAATTCGCCGGAATCAGCGGTAAGACGAAGCGGCTGCTTTGGACGGGGATATTGCTGTATTTTGTGGGGATTGCTTTTTTAGGAGTTTATCAGTTTACATAAAAGAAAGAGATACCGCCAGAAATGGCGGTGTTTTCTTTTTCATACATAGTTCCCCTATGAAGTCTTTTTTATTGTAGTTTGATTAAATCTAAAAAAATAATTCCCTATCTAAAAAAATAGATCAATACAACAATCAGATACGATCTATAATAAATTTAATAGAAGAAGGGGGTATGTTATGAAATGTACTGCATGTTTCGAAAAAGCATCACCAGTCTGGGCAAAAAATCAGTCGTTAGAAATGAACTGCCGACTCCGGCTCCGGCAGACCATACCGGAGAGGGAAAATTTAATATGCCGGATTGCAACCTCCGGCATTTACCATCTTTATGTAAACGGTATATTTTTATCATATGGTCCGGCGAGAGCTGGAAAAGGGTCTTTCCGGGTTGATGAGATTAACGTAACTCCGTATCTGCAAAGAGGAAAGAATACTCTGGTCATAGACGTGGCCGGTTATTGTGTAGACAGTTTTTATATACAGGAACAACCTTCTTTTATTCAGGCGGAAATAGCGGCGGGTGATGAAATAATCGGTTATACGGGTCAGCCGGGAGGGTTTGAAGCTGAACTGCATCCGTCCTATATCAGAAAGGTACAGCGTTATAGTTTCCAGCGCCCATTTCTGGAGGCATATCGTTTTCAACAGCCGGATGATTTCCTGATTGGGGGAATATGTGAGGAGACAGCCGCGTTAGAACTTCTGCCACCGGTAACCTTGCTGCCACGCCTCGTTCCATATCCAGCCTATGAAGAAGCAGAGGGAGAACTGGTAGGAAATGGAACTGTAATCATACAGGAAAACATCGTTCCCGATCAAGATAGAAATATACGAAATGTTGATGGAATAAAGTTAAAAGGTTTTTTACCCGGCGATTTAGATTTCTGTGCCAATGATGAAGCCGGAAAAATGCTCTTTTACCGGAATGACAGCAATAACGGAGAGGAAGTATTAAACCGGGATCAATGGAATTTGTACGAATTCACAAAGAACACAACCGGTATGCTTCATGCATCCATAACATGCAGCTCCCACACAGATCTGTTTTTTATATTTGATGAAGTACTGGTGGATGGGGACATATCGCTGGACCGAGTTGACGTTACGAATGTCATCTTTTTTGAATTGCCGCCGGGAGAATATGAGCTGCGGGCCTTTGAGGTTTACACTATGAAATATGTAAAACTGGTATCAACAGTAGGAGGGAGGTGTCGGGTTAAGAATCTGGGGATAACCGAATACAAGCATCCACCAGTTTCCATTTCGTTACCTGCCATAGAAAGCGATCGGACGCTTTTTATGATTGCTCAGGCAGCTATAGAAACTTTTCGGCAAAATGGAGTTGATCTCTTGATGGACTGCCCCTCCAGGGAACGGGCCGGGTGGTTGTGTGATAGTTTTTTTTCAGCAAGAACTGAATATGTGCTGACCGGAGAAAGCAGGCTGGAGCACAATTTTTTGGAAAATTTTTTATGCGAGGACGAATACCGGGCCTTGCCGGTGGGGATGCTGCCCATGTGTTATCCTGCTGATCACAATGATGGAAATTTTATAGTCAACTGGGCTTTGTGGCTGATTCTGGAATTGGAAGAGTACAAAATACGGGCCGGGGACGAAAAAATGCCGGAACGGTTCCGATCGAAGATTATGCAGCTATTAAACTATGTAAGCCAATTTAAAAATCAGGATGGCCTGTTGGAAAATCTGCCGGGCTGGATTTTTGTTGAGTGGTCACGGGCCAACCAGCTGACAGAAGGGGTCAATTACCCGACAAATATGCTATATGCAGCTTCCCTGGAAGCGGCTGGCCGCTTATATGGGGATAAGAGGTTCGTATCACAATCGAAATCCATAAAAGAAACCATTTTAAAACAGTCCTTTAAAAATGGTTGGTTCATGGATCATGCGATAAGAGAAAACGGTTGTCTAAAGCTGGTGGAAGAAGCGACAGAGACATGTCAATATTATGCGTTTTTCTTTGATCTGGCAACTCCTGAAAGTCATAAAAAACTGTTTGATATCTTGCTGACAGACTTTAATCCCCGTCAAAGAGCGCTTGGTTCTCATCCGGAAATTGCGGCAGCAAATGCGTTTGTCGGCTATTATATGCGTTTGGAATTATTAATGAAATATGGCTATTGGGATGAATGCCGTTCCAATATCTGTGACTTTTTCAAAAGCATGGCTGAAAAAACAGGCACTCTTTGGGAACACAAGCAGGATTACGCCAGCTGCTGCCATGGTTTTGCCTCGTATGTTATCTGCTGGCTGCAGGGACCCAAAAAATTTCAAGAGAATCTAAAAAAAATACACGAAAGCAAGAAAAATCAAATGATATAATAATGTCAGAAAGAAAAAGGAGGAGTCAATATGAAAAGAAAAAACGTTATTTCATTGCTGTTTGCCACAGTCATGGCAGCAGCATTACTGGCCGGTTGTGGGGCAAAGCAAAAGACCGGAGGTGAAGACGAGATTGCTGGCAAGAAGGACGGACAGAGTAATTCCACAGAGACAATCAATGTCATGTTTCAAACAAGCTGGATGAATGCCGGAACGCAGGCTGCCTTTGATAGGGTGGCTGAAAAGATGAATGTAAAATTTGAATTTGAAGAAGTACCGGATGGGGATGCGGGACAGCAGCTGATTCTTGCTAAAATGTCAAGCGGCGAAGTGCCGGACATTCTCTGGTGGCAGAGTGCGAGCATGACGGATTCCCTGATCGGCTCAGATAAGTTTGACGATTTATCAGGTGAATGGCAGCAGTATTATGACAAGGATACCATTGCCAGTAGAGCTTACACTGCAAATGGAAAATTAATGGTGGTTCCTTTTGGAGATGCGGTTGTATTTGGGATGTGTTACAACAAACAGGTATTTCTCGATAATGGGGTAGAAATACCTGCAACGTGGGAAGAACTTCTGTCAGCCTGTGAAGTGTTTCAGAAGAAAGGAATCACTCCTGTTTACCTGTCAGGAAAAGATTCCTGGACGCTTCAGATTATTCCTTTAGATTCTTTTTCGAAAGAAAATAAACGAACAGGTACTTTAATTGATGATATTGAAGCACATAAATTACTCTGGAAAGATGTGGACAGTGCACGGATTTCTTTAGAGCGCATGATGGATTTGGTGAATTTAGGGTATGTGCAGGAGACTTACCTGTCTGACACTTACGCGGATGCTCAAAATGCATTGTTGGATCATACCGCTGCCATGTATCCGCAGGCGTCATGGATAGCCCCAGAATTGGCAAAACTGACGGATGACCAGGCAGCACTTGAGAATCTTGGGATGTTCATCATACCAAACGATGATGCGAATACAGTTGCAGCTTACCAGCCTCCAACGGGTATGATGCTTCCTTCGAATGGCAAAAAGAAAGAATTGGCAAAGCAGGTGATTTTTGAACTTACCGGTCCGGATGCGGCGACAGCAATGTATGAGGCTCAGCCGGGGATTCCTTTTCTTGCCGGAATTGACGGACATGCTATTGGAATTCAAAAAGATGCATCAGCAATTATTAATACAGGAAAGGTCAGCCCTTTGTTGGGCCTGGTCTATGATTACAGCAATGATCTGCCGACGTTAATCCAGGATATGTTTATAGGTAACAAAGATGCACAGGGAGTGCTGGTGACGATTGATGATGTATTTGCGGCGCAGGCAATAGATGCGAAGGACCCGAATTGGAATTAACATTAACAAAAGATGGAAGACGGCGGCCGGTGATCAGCCGTCGTTTCCGTTAAAGAGAAAAAAAAGAGAAAAAAGAATGGGGCACGGCTTATGAATATACTCAGGAAAAAAAATTACCCACTTGGGTTTCTGGTTCCGGGACTGGTGGTTTTTATCGTTTTTTTTATTCTTCCCTTTTTTGTTGCTATTGGATATTCTTTTACCAATTGGAATTTTTCAAGAGCAGATTTTATCGGTTTGGAAAATTATAAAAATATACTTACCAATCCAGATATGAATATTGCATTTAAAAATACTTTTTTATTCACCTTAATTACATCAGCGGGAAAAATCATATTGGGCATGATACTTGCTCTTTTTTTGAATCAGCAATTTCGCATGACAAACAGTCTGCGGACCATATTTTATCTTCCTGCTGTTGTAAATATGGTAGCAATTGGCATTGTTTTTACGGCCCTGATGCATCCGTCACGGGGACTTTTTAACACAGCATTAAAGAGTTTGGGGATGGGGGGCCTGGCTAAGAACTGGCTGACCGATCCGGGGATTGCAATTTTTTCTATATGTGCCATTGAGATTTGGAAATGGTCCGGTTATACGATGATGATTTTGCTGGCTGGAATGCAGAATATATCTCCGGATTATTATGAGGCATCTGAAATAGATGGGGCAGGATTTTGGCAGAAATTTTGGAAAATTACATTTCCGCTGATTATGCCTTCTTTTAATAATGCTCTGGTGTTAAATATCATTGGCGGTTTAAAAGTATTTGATCTGGTTGTTGCAACAACAGGGGGAGGTCCCGGCTCCACTACGCAGGTGTTTAACACCATGATCTATAAATCCTATTCTTATAACATGCAGGGTCAGGCAAGTGCAGGCACGGTGATACTGGCAGTGATTGTATTGGCGATTACGCTTTCCACATATGGAATTATCGTAAAAAAGGAGGTGGAATTGTGATGGGCAAGAGGAAAAAAAAAGTAAAACAGGCTGTGTTTGTGGGTGTGGGACTTTTGGCCAGTTTGATTATTATGATCCCTTTTCTTATGATAATTATTAATTCTATGAAAGATTATAAAGGAGCCAATCAGCTGAGCTTAAGCCTGACCAATGTCTCTCTGGAGGCAGCAGGGCAGAATTACCGGAAGGTCTGGGAGGAGGCAAAGCTGCTTGGGAGTTTGGGAAACAGTTTCCTGGTTACCTCAGTCTCTGTTGCTTTTATTGTGATTCTTGCGGCGCTTGCTTCCTATACGGTGGTGCGTCGGCGGACAAAGGCCATGAAGATCGTTAACAATTTGATTATTATGGGGTTAACATTACCGCTGGCTATGGTTCCGGTATATTTTATGCTGACAAAAGTACATATGAGTTCCGGCTATGCCTCTTATATCGGAGCCGTTCTGGTATATACTTCCAGTAATTTTGCATTTGCATACTTCCTGTATACCGGTTTTTTAAAAGGAATATCCAGCGAGATTGATGAGGCGGCTATTGTGGATGGCGCATCCCCGTTATGCCTTTTTTTCAATATTGTTTTTCCATTGATGAAGCCTGTTACGGTGACAGTTGTTATCTCAGAAGTGATGACAATTTGGAATGATTTTAATGTAGCACTCTATCTTTTGAACAGCTCCAGACGTTCTACCGCGGTACTGACAACCTATTTATTTGTGGGTCAGAAGACTTCATACTGGAATCTGCTTTTTGCTGATGTGGTACTTGTATCGCTGCCGATTATCCTGCTCTATTTGGTTTTACAAAAATATATTGTGGCCGGGATGTCTGCCGGTGCCATAAAAGGATAGGTGTACCCTTTTTCTGGACAACAAATTTTGATATGATAAAATAAAGGAAAGGATCATGTTAGAAGACAGGGGGAAGCGTATGAAGAACAGATTTCACAGCATCAAGGTTACCTATGCCATCGTTATGCTGTTTTTGGTGGTCACGTTTACTACCGCAGTGTCTGTTCTGTGGGGAAGTTTATATAAATTCCAGCTATGGAAAGGCGTAGCTGATCATGCGAATCAGATGATGGAAAGTTCAAATCGTAATTTTGATAAAATGTTGAGTGATATCAATTACCGCATGTTTTCTCTGTCATTTAACAGCGAGTTTAACCGGATATTAATGGACACAGAACCAAAGAGTTCCTCTAAAATGATAACAGATCGACGTGCCATGGAAGGGCTTTTGCGCTATGCCGCTTCGGAGAACAGTTCAATTCAAAATATCCTGGTGGTGGCAACAGCAGGCAGCATGAGGGAATCCTATTCCAGTGGTTTTTATGATACAGTTACGCGGGAGGAGATAGCGCAGTATTATAAAATGGCGATGGAAGAGGAAAACGTCATATTTATAACACAGCCAGGCAGTACAAGAGATAAGATGAAACTGATTATGGCATTTATCCTTCATCGTGGAAATGCCTCTGAAGCGTTGATGCTGATCACGGTCAATTGTAATACTCTGCTTAAATCATACAGCATTCAGAATCAGTTTGAATATGGATTGGTCTTGTATAACCATGCCACTGGTGAGATGATCCTGGAAGAAAATTTAGCTGAAATTGGTATGAAAGGTGGTCAGCTGAATGTTTTATCCTTGCCATTAGGAGAACAGGAAGATGGTTATGAGATCTTGAGAATGGAAGGCGGAAATTATATGCTGATGCGTTACCGCTCTCTAGTGACAGATTGGGAGACATTTATCATGATTCCTCAGCTTAGTTTGCAAGGCCAATATTTAAATGCGGCCATTGTCAATATTATCATGATTACCTTATGCGCGGTGCTGGCTTTGATTGCTGCATGGTGGTGTGCAGGACTCTTAACCCGGGATATTTTAAAGCTCTGTGGAGAAGTGGAGAAGGTGGACGGGGAGCATTTGGATATATCGACCACGGTCAGTACGTCTAATGAGATTGGGTTGTTGGGAAGAAAATTTGAAGAGATGGTAGAACGGCTGAAATATCAAATGCAGGTGAAAGAGCGTGACGAGGGGGAAAAAAGAAAACTGGAAATCAAAGCACTTCAGGCTCAAATCAACCCTCATTTTCTTTACAACAGTTTGAGTACCATCAAGTTCATGGCGAAGCTGCAAAATGCAGATTCTATTATGGAAGCTACGGATGCGCTTTCCAACATCATGCGGATTAATATGTCAAAAGACGCACTGATGACGATGGAGCAGGAAAAACAATATTTAGAAAGCTATATTTGTCTTCAGGAATATCAAAAATCCTATCCGATCCGGTTTTCCTGCATTCTGGAGCAGGGAGTGGCCGAATGCAAAATTATAAAACTGTTAATCCAGCCGCTTGTTGAGAATTCAATTCAACATGGAGGAATTCTGGAACGGAACGGACTTGCGATTACAGTTCGCGCCAGAATATTGGAGGAAAAACTGCACATCACCGTATATGATAATGGGAAAGGGATACCAAAAGAGAAATTGGTAAACATGATGCGAAAACTGGACTGGGAAGAATCCATTGGTTTATTTAATACAGCAGAGCGAATCAGACTGCATTATGGTGAAGCATATGGAATTACACTGGAAAGCCAGGAAGGAGAATATACGCAGGTGGAAATGATTCTGCCAATTGTGAAAGGGGAGAGCGGACATGCTGAAGGTACTGCTGGTTGATGATGAACTGCTTATGCGCTCTATGATTCGTTCCATTTTGGATTTCGATTCCTTTGGTTACCATATTTGTGGGGAATGCCCGGACGGACAGGCCGCCATCCGGTTGATTGAAGATTTGAACCCGGATATCGTGATTACAGATATTAAGATGGGGCGGATGGATGGAGACTATCTTGTGGAATATATAAGCCAATCTTATCCGGAGATAAAAGTTATTGTCTTAAGTAATTATGATGATTATAAATATGTGCGAAATACGATGAGAAATCATGCGGTTGATTATCTGATTAAGAATAGTCTTACAAAGGAAGCATTACTTGAAAGTCTGGAAAAGGCCAGATGCCTATTAGCGGAAAAACCTGATATTGTCCGTACCTCTGTCAATGTCGGAGCGCTGACGGATAGATTTCTTGTAAATCTGGTGAGCGGATTTTATAAAAAGAATAAGGGTATTATGGAACGGGAAATAAAAAGGTTGGGAGTCAGTTTTTCTTCCTCCCGGATGGTTGTAGCCATTATGGTTATCAAAGATTATTGCTCAAAGATTGCATCACAGCCGATTGAAACGCAAAGAACGATGGAATTCTCCATAGGGAACATTGTTAATGAGATTTTGAATCAGGACAAGCGAGGATTGGCCTGTCATTTAAAAAATGAAAAGTTTGTGCTGGTGCTGTCAGTGCCGGACCTTTCAGAAGTGGACTGCGGGGAATTGATAAAACGTATCTTGAGCCGTATTTCCTTTTGTCTGAAAAAATATATGAATCTGTTTGTCCGGTACAGTGTTGGACCGATGCGGGGGATTCAGACAGTTGATGAAAGTTATACAATGGCGGAACGCCAGGCTGCCAGGACATATAGCTTTCGTGAAAATGATATTTCTTTTTATGATTATGTCTATGAGGCGAGTGAAGCAAATGAAAAAGAAAAGATCCGGCTTGAGGATTGTGCGCGTGAAGAACTGATTAGGGAAATTGAGTTGATGGATTGGTCCCAAATGTTGTCTACCCTTCGGCGGCTATTTAATGACCTTGGTAAGGAAAAATATTCGCAGGTGGAATGTATGACATTTTTTGATGATCTGCTAACCCTGCTGATGCTTACCTGCCGGCAAAAAGGGATTGCCCAGGACAGCGTATGTGAAGGGGAATCGTTATTGAGTGAATATCTTGTCAGCCAGGAATCATTTGAAAACTGCTGTCGTTTCTTTGAAAGAACTTATGGAAAGCTGGCTGCGTTCCTTGTGGATGCAGAGAGTAAAAAAGATATTCCCCAAAAAGTTCAACAGGCTGCTGCCATCATGAAACGGCGGTTTCGGGATGCAGTATCTTTGTCAGAGGTAGCTGAAGAACTGGGGATTCATCCCTCCTATTTAAGTACGATTTTTAAAAATGCCATGGGGAAGGGCTATGCTGAATATTTAACAGTACTGCGTCTTGAGGAAGCAGAACGGATGCTGACGGAACGTAACTGCAAGCCGAAAGAAGCCGCGATACTTTCTGGCTTCCCCAACAGCCATGCATTTATTCGGGCTTATAGAAAGAAGCATGGGACAGATCCTAAAAATATAAGAAAATAACGGCCAAATAGGGATGCCAAACGTCTATGATACCTACGTCACCGAGCGAAGGTGAAATTTGCACACAAAGTCCAGATTCCATTTAACCCAAATCCCAGGTGATAGGCCAGCCACGCCAGCGGCATACACTGTCTACAAACAGGCGGGAGAACTGGCTGGAAAAGCAGACGATCAGAGCGGAGAGTACAACCAGCAGAAGAGATCGCAGAGATTTTGGAAGAGGATGAAGAACTGGTGAAAAAATTATACCAGGTGAACCGGGAACATCCGGATCAGACGGATGACGAACTTGTTGATCTGTTATAAGAACATACAAAGGGACTGTCCTGAAAACGTAAATCAGAGATAACCTATAAAGAAACATTCTAAATAAGTTCGCCTTTGGGCGGGCTTATTCCTTTACCCGTGATAAAATTTGAGATGTTTTATTTTGGCTGAATGATTACATTTACCCCTAACTTTTCTAATGAACCCCAAGCTTATCTCTGGCCCGCCCTTTTGCCAATTCACTTAAAACAACCGGATCTGTTTCTCCAGATATGATTGCCTTTAAGATAGCCATCCCGCTTTTTCCGCTAATGTCAGTAATAACACTGCCCAATTTAATGTTACAGCCTTCCAGCACAGCTTGGATTCGGTTTAATTCACGGGCACGTTCTTCAATCATATCCTGACGGTAGCGGGTTATTTCCCGCAATTCTCTCTGTTCCCGATTTGGTATATAACTTGCTTTTA
>JAWZDV010000016.1:0-82468 GCA_034142505.1 Bacteroides thetaiotaomicron
AAAACACCCAAAAATCTTTTTCAAATTTCTCTTGACATATCACCAGAATGCTTTCCTGTTTCGGTGCACCTGTATATAAGAGTCACCAAATTAGAAATTGGTTCATTTTTTTATAGAAAACGTTGCAATTACAACATACAAACCTTGCCGGTTCCTGTATACTAAATACAGACAGGGAGGTTATTGATATATGAAGAGAAAGATTATTACGATTGATAAGAAACTTTGCAATGGGTGCGGGATCTGCGCTTTGGCCTGCCACGAGGGAGCCATTGGGATGGTGGATGGGAAGGCGGAGCTTTTGAGCGATCATTACTGCGACGGGCTGGGGGATTGTCTGCCCTCCTGTCCGACGGGGGCGATTACGTTTGAGGAACGGGAAGCGGATGCTTACGACGAGGAAGCGGTGAAGAACCGTCTGAAAGAAATGGGAATCGAGGAGCCGGATCACGGGCCGGAAAGCCAGCTGAGACAATGGCCGGTACAGATAACATTGATTCCGACGGAAGCTCCTTATTTTAAAAATTGTAATCTGTTGGTGGCGGCGGACTGTACGGCGTTTGCCTACGGGAATTTCCACAATCATTTTATGAAGAATCATGTCACGCTGATTGGATGTCCGAAACTGGATGCCGTGGATTACTCAGAGAAATTGGCGGAAATTCTAAAAAAGAACGAGATTAAGTCTATCACCGTTCTGCGCATGGAAGTTCCCTGCTGCCGCGGGATGGAACTGGCGGTCACAAAGGCTATGGAACAGAGCGGGAAAAAACTCCCATGGAGAGTTGTTGTGGTGTCTACGGAAGGGAAGCTGCTGCTGGATGGTCAATAGAAAATCTTATTAAAGCAGCATTTAGAAAAAGCAGGGAGAAGTACGTAACGCGTCTCCCTGCCTCTTTTTTATCGTTCAATTTTACATTACTCAGGAGTTATCGCATCTTCATCCAGCCAGCTTTTGATATCAACAATGGAAACATCCGCGATTTCCGCGATTTTTTTCAGCGGGATCTGTTTTTTGTACATGTTAATCACCATTTGTTTTGTCACCTGCTTTGTCACCTGCTTAGCCGTACTCTCAACTAATCCCTGTCCCAACGTGCACATCGTTTCCACTCCTTTCACAAGGGGATCGTCCATCCGGAACCCCATTTGTTTCAACCTACTTAACTTTTCCTCTTTTGAAATCTGTTTACTAAAGAGTACCTGCATCAGAGCCAGAACTGGATCTTTTGACTCTGTCTTGTTACCAATTCTTATAATGACTACTGATAGCAGTTCATAACATTCTACGGACCTCTCTACACTTCCCATTATATCATTTTTCTCCACTTCATACAAGGAGACTGTATTAGCTTCCTTTTCGGGAACATTTTCACCCATACAAATCCAAATAGAGTATACCTTTTTCAATTCTGAATAATTGGTATGCCGGTTGATTGTCCTCAGTTCCGATGATAATTTGCGCGCTGCATAGTAAATACCTCTGGTTTCAATTTCATATCCAGGATAAAAATCATTCTGCGCCTCCACGTTGATGATCATTCCCATCATCTGTTTTTCACTTTGGGGATAAATGGCGTCAAACATCACATCATAATAAATCGTACCTTCATTGATGGTCCGATCCTCCGTGTTTACTCCCTCAATATTCCGGTTCGTCTGATTTCGTTCCACCGCTTCCTTCGAAATGAAAACAGTTTCCGGTTCAATATACAATTTTTCAATTTCATCTGTGGAACAGTTTTTGTATTCTTTTGCAAACCGTTTTAAAACTCTGGACATAATCTGCCGGTTACTCAATAGTTCCTTACAAACCGTATCATATTTTTCCTGCCCATGAGGTGTTGCCAGTATGGTTCCTTCTATATGATCCATAAACCATAGTTTCCTCCCTTTCCGTATTTTTCTGTTGTACGGCAATCCAGTTGTTTGATAACAATCAATAGTTCAATTTCTCTAAATTTTATTTAATTTCTATTGGGATTTAAAATAATATGATGACTGATTAAAAATGAAAAAGAAACTTCGTTCTATAAAGCGGATTCGCTCTATGAATCGATTGCCATACATTGTGCCTTTTATTATAGCCCGTTATGGTAATTAAAACAAGTAAATTTTTTCTAAACAGACCATCCGGACTTTCCCGGATGGTCTGTTATATGTTCTTTATTCTTTACCGGCTCATCTCGCTCTGCGGGCCGGTCTGGTTGTGTTCCCTTATGATGGTGTTGATCTCCTCCAAATCAGAGGTCGGCAGATCGCCCGGTATCGTGTTTTTCACGGCGCTGGCGGCGTTGCCGTACTGGACGGCTTTCATACAGTCGCCGCCGCTGCTCAACAGTCCGTACAGGGCCCCCGCGATGTAGGCGTCGCCGCTTCCGATCCGGTCGATGACCTCGATGTTGCGGTACGGCTCTTCCTCATAGTACTCGCCTCTGGCGGCATCGTAGGCGATGGAGCCAAAGGTATGGGACTTGGGACTGTGGACGATGCGCTGGGTGGACGCGATCACGGAGATGGGATACTCCTCCGTAAAGCTCTTCATCATTTCCCGGACGGTTCCCGTCTTTTTAAAGGTCAGTCTGGCGGTATCCTCGGAGCAGAAGAAAATGTCCACATACGGCAGAATCTGGCGGATACATGCCTCGGCTTCCTCCCCCGTCCACAGATTGCCGCGGAAATTCACATCAAAGGAAATGATGGTCCCCGACGCCTTAAACCGCTTGATCATATCGATGGCCGTCTTTCTCGTCTCCGGACACAGCGCCAGGGTGATGCCGGTGGTGTGGAAGCAGGTTGTGGCCTGATACATTTCCCCGGGGAAATCCTGCTCGGAAATGCTGTAAAAGGAGCTGTTCTTCCTGTCATAAATCACCTTCGGCTTCCTGGGATAAGCGCCGTACTCATAGTAATACAGCCCCAGTCTGGCATTCTGGCTGCTGTCATAGACAAAATAATCATCGCTGATTCCATAGGAACGAATCTTATTCTTGATAAAGTTCCCCATATCATTGGCCGGCAGCTTCGTGATGACACCGGTGTGCAGCCCCAGCAGGGACGCTCCCACCGCCACATTCATCTCCGCTCCCCCCACCTGTTTCTGGAAGGTATCGCCCCGCACCAAACGCTCATTGGCCGACGGGGACAGGCGCAGCAGCAGCTCGCCTAAGGACAGTAAATCAAATGGTCTGTTATTCATACTTATTCTCCTCCACATATCACCGGCCGGTTTCCCTGCCTCCGGCCCCGGCAGTTACAAAAAGCCACTCTCCGTCAGCTCCGAAAAGGAGTTCAGGAGAATGGCTTTCCCAATCATCCGATCCATTGATCGTGTACAGCGGCGCCCTGCTGTTTCACTATCTCTGAACGCGTCCTGAACCATCGCCGCCTGCTAAGCTGTCAACATCGGCACGAGTAACCAGGTTGAAGTCGCCAGGGATGGTATGCTTTAATGCGGAAGCTGCTACTGCAAATTCCAGAGCTGCCTTCATGTCTTTTCCATCCACCAGTCCGCAAACCAGTCCGGCTGCGAAGGAGTCGCCGCCGCCTACACGGTCAACGATCGGGGTGATGGAGTATTTTCTGGAGTGGTAGAACTCCCGTGTCTTGCCATCCATGATACATGCCGACCAGCCATTGTTGGAAGCGGAATAACTTTCACGCAGAGAACTGATGATGTATTTAAATCCAAACTTGTCTGCCATCTGATTGAAAATGTCCACGTAACCGGCCAGTTCCAGTTCGCCGGAGGTGACATCGGTGTTGCCCGGCTTGAAGCCAAGCACCTTCTCCGCATCCTCCTCGTTGCCGATACAAACGTCCACGTACTGCATCAGGTTGGTCATCACCTTCTGGGCCTTCTCGGAGGACCATAATTTTTTACGGAAGTTCAAGTCTACGGATACCGTCACGCCATGAGCCTTTGCCGCCTTGCAGGCCGCCTCGGTAAGCTCAGCAGCCGCGTCGGATACCGCCGGAGTGATTCCTGTGAAATGGAACCAGTCAGCATCCTTAAAGATCTCATCAAAGTCAAAGTCAGCCGCCACTGCCGTGGAGATGGAGGAATGCGCTCTGTCATAAACCACGTTGGAAGCTCTCATAGCAGAGCCGGTCTCTAAGTAGTAGATCCCAAGTCTCTCACCTTTTCTGGAAATGAATTTGGTTCCCACGTTGTATTTGCGGAGAGCCGCCACCGCGCACTCGCCAATGGGGTTGGCCGGCACAGCCGTTACAAACTGAGTGTCATGGCCGTAGTTAGCTAACGATACCGCTACGTTTGCCTCGCCGCCGCCGTAGTTGATGTCGAACTCGTCAGCCTGAATAAATTTCTCGTTGTTTGGTGTGGACAATCTTAACATGATTTCGCCCATGGTTACAATCTTTGCCATAGTGATCTAATCTCCTTATTCCTATACTTTATCGTTTTATCAATTACCTTCAGAGGACTGGTATTCCAATTACTTTCTTGCCGCTGCAACCGCCTCAACAAACTCTTTTGCCTTTGCGGTAACTGCCGCAAAATCGCCGGTTTTTGCGCCCTTGGTCAGGCTGCTTCCGGTTCCCACCGCGTAAGCGCCGGCCTTGATCCACTTGTCAACGTTGTCAACGTCCACGCCGCCGCTTGGCATGAACTCACCCTGTGGCAGAGGACCTTTGAAGGAACTGATCGCTGCCGGTCCCACAATGTTGCCTGGGAAGATCTTGATGATATCACATCCGGCCTCCAATGCCGTGATTGCCTCGGTTGGCGTCATAACACCCGGAAGCATCGGCACTCTGTAACGGTTGCAAAGCTTGATGGTCTCTACGTTTAAGCCTGGGCTTACCACATAGTTTGCGCCGGCCAGGATAACGGCTCTTGCTGTCTCCGGATCTAACACGGTACCCGCGCCGATCACAACTTTGTCATTGTCTTTATATTTCCGGGCCATCAACTGAATGAACTCAACCGGGTTGCCCTCGTCCATGGTCATAGTAATCTCGATGAAGTTGATGCCGCCGGCGATGATGGCGTCCACCACCTTCTCACCCTGCTCCAGATTCTTTGCACGAACAACCGCAACGAGGCAGTCTTCTTTCATTCTTGCCAACACCTGTTCTTTTTTCATGATTCTCTCTCCTTTTTGATATTCGTATATGCGATTGTATTTCACAAATACGATTCTTATAATGAAATATTAATAGTTTCCCTTAGATTTGTCAACTGGTTTTGCTTATATTTTTCCCAAATACCCTAAGTTTTTTGAGACTGCCGCCGCTTTGTCCCGGACGACCACGCCAAGGGCCTCATAATCCTCGGTTGGCTTGTACAAACTGGAAACGCTGATGGCCCCCAAAACCGTGCCGTCAGGGCCGAATACCGGGGCGCCGACGCATTCCATATGGTCCTCCACTTCCCTGGCATCCAGGGCGTAGCCCTTGGCTTTTACCTTTTCCAGTTCTTTTTCAAAGGCCTCTTTGGATAGTATGGTCTGTTCCGTCTTCTTTCTATACTTTATGCGGTTCATTACCTGCTGTTTTGTGTCCTCATCGCTAAACGCCAGGATCGCTTTTCCAAGAGACGTACAGTACATAGGATTCTTCGTCCCTACCGTGGCCGTGGTGATAATCGGATTCTCCGGCTCCGCCTTGCAGATATAGACCACCTCGTGGTCGGAACGCACGCCGAAAAACACCGTTTTCCCAACCTCTCTGGCAAATGCTTTCAGCTCCGGTTCTATGATGCCGATAAAATCTAAATTGTTGGTGTAATTGATACCGATGCGGTAGGCCGTCAGCCCGATGGTATATCTCTGCTTCTGCCCTCTGGCCACATTGACCATACCCATCTCCGCCAGGGTTGTGACGATATCATAGCCGCTGGTCTTAGGCAGCTGTAACTTGTCACAGATTTCATCCAAAGTAATGCCGTCCGGATTTTTGGACACCAGTTTGAGAATCTCCACGGTTCGTTGTGTGGTGCGGTTTAATTTCATCGCTCAAGCCTCCTGCGTGTTTGTGATTGCAGCTCTTCTGCCATGACTCCAGTATAACTCCATCCGGAGGTCTTTGGCAAGTAAAATTCGTAAATACGATAAGAATTCGCAAATACGTGGGAGCCGGTGCAAATGTACCGGCTCCCACGCCACAGCCAGGCTGTGTCATCATTTCCTATTATATACAATTATATACAATTCCGCCTTACAGCGTCACGCCCTGCTTAAAGATCGCCATATCATGGAAGCCGGCTTCCTCCGCCTTCACCTTTTTCCCGGAAGCCACCGCAAGCACATAATCAAACAGTTCCTGGGCCAGTTCCTCCATGGACCGGTCTTCCACCATTCTCCCCGCGTTAAAATCAATCCAGTTATTCTTCTTCCCCGCCAGCGCAGAGTTGCTGGAGATCTTCACCGTTGGCACCGGAGACGCAAATGGAGTTCCTCGCCCGGTGGTAAACAGCACGATATGGGCGCCGGACACTGCCAGGGCCGTGGACGCCACCAGATCATTTCCCGGCGCGCTGAGCAGATTCAGGCCTTTATTCTTCACCGGCTCCCCATAGGAGATCACGCCCTTCACCGGCGCGCTTCCCGACTTCTGGGTACACCCTAACGACTTATCCTCCAGCGTGGAAATACCGCCCTTTTTATTCCCGGGAGACGGATTCTCGTAGATCGTCTGGTTGTGGCTGGTAAAATAGTTCTTAAAATCATTAATTAAATGAACCGTCTTCTCAAACAGCTCCGGCGTCTCACACCGGTTCATCAGAAGCGTCTCCGCCCCGAACATCTCCGGCACCTCCGTCAGAATCGTCGTCCCGCCTTTGGAGATCAATAGATCTGAAAATGCTCCCACCACCGGATTCGCCGTGATCCCCGACAGTCCGTCGGACCCGCCGCACTTCATGCCGATCACCAGCTCGCCTGCGTCGATCTTCTCCCTGGAAAATGCCCCCGCGTAAGCCGCAAGTTCTTCCAACAGCTCCATGGCTGTCTCCATCTCATCCTCCACGTCCTGGCACTGTAAGAATTTCACTCTCTGCTCATCATACTCCCCGATATACTCCTTCAGCACCGGAATATTGCTGTTCTCACAGCCCAGACCCAGCACCAGCACGCCGCCGGCGTTGGGATGGTTGACCATGTCCGCCAGCACGGTTCTGGTATGCTCCTGGTCATCTCCCATCTGGGAACACCCGTAAGGATGGGGAAATGCCACCACGTCCTCAATATTTCCCACCGCCAGCTTCTTCGACGCCCTCTCAAGCGCCTGCGCAATGGAATTCACACAGCCAACCGTCGGGATAATCCAGATTTCATTGCGGACGCCCACCTTGCCATTCGCACGCCGGAATCCTTCAAAATACGCAGGTCCGGTCTCCTTAAGACTGCTGCCCGCCGGCTGATATTGGTACTCCAGCAAATCTCCCAGAGCCGTCTTTACATTGTGCACATGAATCCACTGCCCGGTAACAATATCCTCCTTCGCAAAGCCAATACGGAATCCGTATTTAACCACTTCTTCCCCTGCCCTGATGGGTTTGACCGCCATCTTGTGCCCCTGGGGGATGTCCTCCGCGGCTGTCACATCATTCCCCCCGATGCTTAAGGTCTCCCCTTTGGCGATGGGTCTGAGGGCGACTGCCACATTGTCCGCCTGATTGATTCTGATGATATCCTGCATGACGTTTTCTCCTTATACTTCTTAAATTGTAAGTGCTTACATTTATTCTACAAAATCCGTAAGCCAAAGTCAAGATCCAATCTTCAATCCGTACAAAATATCGATGAATCATCATAACATCATCATAACAATGACGGATATTTACCCTTGTACTTTTGTGCGCTTCCTATTATAATTTGAGTTGCAATTTCAGAAAGATCCGGGTATAATAAGTTTATATTGTAAGCACTTACAGAATATGACGAGGTAACGATATGAACATTTATGATGTGTCCGAAAAGGCGCAGGTTTCCATCGCCACCGTATCGAGAGTACTCAACGGCAACCCCAATGTCAGCGATAAAACCAGAACCCGGGTGCTGGAAGTGATGAAGGAGTTAGGTTACACTCCAAACGTATTTGCCAGGGGGCTGGGCTTAGGCACCATGAAAACCATCGGGATCATGTGCTCCGACTCCTCCGACCCTTATCTGGCCAACGCCATCTACTATCTGGAGCGGGAACTGCGGACCAATGGATATGATTCCATTCTCTGCTGTACCGGCAACTCTCTGGACACGAAGCAGAAATATTTTAATCTTCTGCTGTCCAAGCGGGTGGACGCCATTATCCTGGCAGGCTCCAAGTTTGTGGAGATGAAACCGAAGGACAATGCCTATATCCTGGAGGCGGCCAAAGAACTGCCGATCATGCTGGTCAACGGGTATTTGGACGGCGCCAACATTTACAGCACCGTCTGTGACGATCACGCGGCCACGTATCAGGCAGCCAGGACTCTGATCGCCACCGGCCACGACAAGATCCTGTATCTCTACACCAGCCACTCCTACAGCGGCCAGAACAAGATGCAGGGCTACAAGGATGCGCTGACGGCCCACGGGATCACCCTGGAGGAACAGCTGATCCACCAGTGCCCCAAGGACGTGTTGGCTTCCAGGGAGCTGATGCTGAAGCTTTGGGATTCGGGGCTGGTCTTTAACGGGGTGATGACCTCTGACGACTCTCTCGCCGTGGGGGCGGTGAAGTTCGCCAACCAGAGGGGAATTTCTGTTCCGGATGATTTATCAATTATCGGGTATAATAATTCGATTCTATCCGTATGTACCGACCCGGAACTGACCTCCATTGACACCAAGGTAGAGTCATTATGCACCACCACCATCAACACCTTAATGGGAGTGTTTGGCGGCGGCAATGTTCCCAGCAGGACCACCATTGCGGCCGATTTTATCAAAAGGCAAACCACTAAAAATGAATGATTTTAAAGGAGGAATGAATCAAATGAAACAGTTTATGGACAAAGATTTCTTACTTTCCACAGAGTCCGCGCGGACACTCTATCACGACTATGCGGCGAACATGCCGGTTCTGGATTACCACTGCCACATCAACCCACAAGAGATTGCCGAAGACCGCAAGTTCGATAATATTACCCAGGTATGGCTGGGCGGCGACCATTATAAATGGCGTCAGATGCGCTCCAACGGCGTGGAGGAACGATACATTACCGGCGACGCTTCCGACCGCGAGAAGTTCCAGAAATGGGCGGAGACACTTCCTAAATTAATCGGCAACCCGCTGTACCACTGGAGCCATCTGGAGCTGCAGAAATATTTCGGATACACCGGATATCTGAACGGCGATACTGCCGAGGAGGTCTGGAATCTGTGCAATGCAAAGCTGAAAGAGGATTCCATGAGCGTCCGCAACATCATCAGGCAGTCCAACGTGACCCTCATCTGTACCACGGATGATCCGGTAGACAGCCTGGAGTGGCACAAAAAGATCGCGGCTGATTCCACCTTTGATGTTCAGGTACTTCCTGCATGGAGACCGGATAAGGCTATGAATGTGGAGAAACCTACCTTTGGGGCCTATATGGCACAGTTATCGGAAGTCAGCGGTGTGAAGGTGACGGATTTTGCTTCCCTGAAAGAGGCACTGAAGAACCGGATGGCATATTTTGCTGAGAACGGCTGCTGCGTATCCGACCATGCATTGGAGTATGTGATGTATGTGCCTGCCACCGACGCGGAGGTGGACGCGGTTATGGCAAGGGGACTGGCGGGACAGCCGGTTTCCAAAGAGGAAGAACTGCAGTACAAGACGGCGTTTATGCTGTTTGTGGCAAAAGAATATCATAAGATGGGCTGGATTATGCAGCTGCATTATGGATGTAAGCGGGATAACAACGCTTATATGTTTGAAAAGCTGGGTGCGGATACGGGCTTTGACTGTATCAACAACTATGCTCCGTCGGCGCAGATGGCTGATTTCCTGAATGCGCTGAGCGCAGGCAATGAGATTCCGAAGACCATTCTCTATTCCCTGAATCCCAATGATAATGCCTCCATTGGCACAATCATCGGCTGCTTCCAGGATACGGCCGCTGCCGGCAAGATTCAGCAGGGTTCCGCCTGGTGGTTCAATGACCACAAGGCAGGGATGACGGAACAGATGACGTCTCTGGCAAACTTAGGCTGCCTTGGCAACTTTATCGGTATGCTGACTGACTCCAGAAGCTTCTTATCTTACACCAGACATGAGTATTTCAGAAGAATCATGTGCGAGCTCATCGGCGGCTGGGTGGAAAATGGAGAATATCCGGCGGACTGGAAAGCGTTAAAAGAGATTGTGGAAGGAATTTCTTACAATAATGCGGTGAAATATTTTGGGTTTCACCTGTAAGCAGAATAGATAACAAACTGGGCGTCCCCAAAGTGTGGACGCCCAGTTTTTTGGTGGCCTGCTGGCGGTCTGCCGCCAACTTGATTGATATTATTTTAACAAACTATTGCAATTTTTGAAATTTATGGTAGAATAACTCTCAACTGCTTTGACCTGGGAAGTCAAATGTGTGTATTTTATCCCCATTTATTTACATATACAACAAATGGTAAACTAAAGGAGATTAAAAACATGAACCAGACAGGTGTAAAAGCATTTTTAGAACGTAAGAACGTCACTATCACAGTCAAAACTTATCTGATTGACGCCCTCGGAGCCATGGCATTCGGCTTGTTTGCCTCGCTGCTGATCGGAACCATCTTTGCTACCCTTGGAGAAAAAACCAATATTTCCTTGTTCGTGACCATTGCAGAGTATGCAAAGGGCGCAACCGGCGCGGCGCTTGGCGTCTCCATCTCGTATGCGCTGAAAGCCCCCCAGCTGGTACTCTTCTCTGCCGCCACCGTCGGCATCGCCGGCAACGCCCTGGGCGGTCCCGTGGGCGCGCTGGTAGCCACCATCGTCGGCACGGAGCTTGGCAAGATCGTATCCAAAGAAACCCGGGTGGATATCCTGGTAACCCCAGGTGTCACCATCATCTCCGGCGTCCTGGTCGCCCAGTTTGCCGGCCCCGGCGTTTCCGCCTTCATGACTGCCTTCGGAAACCTGGTGAAGAACGCCACGGAAATGCAGCCGTTCTTCATGGGCATCCTGGTTTCCGCCTTAATCGGCATCGCCCTGACACTGCCTATCAGCAGCGCCGCCATCTGTATCATGTTAAGCCTGGACGGACTGGCCGGCGGCGCAGCCACAGCCGGCTGCTGCGCCCAGATGATCGGCTTCGCAGTCCTAAGCTTCAGGGAAAACGGCATCGGCGGCCTCCTGGCCCAGGGCCTCGGCACCTCCATGCTCCAGATGGGCAACATCGTGAAAAACCCGCGAATCTGGATCGCGCCAACCCTGGCGTCCATGATCACCGGTCCCATCGCCACGGTGGTATTTCAACTAAAGAACATCCCCGCCGGCTCCGGCATGGGCACCTGCGGCCTGGTTGGACCGATTGGAGTTTACACAGCCATGGGCGGCGGCGCTTCCATGTGGATTGGGATTCTGCTGGTCTGCTTCGTACTTCCGGCCATCCTGACCTATGGCTTTGGCATTGTGTTCCGGAAAATCGGTTGGATTAAAGATGGAGATTTGAAACTGGATTTATAAGACAGGAAAAACCAACAGACAGCGAGCTATTCCCAGCCGTCTGTTGGTTTATTTTTGCAGCACTAATAACCGTTAAAATCCGCAGTACTCCCCAACGGTTCCACAGATAACATCCGCCTGCGGCAGATTCTCACGCGTTCCAATTCCCACCGCCAGCATTCCCAGTTTCCGGGCCGCCATAAGCCCAGCCACGGAATCCTCAAACACCACGCACTCTCCATAAGGAATTCCAAGCCGGTCCGCTCCCAGTGCAAACACTTCCGGATCAGGCTTGGCCTTTGTGACCAGATTTCCGTCCACAATCACATCGAAATAGGAACGGATCTGAAGTCTGTCCAGAATCACCCCCGCGTTTTTGCTGGCAGACCCCAGGGCAATCTTTACCCCCTGACTCTTCATCCGCCCAAACAGCTCCGTCACGCCGGGAAGCAGCTCCGATGTCTCCAGCCTCTCAATGTATGACAAATACAACCGGTTCTTCTCCTCCGCCATCAAAAGCTTCTCCTCCTGGCCGAACTTCTCCCCCATCCCGCCAAGCTGCAACAGGACCTCCAAGGAATCCATTCTGGAAATTCCTTTTAACGCCTCATTCTGCTCCACGGTAAATTCAAATCCTAATCTGCCGGCCAGATCCTTCCAGGCCAGGTAGTGATACTTCGCGGTGTCCACAAGCACCCCGTCCAAATCAAAAATTCCACATCGGTATCTCATCATTTCTCCCTGCACTCGCTCTTCATTCCATGTTTCCAATGCCATGTCAATTCATCCTTCAGTTTCTGTTCCACGCCGCCCACCACAATTGTGACCGCCGCCCCCTCCATCAGCCGGAACGCACAGCCGCCAGGCGTGACCGTAACCTCCACCAGACTTCCCAGAAGACTTAAGCGCACCCGGTAGGAATTCCACGGTTCCGGCAGGGAAGGGGTGAAATAAAATCCATCCTCCTTCACCCGCAGACCCAGAAATCCATAAACCACCGCCATATACGTGCCTCCCATATTGGCCGTGTGAATCCCATCCTTTGTATTCTTCTGCGTATTCAGAATATCCAGTTTGGAGGAAACATCAAAATACTGATAGGCCTTCTCCGTATCTCCAAGCTTCGACGCCATAATCCCAAAGATACATCTCGACAGAGACGAATCGTGGGTCGTCACCTTCTCGTAGTACTCAAAGGAATTCCGGATTGTGCTTATCTTCTGCTCATCCTCAAAGATGAAGTGGGCCAGCACCGTGTCCGCCTGTTTACACACCTGATACCGGTACAGCTCCAGCAGATGGTGATGCTGCATGATTGGGAATTCCTCCTCCGGCGTCGCCGCCAAATCCCACACCTTCTTCGTCAAAAAGCTGTCATCCTGGGGATTGATATCCAGTTCTTCGTCATAAGGAAGATACATCCCGGCCGCGGCCTTCTCAAACCCGGCGATCTCCGTCTCCCGGATACCGATTTTTTCTTCCAGCGCCACCAGCTCACCGCGTTCCTTCAACATCCGGTAAACCTTTGCCGCCCATTCCAGGTTATGCTTGGCCGTCAGGTTCGTATAGTAATTGTTGTTGACCACACAGGTATACTCATCCGGCCCAGTCACACAGTGGAGACGAAACGTTCCCTTATAAAAATGTCCCAAGTCCGCCCACATTCTGGCCGTCTCCATCAGAATTTCCGCACCTTTGGACGCCAGAAACTCCCAGTCGCCGGTAACCAGATAATACTGCACCACTCCATAGGAGATATCTCCATTGATGTGATACTGGGCGCCCCCGGACGGGAAATACCCGGAGCATTCCTCCCCATTGATGGTCCGCCAGGGATAGAGCGCCCCCGATTTATGGCCCATCAGCCTTGCATTTTCCCTTGCCTTGTCCAGAATCTGATACCGGTATTCCAGCAGATTTCTCGCCAGCTTCGGCTGGGTCAGCGTAAAAAACGGCAGCATATACATTTCCGTATCCCAGAAATAATGGCCTTCATACCCTTCCCCGCTGAGCCCCTTTGCCGCGATATTACTGTATGCATCCTTGCCCACTGACTGAAGCAGCTGGTACAGATTGTAATGGAGAGACAGGTCCAGTTCCTCATCCCCGTCAATCGAGATGTCAGCCTTCTCCCAGAATGCCTGAAGATATTCCTCCTGCTTCTGATACCAGAGCTCCAGCGGCTTTTTCTCTGCAAGATCCATAAAGAACAGCACATCGTTTCTCACATTTCCATAGCGGAGGGAATCACAGGTGATCGTCGTTTTCACCACCGTCACCGTCCTTCCTTCCTCCACCGAAAAGGAAATCTCCTTCTCGAATCCATTGCCCGTCTTTTTGATCTCCTCCTGATACTTTGTGGAAACCGTATGCTTCACCGCGCTGGCGATTTCCAGCCCGGACTTCGTGGTTCCGGAATGGATCAATGTGATTTGGCCGGACACCGCCTCCATCCCCAGCACATTCATGTGGACCACTTTCTCTCCCGCCACTCTGGAGTCCTTCGGGTTAAAATAGTTGGACACATCCCCCGAATGCCCGGAGACCAGCACGGCCTCCCCGCTGAAATTTAACGGCGTCACCGCGTACTCGATGGTAAACAGAGGCAGCAGGACAAAAGAAGCCATGCGCGTAATCCGAATCTCCACCTGACGCCCGGAAGGCGCCTCCCACCGGAAGGCTCTCTGTGTAATCCCACGCTTCATATCCAGCGTCCGGTGAAATTCCAGCACCTTTCCCTCAAACAAATTCACTGCTTCCCCATCCAGCCAGAGCATCATCGTCTGGGTGTCAAAGGTATTTACCATGGTCTGTTTTTGCTCTTGAAACCCATAGTGCTTCTCCGCCTGCTTCATCTCGGAGATGTTGTAAAATCCATTGACATACTGCCCTCTCACCGTAGCGGTCTCAGGTGGATACTTCTCCTCAAAATTACTTCTCACGCCAAGATATCCATTGGCATTGTGAAACAGGGTCTCGTTGAGCAGCAGTTCCTGCTCCTCCCCCGTAAACACAGCTGTCTCAAATAAAAATGGGCTGCCCATATTCGTCTTTCTCCTTTTTATCCTTTCAATCCCGAGGTTGCGATTCCTTCCACAAAATAATCCTGAGCCAGGAAAAACAAAATCACCGGCGGCAGAATGGAGATCACCGACATAGCCATGATACTGTTCCAGTTCACACTTCCCGCCGTATTGTCAATCGCCATCCGAAGCCCCAGAGAAATCGGGTATTTTGTCACGCTGTTGATATAGACAAGACTTCCGAAAAAGTCATTCCATGTCCACAGAAACCGGAAAATGGCTGCCGAAAAAATAGCCGGCTTGCACAGTGGAACCAGGATCATCACCAGAATCTGAAAGGAATTGCACCCGTCAATCTTAGCCGCCTCGTCAATCTCCTTTGGGATTCCCCTTAAGAACTGAATCAGCATGTATACAAAGAACGCACTGGTGGAAAATGCCGCCGGCACAATAAACGGCAGGTAGGTATTGATCCACTTGAACTTGGTAAACATCACATACGTCGGAATCGTCAGCACGGAGGTGGGAAGCATCAGCGTGGCAATCATAATCGAAAACATCAGCTTCTTCCCCGGAAACTGAAATCTGGCAAACCCATAAGCCACCAGCAGCCCGGACAGAATGGTAAAGGCCACCACCGGAATGACAATCTTAAAGCTGTTTACAAAGAACACGCCGAAGGTGGCATTGCCCACGCCACGCCAGCCTTTCACAAACGCGTCAAAATTAAAGACCGTCGGAATCAGTCCGATATCGGTAAAAATCTCGCTGTTCTCCTTAAACGCGGAAGAAATCAGCCACAGCACCGGGTAAATCATCATAAACCCGAAACCCGCCACAAACAGCTGGGTCAGCGCCCGTTTTATCTTTCGTTTCGTCACTCTCCGACTCATCAGAATTCACCTCCGTCTTCGTAATAAGTAAACTTGGAAGAAAGTTTAAATAGCAGCAGCGTAAAGAGCAGAATCACCACAAACAAAATCCAGGAAAGCGCCGACGCGTACCCTGTCTTAAAGTATTTAAACGCGCTGTTATATAAATGAATGGCAAACACATAAGTAGAATTCAAAGGCCCGCCGCTCGTCACCACATAAGGGCCGGTAAACTCCTGGAAACCGTTGATCAGCTGCATAATCGTATTAAAAAAGATAATGGAAGAGATCATCGGCAGCGTGATGGTAAAGAATTGGCGGAGTTTTGATGCCCCGTCCACTCTGGCTGCCTCATAGAGTTCCGGCGGCACCTGCTTTAATCCCGCCAGAAACAGCACCATGGAGGAGCCAAACTGCCACACAGCCAGGAGCGCCACCGTTCCCAGCGCGAACTTGGGGCTTCCGATCCAGTCCACGTAGTGAAGTCCCACCGCTTCCAGAATCAGATTGACAATCCCGTCCCGCCGGAACAGGAAACGCCACAATACCGCAATCGCAACACTGCCTCCCAAAATCGACGGCAGGTAGTAAACCGTGCGGTAGAATTTTACACCCTTCATGCTGTTACTGAGCAGCATGGCAATCAGCAGTGCAAAAACCAGTTTTGCAGGCACCGATAAAAATACATATTTAAAAGTCACAAGTAACGATGGGACCGCCAGCTTGTCCTTCGTAAAGATCTCAATATAGTTGGCAAGCCCAACCCATTTTGGAGTATTCGTGATTGAAAAGTCTGTAAAAGAATAATAGATGGAAGACAGAATCGGATACAGGGTGAATGCCAGAAACCCGATGAGCCAGGGAAGGGTATAACACAGGCCTTCCACCTTGGCAAATGTCTTTTTAACCGTTTTTTTCATCGTATTCGCTCCTTCATTTTCTAAAAAAGGGTAAAAAAGAACTGCCGCACACAGGGTAAATTCCTCCGCGGTATGCAGCAGTCTTTTTAGTTTCCCTCTTACTGGTTGCTCTTTAACTCAGCCAGCAGTTCGTCAAAATCGGCAGTCAGCTTTCTGGCGGCATCCTCAGGCGTAGTAACTTTGTACTCTACCTCCTGGATCACATCCAGCCACATCTGCTCCATCTCACCGGTAGGCAGATTCGGGATTGCCATAGCGCCTTCGGCAATGGCGTTGTTTACCACATTGTTGCTGTCCTCACTCAAGGTTCCCATTTCCAGCAGAGTATCTCTGGCTGCCTGGGAAGCCGGAACGCCTCTGGTGTCACCCAGGATGGCCGATGCTTCCGGATCATTCAACATCCAGTCTAAGAACCTGGCAGCTTCCTCCGGGTACTTTGTGGAGGCTGGAATAGAATAAATCTGGGACGGACGGATCATGATTCCGGTCCCTTTCTCGTCATTTCCACGAATCATCGGCGCCACGCCCACATCAATGGCGCCATCCACAGTCAAGGTAGACGCGGAGGCCAGCCATAACTGGCACATGCCCAGTGTGCCGTCAATCCACTTCGGATTCTCATACCAGCGGTTCAGATAAATGCTGCTGGCCTCCACCGGCTCAATCACACCCTTATCGATCCATTCCACAACCATGTCAAATCCTTCTTTTAACTGTTCCTCGGTGAAGGTTCTCTCATAGTTATCGTTGAAGATATACTCCCCGGTCTTCTGATGCAGGAAGGACTGAAGCATTAAGTTAATGTTGGTCTGTTCCACGTTTAATAAATAAAAATCAGGATCTTCCTCGTGCAGCTTCGCTCCCATGGAGGTTATATCATCCCAGGTTGTGGGGCCGGTCACATCCAGTCCTCTGGCATCAAACACATCCTTGTTGTACAACAGGACATTGGTGTTGATTCCGGTTGGCAGGCCCAGCAGCTTTCCATCGAATTCCAGACAGTTCTTTAAGAATGTATCGTCAAACTGGCCGATATCCACTCCTTCCATGGCGCTTAAATCCATCAGCAAATCGCCCTGTTTGTTGATGTCCGCCATCCATGGCTGGTCCACCTGGATAATGTCCGCAGCACTCTGTCCGGAAAGCTGGGTAATCAGCTTCTGCTGGTATCCATCGAACCCGCCATACTCCGGCTCAATGGTCACATTGGGATTTAATTCCTGATATTTCTCAATCGCCTTTAATGTCGCGTTGTGTCTCGCCTCACCGCCCCACCATGCAAAGCGGAGGGTGATCTTCTCTCCGGCTGCTGTTTCACCAGCGGCAGTCGTCTGTCCCCCGCTCTGTGCAGCTGTACCGGCGTCCGGTTTGGAAGATGCGCCGCATCCGGCCACGGAACCGGCTGTCATCACTGCCGCGGTGAGCAGTGCCATTGTTCTTGTCATTTTTTTCATGATATGTTCTTCTCCTTTGGTTCATCATCCCGGCCGGAATGTTTTGTGAATATAGATTATCACATATTTCCAGAAATCAACAGGTATTTCCTTTAACATGGCGTATCAATGCTTGGGGTTTTGTGGTATCATTTTTTAACATCCGTATCTTTATTTGTGAACATGCCGGGATATGGGGGTTTTCGGCCGTCATAACGCCGGATTTATTTGATTTATTCTTTTTTTGATCGTATACTATTACTTAAAAATAAGGAGACCGACGATGAATTACCAACTGCTGATTGTAGACGATGAATATGAGATCAGAACCGGGCTTTCCAATTATTTCCCCTGGAACAGCATCGGCTTTGAGGTAGCCGGCGAATGCGGCAATGGACGGGAAGCCCTGGATTTTATGGAAAATCACAGGATTCACGCGATTCTCTGTGATATCCGCATGCCGGTGATGGACGGGCTGGAGCTGGCAAAGGAGCTGAGTAAAAAAAATTCCAAAACAAAAATAGTGTTTCTAAGCGGCTACAAGGATTTCGACTATGTCCGCCAGGCATTGATCTACCGGGCCTCCGACTATATTCTAAAGCCCACCAGATTTGATCAGATCACGGAGGTTTTCAGTAAATTGAAACATGAACTGGACGCGCAGTTCCATCCCCAGGAGACGCTTACGCCAAAAGAACCCTCCGATATTATCAACAGCATTAAACGAATTGTACAGGAGCAGCTTTCTTTTGTCACCCTGGAATCCGTGGCAAAGGAAGTCTACATGAACCCCTTCTATATCAGCAAGCTGTTCAAGCAGAAAACCGGCGAGAATTTTACGGACTACGTGACAAAATGCCGGATGGAGAAGGCGGCGGAGCTTCTCTCTGATTGTCTTTACAAGACCTATGAGATCAGCGAGATGGCCGGTTATTCCAACCCGAAGAATTTTGCTCGGGCTTTCAAAAAATATTACGGAGTCACTCCCAGCGAGTACCGATGCATTCATTTGACGAAAGGAGAACATGGCGACGATGCAGCATCCCACCCGACTGTTCTTTAAGAACTTTATCACACATTTGCTCACGATCTCCATACCGGTTCTGGTTTTGGGAACACTGGCCTTTAATCTGACTTACTATTATATTTATGACAGCGCCGCCGACTCCTCCTTAAAATCTCTGGAACAGGCAAAACAGTCCATGAACCAGGTGATCTCGGCCAGTGACGCCATTGAAAAGACATTCAACCCGGATGCATTTTCCGGGATCTCTTTAAAACAGATTCTGAAAATGGAGCACCACACTTACGGGGCGGCTGTCCGTCTGCCCGTATTCTCTTCCATCTTAAACTCTCTGGTGAATACCAACGATTATATTGACTCCGCCTATATTTACTGGCCCGGGGATTATGAGAAGCTTCTCGTCTCCAACCGGGGAATCTCCTATCTTTACCGGATGGAGGATACCGGCTGGTTTTCGGAATACGAGCGGTACTCAGATGATTTGTCGCGGCCTCTGGACGTCTCCTCCCGCATGATGGGGGAGGAGCATGGAACCGGGCAGCCGGTGATAACTCTCTATCAGAAGATCATCACCCTGGATTACCGGGATTCCAGCGGCATGGCCATCATCAATGTGAAGCCGGACATGATACAGAACTATCTGAAAAATCAGAGAATCGCTCCCAGCCAGCAGATTTATCTCTTTCATGACAGCGGGGATTTTCTCACCGGCACCAACGTCCCCAGCGAAAGCCACCGGGAATTTCTCCATGAACTGGTCCTCTCGGCAGGCAGTGAAACCAGTTCCGGCAGCAGCAGAATTCACAAAAGCCAGGATGGGTTCACGGTATCCGTGATGAAGGACCCGGACGCCCCCTTCCTCTATGTATCCATGATCCCCAACCGGCAGCTGTATGCGGTGCCTTTCCATCTGTTCCTCATCACCGCGGTTCTGGTGTGCATTTCCCTGTTCCTCTCCCTGACGCTGGCAGCCCTGTACAGCAGGAAGACCTCCAGAAATATCCACACGATCCTGGATCTCTTTGACGCCGCACAAAACGGAAGGCCGCTGCCGGCCGTCAGTGTCTCTTCCGGAGATGAATACAATTATATTATCACGAATGTCATCTCTACCTTTGTCCGCCAGGAATATCTCTCTGTCCAGTTATCGGAGAAAATGTACCGCGCTAAGACTCTGGAACTGATTGCCCTCCAGTCACAGATCAACCCGCATTTTCTGTTCAATACGCTGGAGACCATTCACTTGAAGGCATTTACTTTGACAAATGGGAGCAATGATGTCACCTACCTGATTGAAAATCTGTCCGGCATCATGCGTTACGCTCTGTCCGATCCCAATGAGCGGGTTTCTTTTGCGGACGAGCTGGATTATACCAAAGCATATTTAAATATCCAAAAGTTCCGTTACAAAAATAAGTTCCATGTCATATGGGAGTATGATGAGGAGATACTTCCCGTCCAGGTCATCAAGCTATTGATGCAGCCTCTGATTGAAAATGCGATCTACCATGGGATAAAGGAAGCGCCGGGGGAATGCCTGCTCAAAGTGAAAACTTATCTGAAGCGCGGCGCCGTCTATCTCCATATCATCGATACCGGTATCGGCATGACGCCGGAGCGGCTCTCTGCGCTGCGGGAATCCATCCGGCGGAAGGACCCCTCCTATGAACACATCGGCCTTGCCAATACCTGGAAACGGCTGACTCTCACCTACGGGGAAAAGGCCAGCATCCGCATCCGCAGTCAATACGGGCGGGGGACCGCCATCACCCTTTCCTTCCCGGCCAAAGCAGACCGTCTGTCGTAAGCCATACAAAAACAGGCCGTTTGGAACGTTTAGGTTCCAAACGGCCTGTCCTGCATCAACTCGTGATTCAACATATCTTAATTAACCCGGATTCCAAGAGTCTCCGCAATCCGCTCTTTTGTTCTCTCACAGCAGTTTCTGCCATAAATCACATCACTAACGGTTGAACTGGCAAGCCCCAGTCTCTTTGCAAGCTCATGCTGCGGAATATCCTGTTCCACCATCGCTATTTTCATTCTTTTCCCAAATGGGGTGCATGGTATTCTAGTTGCCATACTCATTCTCCTTCCTGATTTCGCCTGCCCTGTCTCCAAGGGCGGTTTTTTCCCCTCCGCCCTCTTATACCACATAATATGAATTATGAGGTGCCGACAAAACAAGATATAGTATTTTGCTTCTTACATATACTCTATTATACCTTTTTTCGTAAAAATTGCAAGACAGAAATGCGATATTTTTCTACAATTTTCGACAGGTGTACGCATAGTTACGTGTTTGACAGCATAAAACAATGCAGCATGGTAAAAAAAACATGACTGCTTACAAGTCATGCCCAAAAATAAAAAAAGCGTTCTTTTATTCTCTCTTTCGGTCCCAATTCGTCCCAGCAATAAACTGATATGATCAAATTGACACCTCAAACAGCCTAAAGAACACCATATAATTCATATTATGAGGTATTTATTTTTCTAGTATCTTATCCCAGCACCAGATTCATTCGCGCCATCTGCTGTCTGGGCTGTTCCTCCGTGGAGGCCGTATAAATCCTTGTCGTACTGATATTGGAATGGCCCAATAAGTCCATCAAACACACCACATCCTTTTCAATATTATAAAAGGTCCGCGCAAATAAATGCCGCAGATTATGGGGATACACCTTCGCCAAGGCTACCCCGGCCGCTTTTCCCAGCTGTTTCATCCGCTTGTTGATATTGCTCCGGTCCATGGGATTTCCATATCTGGTGATAAAGATGCTTCCCGATTCAATTCCCGCCTTCCGGCAGTATTTACGAAGCAGCCGCTCCAGCTTGTTTGGAATCAGCACCAGCCGCGATTTGCCCTTGTTGTAAATCTCCGCATGGCCCGCGTCCAGCGATTCCACCGTGATGTATTTGAGTTCGCTGATCCGAATCCCTGTGCTTCCGATGGTCTGTAACAGCATGCTCATCCGCATATCCTTCTCCGCGCGGGCCTCCTCAACCAGCCGCTCATAATCCTTCTGCGTCATCTCCTTGTCCGGATTGCAAAACAATACCTTCTGAACCTTAAACAGCTTCACCTTCAGGTCTTCCCTGCCCGCAAATACAAAGAAGCTGTTGACAGCCGCCAGCATGGAGTTTGCGCTTGTAATTTTGTACTGTTCCCTCAATTCCTGTTTGTACGCTCTCACCTTCTCCCGGTCGGCCACCCCCTCGCCGCCAAGATAGTGGAGAAACCGTCTCACATCCCGAAGATATTTATCCGTGGTTGCCTGGCTGCGTTCTTCGTCCTGCAGGTATTCCCGAAACTTGTCCAACATGCCTTCCGTGAATTTCACATTTTTACGCACTCTCATTTTAAAAAAAATCCTCCAGTCTTCCTATGCAGTATTATCAAGTTATATTATATAACTTAACTGGAAATGAGATAAAATGCAAGTGATTTTTGACAAATTGCAAGAAAATCCCGGGATTTGATCCGGGATTTCCAAATATTTCCATATTTATCTGTCTTTTGTTGCTACATTAAGTAATTCCATCACCAGCACGCTGTGCTCCAGCATCTGATAGCAGGATTCATAATCCCGGGTCTCATACTGTTTTACAAAGGCTCTCGTCTCCCCTGCCAAAGTGCCGTTCTCCCTATCCTCTGCAATACAGACCGGACCGCGGCCTAAATTGATCTCCGCGGCCGATGCGGCGCTGGCAGGTCCCTCCGTCCGGATGTACCCCAGTTCCCCCTGGATCACGCAGCCGCAGGGACTGGAGGAATCCTTGGCTCCGGTCAGCACGGCCTGGAACCCGTCGTATTCCATCATCAGCACGCCGGAGGTATCAATCCCGTTGTATCCCCGGTTGGCATAGTAGTGAAGTCCCTTCGGCCGCCCGAACAGCCCTGCGGTAAAATGCAGGTTATACAGGTTGATGTCATACATACACCCGCCAGCCAGCTCCGGATCAAACGCGGGAAGCACCTGGCCTTTCAGGTAATCGGCGTAACGGCTGGAAACTCTGGAGTAATTGCACTGCACCAGCTTCACCGTCCCGATCTCCTTTAAATGTTCCTTCACAGCCGCGTAAACCGGCGAATAGGGAATCTTGAATGCCTCCCACAAAAACAGCTGCTTCTCTCTGGCCAGCTCTGCCAGTTCCTTCGCCTCCCAGGCTTCCACCGTAAACGGCTTTTCACAGATCACGTGTTTTCCCGCATGCAGCGCCTGCTTCACATAGTCGTAGTGCTCGGAATTGATGATTCCGATATACACCGCATCCAGGGTTTCATCCTGTAAACAGGTTCCGTAATCCGTATAAACCCTGCCGATCCCATAGGCGGCCGCCAGCTGCTCCCCCTTCTCCAGACTGCGGCTCCTCACACAGATGGCAGCCGCCTCCGCCCCGCCCACCTGCTTTAAGTCCTCCAAAAACCGTTTCACAATCATGCCGTTGCCCACAACACCGATTCTCATCATCTCTCTTGTCTCCCTTCTCCTCTGCCAGAAATGCCGTTTTACAGTCATCTCTGACTGCAAAACGGCATTCCTTTGATATCCGGTTATCGCTCCCTATTATTCATCCCAGTTATGGTAAACTGCCTGAACATCATCATCCTCGTCCAGCAGATCCAGGATCTTATTCATCTTCTTGATGGAATCTTCATCGTCAAGCTCCACCCAGGTCTGCGGAATCATCGTCACATCTGCTTCCATCATGGGAACGCCTGCTGCCTCCAGGGCCTCGCGCACCGCGCTGAAATCCTCCGGCGCCGTCAGAACCTCGAAGCTGTCTTCCTCCTCGGCAAAATCCTCCGCCCCGGCATCCAGCGCCGCCATCATCAGCTCATCCGGGTCCATATCGCACTCTTCCTTGTCAATGATAATCTGGCCCTTCTTGTCAAACATGTAGGACACGCTTCCCGGGGTCCCCACGTTGCCGCTTCCCTTGGTAAATGCGCTTCTCACATTGGCTGCCGTCCGGTTCTTGTTATCCGTCAGGGTATCAACGATAATCGCCACACCGTTTGGACCGTAGCCCTCGTATGTAAGCACCTCATAATTCACCGAGTTAGCATCCCCAGCCGCCTTCTTGATTCCGCGGTCAATGGTATCGTTGGGCATGTTGTTGGCTTTCGCCTTGGCAATCACGTCGCGCAGCTTACTGTTGTTGGCCGGATCTGCTCCGCCCTCCTTCACAGCCACCGCGATCTCTCTTCCGATCACTGTAAACACTTTCCCCTTCGCCGCGTCGTTTCTCTCTTTTTTATGCTTAATATTCGCAAACTTTGAATGTCCTGACATGGAACAACACTCCTTTTCTACACTTCGTTTTCGTCCTCCTGCACGGAATAACCGTGCACATCTTTACTATTTTAACACCATTTAGAACAGATGACAAGAACGAAATGCCGATGGCCGCACATCTTTCACTCCCCTTTCCCACAAATTACCGTCAGCGGCTTTGGCGCCCCCAATTCCATGCTTCTCTCATCCGGCTGGCTTGTTCCTATGTAAAAGACATAAGATGACGCATTCTTCACATATCTGCCTTCCTCATTCACGCATTCGTAAGTATGTTCCCCCAGCGTGATCTCCACCCGTCTTTCCTCTCCCGGCTTCAGCGTTACCGGCAAAAATCCGCACAAGCTGTAATGAGCCACCCGGTCCGGAGAATCCACCGGATCTACATACACTTCCAGCACTTCCCTCACATTCCGTTCCGACAGATTCTTAACCGTGACGCGGGCCTTGTGTCCTTCGACTTCCCCTCCGCTTAATTCCACCTTTCCATAGTTCAGCCCAAATCCAAAGGGATACAGCGGTTTTTCTTCCAGATAGCGGTAGGTCCTCCCCTTCATGGAATAATCCCCAAACTTCAAAAGGGAAGATAAATTTCTGTAAAATGTCACAGGCAGTTTTCCTCCAGGGGCACTCTTTCCGAATACCACCCTGGCAAATGCGCATCCTCCCTCCGCCCCCGGATACCAGCACTGGATCACCGCAGCCGCTTTCTCCTGAGCCAGCGATAAATCTACGGCGCTGCCCGTCATATTGCAGACAATAACCGGCCGGTCCAGCGATAACACTGCTTCCATCAGCAAGCGCTGGGACTCGGGAAGCCGCAAATCTTCCTTGTCGCCGGAGGAATCAGAATTGCCAGTATCGCCTTCCTCCCCCTCCAGTGTTTCGTCCAGACCCACACACAGAATGACCAGGTCACTGTGTCTGGCAGCTATTCTCGCCTCCGACAGCCGGTCTCCCGGCAGGCCCAGGTGTTCCACACGGTCTTTATGCAAATGGCATCCCTGGGCATACAACACTGCCGTTCCCTCCGGTGCCTCCATCTGAATCCCCTGCAATATGGTGGTATAATGAGATGAGGTTCCATGATAATTCCCAATCAGGGCCCGCCGGCTGTCTGCATTAGGACCAATCACAGCGATCCTTTTCACGGCATCCGGTTTTAATGGCAGAATCCCATCATTTTTCAGCAAAACCATACTCTTTTCCGCCGCCTCCACCGCCAGGTCCCGATGTTTTCCGCACTCCACAACCTCGTATGGGATCTCGTCATATTCCGTCTCTTCTCCCATTCCCAGCAGATACCGGGTGGTGAACAGCCGCACGGCAGCCCGCTCTAATTCCTCCCTGGTCAGCAGCCCGCTCTCATATGCCTTCAACACATAGAGATAGGTATTGCCGCAGTTTAAATCACATCCCTTAGAGACCGCCAGAGCCGCCGATTCTTCTGCCGTGGACGTCACCATATGGTTGACATGAAAATCCCGGATGGCCCAGCAGTCCGACACAAAATGGCCCTCGAACCCCCATTCTCCCCGCAGAATTTCCTCCATCAGCCGCGTGTGGGCGCAGCACGGTTCTCCCTCAAAGCAGTTATAGGCTCCCATCACCGCCTCCACACCGCCCTCTTTCACACAGGCCTCAAAGGCGGGCAGATAAGTCTCCCTCAAATCCTTGTCCGTTGCAGTCGCATTAAACTCATGGCGCAGCGCCTCCGGCCCGGAATGTACTGCGAAATGCTTGGCGCAGGCCGCAGTTTTCAGATGTTCCCCCTGGCCCTGAAGCCCCTTCACAAAAGCCACGCCAAGGCGGGAAGTCAGATATGGGTCCTCCCCGTAGGTCTCATGACCTCTTCCCCACCTGGGGTCCCGGAAAATATTTACATTAGGCGTCCAGTACGTCAACCCCTTGTAAATATCACCGTCCCCCTCTTTCTGGAATTCATTGTACTTTGCCCTGCCTTCCGTGGACACGACATCCGCCACTTCTTCCATGGCCGCTTCATCAAACATGGCCGCCAGCGCGATGGCCTGTGGAAATACCGTTGCCGTCCCACCTCTGGCTACTCCGTGCAGTCCCTCATTCCACCAATTATAAGCCGGAATATCCAGCCTGGGGATGGCAGGCGCGTCATAGCGCATCTGGGAAGCCATTTCCTCCACAGTCATCTTTCCCACCAATTCTATGGCTTTCTGTCTTGCTCTCTGTCTGTCCATATATTCCTCCAAATAGTCTTTCTTTCCTGATGTATTACATTTCTTGCTTTTCATGCTTACCTGCATGCGTTATAATTGTTTCATAGACCGATCATCGTTTGAAGCCCCAGGCTTTCCCAGCGAAAGGAGTCAGCCAAATGAGTCATTTCAACTATACCCTGCCCGATGAGTATCACGGCAGAGAACTGGATGGCACTCTGGAAAAAGTAGATTATTACTTAAATTCCAATATTCGAATCTGGCACAATGTCCAGAACGAAGGTTATCCTCTTCACCAGCACAGCGCCATCGAAATCCTCGTTCCTATTGAGAACAACTATACCATTATCATCAATAACCACACCTATTGTCTGAAGCCAGGCGATATTCTGTTCGTCCCCAGACTCTCTCTCCATGAGATTTTGCAGCCGGAGTGGGGCGAACGTTTTATTTATATGTTTAACATGGACCCCTTAACCAGCTTTCAGGATTTCAGTTCTCTGGAATCCATGCTTTTAGACCCCTGCTATATCACCAAACGAACCCATACCGGAATCTATGAACACATTTATCCGGAGCTGATGGAGATCAGCAGGCTTTATTTCTCCAATGCCGCGTTCCGGGAATATTCCATTTACGCCCACTTAATCGAAATCCTCACCGCGATCGGCAGGGAACATTACGATCCCATGTTTTCCGGTACGGAAAATGACGTGGAAAAAAGTTATCATTACTATCAAAAATTCAACAGTCTGCTGGCCTACATCAACGATCATTTCTCGGAACATCTGACGCTGGAAATGATGGCCGATTACACCGGTTTTTCCAAGTACCACTTCACCAGACTGTTTAAACAGCACACCAATTCCACCTTTTATGATTACTTGAGCCGCAAACGGATTCAGGCCGCCCAGACGCTTTTAACCACCAGTGCCTCCGTGACATCCATCGCGTTTCAGACCGGGTTTAACAACTCGGCCTCTTTCACCCGCTGTTTCAAGAAATATACCAATTACAGCCCCAGCGAATATCGTGAAAAATTTATCGAAGACATCCCGGACAACGTTACGGTTTTCTAGTTCTGATCAGCCCTTCACGCCGCCTAATGCCACGCCGGCTATGATGTATTTCGACAAAAGCAAGTACACGATAATCAACGGCAGCACCGTCAGTGCCAGCCCAAGATAGACTGAGCCGTACTCTGTCTTATAGATATCACCGCGCAGAAGGCTTACCATAATCGGCATGGTGTACTTATCCTTGTTGGTCAATAGCACCATAGGTGTAAACAGATTATTCCAGCTGGATACAAAACTGAAAATCGCCTGGGTGGCGATGGCCGGCTTCATGATCGGCATGGCAATCCGGTTAAAGATATAGAACTCTCCCGCCCCGTCAATCCTGGCCGCCTGCACAATCTCCAGCGAGAGGGACGGCAGCATATACTGTCTCATAAAAAATACCATGGCAGGTGACGCGATGGCCGGCAGAATCAGCATGGACAACTGGTTCGTCATATGAATCCGGTATACCATCTGATAAAACCCAATCATCGTTACCTGGGCCGGAATCATCATAATTGCCATAATAAAGCTGAAAAACGGCCTGCGCAGACGCCAGTCATACACCACCAGGCCATAGGCCGTCATCGTGGAGAAATACACCGCGCACAAGGTGGCTCCGGCAGAGATGATCAGAGAATTCATAAAACCCACCGCCGGATTAAAGCTTTTGCCCAGCAGAATTGATAAATTGCGCAGCATATACCCGGAGGGAATCATGGAGATGGCGTGCTGCTGAATCTCCGTCGTCGATCTGGTTGCATTGACAATCATGATCCAGAAGGGCAGAATACTTAAGACAGCAAGGCAGATACACACCACATAAATTACGATCTTTAATGCTCCGGATGTCCTTTTCTTATATTTCATCAGCGCTTTCCTCCTTCCTTATGGGCTTTTCGATATTCCCGTTCCTGTTTCCTCACCTGTTTCTGAAGCGCCACCTCATCTTTATCTCTCAGCAGAAAGAACAGTACCGCCGATGTCCCGCAGATGATCACAAACATGATCATGCTGGCTGCCGCCGCCCGGTTATACAAGTAGCTGCCGCTGAACGCCTGATTATAGATAAACACGCTGGTCGTAAGCGTTGCATTGTCCGGACCTCCCATGAGAAACAGCTTCGGAATATCAAACATCTGCAGACCACCGATCAGACTGGTCACCAGCGTAAACAGCAGGATGGTCTTTAAATTGGGAATCGTAATATAGAAAAAGGTCTGAATCCGGTTGGCTCCGTCCACCTCCGCCGACTCAAAAAGCTCCGGGTTAATCCCCATCACGCCCGATATCAGGATAATCATGGTGTAGCCATACCACATCCAGAACTGGATGAATGCCACTGTGCCCCTCGCCACCGATTTATCAACCAGAAAATTCACCGGGCCTTCCGAGATGCCAAGGCGCATAAAAATATCATTGACCGGGCCCATCGGATATCCTAACAGGGCATTAAACAGGATGGCGATGGTGGCTGCCGTAATGATATTTGGCATATAAAACAGAACCTTAAACAGCCCTTCCCCCTTGATGTGATACCGCTTATCGGTAAACCACGCGGTTAACAAAAGCGCCAATCCAATCTGTGGGACAAAGTTAAACAGCCAGATCCTGACCGTATTGCCAAATGCGGTCTTAAAAGATGGGTTGGAAAGAATCGTCTTAAAGTTCTGAAACGGATCGTCCAAAAAATGAAAGTCCACGGTCCCCAGCCCTTTGAAATCTGTAAATCCGATGATTCCTGTAAATATAATTGGATACAAAGAAAAAATCAGAAATCCAATGATAAACGGGGCGCAGAATATGTATCCCCATTTCGCATATCTCAATCGTTTGCGTTTCATTTTCATCTCCTTCTACCGTCTGGCGGTGGCAAATCATTGGGGGAGGACCAAACTGCCGTCCTCCCCTCCTGATTAGATGTTACAATTAGATTTCTTATTCGACTATAATGTCCAGGTTGTCGGCCACCTGTTGTTTGAAATCGGCAAGCGCCTGTTCCCTGCTCTTATTGCCCGCAGTGTACTCCCGCACCTGGCCTCTCCAGAATGTATTGATTGTCTCATCATACTGGGTTAAATTCGTTCCGTTAGCAAACTGGTTGGCTGGAACAAACACCTCAAACATATTCTGGCCTCCCAGGAATTCCACTGAGCCGTCAGATTTGGCCATCACCGTACCGGAAGCAACCGCATCCTTCGTACCGGCCTCATTCATCGTCCCATTTGCCCACATATACTGAAGCCCCGTCTCCGAGCTATCCAGCGTGATCCACTCAAGAATATCGGCAACCGCTTCCTTATGAGCGGTATCCTTATTGCCCAGGACCCAGGTGCCGCCCCAGAAGAACCCAATCGGAGAATCACAGACCGCCCAGTCACCGAAGGTTCCTTCTCCAACTGCCGCACCGCCGCAGTTGGGAGCCATGGTATAATTGATCAGCCAGGCCGGTCCAAAGAAACCAAGCACCGGTTTCGCCCCCTCGCCCTTCATATCCGCAAACCATGCGTCCTGCCAGTCCTGTGTATCATTGTGATATCCGTTATCCTTCAGCTGTTTGGATAAATCAAGAAACGCTTCCCGTTTTGGATCAATATTCAGCTTGCCATCCACAATCCAGCCCTGATCGGAACTGTTTTCCACCGCGTGCCAGATATCTCCGTCGCCGGAAACAATTCCATAGCCTTTTGTCTTCAGCTCTTCCGCGGCTTTGTAAAACTGGTCCCAGCTGCCTGTTCCCGCACCAATTTTTGCCGCCACTTCCTTCGGATCATCCGTTCCCCAGGTATCCTTCGCGATCGAACGGCGGTAAATGAAGGCGCCGCCCGTGGCCTGATAACCAAGACCCACTACCTTACCTTCCGTATTAGTTCCGATATCCACCGCGTACTGTGCAATCTCCGATTCCTTCACTTTCCCGGGGTCGATTCCCAGATCCTCGTAAGGAGCCGCGTACCGGCTGGCGTCACCCTGTGTGTATTTTAAAACAAAGGCAGCCTCCGCACAGTAAATATCAGGCGCGTCCGTTCCGCCTGCCGCCAGCGCCTGATCTAATGCCGGCTGGTAAGCGCCGTCGGTGGTAGCGATTACCGTCGTTTCAATCTCATAATCAAAATCCGGATGCAGTTCTTTGTATTTGTCGATCATCTTCGGCACTTCATCGGTAAACGACCAGACCCGAAGCACCTTCGCCCCGGAAGCCGCGTCACTCTTCTTTGCCTCTTCCCCGGCAGACTTCTGTGTGCCTGACGCGGCATTGGAATCCCCGCCTTCCTTTGCAGCAGGCGCCTTCCCACAGCCGCCCAGAGAAACCGCGATCATACAACCGCATAACAACCCGGCAATCAATTTCTTCATCTCATAATCCTCCTTGATCATTGTCCACAAGCATCTTTCCCGCCGCTTTTTGCGGATGCTGTGTAGGTATAGACTTATGTTATCATAGATACTGGGGGATTTCTTTACACATCTTGCTTTCCACAGGACAAATATTGCTATTTGTGTTTGTGCTTTTTATATAGTTATGCAGATTATTTGTATGTTTTTTGTATGTTTTTTATTTTTATATTATTATCCGTCAATTTATTTAGTCGTTTTATCTATATTCTTTTGTGAATCCATTATTTCTTTCATGATATAAAAAGCAATAATTGGATGATTATCCGTCATTCGTTATCATTTTAAAAAAAATACCCCCATCTGACTGCTAAGACAGCTCAACCAGATAAGTGTATCCCACATTAATTATATAAACGTATCCTTCATCAGTTCTATATCAAAATCCTCTGCACCTTCACAAAATCCTTCCACTCCAGCGCCTCAATGTTCTTCAAATGGCTCTGGTCTATCGTTTTTTCCAGGTGTCGGAGAATTACTGGCTTGCGTAGCGGCTGCATACCGCTAAGACATGCTTGATGGAACTTCGGTTATAGCGGTTTGGACATAGATCTCCCACTTTTCCCTCATTCCACTCACGAGGCTCTTGCGAGCCTCGACTGCATGGCCCACAGCCAGTGGGTGATCTGGAAAGGGATTTCAACCCACAAGGCTCTCGCGAGCCTCGACTGTAATGTAATACCTGTATGTAGTAGTTATCCGATTTCAACCCACAAGGCTCTCGCGAACCTCGACACCCATCCTGGGCGTTCTGTCACCCAGGTTTTCATATTTCAACCCACAAGGCTCTCGCGAGCCTCGACATTTAAGTACGAAAATAGAGGGATGGAACCAGAGATTTCAACCCACAAGGCTCTCGCGAGCCTCGACCTTTCGATCTGATTCTTTTTTACCTAAAAAAACAGATTTCAACCCACAAGGCTCTCGCGAGCCTCGACCACCGCCATCCGATAAGCAGCTGGCTACACTGGAATTTCAACCCACAAGGCTCTCGCGAGCCTCGACAAGTTTACAGATGCCACCTATGCATCCTATGTGATTTCAACCCACAAGGCTCTCGCGAGCCTCGACCAGTGACATTCCGTCTTGGATGGAGCGCCAGACAATTTCAACCCACAAGGCTCTCGCGAGCCTCGACCCAGAAGCTGGAGACGCTTAACGTTGATAAACTATTTCAACCCACAAGGCTCTCGCGAGCCTCGACTAATTACTATGTAATGCCAGAGGACGTATTTGAATTTCAACCCACAAGGCTCTCGCGAGCCTCGACGGTGACAAATGCAAGAGGAGGATGAAATATGACTATTTCAACCCACAAGGCTCTCGCGAGCCTCGACCGTTCCATCAATTCCATTGCCCGTGTGTGTTTTAATTTCAACCCACAAGGCTCTCGCGAGCCTCGACAAACAAGGTAGTGGAATACACCAACATGAAAGAATTTCAACCCACAAGGCTCTCGCGAGCCTCGACATGCATCTAGGAGGTGATAAATTGGAATCTATTGATTTCAACCCACAAGGCTCTCGCGAGCCTCGACGTGGGTAATTAGACAGGCTCTGGCCGCTTATATATTTCAACCCACAAGGCTCTCGCGAGCCTCGACAATAAGCGATTCAACATCCTCATAATTTACGTCTATTTCAACCCACAAGGCTCTCGCGAGCCTCGACCTATATCAGCTTCCTCTGGCAATGGCTTCAAACTATTTCAACCCACAAGGCTCTCGCGAGCCTCGACAATCTGGAGACAAAACATGCGTCACAGATCGTTGATTTCAACCCACAAGGCTCTCGCGAGCCTCGACGTTAGTAGAGGCTGGCTTCATGCCTGTAAACGAATTTCAACCCACAAGGCTCTCGCGAGCCTCGACCAGCCCCACAGGAGACTGATCAAAAATCCCCCGGAATTTCAACCCACAAGGCTCTCGCGAGCCTCGACATTTGTAACGCCGGAGACTCTTTCCATTGTAAGATTTCAACCCACAAGGCTCTCGCGAGCCTCGACATGGGCTTTCACTGCCGGCACAGCGTCTGGCGCTTATTTCAACCCACAAGGCTCTCGCGAGCCTCGACTTTATGGGCCATGGACAACGTTATTCCTGTAAAACATTTCAACCCACAAGGCTCTCGCGAGCCTCGACGATATTGCAGGATTCTGATGTTCTTGAGCTTGACATTTCAACCCACAAGGCTCTCGCGAGCCTCGACAGCAATTCTACCCAACAAATGCTTCACACTTTCAGCACTATGCACAAAACAGCAAACAACTCATCAAACTTCCAATAACTAACTAAACTTCAAAACAAAAAACACGCCAAAACCGTTCCATTCCCCAGTGCGAACCTCCCGGTTATATCATGGGCACTTATGGTTCGCACTAGAAGATCAGAGGGGCATTCACATCTACACCCCTACTGAGCCCAACCTGTTCCACTTTTGCTTTTTTCTTATCACCCAGATAATAAAAACGCAGGCTGTCCACACTTTCATCAATGATATCTGTCAATGTATTTTTCAGCAACAGACACTGGGCTGGATCTAAGACACATTCAAAAACAGAATTCTGGACCCTTGTTCCGTAATTGACACACTGCTTTGCCACCTTTCTCAACCTGGTTTTTCCAGCCGCTGTCTCTGTATTTACATCATAAGTGATAAGTACCAGCATAATTTCCTCCTATTTCCAGAAAAATGTAGGATATTCATCCAAATCTCCCCTTAGATATCTGGCCAGCAGCATGGCCTGGACAAATGGAATCATTCCCCACTCCACCTTTTCACCAAGAAACGGATGTGTGATGACTTCCTGCTTTTTGTTCTGCCACTCCGTCAAAAGATCTTTCCTGGCTCTGTCACTTAGCAGAACAGCTCCATCTTCCTTTTTCGTAAAATCTTTCCCGGTCACCATTTTTCTGTTAATCAGAGTCAGAACAAACCGATCCGCCAGTACCGGTCGGAGTTCTTCTATTAAATCCAGCGCTAGAGACACGCGTCCAGGCCGCTCTGTGTGCATAAATCCCACATACGGGTCCAGACCCACCGCTTCCAACGCAGACGCCACGGTATTGGTCAACAGAGTATACACAAATGACAGCAGGGCATTGACATTGTCCATTGGCGGTCTCTTATTTCTTCCGCTAAATACAAAATCTTTTTTTTGCTGAAGAATCAGCTGATTATAAACGCTGAAATAAACACTGGCCGCCTCCCCCTCATATCCGCGAAGCTGCGCCATATCTTCACATTTTTCAATATAATTCAGAGAGTTTTGCAAAAAACCAGATGCACGTTTCAGCGCCTCCACATCCACAGAGATTGCATGATCTCTGGTAGCGCGCTCCAAAATCCATCTGGAATTATACACCTTCCCCAGAATACAGTTCCTTGCTATACCAAAGGAAATTTTTTTATCTTCTGCCGCCTCAAACTGTCTCTTACGTAATACCACATTTCCCTTAGTTTTTCCGGTCACGCGCGCCAGAAACTTTCCCTGCGGACTCATGAAGCACAGGGAAATATTCCTGTTGGCGCAGCCGCCCATAAGAGCCGGACTCGCTCCGCGGTATCCGAACGAAACAATCGCCTCTAAATTATGTAACGGAATCCTTCCCATCTCCTGATCCTGATTCAAAATCACCACATTTTCCCCATCCATAGAAAGATAGCCATCCGGAGATGTCACATATAAGGTATTCAATAATTTCTTCATGCATCTTCCTCCACAATCGTCCTATGGATATAATCCTTCACAGAACTGGTTTTTCCAAGCCTAGGCAGGCAAATATCCTTTAAGGAACAGGCATTACAGCTTTTAGACCATTTTACCCGGGGCGTATACTGTTTATCATAAAGCTGATGCATTTCTTCAAATGATGTTCTCACCTGATTTTTCAGGTCCTCAGAAAACATAACCTTCTCACGGCGCCTGGTCTCCCCGTAATACAGATACCCTTCCTTTATTTCTGCCGTCAGCATTTCCTCCAGACACATTGCCTGAGCAGTCAATTGCAGAATATCAATAAGGGTAATCTTTGGACTGCCCTTTTTATACTCAATCGGGCATACCTGATACAATCCTCTGTGTCCATGCACTGCAATTCCATCATCTGATTTCTGAAATTCTACTATATCACATTCTCCACTGACTCCCATGGTTCTCGAAGACACGGGCATTGCCCTGGTAACGATCACATCTCCCCGTTTCTCATGGTAATACGGATCGTGAGCATTTTTATGCAGCAGCTCCCCCGCCACTGTATGCTCATTCTCCTGCCACTGCTGTTCAATATGAATCAAGGCCCACTGTCTTCTGCAAAAAGCAAAATGCTGTATTCCAGAAAGCATCAGATAGTCTTCATCCCGGTACTCCATCATATTTTTCTCGAAACTTCCACGGATTCCGGGATCATTTCCTTATGAACCGTGACCATATAATCGGTATACTTTCTCGGGTAAATCACGTCCTCATTTTTCTTCACATCAACCGCATCAAACAATTTATAAGCAGGACAATCGCCTAGCTCCTTACTATGTTTAAACACAATCAATTCCCGAACCGCCATCTTCCCTCTCGCCGCGGAATGATCAATTTCAAACATGTTGATCACTGCCTCCCACAACAGTTCCAAATCCTCCTCGGAAAATCCGGTTACCTTCCGCGCCAGATTGGCGGAAATATACCCTTCAGCCCGATAAAGTGCATATGGAACAATGCTTTTTCTCCCCATCTCTGTCTTCTTATCTTCCGCATCCTTTTCCGTCGTAATCGCAATACGGGTAATGGTCACTTCCTGACTCACGATCGGGTCCACACTTCTGGCAAACCCAAGTTGAACAGGACCTCTCACCTGCCCACAGTTCAAAGCCGCTTTTACAAATGTCGTCATAACGGCTCCAAAGGTTCGGACGTCAAAGAAATTTTCACACATAAAATCTCTGATCTTCCGGTCCACATCCGGGTCCTTTTTCTTTAACTCTTTAATTTCTTTCTCGTTTGTCTTCAAATACTCATAAGCAGTATTGTCGCTTCGGTTCAGCGGAACATCTTCTCTAATATAGATTTTATACCCTGCCTCATCTTCCTTCACCGTCTCCACATAATTCCTAATCTTCCGTTTCAGGCAGACATCCGTCACAATTCCATAACCGCTTTCCGGATCAATTCTCGGGAGATTGCCGGCATCCGGGTCACCATTCGGATTACCATTTTCCACATCGAATAAGATCACAAACTCATACCTGTTTTTAATCACTTCACCCATTACTGTTCTCCTCCTTCGCCTTCTTCTCAAATCGTTTCTGAGTCTGGTGGTAATACCCTAAAATAAACATTCCCTGCTCCTCTAAGGACAGGCGTTTGGGATAACCACACGCGGCAGCTTCTAAAACCGGAATTCTGGCCTGCAGATCCCCCAGCATCTTTTCAAAATAAATTTCTTTTCCCTTATGATTCATCTTTCTTATGTGGCTGTTTTTTAATTTAAACAGGATCGGAAAAATAGAAGCCGGTGTTGCACAGGCCGCGTTAAAGTACCGGTCCTTGATCGTCGCATTGATTCCCGGACTTGCCTCCTCCTGGATTGCTTCCAGCACCGCGAACTCCCTCCCTAACGTATAGGCCACATTCTTACTGTCTTCATAAAGCGCCATAGTTATCTCCTCCTTATCACCGGTTCCGTTCCTTAAAAGAAATGCCTTGATGATTGCCGCCCTTCCTCTTGTGATCTTGTAAATCCCACTGTCACTGTCATCCTGTTCTGCCCGAATTCTGCCAAGCACCGCCTGATAAAGCGAATTCGGATACCTGCCTCCGGAAAGGATGGCGCGGTAAGCCGCCCCTGCCATACTGGGAATCGGCTTTTTATCCCGGGATTTCTTATTTACTGTTTCCATCATCATCCGCCAGACTCCCAGATACCGGGCTTTATCTGTCGCAGGCCGTACAAGTTCCATTCGGTCATAATGTTCCTTCAAATGCTTTAATATCTCGCCAAAACTGTCCTGATAGAAAAAACGGACCGCGATTCTGGCTGCATTTGGAGCCAAACCAAGAATATAAAACTTTTGATCCATGGAAATGCCCTCCTGAACGCCTGGAATATGAACCGCCTTTCCCGCCTCCAGATTTTTAAACACTCCATCCACAATTTCATAGTTATCAAACGAGGGTTCTGACACGTCCTGGAAGATATTTTGATAAACCTCTTTCCCCTCCTCAGACCAATAGACAACCGTTGTATCTCCAATCGTAGTCACATGTTTCCGATCGGCCAGAAGATGATTGAGCGCTGTCGTATATGCGTAAACCGCATACTTACCTACCGGTGCATTAAAGCTTTGCTCCTTTCCATAGGACTCAAAGGCCGGTGCGTTAAAGGAAACCAGAGAAGCTCCACTGGACTGTGCCCCCTGGACACCTTTTATAATCCCATGGATGCGCGCGATCTCTGTCCGTTGTCCCGTTACCAGACAGATTCCCTCCTGCCCCTTTGCGGAAGTACTTTGGTATGTTTCCCATGCTTCTTCGATCTCAGCGATATCCTGTGCATAGTCATGATCAATGAAAAAAATCAAATTTGCTCCTGCAAGTATTTCCTCCAGGAAATCTGCAAGGACGGGATTTTCCTCTGCCTCATCTGGATTCCAAGTTTCAAAGTATCGGATAACCGCCCTTCCCTCGGCAGAATCCGTTCCAGTTAAAATCTCCCGATGCTTAGCGCCGGCACTTTGAAAACATTCCTTCGAACGTTCTGGTTTTCCTTTATTGTCGATTCCCAAAAAATAGCTGGAGTTATCACACAGAAAATTGGCAGCCACCCCCGAAGACCTGGTGACCATCTGGGGAACTTTCATAATCCGCGGTTCCAAGACCGTCTTCTTCCCCCGCTCCACTTCCTTTTTTAAGGGAATCACCCGTTTCAACTGCCCATCCCAAGAAAGTTCGAGAGCAAATGAAACCTTCGCATTGCACCACCCCGGACTGGTAATCTCCCCCTTACGCTCCAATGTTTCATAATATGCTGTCAAAGACTGCAGGATCATCGTATCACCTCACAATCCCTAAGATCCATGATTCCGTTCTTCAACACCGCTCGGAAAAACATAGGCTGGATCTCTTCCGGATTGGAGTAATCAAAATCAAACAACATATATCCCAAATCCTTGTCTTCTCCTGCATATGCATTCGCTGCAGTTTTCTCTGTGGAATCCTCCTCCAGCAATTCAAAATTAGCTGGGAATTCTCTGCATCCAAAATACGGCATATGGTAGCATTCCCCTTTTCTTAACCGCCGCATAATGATATCTTTAAACTTTCCCGGATTATCACTGTCATTAGCCTGCTCCGTCATGTCGAAATGCGCCTCTATAACATATTCTACATCCTTCAATAGAATGGCAGCTCTCTGTACAATATCCTCCTTACTGCTGATATACAAGAGTTTGTCCGCCCCGTTCATCGCCGACAAAACGTTGCTGGCCAGCACCTTGTTTTTTACCTCATTTCTCCGTATCGTGGTAAATTGAATTGGTTTTTTCACGTGGATTCTGTCAATCACCCAGCGCATCCCCGGATGCCAGTAAATGGCTTCCAAAATCCCCCTTGCGGCAGATGGGGTCATGACATCATAGCTGCATCGTTCCACCTTCATCTCAGGCCGTGAGAAGAGAGCTGCTTCTCCCCACACCCGGACCGTTACTCCGTGGCTCATGAAATTCCTCCTTTTTCATTTTTCATTCATTTTAAAAGATAACGGCCTCCCCTCTCTCCACCTGGATTTCCAGGCCTTTTTCTTCTGAATATTGTTCTTTATTTCGCAGAATATAAAAATCTAATGGAAGCGCGTCAAGTCTTCCCGCTCCATTCAATTTTTCGAAATCCACGTCATAAATATTGACACAGTACCCGCCGGCATCTCTGACTAATTGACGGGAACTCTCTCCTCTTCTCAGTCTTTCTACAATCAGTTTTGCTTCCGGCTCCCTGTCAATTAAGATTGTCACGGTATTATGTTCAATCAGTCTAAATTGCTTTGCAACAGTCGCAAATGGAAATGATTTCGATTTTATTCCATCATCCATCTGCCGGATGATTTCCTTCGCGTCAAGACCTTCTCCTTTATATTTGTACAGCCGTTGAAAGTACATCTCAATTGCTTCCAGCGATGCCAAATCGTCATATCGCTCTGCAGCCTGTTCGGCGGCTTTAACCGGCTGTTTTAATGATTGAGGAATTGAAATTCCATGTTCCTCTTCTAATTTGAATATGATGGTCTCACAGTCCTCACACCGACGTTTACCCTCTCTGTTACATCGCCCGGCAGCCTGAATCATAGAATCAATTCCAGCCAGTTCCCGGTACACAGCAGGAAAATCAAAATCCACTCCCGCCTCCACAAGACTGGTGGCAATGAGCCTGCATGGCTCTCCTGCTTTTAAACGTTCTCTTATGGTACGCAGCAGTCTTTTTCTGTGTTTCGGATACATAAAGGTGGATAAATGAAACGTTCCATCCTCCCCCTGTAAAGAATTATAAATCCTTTGAACACGTTTTCTGCTGTTTAAGATATAAAGTGACTGGGGCTGTTTCTTTAGTCTGGATACTAACGCTTCTTCCGTCATTTCACCTGCATTTTTCAAAATAGTACGTTTAAAAAATTCATATTGATCGATAACGTCCGGACATATTTCCGAGATTTTAAACTGCCTGGGGAAAAATTGTTTTAATGACGGCTGCGTCGCCGTGCAGAGAACAGCAGTGCAATGGTAATTGCAAACCAGTTCACTGATCGCCTGAATACATGGTTTCAAATAATTCACAGGAAGCATCTGGGCTTCATCAAAAATAATGACACTGTTGGCAATATTGTGCAGTTTCCGGCATTTCGATGTTTTATTGGCAAACAGGGATTCAAAGAATTGGACATTCGTAGTTACCACAATCGGACAGTCCCAATTCTCTGATGCTAACTGAATTACATTTAATTCGTCAGGATTTTCATATACCACATGACAATGATCTTCCAGCACGTTACCGGCGCCTAATATATCTTTAAAAACCTGGGCATTTTGTTCGATAATCGACGTATAAGGAATGACATAGATCACACGGTCCAAATTGTATTTTCTTGCATGTTGAAGGGCAAATGCAAGGGAAGATACCGTTTTCCCTCCTCCGGTCGGGACCGTCAACTGGAAAAGTCCCATGGGATCTAAACCCCTTTTTAAACAGGCCTTTAAAATGGCTGTCCTTCTTCCATTCACAGTCGTATTGTCAACATTGTTTAACCACGGTTCTACATGCTGCTCTAATCGCTCAAACAGTACCTCAATTGAATCAAACGCCCCTCTTTGTACTGTCCCATTCGTCATAAAAGATTCTGTATTTAAATAATCTGCATCAACCAGACAGGAAAACAGCATCCGAATGAAGAAGGAATAACTAAACCCGCCTTTTCCTAACGGTTTTAATGGAATTGGGGGGAATTCAGGTAATTGTATTTCTGTTTGATACGCCTGGTAATCTTCTACTTCTTTTTGCATCCTGCCATATAAGGTAGCATCACCGCCAACGTCAGCAATGTTTCCACCATCCAGCAGACCTGAGTGATGTCCTGATATACAGTAAACTCCTATCATATTATTCAGCGCATAAAGCTCCTTGGCTCCTGCCGTGGCATGATCGGTAATTGGGCCTCCGTGCAGACGTTCCTGAAACTTTTGCGAATACTTACCAACATCATGTAACAGACCACATCCATATCCCCAGCCACCGCAATCAAACGCAGCTGCAAATCCACCGGCTGACTCTGCCGTTTCCGTAAGGTGGGCCAGCAAACTTTGCTGTCGGCGCTTATCTTCACTGATATGTGCTAAATAAATGATACTCTCCTCCTTTTGAATACGACATGCCGGAAAATATAGTCCCGCTGCCTTCCACTAGTTGCTATTCACTACTTCTATCTTACATTGATGTTTTTTCGTTTTTTTATTATAATTAATAGCAACCAAATAAATACTCTTTACACTTTCATCAAAAACTTTTATATAGTCTTTTCTCTTAATCTGTTCAATTGCTTCATTTACTCTTCCATCATATTTCAGTTCCAAAATGACCCCTGGAATTCCGGGTCTTTTAGGAATCATACTGCAATCAGCATAACCTTTTCCAGCGGTATTTTCGAACCGTAGTTCATAATCATCTGCTGCCGCATAAAAAGCAAGATGGATCACACACTTTAATGTATGCTCATTATTATATTCTTTAAATTCCTGCATACCATCATGTACACTTTCCAACATCTGCCCAACTGCTTTTTCATCACGCTTTAATAATACATCTAACAATTCTTTTGATTGTTTTAACAGCAATGATACAGATCCCCATGACAGTTTTTTAATGCTATTGACAAATTCTTCTTTTATCTCCTTATTGGGTATTCTGACTTTACCATCTTTATAAGTTAAATACCCAAGATGAATTAATGCAGTCAACACTTCATCCTTATCCTGAAAACTATCTAAATCATTAGAGAACCCCAACACATTGACTGTAATTTCCTGTCCTGCCGTTAATGCAGCCACATCTTCACCTAATCCGTTAAAATTCATGGTGATATACTCTTCTAATTCAGAAAATCCTCCCGTTTTATTCCAATAATCCCTGCACAAATTTTCTTCAAGTGCCTCCACAACAGAACGTGGATTGTAAACATCTCCAATCTCAGGCATATAATATCCATCATACCATTCTTTTAACTGTTCAATCCCAACTCCTTTCTCACTCTTACAGAGTTTTTCTATTTCAAGATTTGAAAACCCAAAGAAAGGAGCCAGCTTTTTAGGGTCCAGCATTGTATATTCCCGGAACATATTTAAAGCAGATCCTGTGTTGTATTTTTTGATTGGAAGAATCCCTGTAATATAAGCTAATTCTACATAAGTTTTATCTTTTAACAGTAACTTCATAAAGCTCAAAAATAATCTTTGCTCTTCATCCTCTCCTTTATGAAAACGGAATACACAATCCCACTCATCAATTAAAAAAATAAATTTCTCTCCACTCACCTGTGTAATCATATCAAGACAAAGTATTAAGTCCTTTTCTTCTTTCAGAATACTTGGATATGTTAGTTTTAAATCGTGGACTAATCTTTCGGATATTATTTTTATCCCTTCTTTTACCGTATGATTTTCAAAATAATCATTAAAATTTATGCACACCACATTATGAGCGTTTAAATGTTTATTATAGCCAACTGTATTTTTGATTTTCAGATTATCAAATAAAAAATCCGAATCCATTCCCTGAGTATAATAAGCTGACAACATTTCTAAAGCCATGGTCTTCCCAAATCGTCGTGGCCTGCTTACACAAATCCATTTCTCTTTTGTCGAAATCTTATCACTGACTATTTCAATCAGCATCGATTTGTCTACAAAAAAGCGACTGTTAATTGATTCCCGAAAGCCATCCATACTGTTCTTTCGATTGAGAAAATAATAGTATTTTTGCATGTAATCACCCCTCATTACCATTTACTGGACCCAAGAATCTACGATTCTTTCAATAAGTTTCTAACTGTCATTAGTATATCACACTCCCTATCGTCTGTAAACCAAATATATTTTTCTTCACTGTTTTATTTTTAGAAGTTTGCAATTGACATTTTTTTTATTCTCTGATATGATATCTTCGTCAGATATCTCTGTGGATTGAAATTAAAATTAAAACTGTGTAAGAAAAAAATACACTCACCCGGTTATTTAAATTTTTTTACTGGGTGAGTGCATTTTTCTCTAATCACAAAAACGTATCCTTCATCAACTCAATATCAAAAATCAAAATCCTCTGCGCCTCCGCCAAATCTTTCCTCTCCAGCGCCTCAATGATTTTTGAATGGCTGCGGTCCATCGGTTTTTCTTCTTTCCAGATATTGGAGAAATACTGGTTGGCGTAGCGGTTGCCGACGGTTAAGGCATTTTTGATGGAGGTCCTAAAATAGCGGTTTGGGCAGAGTTCACCAAGTTCCCAATGGAAACTTTCGTTTTTCTCCCAGGCTAAATGGGCATCCTCTTTTGATATGACGGCCTCCTGGACCACCGCATCTAACTGCCGCAGTCTCTCGATGTCTGAGGAACCGATATAATCGAAGCTTAGGCGAAGGGCTTCCACCTCCATCACTTTCCGGTATTCAATGATCTCCTGAATCTCATTCTGGGTAACAGGAATCAGACGGTAACCATATCTGGGGAGATTTTCCAAGATGCCTTCGCTGCAGAGTCTGACCAGAGCTTCTCTTACCGGCGTTTTGCTGACAGCAAACTGCTCTGACAGCACCTTCTCATTGATGATCGAATCCATACTGAATTTGCCATCCAGAATCTCCTGTAAAATGCTTTTGTATACCTGATCTTTTAACGCAACCTTCTGCATAGTAGTAATACCCTCACCTTATCTTATTAGCCGCAACACTCCGTCCGCCATATTACGTAAATTATACCATAGTCACTAAACTCGAAAACACCTCGCCAAGTGTTCACATTATACCACAATTTTCTTCATATTAAAACTTATTTTACGATTTTACAGAATCTGCGATCCCCTCAAAGATCAGTTTCCCCACCACGGACCCGCCGTCTAAAACGCCTATACTCTTCTCCGCATAGTAAGCAGCCCTTCCGTGAACCGATTTCATCTCTTTTGTGCTCTCAGACCCCCGGCCGGCCGCTGCCGCGGCGGCCTCACAGGCCACGGCCAGGTCTTCCCCGCCGCGTCTGCGAAGTTCCTCCACCGCCGGCGCCAACGCATCCAGAATCGTCTTTTCTCCAACCCTGGAGCCGGCCTTTGCCATTATATTGTCCACACCCGCCTGCAGAGCCTCCGTCATATCTTCCTGGGTAAATGTTGTCTTCCCTTTCAGGTATTTTGCCATCCCCATCATCCCGAATGAGAGAATCGTACCCAGGGAAGACGGTGCCGCCTCGTTGAAGGTTTTCGCCCCCATCAGAAACACCCTGCCTAAATCGGTCTCATCCACAGTTTCCAGAAATTCACACAGCGCGCCAAAACCTCCGCACATGGAAAGTCCCAGGTCCCCGTCTCCATTCTGCTGGTCCAGCAGAATCAAATAATCCTTCTGCTCCGTCATCTTTTCAGAAACCGCCAATACTGCCGCTTTGATATTCTGTATATCCATCCTGCTTCCCCTCTCTCTAATGTGACTGCACGTCCGGCTGCTTATTCGCATTTGTATAAAACGGCGTGGACGCAGGCGCCCGCAGAAGCCTCTTAAGCTCCTCATCCAGCTTAAACACTGTCACCGATAGTCCTGCCATCTCCATGGAGGTAGCGAATTCTCCAATATGCGGCATGAAGACGGATACCCCCATCTCATCAAGCCTTTGATGCACTGACCGGTAAATAATCATCTGTTCCTCCAGCGGTGTCGATCCCAGGCCGTTAATCATAACGGAGACTTCGTCCCCATGTTTTAACGGCAGATCCGCCAGAAGTTTATCCAGAATCACAGTCCCAATCTCATCAGCCGTCATCATCTTGCAGACCTCGATCCCCTTCTCTCCGTGAATCCCCATTCCAATCTCCAGCTCGTCCGCCCCGATCGTAAAGGTAGGCACCCCGACCTCAGGAACGATACAGGGTGATAAGGCGACCCCCATACTGCGGATATTACTTAATGCTTTCCAGGCAGCCCCGGCTACTTCATCCAAATTCCTTCCCTCATCGGCGGCCGCTCCCGCAATCTTGTAGGCGTAGATCAGTCCCGCGACTCCACGTCTCTTCTGCGCGGTTTCCGCCGGGGAAGATGCCACATCGTCGGCCGCTGTGACAATTCTCGTCTCGATATCATCAAATTCCGCCTCATCACAGGCCATTTTAAAATTCATATTGTCTCCGCCGTAATTTCCGTACAGACACAGCACACCACCGCCATGATTGCAGGCTCTGATCAAATCTGCCATCTTGCCGGATGACGGGGAGGCAAACACATTGCCTACGGCACAGCCATCTACCATGCCCTCCCCCACATAGCCCAGAAACAGCGGCAGATGCCCGCTCCCTCCGCCGGTCACAATCCCCACCTTGCCGTCTCCCCGCGGTTTCTTCGTCATCACCATACGAAAATCTCCATTCAGCAGAGTCAGCCGGTCGCCGTAGGCGGCGATAATCCCCTCCACGGTTTCCTGCACAAAGTCTGCCGGCGCATTGATTATTTTCTTCATATTAACATTCCCTCCGATCTTCACAGTCACCTGTCCATAACCCATGCCTGCGCAAAAAGTCCTCTACAATCCGGTTGAAATCCTCCGGAAACTCATAAAACATCATATGGTTTCCAAGCGTCACCACCTCACTGTGCGGATAATCCCTGGGAATACACAAAAGCCCTTCCTCTTTCCGGTAATCCGCCACAAAGAACAGACACGGCAGTTTCTCATCCACCGCCTTCATCACGGCTCTCTTGTCCGTCAAATGCCCGTCCACAATCAACTGGTCCCCCACTTCCAGAGGCAGCCGAAGACAGGAATTCAGCACCTTGTCCCGCTCTGCCTTTTCCTCCGGCGGATGGATGAAGAAGATTCCGTCAATAAAGTTCCTGACCACAAACTCCCGAAATCCCTCCTCCGACTGAAAATACCGGAAATGGAATTCCCGCAGCATATCCAGATCCCCTGCCCGAAACTCCTTCGGGTCCTCCAAGACCGCGCACACCGGATTGTCCAGCGTGAGATACGCGTCCACCCGCTCCATCCCAAACTGCTCCAGATAATTGAGCGCCGCGTAAGCCCCAAAGCTCCAGCCCGCCAAAATGATATGGGAGAGCCCAAGCGTCTCAATCAGCTTCCCGATATCACGCCCCTGCTGCGCATATGTATTTCCCCTCATAGAATACGAGGACTTTCCATGATTGCGCGGGTCCACCGCGATCACCCGAAACCACTGTTTGAAATACTCAATCTGATGCTCAAACCCCTGGGCGCTGCCCCCAAATCCTGTCACAAACAGCATCGGCCGCCCGTTCCCCTCATCAATGTAATGCAGTCTCACATCCGGTTCCACATAGCAATAATGCTCTGCATACTCCATACGAATTCCTTCTCCTTTCGCATTGCCCCCACACGCCAATCCGCTCCTGCCGGTTTCCTTCCAGAATCCCCCATTCCGGCCGTCTTATGCTTCCTGTGAAGACCCCTTATTTTTCGAAATACAGTCAAACGCCACCGCAGCGATCAAAACCACGCCCTTAATCACCTCCTGCACATGCTGGTTCACATTGATCAAAACAAGACCGTTATTCAACACGCCGATAATCGCCACCCCCATGACCGCGTTGAAAATCTTCCCCGATCCTCCGTTAATACTGACGCCGCCCAGCACCAGCGCAGTCAGCACATCCATCTCAAATCCCATTCCCGTATTGGCCTGTCCGGACATCAGCCGCGAGAGGAAAATCACCCCGGATACGCCCGCAAACAACCCTCCCAGCATATACACGATCCGCCGAATGCGGTTTACCCGGATGCCGGAGAGTCTGGCTACGTCATCATTTCCCCCAATAGCGTAAATATAACGGCCAAAATACGTCTTATTCAGTACAAACCACCCGACTGCCAGAATCACCACCATCAGTACCACGGGAACCGGAAGAAAGCCAATATAACCCTGCCCGATAAACCGGAAGCTGTCCGGAAACCCGGCGATAGAATGGCTGTTGGTGATGATATAGGAAATGCCGTACAGCCCGCCCTGCATCGCCAGTGTGACAATCAACGGCGGCATTTTCGCCCTGGTCACCAGCACTCCGTTTACATACCCGATCACTGCCGAAACAATCAGACTTGCCAGAATTGCCACCGCCGGAGACACCCCCGCGTTCATCATCAGCCACGCGCATACTACATTTACAAATGATACAACCGCCCCCTCCGATAAGTCAATCCCTCCCTGGATAATCACGAACATACCGCCCACCGAAGCGATTCCGATCATGGACATCTGCCGCATCACATTCATGATATTCCTCAGCGTGAAAAATACGGGATTTAATATCGTAAATAAGATACATAAGGCCAGCAATACCAGCGTAATGCCATACTGTTTCAAAATCTTTTTTCTGTCTATTTTCGCACTCATCAGCGAACCTCCTTCACCTTGGCACCGGACGCATATTTCAATATGGTCTCCTGGTTAAATTCCGACTTTTCCAGTTCCCCCGCCTGCCGGCCCTCACTCAGCACAATGATACGGTCGGACATGTTGATTAACTCCTCCATCTCGGAAGAAATCATGATCAGGGTTTTCCCAGCTTCAATCATCTCGTGCATCAGGAGATAAATCTCATATTTTGCACCGACATCCACACCTCTCGTCGGCTCATCCAGAATGATCAGTTCCGGCTCCGTCGCCATCCATTTTGCCAATACAATCTTCTGCTGGTTGCCGCCGCTTAGGGTATCCGCATCAAACTCCAGGCTGGCTGCCTTTAGTTTCAGGGATTTTGCATAGTTTTTGGCCGTGTCTTGTTCCGTCCGGTTATTGATGACCAGCCCTTTAGACATCCTCTTAAGTGATGCCAGGGAAATGTTTTTCTCAATACTCATGTTCAGAATCAGCCCCTGAGCCTTCCGGTCCTCCGGGACCAGGGCGATACCATGCTCAATAGCTTCCGTGGGAGAGTGAAACTGCACCTCTCGCCCATGAATCCGAATCACCCCGGCCTCTTTTTTGACAACGCCGAACAGCATCTGCGCCAGTTCCGTGCGCCCCGCTCCCACCAGGCCGCCAAGTCCCAGAATCTCCCCCTTTTTCACCTGGAAGGAAATGTCCTTTAACCCATTGCCCGTCAAGTGGTCCACCTCCAGCACCACCTCCGGTTCCCGTTCCTGATCCGGCAAAAGCCGTCTTGTCGGATAAACTTCCGTCATCTCCCGCCCAACCATCAGGCTGATCAGCATATCCTTGTTAGTATCTTTCACATCCAGAGTCTGTATCTTGCATCCGTCCCGAAGCACCGTCACCCGGTCCGCGATCTGGAAAATCTCATCCAGACGGTGGGAGATATAAATGACGGTAGTCCCCATCTCCTTCATCTTGAGCACCGTCTTAAACAGTTTCTGCACCTCGCTGTCCGTCAGCGCCGCCGACGGTTCATCCAGAATCAGTATTCTGGCGTCAAGACTCAGAGCCTTTGCGATTTCCACCAGCTGCTGGTAGCCGGGACTTAACTCTTTGATTAAGGCCGAAGCCGGAATATTCATCTCCAGACGGTCCAGCAGTTCCTGGGCTTTCTTCTCCATCACACTCTGGCGGTACATGTGCTTTCCGCCGATTCTCTGGCCTAAGTAGACATTTTCCGCTACGGACAGTTCGTTCACCAGATTCAACTCCTGATAGACCACCGCGATGCCATTCTGCTCCGACAACTGGGGCGTCATATAGGGTAATTCCTGCCCGTTAGTCACAATCGTACCGGAAGTCGGCCGTATGGCGCCGGTACAGATCTTGATCAGTGTCGACTTCCCGGCGCCGTTTTCTCCCAGCAGGGCATGGATCTCGCCTTTACGAAAGGTGATGCTCATCTCGTCAAGAGCCAGGACACCGGGATACTGTTTTACGATATGTTTCAGTTCAAGCGCTGTATTATTATCCATCTGCACTCATCCTTTCAGATAGGAAACATGCAGGAAGAACTTACGGACTGGCCGCGCCGCCCTGCATGTTCACACAATCATGTTCTGATTATCTGGCAGACTGAACCTTGTAGCCCAGTGCATCCGCCTGCTCCAACACATTATCCTTATTCACTTCGATCTCCGGGAAATTGATAACCTTGTCATACTCCTCGCCGTTTAACATCTTGACCAACGTCTCCACCACCGCTTTGGCCATGTAATCGCCGCCGCCCATGCTTAAACCGCCCCGGATTAAATCATCATTGTAAATGGCATCCGCCACCCCGTCGTCACAGTCCGTGCAGAAAATACCGAAATCATCGGAAGCCAATCCCATGCCTTTTGCCGCCTCCCGGGCCGCCAGCGCTCCGCCTGCACAGTAAGAAATCACCATGTTGGCATCCGGATTGGCAGTGAAGGCATTTTCCATCATCGGAAGGAACTCCTCCTCATTGGAGCCGTAAACAGTGGCTACCACCTCCGCGTTAGGCGCAAATTCCTTGAGACCGTTGTAAATACCTTCGGTCCGCTCCATCATCAGCGGAATGGTCTGGTTGCCGGCCACGATCACCTTGCACTTTCCATCCGGATATTTCTCGTTAATCCATCTCGATGCCATCTCCGCCGTATGATACCCAAATACCTGTTTTTCCTCCAGCATAGCTGCTGAGTAATTGTCAAATTCATAGCCCTGGGAGAACACGATGACCCCCTCATCGGTTACCTTCTTGGCTTCCTGCCCCATGGACTCATTGTCCGCCGCACTGACAACAATCACATCATAACCATCGGTTACAAAATTTTCCATCTGGGATATCTGCTCGGCCGCGTTGCCCTCGGGGCTGACGATATTCACATACATTCCCTCTGCCTCGCCGTATTTCTTAACTGCCTGGGCGTAATCATCCCACACCGGCACAGTGAGATCCGTGATAGTCAAGCCAACCTTCCATTTGGCATTCTCCTTTGTCACCGCTCCGCTTCCTGCCTCGCTGCCGGCTGCCTTGGTGTCATCCGCTGCCGCGTCATTTGAAGCCTCTGCCGTCTTCTCCTTCGCTGCCGCGGCTGTTCCCGTCGTTGTCCCCTGACCGCTGCCGCCATTACTGCAGCCCGCTAACATCATAGTACTCCCCAATACCACAGATAAACCTATCATTAAAAATCTCTTCTTCATATTACCAGACCTCCTCCTAGTCTTTGAACCCCCGTTTAATCACATTACTTATGAAAATGCAGTTTACATGTCTCACATCCCTTTGCGATAGTGTCCGTCAATTCCAATGTCATCCCCATAGCCTCGGCGATGCCGCGGTCCCCATCCATGGCGACGTCACATAACAGCGCACAGGTCTCATCGTCAAAGCCAAGCTTCTTCCATGCATTTACCAATGCGCAGTAATGGAATTCCACCGTTACGTTGTCCTTGTCGGAACAGATTTGATCCATGCCAAAGGTCTGAGGCCCTACACTGTCCTCCGTGCCCAAAAATACCTTGCAGAACTCGCATCCGTCCTCCGGGTCCGCGCACTGGGCCCTGAACCCCTCCCCATGGATTATGCCGGTCCGCTTAATCGCTCGTCTGATGATGCCCTCCGCATCCAGACCTTCTTTTTTCATCTCATCGTAAATTAACCCCATCCAGGTTGCACGATGTTCAATTTGGTTGCGGTTTACCGCAACTGTCTCCATTACCGGATTTTCATTGTTCCTGATCGCCATGTTTCTTCTCCTTCTCCCTCTTTGTTTTTACTTACTTTTTTACTCGATTACCGTCTACCATCTTATTAGTATATCAGTAATATATCACTAATGTATCAATATTTCAATTCACACTTTTTAACAAATTTTTCTGTCAATATTTGTCTATTTTTAAAATTGCTTATCGTTTTTTATGGAAAAGCAAAAAAAGAGCGAGTCCGCTTTCCCTTGCGAATTCGCTCCTCTTATCAATTCTACCTAAACTTCCGCCGCCAGATTCCGCAGCCACTTCTTCTGCCGGTACCGCCAATACCCCAGTATCGCCTTATACACTTCCTCCAGCATCACCATTCCATACACAATATAAATCGGCTGCTTTAACACCAGCCCTCCAATAAACGCCAGCGGTATTCCAATCACCCACACACCGCTGGTGTCAATAAACAGACACATCCCGGTGTCGCCGCCGCTTCGCAGCACGCCCACCACATTGACATAGTTAAACATCTTAAACGGCATAAAGCAGGCAAACATAATCAGACACTTGCTCACATCCATGGCGACCGCATCCGAGATTCCAGGCTGGTATAGGCTGATCACGCCCCACCTGGTTGCCACACAGGCCAGGGCGGCCGCCACCGTCACCAGAAACTGCAGGATAAAGAAGTTCTTGGCATACCGTTCCGCCAGCTTGATCTTTCCGGCTCCCAGCTCGTTGCCCAGGATTACCGCCGTGGCGGCGCTGAGTCCCTGGAACAGCACCACCACAATATCCTGGATGGTGGTGGCAATGGTAATGGCCGCCACCGCGTCATCCCCCATGCGCCCGTAAGCCATGGAATAGATAGTCGTTCCCAGCCCCCAGACAAACTCGTTGGCAATCACCGGCGACGCTGTCACCAGGAATTGTCTTAAAAATGCCTTTGAATATCCAAACAATTCCCTGACATGGCAGGCCAGCGGCGTTTTCGTCCCATATACCACACAGAGGATGGCAACGGCTTCCGTCACACGGGCAAGCAGCGTTGCGATCGCCGCGCCGACCACGCCCAGCGCCGGCGCGCCGAACTTTCCGAAAATCAATATGTAGTTGAAAATAATATTAATAAAAATCGTAAAGCAGCTGATGACCACCGGCGCCTTCACCCGGTTCACCGCCCGGAGCATGGCCACATACGTCGTCGTCACCGCATAGAAGGGATATGTCAGCGCCGCCACCGCCAAATAGGACGCTCCCATCTGAATGCTGGCTTCACTGGTGGTAAAAATCCGCATTATCATCTGTGGATTTACCCGGGCCGGGAGCAAAAACAGTATCGATGCCGTCAGCGCAATCATCAGGGCCAGTCCCAGCACCTTCCGGATATTCTTCACATCCCCGTTTCCCCAGTACTGGGCCGCCAGGATACCCGAACCGCTGACCACACCAAACACCAGCAGCGAGTATACAAAAAACACCTTGTTGGCCAGCCCCACCGAGGCGATGGCCGTGGAACCGAGGCTCCCAATCATCAAGTTGTCCACTAAGTTTACCACGGTGTTTAACATTCCCTGCATAGCCACCGGCAGTGCGATCCGCACCGCCTTGCTAAGGAATATTTTGTCCTGCATCATTGTCTTCGTATCTAGTAATAACTGTCTCATAAAACTCCCCTTACTCTTTTGCCGCGAGACAGAAAAAAGGGAACGCCTTGCTGGGGGCGTCCTCCTTTTTAGCCTGTCTGACTTGTTCCTGTTCCTGTTTCTCTATCCCTGTGATTCCTCCAAGTCTTCCTTCCCACCGCTTCCCGGCTGGTCCTCCCGCATCTTCCTCTCAGGAACCGGGGTCACCTTCACCGAGCGGATCATCTTGTTCTCCACACTGATAATCTTGAAAATATATCCCTCAAACTCCACCTCCGAGTCCTCATCTTCCTGAGGAATCCGGTCAAGCTTCGATATCAAAAATCCGTTCATGGTATCATAGGAATCGTAATCTTCCTCAGAAAACTCAATAGAAAGCGTCTCCGCCACGTCCTCCAAAGGCGTCATGCCATTCATCACATACCCATCCGCCGACTGGACCACAAACTCCTCATCCACGTCGTACTCATCCAAAATATTGCCTACAATCTCTTCCAGGATATCCTCCATGGTGACAATTCCGGCCGTCTGACCATACTCATCCACCACAATCTCCATATGTATCTTCTGAGACTGCATCTCCTGGAACAGAGAGCTTAACTTTCTGGTCTCCGGGATAAAGCGGGCTTCCCGCAAAAGCCCCGGCACTTCCCCGATTGGCTTCTCCCGGTTTCCTTCCTGTTCTGCACAGATCAGTGCATCCTTCATATGGAGAAGTCCGATAATGTCATCGATATCCTTCTGGTAAACCGGGAATCTGGAATTCTTCCCTTCTTTCAGAATAAAGCTGACCGCGTCCTTCAGTGTCATCTCCGCGTCCAGTGCCGCCAGGTTCTTTCTGTGGGTCATAATATCGCCCGCATCCTTATCCGTGAACTCGAAAATGTTGGTAATCATCTCCGCCTCACTGGCTTCTAAGACACCCTGTTCATGGCCCTCATTGACCATGGACATGATGTCCTCCTCCGTCACATTGTCATCCTCCGCGTTCATATCGATGCCCACCAGCCGCAGCACCACATAGGAAATACCGGTCACTGCCCAGATAAACGGCATCAGCGCGATACTCACCACTCCCACCACGGAAACCAGGGCGTAACCCCACTTCTCCGGGTTCTTGGCGGCACACCGCTTGGGGATCACAATTCCAAAGCTGATTAACAGCACCAGAATCAAAATACTGGTCACAACCATGCTGAGGATAGGAATCCACAGCTGTTCGCCTCTCATCAGAAACAGATGCTCCAGCTTCCGCCTCCAGGCGCCCACAATATAGGCGCCGATAACAATGCCAATCAAATTGGTGACAATCTGTATTGAATTCACAAACCTGGTCGGGCGGTTCACAATCCGCAGCAGATGCTGGGCTTTCTTATTGCCATTCAGCATCTCCTTTTCCAGGTCATTCGCATTTACATTCTGAATCGCCGCCCCGAATCCGTAAAATACCGCTTCCACAATCAGAAACGCGATAAATACAGCCAAACTGAGCGGCCAATAACTATCGTCCATAAACCCTTAAAATTCCCTCTTTTCCCTCTTCATTGGTAACATATCCTTTGCAACTATAACAGATTCTACGTCTTTCGTCAATGCCGCTCTATGTAGAAAGCTCTAAGCTTACCATCAGGGCGGTGTCCACTTTTCGCAGCAGCTCCTCGTCGATATGGCAGATCTTCTCTTTCAAACGCTGTTTGTCAATGGTCCGCAGCTGCTCCAGCAGAATCACAGAATCCTTGATCATATCACATTTCTTGGTATCCAGCTCCACATGGGTGGGCAGCTTGGCCTTGTTCATCTTTGAGGTAATAGCCGCACAGATCACTGTGGGGCTGTGTTTGTTTCCTACATCATTCTGTATGATGAGCACCGGACGGATGCCGCCCTGCTCTGAACCGACCACCGGTCTCAAATCCGCATAATAGATATCGCCTCGTCTTATAATCACGTTTACACTCTCCGTCAATGAATTTATACTTGTAGTATTGACCTGTTTGTGCCGGTGTATACACTACTCTACACCTTCTATCATATGAATAAGACAAGTTTTCTGTTAACGCCGATTCACCGGTTCTAACGCGGGTTCTCATACCGTTCTTTAAAATAATCTTTTTTACCGGCGATCTGGCCCCCTTTTAGATAGACTCTGGGAACGCGTTTGTTGATATCACAGAGGATCTCGTAGTGGAATCCGCCGCCGGTGTCTGCCATCTCTTCCACTGTGATCCGGTCCTCTTGCTCAGATCCGATCAGCGTCACCTCATCGTCTACACTGGCCCCGGGGATGTCCGTCACATCCACCATCATCTGGTCCATACAGACACGGCCCAGAATTCTGGCGGACTTTCCGTGAATCAGGACACGGCCTTTGCCCGACAAGTTTCTGGGATAACCGTCCCCGTAACCAACCGGGATGGTGGCAATCGTCATTTCCTGATCCGCCACGAAGGTTCCGCCATAGCTGACCGGCGTGCCCTTTTGAATCTTTTTGACATAGGTGATAAAACTCTTCCACTCCAGGACCGGCGCCAGAAGAACCCTGGACGTATCCACCTCCTGGGAAGGATACAGCCCGTACATGGAAATGCCGGCCCGCACCGCGTTTAAGTCAGCTTCCCTGATATCGATGATGCCGGCACTGTTGGAACAATGCTTGACCGGGATGTGGATCTCCCGCTCCTTCAGCATTTTCACAAAGTCCCTGTACTTGTTTAACTGCTGGGCCGTGAAAGTTTTATCCACCTCATCGGCCTTGGCAAAATGGGTAAACAATCCTTCCAGCTGGAGAGAGGGCAGCTGGCTCATCTCCTTCACCATGTCGGCGCTCTCCTTCGAAGGCTCCATTCCAATGCGGCTCATGCCGGTGTCCACCGCCAGATGAACGATGGCGGGCTTATGCATGGACACAGCGGTTTCCGACAGCTTCTTCGCCTGGTCCATGGTGAAAATTGTGGGCCGGATGCCATATCTGATCATCTCGCGGTTGTGAAACTCATGGGTGACGCCGAGAATCATCACCGGCTTCATAATCCCGTGGCGTCTCAGCTGCATGGCCTCCTCCACAGTCGCCACCGCATAGCAGCAGACATACCCGTCAATGGCTCTCGCCACCGGCACCGCTCCGTGGCCATACGCATCCGCTTTCACCACACCGATGATCCCGGTTCCCTGATTTAAATTGGCCTTCATCGCTTTTAAATTATCACTCAGCGCATCCAGATTCACGGTCGCGTAGGTTCTGGTATAGGGTCTCATGACATCCGCCTCCATTTGAAAATGATTCTGTGATTGATTCATCATGTAGTTCTGCAAATAGTTCTGTATTGAAATGTTCATATTATATCACTCCCAGTTCATTTGTAATGTCTCCGGCCAGCAGACCGTGGGGACCAAACCGTTCCAGACACCGGTCACCGGCCGCCCCGTGCAGATAAACCCCAAGAATGGCGGCTTCCCAATTGTCCTCCCCCTGGGCCAGCAGTCCCGCGATGGCCCCTGTCAGCACATCGCCCGAGCCCGCTTTCGCCATGGCGCTGGTTCCGCTGGTATTTAAATACACCTGGCCCTCCCTGCCGGCGGCCACGGTCACAGCGTCCTTTAACACACAGGTGATGCCATGGCGGCTGCTGTAATCCAGGGCCGTGTCTATGGGGTTCTCCTTGATCTTTGCAATAGTAAGGCCAGTCAGTCTGGCCATCTCCCCAACATGGGGCGTGATGATAATGTTCTCTGTGTAATACTGGGTCAGCTCCGGGTGGTCTGCGATAGCATTCAGGCCGTCCGCATCGATGACGATGGGAACATAGGCGTGGGTCAATACGCTCTTCACCAGCTGCTCCACGTATGGTTCCCGGCCAAGCCCGGGGCCCAGCACAATCACGCCGGCCAGGTCGCAGGCCGCGGCAATCTGAGCATCCAAGCGGTCAAAACCACTTTGGGTTCCCGCAGGATGCTGCAGGTCAGGCACGCCCGGTGCATCCAATGTTTCCGGCTCCCGGCTGAAATCCTCATATTCCAGGCTGACTGGCGCCCCTTCCTGCATTACCGGCGGTTTATAGGTTTCTAAAATTGCCTCCGGCAGCTGTGTCTGAAGAATCTCCCGGTTCTCTTCCACCGTCAGAATCTTTACAAGACCTGCTCCCATGCGGTAAGCCGACAGAGCGCTTAAATATGCCGCTCCGCTCATATTCTTAGAGCCTGCCACGACAAGGACTTTTCCGAAGGTTCCTTTATTGGCATCCGCCGGCCGTTTGGGCCGTCTGGCAGCATCCTCTGTATCATAGGTAAAAAAACGGATTCCCCGGTACATCATCTCCCGGCTGCTTAATAGAGATTTCTCATAGCTGATCCACGGGAATCCAATATCTGCGATAATCACTTCCCCACAGCAGGCTCTTCCCGGATACAGCACCGTGCCCAGTTTTTCATATCCAAAGGTCACAGTGGCCGTGGCCTTCAACACAATCCCCATGATCTGTCCCGTATCACTGTGCACGCCTGACGGAATATCGACGGCAATCACTTCCCTGGCATGGCGGCTTTCCAGCATCTCAATGACTTCCCGGTATTCTCCCTCAATCGCTCTTCCCAGTCCCACGCCAAAAATGCCGTCGATGATCACATCACAGGAACCTGGAATAAAATCCTGATATTCCATCACCGGCACCTCTAAAGCTTTGGCTATCTCCAGCTGCTGCTGATATTCCGGGGTGCCCCGGTTTCCATCTCCACACAGAAGAACGGAAACCCGGTATCCTTTGAGATAAAGCATCCTGGCTGCGGCAATACCGTCGGCCCCGTTGTTCCCGGTGCCGCAGACAGCCCAGATCCGGTCTGCCCGCGTACAGCGAAGCTCCACCTGCGCGGCCACCGCCATAGCTGCCCGCTCCATAAGTACCATGGAGGGAATTCCAATCTCCTGAATGGTATACCGGTCAATCTCTTTCATCTGACTTCCCGACACCAGAACTCTCATTTACTTCTCTCCTTCCCCTACAACAAACCCCAGGGCATACTCGGCAGTGTTGGTTATGGAGGCGTGGATCACGCTCATTCCCATCCTCTCTGCCGCTTTCTTCGCCCCTCCGTACAGGATCACATAAGGCTTTCCAAGCGGGTCACGCAGTACCTCGATGTCCCCCGGCATAAATGTCCGAAACCCGGTCCCAAAGGATTTGGCTACTGCCTCTTTGATAGCAAAATTGCCAGCAAGCATGGAGGCGTTCCCATCTGCTTGCCGGCATTCCTGCTCGGTAAAAGTCCGCGTCAGAAAGGCCTCTTTTTCACAGGCCTTCCTAATTCGCGCAATCTCTATCATATCTGTTCCGATTCCTAATATCATGACTGGCTGTCACTCTCCGATTCCTGGTCCTGCATGCTGCACACTTTGTAGGACAGACGCATAAGGCTCTCTGACAGGTGGACATTCTCCACAACGACATCGTCCGGTACGACGAGATCGGTATGGGCAAAATTCCAGATTGCCTTGATTCCTGCTTTTACAAGACGGTCCGCAAGTTCCGGCGCCTTGGTCTTCGGTATGGTCAGCGCGGCGATCTGGACGTCATTGTCCACGATAAACTTCTCCAAATCCTCCACGCCGCGGATCTCAATTCCACGGACTACCAGCCCGATCAGACGGGGATTGGTGTCAAACATCCCCTTGATGATAAATCCGCGCCTCTCAAAATTAGCATAGTTGGCGATTGCCTGACCTAAATTGCCGGCCCCGATGATAATCAGGTTATGCTGGCGGTCAATGCCCAGAATCTTGGCAATCTCCGTATATAAATACTTTACGTTGTAACCGTACCCCTGTTGCCCAAAACCGCCAAAGTTGTTCAAATCCTGGCGAATCTGTGACGCAGTCACTTTCATCCGTATACTTAAATCGTTTGATGAAATTCTTTCCACACCATCTTCCATCAATTCTCCCAGATACCGGTAGTATCTCGGAAGTCTGGAGATGACTGCTTTGGAGATCTCTTTCCGTTCCACGGCACTTCACCTTCCCTTACTATAATCACTGTATTTATTATACCTACTTGTTAAATCAATGTCAAACAGGTTTTGCGTCCTTGAAAAATTTGTGTTACTATATTATACTCTTATTGTGCGCAACACAACCCGCCCGCAGGGCATGAATTACGGGGTGCCCTTGGGTATACTCTTATTGTGCGCAGCACAACCCGCCCGCAGGGCATGAATTACCGGGTGCCCTTGGGTATACTTTACTTGTGCGCAGCACAACCCGCCCGCAGGGCACAGATGATAGGGAGGAACTAATGATATTAACATGCAGCCATGTCAGCAAGGCATTTGGAACTGACGTTATTATAGAAGATATTTCATTTCATATTGAAGACCAGGAGAAGGCGGCCATTGTAGGCATCAACGGAGCCGGAAAATCCACGCTTTTGAAGGTAATTGTGGGCGAACTGACAGCGGATGAGGGGTCGGTGGTTCTTTCCAAGGGTAAGACCATGGGTTATCTGGCCCAGCACCAGGATTTAACCAGTCATAAGTCTATTTTTGAAGAGCTGTTGGAAGTTAAGCGGGACGTGCTTCTCATGGAGGAGCGGATTCGGACGCTGGAGGTGGAGATGAAGCACGCCGAGGGGGCGGAGCTTGAGGAAATGCTGTCCACCTATACGAGACTGAACCATGAATTTGAACTGGCGGGAGGATATGCCTGCCAGAGTGAGATTACCGGAGTTTTAAAGGGACTTGGATTTGCGGAGGAGGATTTTACAAAGCAGATCCACACATTGTCAGGCGGGCAGAAAACCAGAGTCTCTTTGGGAAAGCTGCTGCTGTCCAAGCCGGATCTCATCCTGCTTGACGAACCGACGAACCATTTAGATATGGAGTCCATTGCCTGGCTGGAAACGTATTTATTGAATTACCGCGGGGCTGTGATTATCGTGGCCCATGACCGGTATTTTCTGGACCGGGTGGCTGGGAAGATCATCGAGCTGGACAACGGACATGGAACAGTGTTTATAGGAAATTATTCAGCGTACAGCGAGAAGAAAGCCATGCTGCGGGACGCCCAGTTAAAGGCGTATTTAAACCAGCAGCAGGAAATCCGCCACCAGGAAGAGGTTATCACAAAATTAAAATCCTTCAACCGTGAAAAGTCCATCAAACGGGCGGAAAGCCGGGAGAAAATGCTTGCCAAAATCGAGGTGCTGGACAAGCCGGTGGAAATCAACGATGAGATGCACATCCGGCTGGAGCCCAATATCACCAGCGGCAATGATGTGCTGACAGTGCGGGATTTAAGCAAATCCTTTGATTCCAACCATCTGTTTTCCCATGTGGATATGGAGATCAAACGGGGAGAACGGGTGGCTGTCATCGGCAATAATGGTACCGGCAAGACAACGCTGTTAAAGATTATCAATGATATGCTGCCGGCGGATTCCGGGGAGATTGTGCTGGGGTCTAAGGTACATATCGGGTACTATGACCAGGAACACCAGGTACTCCATATGGAGAAGACTTTGTTTGACGAACTTCAGGATACGTATCCTGATTTGAACAATACGAAGATCCGCAATGTACTGGCTGCATTTTTATTTACCGGGGATGATGTGTTTAAGCGGGTTGGAGATTTAAGCGGCGGGGAGCGGGGACGGGTATCTTTAGCGAAACTGATGCTGTCCAACGCCAACTTTCTGATTCTGGATGAGCCGACGAACCATTTGGATATCACGTCGAAAGAGATTTTGGAGCAGGCGCTGAACCAATATACCGGGACGGTTTTGTATGTGTCCCATGACCGTTACTTTATCAATAAGACGGCCACAAGGATTTTGGAGCTGACTGGGGAGACTTTTATCAATTATATCGGAAATTATGATTATTACCTGGAAAAGAAAGATTTGATGAATAAACTTTATGTGGCGCCGGATGACAATGTTGGTACTTCACATGCCGCGGATGTCTCCGAAATCAAGCAGGATTGGAAAGCCCAGAAGGAAGAACAGGCCCGCATCCGCAAACGCCAGAATGATTTGAAAAAGGCGGAGGATGAGATCACAAAGCTGGAGGAACGGGACGCCGAACTGGATGACATGCTGGTGCAGCCGGATGTCTGCTCCGATGCCGCTAAACTGCTGGAACTCCATCAGGAGAAGGAAGTAATCGCCCAAAAGCTGACACAACTGTATGAACTTTGGGAAAGTCTGGCGGAATAATCCTACCGTCCTGTTGCAAAAAACACTTGAATACAAGGAGTAACTGCCATGAATAAAAAACGAATTGCCGCCATCGTAGTTCTGGTCCTCATCGCCCTCCTCTACCTGGCCACCCTGATCTTTGCCGTCATCGACAGCCCCTTAGCCAAAAGCTGTCTCATGGCCGCCCTCTTTTGTACCATTGTACTGCCGGTGATAGCTTATGTATATCTGAAGCTGATTGAAAATTTGAAAAGCAGGAAGAATTCGGAGGAAGAATAAGATTGGCTTTGAAAAAGCAACCACCTCATACAAGAGGTTGGCCTTATAAAAAGCAACAGAATTGCCGCCTTATAAACCGTTCAAAGTATACAAGGGCGGCTTTTCTGTACCCATTTCTGGGATTTTAAAAAAACTACTTACGATAAATAATCTCATCTCTTCCCGGACCATTAGATACCATCGTGACGGGAACCTCCAGCTCTTTTTCAATGAACTCAATATAATCCCGGCATGCTTTCGGTAACTCTTCGTATTTCCTAATTCCGCGGATCTCACATTTCCAGCCTGGAAGGGTGGTATAGACAGGTTTGACTTTTTCCAGGTTGACGGTGGTTGGGAAATCTTTGGTTACTTTACCGTCGATCTCGTAACCGATGCAGACCGGAAGTTCCTCCAGATATCCGAGGACATCCAGGACGGTCAGGACGGCCTCGGTGGCTCCCTGGATACGGCAGCCATAGCGGGACGCCACGGCGTCGAACCAGCCCATCCGTCTCGGACGGCCGGTGGTGGCTCCGTACTCGCCTCCGTCTCCGCCGCGGCGGCGAAGCTCGTCCGCTTCCTCACCGAAGATCTCGCTGACAAAAGCGCCCGCGCCTACGGCGCTGGAATAGGCTTTCACCACGGCGGTGATATTCTTGATCTCATATGGCGGAATTCCTGCCCCAATGGCACCGTAGGCGGCCAGGGTGGAGGAAGATGTTACCATAGGGTAAATACCATGGTCCGGGTCCTTTAAAGAACCAAGCTGACCTTCCAGCAGGATATTCTTCCCCGCCTTGATCGCCTCATGAAGATAAGCCGACACATCACACACATAGGGAGCCACCATATCCCGGTATTCCAGCAGGGTGGCATACAGTTCCTCCGGATTCATCGGCGGCTGGTGGTATAAATGCTCCAGCATCACATTCTTTAACTCGCACACCCGCTCTACTTTCTCTCTCAAGGTCTCCTCGTCAAACAGTTCGCTGACCTGGAACCCAATTTTTGCATATTTATCAGAATAAAATGGGGCAATCCCGGATTTCGTGGACCCGAAGGATTTCCCTGCGAGTCTCGCCTCCTCACAAGTATCAAACAACACATGATAAGGCATCAAAATCTGGGCCCGGTCGGAAACCAGAATCTTCGGTGCGGGAACTCCCTTGTCTGTCAGAGACTTCACTTCTTGAAACAGATACGGAATATTTAACGCCACACCATTGCCAATCACGCTGGTGGTATGGTTGTAGAACACCCCCGATGGCAGCAGATGAAGCGCAAACTTGCCGTAATTATTGATAATGGTATGTCCCGCATTGCTTCCGCCCTGGAACCGGACAATAATGTCTGCCTGTTCCGCCAGCATGTCCGTAATCTTGCCCTTGCCTTCATCGCCCCAGTTGGCGCCTACGATTGCTCTTACCATTTGATCGTCCTCCTTATGAATGAACACTGTTTCTTTTTCTGAATGATCCTTTCACGAACACTCCAGAAAAACTTCTGCATGCTTAGAATACACGAAAACACATCATAAATAAAATCAATATTTATTATGTTCATCATAAGTATAAATTATATCACGGTGGACAGATTCCTATTCCAGCATCATCCCCAACAGCTTCCGTCCTGCCGGCGACATGGGATTTCTCTTGTCCGTCACAATGCAGAAATCCCGCTCCGGCATTGCCTTCGAAAACTTTAATTCAAACAGTTCCCCTGTCTCCAGTTTCTCCTTCGCAAAATCCCACACCACGCCCCCGATTCCCAAATTCCGAAGCGCAAACTGAACAATCATATCGCTGGTAGCCAGTTCAAATTCCGGGGCCAGCTTCACGTGATTCTCCGCCAAAAACTCATCCAGAAACGTCCTGGTACTCGTCCTCGCCTCCAGCAATATACAAGGCAGCTTCTCCAAACATTCATAAGAAAGGGTCTTTCCTTTCAAATCGGCAAACCTCTCCCCCGCCACAAACACATTCCGAATCTTCCTCACCGGTGTCATCTGCACCTCCGGCCGCGGTAAAAGCGGAGTACTCACCACCCCGAAATCAATTTTTCCCTCATACAGCGACTCCATCGTCTCCGGCGTCGGCGCGTTGGACACCATCACCTTGATCCCCGGATGCTTCTCATGAAATTCCTCCAGATACGACAGCAGATAAAACTGCAGCGTCATATCGCTGGCCCCTATTCGAATCTCCCCGGTCTCCAAATCCTGCATTCTTCGAAGCATCTCCTCCCCGTCCCGGATGCTCAAAAGTCCCCGTTCCACGTAGGAATACAAAAGAGCCCCTTCCTCCGTCAGATGCACCCCCTTCGGCGTCCTGACAAACAGCTGGCTGTTTAACGCCTTCTCCAGCTGCCTCACCGCCTGACTCACCGCCGGCTGGGAGATACAAAGTTCCTTCGCCGCCCCCGTAATGCTCCCCAGCCTGCTCACCTGATAAAACACCCGGTAATACTCCAGGTTCATATCCATAAAGTCTCTCCCTCTCTTATCTCCCACGCTCTCTTTTTAAATCTTCTAAATAGTTTAAAAACTCAAATATATTCGTATATGGGTTACATTCATGTGATAGCACTCTATCATAAGCCGATTTTTGTGAGTTATGTAACCTTTCTGCCCTTTTATGAGCATTCTCCTGTTTTTCTTTCAACCAATCATAAATATCAGTAGTTTCAGAATAATTAGGGAAAAATGGTTTTAACTCTTTTCTCAATCTGCTTTTCATCTGCTGTGCCGTAAGTCCACATGGAGCATTTTCTTTTATATGAAGTAAAAACCATATTTCAAAACAGGGATTGGAAAAAATACAACGAATTCCCTTTTCATACGCTCCGGCAATCAAATCAAATGCCTCTTGTATGTTTGTATTTGACTCAGGATCTGAATCAAACACACAGTATCCTCTATCACCATATTCCAAATCTATATTCTCTTTCTTAATATACTCCTTTGCAAATCGGACAATACCAACTGCGTCCGTGTGTTCAGAATCAACTGATAAAATCTCCACATTGTACTCTTTTCCATCAAAATGGCTCAGATATATTTCCTCTGTATCTCCTTCTGTAAAAATATATATTTTAGGAAATGGCTTATCTTTTGTCTTTTTATATTTTATCTCTTTTCCACGTAATCGTTTTGTCATTCTGCTACCTCTTCATATGTGGAATCGCTCCATATCTTCCTTTCAAATATCCCAGTTCAATATTATCCTTTTCACGGATAACAAAATCATCCAACAATTTGACAACCGTTGCCCCCTGATCGTCTTTATCTACAAGATATATTTGTCCCGGATTCAAAAATCCCAATACTTTTGTATCGTGGGTACTAAATAGCATTTGTACATTTCCAGGATTAGTATCGCGGTCCTTAATCATATTCAAATAATGTTCTGTCAATTTTGAATGATAGCTATTGCCAAGTTCATCTTCTAATATAAGTCCTCCATTTTTACTGAGATATAGAAGTTCAGCCATATTTCCAACAATATTTTCCGTTCCTGATGAATCCATTTTTAAATTAATATCAAACTTCACACCATTACTATTTTCATGGGATACTATGATTACCAGTCTGGATTTATCAATCTGATCTATTTCCACATTTGGCATTAATTTTTGAACCAATTCACTTACCAAGTTTATTTGAGCTTTATTTAACTCTTTTTTATCTACATGAATGTCACAAATATTAAAATCTGCTTTTCTTAAATTATCAATCAAACTCTGCTTTTTCGTCTCATCCTCAATCACACTCGCTGTCATCTCCTCTATTGTCTTATCTTCATTCTGATCCAGTAAATGCGAAAACCACTCATAAGCAGCAACAAGTTTTTCATATCCCCACTCGGCCGCCACAGGCATATACAGACGATTCTCATTTGTCCTGTTCGAAAGTTCTTTTTGCAATTTAACATCGTTTCCTTTAAAGTGATACGTGTTACAATCCGTTCTCTCAAAAACAGTTGTTGGTTTTGCTGAATAATATGCTAAAAGATACTCTTCTTCTACTCTATGCTTATTAAGCATAAATCCATAAACATATTTAATTCCTCCAGAAATATAGATAAATTCAAAACTGCTCCCTGCATTTTTACTATGATCATCTAATAAAAAGGGAACCACCTTTATCGTTGACTCTTTTCTTCTATTTATTGTATTTTTAATAAACCGCACAGCAAAATAAAATGAATCCAGAATATTGGTTTTTCCACTGGCATTAGGTCCAAGCAATCCGATTCCTTTATATAAATGATATCCCTCATCACCTAAGGTAACAATCCATTCATCTTTTTTTGATGTTTCATTAGCAGTAAAATTAATTGTCAACTCATCTTTTATTGAGCAATAATTACTTACCGAATATTGTATCAGCATATTATTCTCCTATTTTTTCTATTTATTATATTTCATTTGGTGATTATTATTCCTTTTTTTATGTAATATCATTATTATTTCACTATATCATACCCAGTATTCTATTGCAACTTTTTATTTATCACCGTTATTTTTAGAAAACATAGTCGAATTGGAGTAATAGGCTTTCGCCATTGTTACCGTACGTTCCGCAAATCCCTTTTCATACACCTTCACCGGCTCCGAATCGTCATGACTGGTGATCCAGGCCAGCAGCTGAATCCGCCTGGCCATCAAAAAAGTAGGAATCATATCGTAGTCCCGCTGCTCCAAATGCAATATGTTCGTGTACCCCTCCAGCCACTCCCTGGTCCATCCGGGCACCTCCGGCCGGTCCTCGATAAAACTGAAGGACGCCGCCAGGTCAAACAGATGCCAGCCGAAGCCGCAGTCGTCAAAATCCAGCACCTTCAACAGTTCCCCCTCCACCAGCAGATTCGCAGCCCGCAGATCCGTATGGATCAGTCCGAAATTCCTGTCATCACGTCCATACTGCTGCAAACGCCTCCGGATCTCCACACAGGTTTCCACAAGTAATCCCCGCCCCGCCTCGGAAAGCTCCCCACACAGCCGCCAGTTGCCAAACAAACCGCTCTCGCCGAGAATCGCCTCCGAGTCCCAGACCGGCCGGTCCAGGTTCCGGCTCTCCTTCCACTCCATCGTCTGCCGATGCAGCCTGGCAGCAGTTTCACCAATCTTTCGAAACCACGGAAAGCCCCGGCCCCCGCATTCCGGGTCCGGAGCTTCTCCTTCCAGATATTCACATAACACCAGATGGTATTCCTGGTTTCTCACGCTCACCCGCGCCACCGCCTGTCCATCCAGACAAGAGATGGGACGAGGGATCAGCACAGTTCCTTCCTCCACCAGTTTCTTAAGCCAGCAGACCTCCGCCTCTGTCTCTGAGAGCGTATGATACCCCGGGCGGCTCACCCGCATCACACCCACCTTTTTACCGCTGTCCTTCTCCGCCACCAGGAAGGTGGCATTCTCCGAACAATGCATCAGGGAGAGTTTGCAATTTTTCTCCAGGCCATAGCAGGCAAGTCCCGTCTCCCCTGCTTCGCGAAACCATTCCAAATGTTGAAAATTCATGCCCTACGCTCCTTTATGGCAACAGTTTTGCATGATTTTCAAGACTGCATTTCCAATTTATGATAAAAATATTTGATGATATCTTTTCTGGTAATGATTCCGATAAAGTTCTTCTGGTCATCCACCACCGGCACAAAGTTTTGATTTAACGCCTTGTCAATCAAATCCTCCATAGCCGCGTCCGCCGAAACAGGCCGGTTGTCCAGCCTCCGGGTGATGGTGGTCACCGGGATATTCTCAGCTTCCTTCAGATTCAGACTGTACTGGTTCTTGATCCCCCAGAGCATGTCCCCCTCGGTAATGGTGCCTATGTATTTCCCCTGTCTGTTGATCATAGGCAGGGCGGAAAATTTGTGATGCTCCATCTTCTCCAGCGCCTGTCTAAGAGATTCATTGTCATAGATAAAAGCAACTTCGCTTTTGGGTGTCAGAAAAAATAAGATGTTCATATATTCGCTCCTGTCATCGTTTATTCATAATCAGTATAACGGATACCTCTGAAAATCGTATGAACAAATTATTAGTTTTTTATGAAACTTTTTCGGTCAGGCAGACAGCCCGCCAAAACCTAAAAAAGGCCACTGCGAATTGCTCCCAGCGGCCTTCTTCCGTCCTTACCCCCTACTGAAGATAATCCAGTGGATCGACGGTCTTGTCTCCATGCTGTAATTCCAGGAAAATGTTGCTTCCTTCCACGGAATAGTACTTTGTCGGCTCAGCCACGTAACCCATCAGCTGGCCTTCCTCCAGGTATTCATTTTCCATAACCTGGATCTCTTTCAACTGGCCGCAGGTGGCGAGATAGTCATTTCCTAAGTCAAGTACGACATAGTTTCCGATCTCCTCGTTGGCGCCTACATTGACCACTTTAGCGTTGGCCGGCGCATAGACCGGGCTGCTCACCTCACCCTGGATCACAAGGCCGGGGTTGGTCTGGTACTGCTGTAATGTGTTGAAAAAGATGGTGCTGTCCATGCTGTAATCCAGCACGATGTTGCCATATACCGGCCATGTCATTCTGCTGGTATCGCTGAAATTCAGCACCAGCGGCACTGCCGCATCCTTGCCGGCGCCTACGATGGCTGCCTGGCCTTCCGTCCCGCCCTCGGCGTAAGCCTGGGGAGCTGTGGTCTCTTCTGTAACTGCTTCTACTTTGTCTGCATTTGAATTTCCGGCTATCTGGTAATCTGTCTCTGCAGCCGTCTCACCGGCGATTGACTGTCCCGGCTCCTGCATCTGCATGTATGGATTTTGTTCATTTTTGGAACTTCCTCTTTGAATGGTAATCACTCCTGCTGCAGCCACAATAGTCAGCAGGCCTAACACTAGCATGACAAGAAATAGTTTATCCTTGAACATCTGATTTAATTTCTCTTTCACCGTTTATCACCTCGATACTATTCTTACCAAAGGTGACGGTCTTATTCACAAATCACGATGAAATTAAAACAATATTTTTATAATAATAATTCAGGATGTCCTCCCAGGTGTAGCCTTCCTCTCCCATCGTTTTTGCGCCGTACTGGCTTAAGCCATAGCCGTGGCCGATTCCTTTGCAGACGGCGCGGATCTGTCCCTCGTAGTTCTCCAGGGTGAAGCAGCTGGATGGCAGGGAAAGAGCTTTGGCGATTTCTTCGCCGGTGTAGATGTGGTTTCCAATCTGGATTTTGCCAACATAGCCGGCATTGTCCTTTTCGATCATCTGGATGGATTCCGGAAGCTGGGCGGCAGTCAGTTCCGGGTCCTCTCCCAGTTCTTTCAGCTGGCTGGCGACGCTTTCTGCGGACCAGTTCAAGACAGACAGATAGTTATCCGCCTCCACGTCACGCCGGCTTTCCACGCATTCTAAATAGGGATGGTGTTCATCTCCGGCCCTGGTCATTCCGGCGCTGGCGCGGTGATAGAGGGCGTCAATCTCGTCGTCCTCGTACATCATCACGGTCCCTGCCGTGGCTTTGACGGCTTCTTCGATATTTTTGTAATACTCTACAAATTTTTCACTGCCCCAGAGTTTTTCAAGTCCGGATTCTTCTATGTAGGTGATTCCCAGTTCTGATTCTTTGATCTCGTCGGAGTCCCCCATTTTCTTGTAAAGATAGGTCCGGGCAATGACTGCCTGGGCTTTCAATGCCTCCGGTCCGTAATCCGGCGGCATCTGGCGGCCTGTCATGCCGATCAGGTACTCCTCGGCGTCCACATAGCCGGACTGATCTCCGTCCAGAAGGATTCGTTTCCCGCTGATGACCATCTGCGGCTTTTGTTCCCCCCGTATGCTCCCCGACCACACCAGGGTCACCACATAGGGAATCAGGAGCGCCAGCAGGCATCCTGTCCATATCCGCTTCATAAAAAAATCCCCTTTCCATCACTACTGTTAATAGTGTATGTAAAGGAGATTTTCATTATACTATACGTTTCCTTACAGCTGTACCTTCACCCGGTCCAAATGCCAGATATCGTCCACATACTCCTGAATCGTTCTGTCAGAGGAGAACTTCCCGGAATTTGCTACGTTTAAGATCGCCGCTTTCGCCCACCAGTTCTGCTTGCGGTAGGCCGCGTCCACCTGCTTCTGCGCTTCCGCGTAGGACCGGAAATCCTTCAGGATAAAGTACATATCGGCCTTATCGCTGCTGTTGCGGTTTAAGAGGGAATCGTAAATCTCTCTAAACAGCTCCGGATTCTGCGGAGAATAATATCCGTTGATCAGCTGCATCAGCACCCGGCGGATATCGGCGTCATTGTTGAAAATGGTCATCGGGTCATAGCCGCCGTTCTTCTCATAATTAATCACTTCATCGGAAGACATGCCGAAGATAAACGCGTGCTCCGCACCCACTTCCTCCACGATCTCCACATTGGCTCCGTCCATGGTTCCCAGCGTCAGGGCGCCATTTAACATAAATTTCATGTTGCCGGTGCCGGATGCTTCCTTGCTGGCCGTGGAAATCTGCTCGCTGACATCCGCCGCCGCAAAGATAATCTCAGCGTTGGACACCCGGTAATCCTCAATAAACACCACCTTCAATTTTCCCTGGATAGACTTATCATTGTTCACCACATCAGCCACGGCATTGATCAGCTTGATGGTCAGCTTCGCCCGGCGGTACCCGGCGGCCGCCTTGGCCCCGAAGATAAAGGTTCTCGGAACCATATCCATATTGGGATTATCCCGCAGCTGGTTATATAAGAACATCACGTGAAGGATGTTCATCAGCTGGCGTTTGTATTCGTGAAGACGTTTCACCTGCACATCGAAAATCGATCTCGGGTCCACGTCAATGCCGTTGTGCTCTTTGATGTACTTGGCCAGACGGATCTTGTTCTGGAACTTGATCTCCATAAACTCCTTCTGCGCCTTCTCATCCTCCGCCAGAACCTCGATTCCCTTAATCTGAGGCAGATCGGTCACCCAGGCATCACTGCCCAGCTTCTCCGTCACCCAGGCCGCCAGCAGTGGATTGCCGTGTAACAGGAACCGTCTCTGGGTAATGCCGTTGGTCTTGTTGTTAAACTTCTGCGGCATCATCTGGTAGAAATGCTTCAGCTCCTGAGTCTTCAAAATCTCCGTGTGCAGTCTCGCCACACCGTTGACCGAAAAGCTTCCCACAATCGCCAAATGGGCCATCCGCACCTGCCCGTTATAGAGAATTGCCATCCGGGACATCTTGTGGTCATCCCCCGGATACAGCTGCTTGATCTGTTCCATAAATCTCCGGTTGATCTCCTCGATAATCTGGTAGATTCTCGGAAGCAGACGGGAGAATAAATCAATCGGCCACTTCTCCAGCGCCTCGGACATAATGGTATGGTTGGTATACGCACATGTTTTTGTCGTCACATCCCATGCCACATCCCACGGCAGCCCTTCCTCGTCCAGCAGCACACGCATCAGCTCCGCCACGGCTACGGTGGGATGGGTATCATTTAACTGGAATACATTTTTCTCATAGAATTTTCTCACATCCGGGTGGGTTTCCTTATACTTTGCCACCGCTCTCTGCACGCTGGCGGAGATGAAGAAATACTGCTGTTTTAACCGCAGTTCCTTGCCCGCATAGTGGTTGTCGTTGGGATAAAGCACCTCACAGATATTCTTTGCCAGGTTCTCCTGCTCCACCGCCTTCTGGTAATCTCCCTTGTCGAAGGATTCCAGGTTGAAGGTGTTGATCGGCTGGGCATCCCAGATCCGCAGGGTGTTGACCACATTGTTGCCGTAGCCCACGATTGGCAGGTCATAAGGCACCGCCAGCACGGACTGGTATCCCTCCTGCACAAATTTCTCTCTGCCGCCCTCCCATACCGTCTTCACATAACCGCCGAATTTGACTTCGGTGGCATACTCGGAGCGGCGCACTTCAAAGGGATTGCCGTCCTTCAGCCACTCGTCCGGCACCTCGATCTGGTAACCGTCCTCGATTTTCTGCTTGAACATCCCGTAACGGTAACGGATGCCGCAGCCGTAAGCCGGGTAACCCAGCGTTGCCAGGGAGTCTAAGAAGCAGGCGGCAAGACGGCCTAAACCGCCGTTGCCAAGAGCCGCATCCGGCTCCTGGTCCTCCAGCACATTTAAATCAAATCCCATTTCCTCTAAGACTTCTTTTACCTCATCCTGGGCCATGATGTTGATAATGTTGTTGCCCAGAGCGCGCCCCATCAAAAATTCCATGGACATATAGTACAGGGTCTTGGCATCTTCTTTGGCATACTGCTTCTGAGTGGCGATCCACTCATCGATAATCACATCCTTGATCGCATATGCAACTGCCTGAAACGCCTCGTTTGGCTGTGCATCCTCGATGGTCTTCCGATATAAATTTTTTACATTGTACTCCACCGATTTTTTAAATTCTTCTTTGTCAAAACCCATATTCATTGTTCGATTTCCTCCTACACCTTCCATTCATGGTTCACAGTCTTTCGCAACTGTTCCGTACCTTCACAGTTACCTGAAGACCTACTGAACATTTACAGTCTTTTCTACGCCCAACATAACTGTCTCGCCATTGATGTTCCACTCTTTTGCATATCCGCCCATCTGACCGAGGAAGATATTGTCCGCAAGCACCTCCGCCTTCATCTCATCGGCATGTGCCTTGATGATAGCCGCGATCTTGTCGTTGGTATCCTGGTAAATGTTGATATGGTTGGTGACTTCGAAATCTGCTTCTTTTCTCATTGTCTGTATTTTGCTGATTAATTCTCTCACGAATCCCTCTTCGATCAGCTCGGGAGTCAGGTTTGTGTCCAGAACCACGGTGACACTGTTGTCGCCCTCGGAAACGTAGCCTTCCATCTGAGCGGTGTCAATCAGTAAGTCCTCTTCTGTCAGCACCACTTCCTCCCCGTTAAAGGTAAAGGTCAGCGCGCCTTTTTCTTTTAAGGTATCCATGGCTTCGTTTCCGTCAATCTCAGCCAGCGCGGTGCGGATATTGCCCAGCTGTCTGCCGTACTTCGGTCCCACCGTCTTTAACTGCGGTTTGAAACTGTATGACGTGAAGCTTCGTATATCATCGGTAAATGTTACCTTCTTCACATTCAATTCCTCTTCTATGATTTCCACATAGAATTCGGACAGAGTACCCGCGGCCTTCACGAACATCTGGCCGATTGGCTGACGGTTCTTGATATTGGCCGTATTTCTGGCCGCGCGTCCCATCACCACAATCTTTAAGACCTCTTCCATGTCCGTCTCCAGCTGCTTGTCGATATGACTCTCATCGGCGGCCGGGAAATCACACAGATGAACGCTCTCCGGCGCGGTCTTGTCAATGCTGCACACCAAGTTCCGGTAGATCTCCTCCGTCATAAACGGGATCATCGGAGCCGCCGCCTTGGATACCGTGACAAGGGCCGTATAAAGGGTCATGTACGCATTGATCTTATCCTGCTCCATCCCCTTGGCCCAGAAACGCTCCCGGCTTCTGCGCACGTACCAGTTGCTCATATCGTCCACGAAGTCCTGAAGGGCTCTTGCCGCCTCCGGAATCCGGTAATTCTCCAGATGACTGTCCACATCTTTCACCAGCGTGTTCATCTTGGATAACAGCCATTTGTCCATGACGGACAGCTTCTCATAATCCAGCTCATACTTCGACGCATCAAAATTGTCAATGTTCGCGTACAGCACGAAGAACGCGTAGGTGTTCCAGAGGGTGCCCATGAACTTTCTCTGTCCTTCCTGCACCGCCTTGCCGTGGAACCGGTTGGGCAGCCACGGAGCGCTGTTGACATAGAAATACCAGCGGATTGCGTCGGCGCCGTACTCAGCCAGCGCGTCAAACGGATCGACGGCATTTCCCTTGGATTTGGACATCTTCTGTCCGTTCTCATCCTGGACATGGCCCAGCACGATGACATTTTTATAAGGCGCCTCGTTAAAGATCAGCGTGGAGATGGCCAGCAGGGAGTAAAACCATCCTCTTGTCTGGTCCACCGCCTCGGAGATGAAATCTGCCGGGAACTGCTGTTTGAACAATTCCTGATTCTCAAACGGATAATGATGCTGGGCAAATGGCATAGCGCCGGAGTCAAACCAGCAGTCGATCACTTCCGGCACCCGCTTCATCTGTTTTCCACACTTCGGACAGGTGATGGTCACCTCGTCGATAAATGGACGGTGAAGCTCCATGTTGTCCGGACAGTTGTCGGACATGGATTTGAGTTCCTCGATGCTTCCGATGGAATGCTGGCAGCCGCACTCGCACTCCCACACATTCAGCGGAGTTCCCCAGTAACGGTTCCGGCTGATGCCCCAGTCCTGGACATTCTCCAGCCAGTCGCCAAAACGGCCCTTGCCGATGCTCTCGGGAATCCAGTTGATGGTGTTGTTGTTGCGGATCAAATCCTCTTTGACCGCGGTCATCTTAATAAACCAGGACTCACGCGCATAATAGATCAGCGGGGTATCGCATCTCCAGCAGTGCGGATAGCTGTGCTCAAAAGCAGGCGCGGAGAACAGCAGCCCTCTGATATTTAAGTCTTTCAATACCAGTGGATCAGCTTTCTTGCAGAAAGTGCCTTCCCACGGGGTTTCTTTCGTCATCTCGCCCTTGGCATCCACCAGCTGGACAAACGGAAGGCCGTATTTTCGTCCCACCTTGGAGTCGTCCTCACCGAAGGCCGGAGCAATGTGAACGACGCCGGTACCGTCTGTCAGGGTTACATAGGTATCGCACACTACATAAAACGCCTTTTTATGCTGTTTCTCGCAGGTCTCCACTGCAAAATCAAACAGTGGCTCATATTCTTTATATTCCAGATCTTTGCCCTTATATGTCTCCAGAACGGTATAATCGCCTTCCAGAACCTTTTCACAGAGCGCTTCCGCCATATAATAGGTATATTCCCCATTCTGTACCTTGACATAGGACTCGTCCGGGTTCACGCACAGCGCCACGTTGGACGGCAGTGTCCACGGTGTGGTGGTCCATGCCAGGATATAGGCGTCCTCGCCTTTTACTTTAAAACGGGCGATGGCGGATTTCTCCTTCACGTCCTTGTAGCCCTGGGCCACCTCGTGGCTGGACAGCGGGGTCCCGCAGCGCGGGCAGTATGGAACAATCTTAAAGCCTTTGTACAGCAGGCCCTTGTTCCAGATCTCTTTTAACGCCCACCACTCGGATTCGATGTAATCATTTTCATAGGTCACATAAGGGTGCTCCATGTCCGCCCAGAAACCGACGGTAGCGGAAAAATCCTCCCACATGCCTTTGTATTTCCAAACACTCTCCTTACAATGGCCGATAAATGGCTCCAGGCCGTATTCCTCGATCTGCTCCTTGCCGTCAAGTCCCAGCATCTTCTCCACTTCCAGTTCCACCGGAAGTCCGTGGGTATCCCAGCCGGCCTTTCTCGGAACCTTATACCCCTTCATGGTCCGGTATCTCGGAATCATGTCTTTGATGACGCGGGTCAGCACGTGGCCGATATGAGGTTTGCCGTTGGCCGTCGGCGGTCCGTCATAAAACATATAAGTCGGATGACCTTCCCGGTCTTCGATGCTTTTTCCGAAGATATCGTGGTCTTCCCAGAACTTTTCCACTTCTTTTTCTCTTTCTACAAATTTTAAATCCGTAGAGACTTTGTTGTACATCTTTTTCGTAACCTCCATTCTGCATGTTTCAATCACAGTTTCGTATGCTTTGGCGTACCAGCTTTTGTCTTTGCCTTATAAGAAAAAAAGCCCGCCCTGTAATCAGGACGAAGCTGCCTCGTAACCACCTATTACTGCATACCATCATATGAGTTCCCGGTAACGGGGGAAAACCGTCGGCCCTTACTTGTCTTTTTTCAAAAAAATGTTCGGCGCCAAGACTCCGGAGTGATCTTCGATTCCGCCCTACTCGCACCAGGCTCCCACCGCCCCCGGCTCGCTTATGCTTTTGGCACAGACCTACTGTCTCCATCCCAGTCCTATCTTTATATGACTATTTGAGTATAGTAATTCCTGGAAGAAAAGTCAAGGGTTATTGCCCACTATCTTTGTTATTTTTTTATCAAAGTGTTTGTATTTTGGGAAAACTATGGTATACTTTCTGGTAATTCGAAACACCACTTCGAAAAATTGAGTACCCCCGCTGGCTCAGCCGGACGAGAGCACTCCTAAGAAAAAGGAGAAAATGGAATGGCTCAGAGAAACTTAACGCTACTGACGGATTTGTATGAATTGACCATGATGCAGGGATATTTTAAGGAGAAGGACGCCAATGAGACGGTGATCTTCGATGCGTTTTACCGCAGCAACCCGGGTAATAACGGATATTCCATCTGCGCGGGTTTGGAGCAGGTGATTGAGTATGTGAAGAACCTGCATTTTGACCAGGAGGATGTGGATTATCTGCGGACGACCGGGCTGTTTGGGGAAGACTTCCTGGACTACCTGCTCCATTTTACATTTACAGGCGATATCTATGCCATTCCGGAGGGCACCGTGGTGTTCCCGAGAGAACCGCTGGTGAAGGTCATTGCGCCCATTATGGAAGCGCAGCTGGTGGAGACGGCCATTTTAAATATCATCAACCACCAGAGTCTGATTGCCACCAAGACGGCCAGAGTCATCTATGCCGCCCAGGGGGATGGTGTGATGGAATTCGGCCTTCGCCGGGCCCAGGGACCGGACGCCGGGATTTACGGCGCCAGAGCCGCCATGATCGCCGGATGTATCGGCACCTCCAATGTGCTGGCGGGACAGATGTTCGACGTGCCGGTAAAGGGGACTCATGCCCACAGCTGGATCATGAGTTTTCCGGATGAGCTGACTGCTTTCCGCACCTATGCCAAGCTTTACCCTTCCGCCTGTATTTTACTGGTGGATACCTATGATACCCTGAAATCCGGCGTTCCCAATGCCATCAGAGTGTTTAAGGAAATGAGGGAGGCCGGTATTCCGCTGACCTTCTACGGCATTCGTTTGGACAGCGGCGACCTGGCTTATTTATCGAAAAAAGCGAAAAAAATGCTGGATGCGGCAGGATTCTCCGACGCGGTGATCTCCGCTTCCAACGATCTGGATGAAAATCTGATCAGCAGCTTAAAGCTCCAGGGCGCTGCCATCAATTCCTGGGGTGTGGGCACCAACCTAATCACCTCCAAGGACTGCCCGTCCTTCGGCGGCGTCTACAAACTGGCGGCTGTGAAGGACAAAAAGACCGGGGAGTTCATACCGAAGATCAAGGTATCGGAGAATGCGGAAAAGATCACCAACCCGGGCAACAAGACGATCCAACGGATCTATAATAAAGAAACCGGCAAGATTATCGCCGATTTGATCTGTCTGGTGGACGAACACTATGACTCCAAAGACCCGTTACTGCTGTTTGATCCGGTGGAAACCTGGAAAAAGACCCATCTGGCGCCCGACAGCTACACCCTGCGGGAGCTGATGATTCCGGTATTCAAGGATGGCGTCTGCATTTATGAGTCTCCCAAGGTGATGGAGCTCCAGGCTTACTGCAAGGGCGAGCTGGCCACGCTCTGGGAGGAGTCCCTGCGTCTGGAATACCCACACCGGACCCACGTGGATCTGTCCATGCCCCTCTGGAAAATGAGGAACCAACTGCTTGACAGCTACCATTTCCAGTAATTATTTCAAGGAGAATATCATTCACAATCTATTCACATATCTTTTACATGGTGGAAATATTTTCTTAACAAATGGCCTGTATACTAAGAGTATCAAATGAAGAGGCTAACAACTTTACATTTAGATAAATTTTTTTCATAATCGCCGGCGGCTCGAAAGGGTCAGCCGGCTCCTCCCTTTTATAGGGGTAATATATCGCCCCACCAGACAACGTTAAAGGCCTGCGGACATCCGTCCACAGGCCTTTATCTGGAGTTGCAATTCCCCCACAGAAGTCAACTCCTTTGCCACGATACACAACCGTCACATCATACATGTAATATCTTGGCAGAATCCCATGCCAAAAACTTTGCAAGGCACCCCTTTGTGCTTCTCACATGGTAAATATACCACTTCCTGCCATATATGTCAACGGCCACTGCGTGAAAATGCACAAGATCGGCGGGAATTGAAGGGCAATTTTCGATTTGGATGTCAAAAATATTTGTCAAAATATTATTTAATTTTGTTCTTGCGTAGAAATACTAATTACGTTATTATATTTTTATCTACGTGACAGTTCATCTGTCAGACGTATCATGAGTATCATATCAGGCATTATTCACATACCAGCTGATTCGCTGGTGATTTCACAGAAAACGGGAATGGTGAACGGATAAGGAAACCTTGCATTTTCATGATACGGCAGGTATAATGGAAACAGAAACAGGTTCCTTTTTCGCCCTGCCGTCATCTCCTCCTATCCTCATCTTCCGATTAGGGAAAGGGACTGAATAATTATAAAATCCATGTTTTAGAACTGCGGAATTTTAAAAACATTGATTGCTTTCAGACGGATCTGCGGGAAGTATTCGGATTTATCCAACGATCCGGGGATGCGGACGCGGAGCAGAAATTTACATTTGATAATGAAGAACAATTCAGGGCTTTGGATGAAGAGGCATATGATGTAATCGCATCATTGACAGGCTCCCGGGAATTGGAGCAGTTAAAAGACAACTATCGGGATGAAGGAGGGACAATTAATATGTGTGAGGCAATTCGAGGAATGATAAAACAGGGAGTAGAAGAAGGAATCATGCAGGGAATTGAACAGGGCATCGAGCAGGGTGTCAGCCAGTTTGCTTCTCTGACAGAAATACTTTTAAGAGATTCCAGAACCGATGATCTATTAAAAGCGGCCAATGATAAACAGTTCCGGGAACAGTTATTTCGGGAATATGGGATTCATAAGTTGGATAAAACGCAATAAAGAACGAGATTCCATTCATATTTTTTCCCAATCTGCACATACTTTTCCTATCTAAGACAAACGATCTGCATGACCTGTCCCAGGATTTGCAGATGACTTAAAGGAGGATGTATATGGAATTTTCCAGCAGACTGGCGGACAATATGAAGTATTTCCACCAGAAATTGAATGTTGAAAATAACTTTGATGTGGTGTACCGGGTGGTGAAAATCGGTGGCCGGGAAACCTGCATTTACTTTATAGATGGGTTTACCAAGGACGATGTACTGCTCAAAATCCTCCAGGTATGGGAGGGTATCAAGCCCGAGGCTATGCCGGAAACAGCCCATGAATTCTCCAAGCTGTACCTGCCTTACGGCGAGGTGGGACTGGTCAAGAATGAAGACGATATGATCATCCAGCTGTTGTCGGGTGTCTCCTGTTTCTTCATCGACGGATATGACACCTGTCTTACCATGGATTGCCGGACCTATCCGGCCAGAGGGGTCAGTGAGCCGGAAAAGGACAAGGTGCTGCGCGGCTCCAGGGATGGTTTTGTGGAGACTCTGATTTTCAACACCGCTCTGATCCGCCGCCGAATCCGGGACCCGAAGCTGACTATGGAGATCATGAATGCCGGGGAGAGCTCCCACACGGATATCGCCATCTGTTACATGAAAAACCGGGTGGATGAAAAAATGCTGGACCAGATTAAAAACCGGATTCAGAACCTCCATGTGGACGCCCTGACCATGAATCAGGAGAGTCTGGCGGAATGTCTATATCCGGGTAAATGGTACAATCCGTTTCCCAAATTCAAATTCTCCGAACGCCCGGATACCGCCGCCGCTTCTATTTTAGAGGGGAATGTTATCATCCTGGTGGACAACTCACCAGCGGCCATGATACTGCCCTCTTCCGTGTTTGACATTATTGAGGAGGCGGATGACTACTATTTTCCGCCCATCACAGGAACGTATCTGCGGCTGTCCAGAATGGTGATTTCCGTTCTGACACTGCTGTTAACTCCCACCTGGCTCCTGTTTATGCAGAATCCGGAGATCATTCCGTCCTGGCTGGAATTCATCCAGCTGTCGGACCCGTCCCATGTGCCGCTGATCTTTCAGCTGCTGATCCTGGAATTTGCCATTGACGGTCTGCGGCTGGCTGCCATCACCACCCCAAGTATGCTGACCACGCCGCTGAGTGTCATCGCCGGTATCGTGCTGGGAGAATACTCCGTAAAATCCGGCTGGTTTAACAGCGAAACCATGCTCTACATGGCCTTCGTCACCGTCGCCAACTACTCCCAGGCCAGTTTTGAACTGGGGTACGCACTGAAATTTATGCGAATGCTGATTCTGATCACAACAGCGGTATTTAACTATTGGGGTTATGCCTTCGGCATCATTTTCTCCATCTGCGCCATTGTGTTTAACAAGACCATCGCAGGGAAAAGCTATATTTACCCGCTGCTGCCTTTCAGCTGGAGCGAGTTAAAAAAACGGGTTCTGCGAGGACGATTGCCACATACGGAAAAATAATTCCCGCCACAAAAACAGGTGCCTGCATGAATGAGCAGACACCTGTTTTCTAATACTCCGATTATTTTCTTCTTCCAAGCACACGCAACAGATACAGGAACAGATTGATAAAATCCAGATACAGCTGAAGCGCTGAGAAAATGGACGCTTTCTTTGCCATCTCCGGGTTTTGGCTGTATGCGGCATGGTATGCTTTGATCTTCTGTGTGTCGTAAGCTGTAAACAGCAGGAAGATGAAGATACCAGCCGTACATGCGATCATCTCAAACTGAGCTAAGTTGATGAACATGCCAAACAGCCAGAAAGCCACCAGGAAGAGCAGGCCGCCTACCAGGAAGTTGCGGACTTTGCTTAAATCTGCTTTCGTCACATATCCAACCAGAGCCATCACACCGAAGAATAAACTGGTTGCCGCAAATACAATCACCATATCCAGCACATTGTACATCAGGAAATAGGCGGAAAATACGATGCCGTTTAACACGGCGTACAGGAAGAACAGGCCGCGGGCCGCTCCCACTGACATCTTGTTGATTCTGGCGGAAAGGAACAATACCACTGCCACCTCGGCAATTGCCAGAACAAATACTGCATAGGGAATCATAAATACATAGATAATCGCTCCCGTAATATATCCGATCATGGATACCATAAATGTCACTAACAGACCCAGGAACATCCATCCAAACGTCTTCGCGGTATAACGCCCTACCGGTTCTGCCTCGTAAGCAACTCCCTGTGTTTCATACATTTGATTCATTACATTATAATCATCCATACCTGTACCTCCTTTTTCTTTCCATTTATAAAATAGTCATATGTTCTATCTATCATGATAGCCATTAGGCCTTATGATACTGTGTTTCCTCAGGGTCCGTCCCTGCCCTACAACCGGTTCAGTCCCGCGGCCTTCGCATCTTCCGCCACTGCTTCCGCCACCGCTTTCACCACTTCCGGGTCAAATGCCTTCGGCAGAATATACTCCGCACAGAGTTCTTCCGGCTTCACCACCGATGCGATGGCTTTGGCCGCCGCCATTTTCATAGATTCGGTAATGTCGGTTGCCATGACGGATAATGCTCCCTTGAAAATGCCGGGAAATGCCAGCACGTTATTGATCTGGTTAGGGAAATCGGAGCGTCCCGTTCCCACCACAGCGGCTCCGGCCGCCAGAGCCTCGTCCGGCATAATCTCCGGCACCGGATTGGCCATCGGAAATACAATCGCTCCGTCTGCCATGGAGCGGACCATCTCCCGGGATACCAGGTTCGGTCTGGACACGCCGATGAATACGTCGGCGCCCTTCATAACATCAGCTAATGTTCCCTGCACCTTATTCCTGTTGGTGATCTCCGCCATCTTAGCCTGAGCAGGATTCGTCCAGTCAGCGCCCTCGTAGACAGCGCCTTTGATATCACAGAGAATCACATCGCCAAAACCCAGCAAAAGGAGCATTTTCGCAATGGAAATGCCGGCGGCGCCGGCTCCGTTGATGACAATTTTCAACTCACCCATAGTTTTACCGATTACTTTGATGGCATTTAACAGAGCCGCAGATACCACAATGGCGGTTCCGTGCTGGTCATCGTGAAAGACCGGAATATCACAGCGTTTTTTTAACTCCGCCTCAATCTCAAAACATCTGGGAGCTGAGATATCCTCCAGATTGATACCGCCAAAGCTTTTAGAAATCAGGGCCACCGTGTCGATGATAACCTTTGGGTCCTTGGAATCAATACAGATGGGAAATGCATCCACATCGGCGAACTCTTTGAACAGGGCGCATTTTCCCTCCATCACGGGCATGGCAGCCTCCGGTCCGATATCTCCCAGACCAAGAACGGCAGTGCCGTCCGTGATGACGGCCACCAGATTCTGGCGTCTTGTCAGGTCGTAAACCTTCATGGGGTCCTCCGCAATCGCCAGACACGGCTCCGCGACGCCCGGGGTGTACGCCAGTGACAGCTGCTCCCGGTTGGTGATTGGAGTCCTGGATACCACTTCAATCTTGCCCTTCCACTCATAGTGTTTCTGCAGCGCTTCTTCTTTTAATGTCATGCGTTATTTCTCCTTGTCAAACTTGCTGATAAATCTTTTGTAAATATTCCACATCCCGGTGATAGCGCTCCGGGGAAGAATTCTCCAACAGCATGGTGATGTATGGCTTCTGCTTTTTTAAATGCCCCAGGAGCGGAATATAGTCAAACAGACCGTCGCCCACATGGGCAAAGTTTAATTCATCTCCGTCCCTGGTAAAATCCTTCACGTGAACCATGGTGATCTTATCCCCATACAGACGGAATGCCTCATCCAGCACCTCCGGCTGGGCATTGATCTCATCCAGGCCAATCAAGTTCACCGGATCAAGAATAACCTCCACGTTGGGGGAATCGATATCCTCCAGAAAACGGCGCATCATCTGCGGATTATAGAGCGTATGGTCGTGAACGCCCTCAACGCCTACGATCACACCAAGTTTTTCCGCCGCCGCGACGATTTCCCGCATGCTTTTTAATAAGAGGCGGTAGCATTCTTCCGAACGCGTCTCTGAGACTACCTGGAAACTGGCATGATACCGGCCGGTTTCCGTGCCCACCATGTCGGCGCCGATTATCTTTGCGTATTTGAGGTGTTCAATAAATTTCTGTACCTCTGCCTGGCGTTTCGCCTCATCCGGGTTCGTTGGATTGATATAACAGCCAAGAACAGCCACATGGATGTCCCGCTCCCGCAGCTTCTGCGCCACCATTCTCCCCAGCCCGGGAGAATAATGCCCGACGCTGAAATCAAGCCCTGCAATGGACTTGCCAAATGCCAGCTGGATCTGATGAATTCCCAGTTTCTGCACCGCGTCAAATACGGTATCGATATCCGCTTTGGGACAGATATCATGGCATCTCATTCCATAATTCATTGCCGTTTCCTACCTTTATACGTTATACAAAATCTTTTCTCATCGGAGTGAAAATGTCAAGCAGCATCGTCTCTTCCAACGCCACGACGCCATGCTCCACATCCGGTTCCACATAGTAGGTATCGCCGGCCACCAGCACTTTATCCTCTTTTCCCGCCTCCTGAAACAGAAGGGAACCGGAAATCAGATAGCCGATCTGCTCATGAGGATGGGAGTGCTTCGCTCCAACTGCCCCTTTTTCAAAATGCAGCTCTACACTCATCAGGTTCTCGCTGTACGCCAGCACCTTTCTCACAACTCCGCCGCCTAAATCTGTCAATGGTACTTCCTTATTCTCTACATACATATGTCTCTGACTCCTCTCACTATGCTCGATATGTTTTTTATCAATTGTGTATGAATGGATTTATTTTACCACAAATTGGGGAAAGTGTACAGATGGACAACAAAATACCCTCATATGGAATTTCAGCTCGCGCAATTCCGTATGAGGGCGTGTGATTCGGTTATCCCTGGATTCCCAGGGTTTCGGCGATGCGTTCCTTGGTTCGCTCGCATTGGTTCCGGCCGTAAATGATATCGCTGACGGTGGAGTTGGCGATGCCTAGACGCTTTGCCAATTCCTGCTGGGGGATGTCCTGTTCGACCATGGCAATTTTCATTTTCTTGCCGAAGGGGGTGCATGGGATTCTTGCTGCCATATGGTGGTCCTCCTTGTTTTGATTGTACTTATTTTGGCTGTACTTGCTTTGACTGTACTTGTATTGGCTGTACTTGCTTTAATTATCCTTCACTAATTGTACTTCTTTCCAGCTTGATGATATGCCGGTTTATGTTTATGAAGTTGTCGTGTTCAACGATACGGTAAAGGTTGGGGTGATCGTGAAGCTGTCTCCCGATTTCCAGCCTT
>JAWZDV010000017.1:0-100557 GCA_034142505.1 Bacteroides thetaiotaomicron
TCGCTGAGGTCGTGAGACTTCAGCGATTTTTTGGTATAATTAATTATGCGACTAACTAATATTACTTTGGCAGCTTCATCCGGAAGGTACTCACGGATTCCACGATTACAGGGAGGTGGAAGCGGTGGCCGGTGAAGGGTTAAAGAGAATCGTCTGTTCACCGCTGACGATAAACTGCTGGATGATAATAGCCAGTTCTGCCGGTTTTTCGTTTAAGCCTTCACAGACCCACTTGTGGATGACTCCAAGTGTTCCGGCAGCAAAAAACTCAAACGCATAGCCCATGATTGCTTTGTTTTGCAGTTTATATAAGCTGCTCCATTCCTTGATCAGTACCTCGTAAAGCAGGGCGGCAAATTTACGTGAAAATTTTTTGTCGGTATGTTTTCCCATAAGGAGCCAGCTTAGATCAGGGTGACGATAAAATACCTCAAAGGCTTTTTCGTAAAGAATAAAGGTATATCTTCGCGTACAGTCATCAGGATTGGGCATGATTTCTTTGATCTCGGCAATCACTTCGTCTTCAATTTCGCTTAAAATATCCAGCGGCAGATTATAATGGCAATAAAAGGTGCTGCGCTGGATATTTGCTGCAAGGCATAGTTGTTTTACTGTAATTTCATCAATACTTTTAGTCTTCATCAGATGGATCAGAGCGTTTCTCAGGGCTGATCTTGTTTTCTGTACTCTCTTATCATCATTTCTCATAGATGCTTGTCCTCCTTGTTATATAAATTAAAAAGATATCGAACACAATGTCCGAAAATGTAGTGGTTATTTAAAATGGTTATCAGTATAATACTATTATAAATTATACAACATTGTGTAGGATAAGTATAGGAGGAAACATGCGGAGTACAGAGAATTGGAACCAGAACTGGGAGTTTTGGCTTTGTGACAGCTCCTGGGAAGAACTGTCTGCCCGGGAAGCAGAGTGGGAGCCGGTTCATCTGCCCCATACATGGAATAACTTAGACGGCCAGGATGGCGGCGGGGATTATCACAGGGGAAGAGGATGGTATCGAAAAGAATTTACCTTAGAGAAGGAAGAACTGGAACAGAATCGTTATCTGACATTTGATGGAGCAAATCATATTTGTGATGTGTATTGTAACGGACATCATATAAAACGTCATGAAGGAGGATTCTCTGCGTTCTCGGTCTGCCTTTCCCATGTAGTTGCGGAGGGAAAGAATCACATTGTGGTATGTGTAGATAACAGCCCCGGGACCCACGTATATCCGCAGGCGGCGGATTTTACATTTTTTGGCGGATTGTACCGTTCGGTTCATTTGATCTGCCTGGGAGACTCTCATTTTTCTATGGAAGAGGATGGAAGTACCGGTGTGTTTGTAACGCCAGAGATAAGCGGTGATGTTCACGCAGAGGCCTATGCAGTTGGCCGTGAAGTGACATTTACCATAAAAGACGGTTCCGGCCGTGTGGTGGCAGAACATGCAGCGCCGGTAAAAGAAGGAAAAGCTGTTTGCGATTTACAGGTGGCAGAGGTTCATCGCTGGCATGGAAGAAAGGATCCGTATCTTTATACATTGGAAGCTTGTGTGGACGGGATGGATGTTGTTGAAGAATCCTTTGGATTCCGGGAATTTCGTGTGCTGCCGGATCAGGGATTTTTCTTAAACGGAGAATATTATCCTCTGCGGGGGGTATGCAGACATCAGGACCGGGAAAACATGGGATGGGCAATCACCCAAAAGGATCATGAAGAGGATGCAGAACTGATTTATGAGGTGGGAGCCACTGCCATCCGTCTGGCTCATTATCAGCATGCAAAAGAATTTTACCGTTTATGCGATGAAAAAGGATTGATTCTCTGGGCCGAGATTCCGTTTATTTCAGTTTTCGATGATTCGGAGGCGGCAGTTCATAATACCATGGTGCAGATGAGAGAGCTGGTACGTCAGAATTATAATCATCCGTCCATTTGTTTCTGGGGGATTTCCAATGAGATCTCAGTAGGAGGAGAATCATTGGCATTGGAGAAGAATCTGGTGGCACTTCATACTCTTACAAAGGAACTGGATCCAAAGCGGATGACCACCATTGCCAATATGAGCATGACTCCATTTGACTCAAGGCATAACTTTATCACGGATATTGTGGCATATAATCATTATTTTGGATGGTATGTAGGCAAGGTTGAGGACAATGGACCGTGGTTTGACCAGTATCATGCGGCCAATCCGGATCGATGCCTGGCGCTAAGTGAGTATGGTGCGGAAGCGGTTATGGGGTGGCACAGCAGTACACCAAAAGCAGGTGACTATACAGAGGAGTATCAGGCGTATTATCATGAGAAGATGCTGGAAACATTTGAATCCAGACCGTACTTGTGGGGGACATTCCTGTGGAATATGTTTGACTTTGCAGCAGATGCCAGAGATGAAGGCGGATGCAAAGGACGAAATAACAAGGGAATTGTAACCTTTGACCGAAAGGTGAAGAAAGATTCCTTTTATCTGTATAAGGCATACTGGAGCGATGAAAAATTTGTCTACCTTGCCGGAAGAAGATATGTGGACAGAGCAGAGGATAAAACTACTATAAAAGTGTATTCCAACTGTCCTCAAGTATCGTTGTCCGTGAATGGCAAAGAGGTGGCTGCAAAGTCCGGAAAATATGTGTTCGAATTTTCCGGCGTAGATCTTCTGATGGGAGAAAATAAAGTTCTGGCTTCCTCAGGGGAATGGAAGGATGAAATCATAATCTGCCGGGTAACGGAGGCTAATCCGGATTATGTAATGCCGCAGGAACAGGAGAATGAGGAAGGAGTGCCGAACTGGTTTACAGATCTTTTGCCGGAGCATAAGGAACTGCGATTCCCGGAAGGCTATTATTCCATCAGGGATACCATTGGAGAACTGATGTCGCATCCGGAAGCCGGAAAAATCTTACAGAAGTTTGCATTTGAACCGTTGATGGAACAGGCCAAAGGTGCAGATAAAGAAGGCGGGGGCGGTATATTAAAGAGGGCCTCATCGGTGCCGTTTGAAGCAATCTTACCATTTATCAGAAAGAAGCTTCCTAAATATACGGAATTAATTATTAATGAACAATTGATTAAAATCAGGAAATGAGAGGGGTAATTATGGGACATTCAAATGATGTGATTTACAATCGGGCAAAAACCTGGCAGATTGGATTTTTTGCCGCCAATAATATGGCAACAAATTTATACTCTGCATTAACTATGTATATTTCTTATTTTGCATGCGGCGTAATTGGACTGGCGGTATCAACAGTAGCTGTCCTGCTGACAAGTATGAGGGTGTTTGATGGTATTACGGATCCTTTGATTGGTGCATGGATTGACCGGACTGATGGGAAACTGGGGAAATTCCGTCCGTTTATGATCTTTGGAAACTTGATCATGTTAAGTGCCATGACAAGTATATTCTATATCACAGGACGTTTTTCTTCCACAGGAATGAGACTGGCATGTTTTATCGCATGTTACGTTCTTTATATTATTGGATATACCATGCAGACAGCTGTTACAAAGGCAGGGCAGACTGCATTGACCAACGATCCGAAGCAGAGGCCGTTATTTGCACTTTTTGATTCATTTCTGGTTATGGCTGTGTTTGGAAGTATTCCGATTTATGTATCTACAGTGCTGGCAAAAAAATATGGGACCATTGGCAATCCGGAACTGTTTGGAGAACTGGTTCCCAAAATCCTGACATTGTCTGCTGTTTGTACGGTAATTGCGGTAATCGGTATCTGGAAAAAAGACAGAAAAGAATTTTATGGGGCTGGAACAGAGGAAAAGGTATCTGTAAAGGATTATGTTGATGTGATCAAACATAACCGGGCGATTCAGATGCTGATTGTGGCAGCCTGCAGCGATAAGCTGGCTCTTGGTGTAGCGGGAAATACGACGGTTGGTGTTATGTTATACGGTATTTTATTTGGAAATTACAGTATTTCCGGTCTGATGTCCATGGCGGGAATGGCAGGCGGTGTGGTCATCACCATTTTTGGTGTGAGAAAAGCTCAGAAAATGGGACTTAGACGGGCTCATATTGCATTTACCAAGATCGCGCTGACCTGTTTCTCTGTATTGGCGGTCATTCTGCTGATTGGCGGAGAGGGAATGATGCAGGGCGGTAAAGGGCTGTTCCTTGTGTTTGTTGCTATTTATGTTTTGGGATATGGTGCATATATGGTGGCCGGAAATATCTCGATTCCCATGATTGCCGACTGTTCGGATTATGAAACGTACCGTACAGGGAAGTACATTCCCGGAATGATGGGAACATTATTCTCGTTTGTAGATAAGATCATCACTTCTTTAAGTGCGACCATTGTCGGTTTCTCTGTGATACTTGCAGGATACAGTTCTCTCCCGGATATTGATACACCTTACAGTCCGGTGTTGAAATACTTAACCATTGCACTGTTTTGCGGACTGCCCATCATTGGCTGGATCTTATCACTGATCGCGATGAAGTTTTATCCTTTGACCAGTGAGATGATGGAAGAAGTGCAGAAGAAGATTGCAAGTGAGAAGAAGATATAATTTACTCAACTAAAATACAAAAATGGCCCGCTCCTTATCGTAATATGACAGGGAGCGGGTTATTTTTATCAGAAGAGGGACAGAATCTGCTGTTCAATCAGTTCCATCATATTCTTTGCCCGGGGCTTGAAGTGGCAGGCAATGGCAACGACCGTCTCCTCCTTTTGGTTTACATAAATAATGTTTCCGCCGTCACCCATAGCCGCGAAGGAGCCGGGAGTATTCCCGCCCAGTATCCACCACAAATATCCGTAAGACAGCTCTCCCCAGCGCGAGTGTTCCCTGGTGCTCTCGCGGACCCAGGATGGAGAGACCAGCTGCTTTCCATCCCAAATGCCTTGATTCAATACCATTTGCCCGATGTTCGCCATATCTCGCGGGCGCAGGCATAAGCCCCAGCCGGCGGCGGGGCAGCCTTTGGGGTCGGTGACCCAGCCGGTGGCGCTTCTCTTGCGGTAAAAGGCAAGATGTTCCTCCTTATTGGCAAAGGTGATGGGCGCCGGGGTGGCAATGCCCAGCGGGGTGAACAGATGCTCGGCGGCAAAGGAAATCATTGGCATCCCTGTGGCCTGCTCGAGCACTCCTGAGAGGATCTGTGTTCCCACGGTGGAATACAGAAAGTCACCAATCGGCCTCTTCCCACCCAGCAAATCCAGTCCCGCTTTGACCCAGTCCTCACTTCCATACACCTTTGTATACGGCTCGGACTTGTATTTATAAGGGGCGGTCATGGTCAGCAGATTCTTAAGCGTTACCTGTCCAATTGTCTTTTCGCCACGCTTCACAGCGTACTCAGGAAAAAAGTCCAGCACCTTCTGGTCCGCACTCTTAATATATCCTTTGTCCATGGCAATTCCAATCAGAAGTGATGTAACGCTTTTGGTCACGGAAAATATGTGAAACGAGTCCATTTTCCCGTGTCCGTTAAAATATCTCTCATAAACCAATTCCCCATGTCTCATCACGGCGATCCCCGCCGTATGTCCAAAGTTCTCCTCAATCTGACGCACCAGTTCCGTGTCATGTAATCGCTCATTCAATGGTTCTATTTCTCCTTTTTCTTTTCAGATTCCATCGATGTACCAGTGATTATAGATTGATTTAAAAGGTATTTCAACCAAATTTTTAAAATTTTTATATTCTATATCACTTTTTCAAACAAGAATGTTATAATTGTGTCATATTAAAATCAGAAAATCCAGGAGGATGAGGTTGGGGGCATTCCGTAAGATATCGAAATTTTCAGTGAAAATGTTTCTGTTAATACTGGCCTGTGTGGTGATTCCATTCACAGCCGCCTGTGTCTATATCCGCGTCAGCATGGAGCGGTTTATCCAGCAGAAGCTGAGCGAAAGAATCATTCAGGACATCTCCAGAGGGGAGAGAAATATTGCCGACGGCCTGCAGGAGCTGGCGGCTCTTTCCAATGCCTTTGTGTTTGACCAGGAGCTGATCGACTGTATCAGCGACCCGGACCGGTCTGAGTTTGAAAATGTCGTCTATTTCAACGAGATCATGGAGAAGCTGCAGATCATCGGCGGCAACGAGTACATCCCGGATATCAAGGTCATCCTGTTTGACAACTATGGGCGGACGTACTCCAACTGGAGCTTAAACTATCAGGATTACCAGTACTTATTGGACCAGGACTGGGTGGTGGACAGCATGAACCAGTGGGGTCACGTGACCTGGTCCATGTTCAGTCCCTCCTACATCCCGGAGGACCAGAAACGGGACGAGACCTACATTTCCTTAGCCCGCTCCATGATGGAGTACGGGACGACGGGGAAACGGATCGGCACGCTGATTGTCAGTATCAGCCAGTCCCGGTTCAGCGAACTGCTGATGGCCTACGCATTGGATGGGGATTTGGCATTTGTCTGTGTGGAGGATGGCGAAATCCTGCTGACCAACGACCGGGAGAACAAGTTCCCGGACGAGGACATTTCCCGGATCAGGGAACTGGTGGGGGAGGAGGCCAGCGGCAGCCTTCAGTGCAATGTGGGCGGGGAGGAGTATCTTTTAAGTTACTACACGATTCCCAGGCCCTGGGTGTTTGATGGGAAACAGCTGAAGGTATTTCATTTCACCAGCTACGGGGAAATCCTGGCGGAGGTGCGGATGGTGACCTCCAGGATGAATACGGTGATTGTGGTGATGCTCTTGTTAATCACCGGCATTTCCTATCTGGCTGTGAAAATTCTGGTGAAGCCCATCACGGTGCTGACGGAGAAGATGGGGGAATACACGGTGGAGAGCCGGATTACCGGGATTGACACCACCAGGGAGGACGAGATCGGGCATTTAAACAAGGCGTTCTGCCACCTGGATGACAATATCAAGCAGCTGTTTGAGAAGCTGAAGGAGGAGAATAAGGTCAAGGAACAGTACCGCTATGAATCGCTGCGGGCACAGCTGAATCCTCATTTTTTGTTTAATACGCTGACGACGATCCGGTGGATGGCTATGATCCGCGGGGCGAACAACATTGTGGATGCCATCGACGCGCTGGCCCATGTGTTAAAATACAGCATGAGCCGGGACAACCGTCTGGTGACGCTTGCCGAGGAACTGGACAATATTAAGAATTTTACCTGCATCCACAATTACCGGTATCAGAATTACTGCAAGCTGGATATTGATTTCCCGGAGGATATGATGGATCTGCGGATGATGAAGTTTATCCTGCAGCCGGTGGTGGAGAATGCCATTATTCACGGGTACGACAAGGCGCGGGAGCAGATTACCATTCGGATTTACGGGTATACGGAGGAGGAGATGCTGTATCTGTTTGTAGAGGATGACGGCGTCGGCATTTCCGACCAGGTGATTGAACAGTTTGAGACCTCAAGACAGACGACAGCGAAAGGGTCCAAGATGACGGGCATTGGGCTGGATCATGTGGACACCTGTATCCGCATTACCTTCGGGGAGGAGTATGGCTTGAAACTGGAGAGGTGCGGCGAGAGAGGGACTTCGGTGACGTTTCAGCTGCCGGTGATCAGAGGGGAGGAGCAGGACTATGAAGAAAGTCATGATTGTGGATGATGAGGTGCTGGTACGGATTGGCATCAAGTCCATGACAGCCTGGGAAAATTATGGGTATACCATTGTGTGCGACGCCTCCGACGGGGAGGAGGCGCTTCGAAAGATTGAGGAGTTTCGGCCCCATATCGTGCTGACGGATTTAAAAATGCAGGGGATGGACGGGTTTGACTTGATCTCGGAGTGCGGTGTGAAATATCCGAGGATCAAGTTTATCGTTCTCAGCAACTACAATGATTTTGACAATGTGCGGAAGGCGATGAAGCTGGGGGCCTACGACTATGTGTTTAAATTGACGGTTCGCACGGACGAACTGCTAAAGATCATGGATGAAGCCAGCCGTGACATGGAGCTGGAACAGGAAGACGCCGCCGGGTCCGGTCTGGAACATGTGGTTTACAAAAATCTGGATGTGATCAAAAACGGGCTGTTTAAACAGGCCCTCAATAAAGACGGGCTGTTTTTGGACCGGGTGGAGAAGGGATTTAAAGACCTGGCGTTAAAGATTGACTGGGACAGTCCGTACTGTGTGCTGTCGATCCAGATTGACAGTCTGGAGATTGTGAAGAAGAGGGGGGATTTCCTGGAAACCGATCTTTTGCTGTTTTCCATGGGAAATATTATCGGGGAGCTGATGGAGCGCGGCTGCCGGGCAGAGGTGTTCCAGTATCAGGATTTTGATTTTGCGGTGGTGGTAAACCGGGAGACGGGCCAGGAAATGGCGGAGTTTGGAGAAATGCTGGCGCTCAAATTCCGGACGCTGGTGAACTATATCAGCCAGTATTACGGATTTGGAATCAGCGGGGCGGTCAGCCGGGAATGCCTCGGCGTGGCGCAGATACGAGCCGGGGTGGAGGAAAATGAGCGGGTTTTGGGCCGCCGGTTTTTTAAGGAGACGGGCCGGTTGTCTTATGGTGCGGAGGAATGTGTGGAATCAGGGGCCGCAGATACGGAGGCCCAGGCGATGATCCTGCCGGAGGAACTGCAGCTTCCTGTATTAAACGGTTTCATCAGCCGGGGGGATTTCTATGGGGCCGGGGAATATATGGAGAAACTTCTAACCATATGCGGCCGGGAGCAGTGCTGGAATCCCCAGGATATCAGAATGTATTTGACGAAGGCATGCCGGCGATTGGGTCTGGGGCTGTCCGCCCGTGGGATCGAGACGGAGAAGATGACGGATAAACACGGGGCGTCCATGGCGGAAGCAATCAACGGGTACACCTTTTATGAGGAGATCAGGGAATCTGTGGAGGAACTACTAAAAAAGTACCTGGAGCAGTACCGGAAGGAAGCGGGAAGACCCTGCCGCAGGGAGATTTCAGAGGTAATGCGGTATGTGGAGGAGCATCTGGAGGAGGAATTGACCGTTGCCAGAGTGGCGGACCTGGCTGGGATGAGTGAGAGCCGGTTCTCCCATGTGTTCAAGGAGGAGACGAAAGCCAGCTTTATGGAGTATGTAAATGGCCGGAAGATGGAAAAAGCCAGGGAACTTCTGCAGAATACCGATCTGCGGATCAATGAGATCGCCGAGCAGATCGGCATTTTCAATCCCAATTATTTCAGTGCCCAGTACAAGAAAAAGACAGGCCAGTCGCCAAATGAGTTCCGCAAATCATTATTACAGCAGAATTTGAAAGAAAAGCAGCAGGAAATGAAAGCCGGACCGGAGGATGGCGGGAAGTGACCGGAACAGACGGCAGAATTTGGGAGAAAGGCAGCAGGCAGGAATATGGTTTCTGCCTGTTTTCTTTGTTATAGTATAGACAGAAACCAGATGGGGTTACTGATAGGAAACAGGAGGGAGAATGTTATGAAACGAAGGGGAAGAGCAACGGCACTTGTTATGGCATCAGCGATGATGATTTCGATTCTGGGCGGCTGCGGCAGTTCCGGAAAGACAGATACCACGGCGGCTCCGGCAGATGGGGGCGGAAGCACCACCACGGCGGCGGCTCCGGCGGGAGAGAGCAAACAGGAAGCGCCGAAGGAGACCGTGACGCTGCGGATGTGGGGAGGTGTTCCGGCAGAAGCAGGACCGCAGGCAGTTTGTGATAATTTTAACGAGCTTTACAAGGATAAAGGTATCCAGGTGGAGTACGAGAGATTCGTCAACGATGAGACCGGCAACTTGAAACTGGAGACTAACTTGCTGTCGGGAACCGGCGTGGACATCTACGTGACCTACACTAACGACGTGATGGCCAAGAGAGCCGGCGGCAACATGGCCCTTGATCTGTCAGATCTGATAGCCAGAGACGGTTTTGAACTGACAAAATATTTTGGTGATATGGCGGAGGCCTACTATGTGGACGGAAAACCGTATTCGGTTCCCACCAAGCTGGACCAGTACGGGATTGTGTTAAACAAGGATATGTTCGACGCGGCCGGCATCGAGGTCCCGACAGAGTGGACGTTTGATGAATTCCGGGAGATCGCAAAGAAACTGACTCACGGCGAAGGACAGGATAAGGTGTACGGCATGTTCTGGAATTCCCAGCAGGATTTAACGTACCTGTTCCAGTATCTGGTAGCCCAGACCAATGGCGGCGACCCGTTCTATGTAAGTGAGACGGAGACCAGTTTCCAGGATCCTGTGGTCATTAAATCCGTGGAACTGATCAACAATATGATGAATGTAGACAAAACATCGCCGACCCATACAGATTCCATGACCCAGAAACTGTCCCAGGAGGGCATGTTCCTGACCGGCAAATCCGCCATGACGGTGGGACCGTGGATGGTGAGAAGCATCAAGGACAAAGCGACCTATCCTCATGACTTTACAACCGCGTTTGCACCTTATCCGGTTGTGGAGAAAGGGCAGAGAAACTTTACCCAGGGCGGTTACGGCGATCACCTGTGCATCAACCCGAAATCGGAAAATATTGACGCGGCCTGGGAGTTTGTAAAATGGTATGCCACAGAGGGAATGCTGCCGGTGACAAGCGGCGGACGTATCCCGGCAGCCAACACCTTTGATCCGGAGGAGGTAGCCAAGATCTTCCTGGAGGGGGCCGAGGACCATATTGATATGGAATCTTCCATGAGAGTGTTAATTACACCTGCCGACAATTATGCAGTTCCGTCTATCACCAACCACATTGCGGAGGTGAAGAAAATTGCCATCGAGGAACTGGAGAAGATCTTCATCGGCCAGGAGACGGTGGAGGACGGCATGGCGAAGGCCAAAGAGCGGGCGGACGCGCTTTTGAAGTAAGAGACAAAGTAAAAATGAAGACAGAGGTTGAGAATATCGGTCTCTGTCTTTTTTTACCCTAAAATGAGCAAAACTTGCGGAAAGGAGGATCTTAGATGAAATTGAAACTGTCGAAGCAGCTGAAAATCGATCTGGTTGGATATTCGTTTATTCTTCCCAATATCATTGGCGTTCTGCTGTTCACGTTGTTTCCGATGATATTTTCCCTGATTATCAGTTTCACGGACTGGGACTATACCCAGGGGATCGGAAACTGGAATTTTGTCGGGTTCCAGAACTTTATCGATATGTGGAAGGATGAATGGTTTACCAGCTCACTGTTTAATACCATTGTGTTTGCCGTGACGGTTGTGCCGCTCACCGTATTTCTGGCGCTGGTGCTGGCAGTGGTGATCGACAAGTACTGCTTTGCAAAGCTGCCGATGCGGCTGGCATTTTTTATGCCATACATCTCCAATGTGGTGGCGGTGGCTATCGTGTGGGTGATGATGTATTCCCCCTGGGGGCCGTTTACCCAGCTGGTGAAATTTTTTGGAGTGGAGAACCCGCCCCAATGGCTGGGGGACCCGAAATGGGCGCTGGCGGCAATTATCCTGATGACCATCTGGTCCGGAGTGGGGTACGCCAATATGATTTACACCTCGGCGATCCAGGGACTGCCAAAGGATGTCTATGAGGCGGCGGATATTGACGGGGCGAATGAGGTGACAAAGTTTTTCCGGCTGACGGTGCCGTTTTTGTCGCCGACTACATTTTTCCTGATTATCACCACGTTTGTGACATCGTTCCAGGTGTTCGCGCCGATTCAGATTATGACCAGAGGGGGCCCCGGGACCTCCACCAACGTGCTGGTTTACTATATTTACACATCGGCGTTTACCTTTTATAAGATGGGATACGCGTCGGCTATGTCCTGGATTCTGTTTATCATTCTGTTTATCATCACCATGGTGCAGTGGAGAGGGCAGAAGAAATGGGTGAGTTATTAGGAAGGAGGCAGGTTCTATGAGGACAACGAAGGGATATAACCGGGAGGTTGTGAGGCGGACGGTGAAGCGGGTGGTTTTTACGGTGATCATCGGCGTGGCGGCCATCTCCATGATTACCCCGTTTTTGTGGATGCTGTCGGCGTCCATGAAGCTTCCGCTGGATGTGATGAAGCTGCCGATAGAGTGGATTCCCAAGTATTTTTACCCGGATAATTACAAGAAGGTCTGGAATATAGGCGGGCTGGCGCCGAGAGATTACCATTTTGGGCTGGCTTATTGGAATTCGATCAAGATTGCGGTGATCAATCTGGTGGGGTCGGTACTGACCAGTACATTGGCGGGATATGCGTTTGCGAAGATTAAGTTTCGGGGGAATCAGGTGCTGTTTTTATTGTATCTGGCGACGATGATGATTCCCAGCCAGGTGACTCTGATTCCGAAGTTTGTGATGTTTAACAAGATGGGGCTGACGGGAACGCATCTGACCTTGATTCTGCCGGGGCTGATTACGATTACGGGAACCTTTTTGATGCGGCAGTATTTTATGCAGATTCCGGATGAACTGCGGGAGTCGGCCAGAGTGGACGGGGCCAATGAGTATGTGATCTGGGCCAGAATCATGGTGCCGATTGCGAAGCCCAGCATGGCGTCTTTGGCGATGGTCGTGTTTTTGTGGAACTGGAACAGCTATCTGGAGCCGCTGGTGTTCCTTAGCGACTGGAGACTTTACACGATACCGATTGCGCTGACCAACTTTATTGAGGAGAGTGTGACGGAGTATAATCTGGTGATGGCGGCCGCGGCTTCGGCGCTGATTCCGGCGTTTCTGGTGTTTATCTTTGGACAGAAGTTTCTGGTGAAAGGACTGGTGTCGGGAGCGGTGAAAGGCTGAGTGAGAGACGAAAAACGATTTGGGTCAGTTGGCAGAATGTGGTTTTGCGCTGACGGCGCAGCGGCTGCATAGTGATATGGAGGGGAAATGATGGAACAGGAATTAGAGAAAAGGGATGGAACACGTGCAGATGTCATATGTGTTCCGGCGGCGGAGATTCCGGTGGTGAGAACTGTGGATGTGCTGGTTTTGGGTTCCGGCCCCGCCGGGGTATCGGCGGCAATTACAGCCGGCCGGGAGGGGGCGAAGACGCTCCTGGTGGAATCCTGCGGAAATGTGGGGGGTATTGCCACGGAAGGGCTGATGAGCCACTGGACCGGCAACACGGAGGGCGGTATTTACGAAGAAATTCTGGAGCGTTCCGGCCAGGGAGCGAAGGCGGTCAGCGATGAGAAAAATAAATTTAACGGCGGAGAACGGCAGATTATCAACCCGGAGCATTTAAAGACAGTGCTTCTTGATATGCTGGTGGAAGCCGGTGTGGATCTGATGCTGTACACCATGGCGTCGGAGCCGGTTATGGACGGCGATACCATCAAAGGCGTGATTGTGCAGAATAAAAACGGGAGAGAAGCGATTCTCGCCAAGATTGTGGTTGACGCCACGGGAGACGGCGATATTGCGGCGAGAGCCGGGGCCCCGTATGTTATGGGACGGGAATCTGACGGGAAAATGCAGCCGGCGACGCTGATGTTCAAGGTGGCCGGTGTGGATGTGGAGCGGGGAGTATTTCCCGGCGGTTTTGAGGATCACGCCATGATTCCGGCCAGTGAGATTCCGCTTTTGCAGGGCAGTTCGGAGGCTGAACAGGAGGAACTGTTTGACATCCAGAAGCTGGGGGAGCAGGCGCTTCCCAAACCTGCCGGCCATGTGCTGCTCTACAAGACGACCCTGCCGGATGTGGTTACCTGCAACATGACCAACTGTATTGGGATTGACGGGACTAAGGCGGAGGACTTGACGAGAGCCACCTATGTCTGTCGGAAACAGATGGAGATTATCGAGGGATTTTTGCGGGATTATGTGCCGGGATTTGAGCATTGTTATATTATCAGCTCCGGTTCTTTAATTGGAATTCGGGAGACCAGGCATTTTAAAGGGGAGCAGACCATCACGGAACAGGATATTCTGGAGGCGAGAGTGTTTGAGGACTGGGTGGTGGCAAGGGCGCAGTTTAACTTTGATGTCCACAATCTGACCGGCAATGGGCTGGATGAGACCGGCTCCCAGAAGAATTTCCGCCAGGAGAAAGGGTATACCATTCCTTACGGGTGCTTTGTGCCGCTGAAGGTGGAGAATCTTTATCTGGCGGGCAGAAATATTTCCGGCACTCATATGGCCCACTCTAATTTCCGGGTGATGCCGATCTGCGCCAATATGGGGCAGGCGGTAGGAGTGGCGGCGGCCATGTGCGTGAAGGATGGGGTAACGCCCAGAACTTTGGATGCGAAGAAGGTGCAGAGGCGGATGATGGAATTGGGCGTGGCGCCGCATGATGAAATTGGAAAAAGCCATTGAGACTGAGATTATGGAAAGGGCTGTAAAACGCCCTGTAAAAAGGAGTTATCGTGAAGCAGTGGATAGAGAAAAACTATGATTTTATCGTTGTAGGCGGCGGTATGGCGGGGCTGTGCGGGGCTATTGCAGCAGCCAGGAAGGGAGCGAAGACGGCTCTCATCCACAACCGACCGGTGTTGGGAGGCAATGCCAGCTCGGAGATCCGGATGCATATCTGCGGAGCCGATTACCACATGAGCAGGAAGAATGCCAGGGAGACCGGCATTTTAGAAGAAATTCTTCTGGAGAACAAACGCAGAAACCCGGAGATGACGTATCCGATTTTTGATACGGTGCTGTGGGAGAAGGCGGCATTTCAGGAGAATCTGGATCTGTATTTAAATACATATATGACGGATGTGGTCTGTGAAGGCCATCAGATCATGGCGGTGTGCGCCCGGCAGATGACCACGGAGAAATGTTTCCGGCTGTCAGGAACGATGTTTATGGATTCCACCGGGGACGGCACCCTGGGGTATCTGGCCGGAGCCGATTATGAGCTGGGGCGGGAGAGCCGGGACATCTACGGAGAGTCTCTGGCGCCGGAGCGGGGAGATTCCTGCACCATGGGAAGTTCTCTGATGTTCCAGGCCAGAGACATGGGCCATCCGGTGAAATTTATCAAACCATTCTGGGCCAACACCTACACGGAGGAACAGTTGAAATTCCGGGATCACAGCGATGTGACCTCCGGCTACTGGTGGATTGAACTGGGAGGCGGAACTTACCGGATTATTGAGGACGCGGAAGTTTTGCGGGATGAGCTGTTGAAGGCGGTTTACGGTATGTGGGACCATATCAAGAATCATGGGGACCACGGTGCGGAGAATATGGAACTGGAATGGGTCGGTTTTCTGCCGGGCAAGCGTGAGAGCCGCCGCCTGATGGGAGATTATGTGCTGACGGAGCATGACTGCCTGGGCCGGACCGACTTCCCGGACACGGCTGCCTACGGCGGGTGGCCCATGGATATCCATACGGTGGAAGGATTTTTAAATGAAGATGACAATCCGACTGTGTGGAATGAGGTGAACGGGATCTACCGGATTCCGTACCGCTGTCTCTATTCGAGAAATATCAGGAATCTGTTTCTGGGAGGCCGGGCTATCAGCTGTTCCCACGCCGCGTTTTCCTCCACCAGGGTGATGGGAACCTGCGCGGTGGCCGGGCAGGCGGCAGGGACGGCGGCGGCGCTGGCGTTAAAGAAAGGCTGCACTCCGGCGGGACTTATGGAGGAGATCGGCTGTCTCCAGCAGGAACTGCTAAAGGATGACTGCTATCTGCCCGGGATAAAGAATGAAGACCCGGCGGATTTAGCCAGAGGAATGAAGGTGTCAGCGTCATCTTCTGTTGACGGCTGCCCTCCGGAGGCGGTGGTCAATGGCATAGGCCGGGGAGTAGGGGAAGCGGAAAACTGCTGGAGAGCGCGGGTGGCCGATGGGCCGGTGCTTGAATTGAAAGCAGAGAGCCCGCTTGACGTGAAGGAAATCAGAATCGTTTTGGATTCCAATTTAAGCAGAGAGATCACCCCGTCGATTAACCAAGAGGTGCTGTCCAGACAGGAGTTCCAGCCACCGTCAGAGCTGATAAAGGAATACCGGGTGGAGTGTATGCTGGATGGAGAGGTTGTAAAGAGTTTCCGGCGTGAGTCCATGGGACAGAGACTGCAGATTCTGAATCTGGAGGAGGAAGTCCGTTGTGATACGGTGAAAATACTGGTGGATTCGACTTATGGCAGTGATTTAGCCGGGATATTTGAAGTGAGGATTTACGGACAGAATTAGCTGAAAAAAAATAGCACTGAGAACGGAAAGGGATAGAAACCCATTTTTCTTCTCAGTGCTTGTTGTTTGTCTGGATTAGCCAGATAAGGATCAAGACTCAAGGGTAAGAAACTAGTCCATCCAGTATGTTAAAAGATAAGTGTCCGCTTCTTCTTCCGTCAGTTTTGCCTCCGATATAAGTCCCTTTCGAGTATCCTCTTTGGAGGCATTCAGTTTTTGGTATGTTTTGATGATACCTTGTGCCATGCCAACTTTCATGCCTTTCTCCATGCCCTTTTCCATGCCTTTTTCCATGCCCTTTTCCTCCAGCATCTGACCCAGTATTGTCATTTCAAACACCTCCTGTATATTTTCTAATTCTATTTTGGATAAAAACTTCACGCTGTTGTTTTTCCGTTCTTTTGTTGTCTATATAACCTCTTTCTAAACAGCGATATAAGATACTATCTTCATTATAAAAGTTTTTCTTCTCCCAAACAATATCTTTTCCTTTGTTTTCAATAAAAATGACTGTTTAGCCAAATTCCAATTAACACTATTATGTGGTTAAAAGGAATAGCCAATTTAAAAAAATTAAGATATAATAGTATTATTGGCAGAGGCCTCCCGTGTGAAGGCCAGTGACAGACAGCCTTGGAGTTAAAAAATCAGATTCAAACATGACAGGCAGAAAATGGTGGAGGTTATATCATGAACATCGAAGAATTTGTTGATTTGGGAATGCTGCAGCGGATTCAGAATTTATTTTCAGACGCAACCGGTCTGGCGGCGATTGCCGTGAACGCGGATGGAAAATATGTGACGGAGGGCAGTAATTTTACGGATTTCTGTATGAAATACACCAGAGGAAATCCGGAGGGGATGCGCCGCTGCGTGAAGTGCGATACGGAATGCAAGGGAACTTATTTTTGTCATGCCGGTCTGATGGATTTTGCGTCTGATATTGTTGTGGATGGAATGAAAGTGGGTTCCATCATCGGCGGCCAGGTTCTGCCAGGCCCTCCGGATCTGGATAAGTTCCGGGCAATCGCCCGCGATCTGGGAATTCCCGAGGAGCAGTATATCGCCGCGCTTAAGAAAGTACCCATCCGCTCAGAGAAGATGATCCGGGCTTCTGCGGAGATGCTGGGCCTTGTGGTGAACCAGCTGGCTAATATGGAGTACAACAAGAAATTGAACGCAAACAAAATCAAGGTATTTGACGAAGAGATGCCAAAGGCTTTGGAGGCGGTGAACAAAGTGAAGTCGTGCACCCGGGATTTGAAACAAGCGGCTTCTATGGAAAATATTTTATCATTGAATGCTTCCGTGGAAGCGGCCCGTGCCGGGAAGGCAGGTGTCGGTTTTGCGGTTGTCGCCAGGGAAATCGGGGAGATATCCCACAATTCTTCGGCTACATATAAGGAAATTGAGGATTATATTTCAGATATTGAGAGATCCATTGAGAATATTGGGGATGTAAAGGTCTGAGGCAGAGTTTTGTGCCGGCTGGAATCAGTTGGATGAAAGGGCGGAGCGAAAGGGACGAGGAGAGCAATGGCTTTCCTTGTCCCTTTTGTCTGCCGGCTTCTCACCCGCGGAACATCTGTTCCACATAATTTCGCATCTCATCCCGGCTTTCCACATTTCTCGCACCGTTTACAATCTGTTCCTGCTCTTGTTTCGGAAGGGAAGCGAAACGGTTTAAAATATCGGAATGCTGGGCCAGCTCCATGGTGAAGCCGATGGGGAGTTCCTGATTATCAATCATGATTTATCACCTCAGCTTTAGGATGTGCTGAAAGGCTGGGATTTATTCGAAAACTCATTTCTCGCCGTGATGTGGTAAAGATTTGCCATCAGCAGCGCTAGAACAGCCAGTCCCAGCAACACGAAATAAGGCACCAGGTAACTGTGATAAACCGTCTGCAGGGACCCAATCAATGCCGGCACACCGGATAAAATCATGGTTCCGATATTCGTCACTGCAAAATTCATGGAAAAATACTGATCGCCAAACAGCGCCCTCACAATGATCGGCGCCAGACTGGAACTTCCGCCATAGATGAACAGAATCAATGCCATTCCAATCACCGTAAAAACAGAATTTTTAACTAGCAGCGAGATAAGCGCTGTCATCATCCCCAGTACAAGCAGTATCCCTAGATACTGCAGAGACCGTGCGCTGCCGATACGGTCATACATTATCCCCCACAACACCCTTCCAATCCCATTGAACAGGCAGACAAATCCAACCAGTACCGCGCTGATTCCGGCTGACATCGCAAAATCCTCCTGTAAAATCAGAGCTCCATGGTTGATAAAAGACATCCCTACCCCGCCAATAGAAATATAGATGGTGAGAAATACAAAATAAGTTTTTGTCCGTATCATCCGGGAGGGAGAAAACTCCAGACCTCCATGTCCGGTTTTTTCCGCCGACGGAAGCTGTAACTCCTGTTCCCTGTTCGGTACGTGGATTACCACACTTCCCAGCGTCAAAACAACTGCCCCGCAGATTCCAAGTACCAGAAAACAGGTCCGCCACCCGGTGGCCGCCATCAGAGACTGGCAGGGCGGTCCCAGCACTGTGGTGCTCATGGCATAACCCATCAGCAGCGTGCCGGTGGCAATGCCGATCTTGTCATGGAAATACAGCGGCAGCAGGCTGATCATGATATTGTAGGCAATCCCAATGGCATAACCGCAGCAGATACTGTAAGTAATATAGAGCTGCCACAGGCTTGTCACCCGAGTGGACAGCCAAAACCCGGCAAAAATCATACAAGCACCGGCCCGAAGCAGCCATTTGGGAGAGATTTTCTGAATCATGAATCCCGTCACCAGCGAGCCCAGCGCAAAGCAGATAAAACAAAGTGTAAATACAAAGGACGTGTCGGCCCTGGTCAGCCCCAAATCCTGTTCAATCGGAACTACAAACAGTGAAAATGCATAGCCGATGCCCATAAAGAGCAGGACAAGAACAGCCATAGCCAGATACCCCCACCGCTTCTTCAAAACGTTCATCTATATTATTCCCCTCAATTTATTTAAAATATCTCAAAATCTCACCGAGCCGCTCCGCCTTCAAAATCTGTTCCACCGCCGGTAAATCCTTCGTTAAATCTGCCAGCTCAGAAAATATTGTCTTAAACGCATCGCTGCTTTTCACGTCAATCGAAAGCATCAGGACGATCTGCACCTTTTCTTCATTTCCCCATGGAATCGGATGTTTCAATGTCATCAGTCCAATTCCCTGTTTTTTGATATGTCCCATATAGGCGTGAGGAATGGCAAAGGTATACCCGATGGAGGTCGGTGCCAGATTCTCACGGACAAATACCGATTCCACAAAACCTTCCTCCACATAACCCTCCCGGTACAGACGGCCGCCGAGCAGCTCAATGGCTTCCTCCTTAGAGCGGCAGTCGCATTTGAGAATGGTAATCCGGTCATTCATCAGCTGAAACAGATGGGCGTATGATCCGGCAGCCACAGGGGCAGACGACTCCGGTGCCGAATACCCCTCCTGCTTGATTTTTTGAATATCGTCGTCATTTAACAAGGGAGACACGCAGATGACCTTTACTTTCTCATAGGTCAGCGGCACCGTGGAAATGATAAAATCCACCGGACACTGGCTAATCACCCGCTCCACCTTTGAGACCGGCAGAATTTTTTCAATGATCATATCCGGAAAAAAGGATTTTAACCGGGCTTCCACAAACTGGGAGGTCCCCATCCCCGTACTGCACACAATGGCGGCCCTGGGACTGGTGACCTGGCGCTGCGCTTTCTCCCGCTCCAGACTGGCGCCCACGTAGAGTGCGATATCACAAATTTCATTTTCCCCCAGCGTGACATGGAATTTCTCGTCGAGAAGACCGGCCATATAGGCGGCTACCTCAAATTCGTAAGCCAAATCCTTTTTTACCATGGCTTTTAGCGGATTTTCCATTTGAATCTTGTTGCGAAGCCGGTTGAACATGGCGGTCAAGTGGACAAAAAGGGCCGTGGTAAACATGGTATCTGTCAGTAAATGCTCCCCATACCGCTCGTCTACCGCCCCTACGATGTGTTCCAGCGTTAAAAGCGCCTGGGGGGATGCTTCCTGGTTGTAGTCTAAATCCCGTTTCAGCGCCATAGCTTCCCTTAAAAGCTTGGCTGCGGAAAGGTTCATATAAATATAGGTGATATCACCATTTGACAGCTCAATGTCGAAGACCTCCTGCAATTTACTCCCCATAAATTCGCAGATTGGCCATTCTTCTTTCTGCTGGTATTCGATGAGTCTGCCTTCTTCTATGGTACAGTATTTCTTTCGACGGAGACGTTTGACAATGATGGAAAGGTGTGTCAGCATCTCAGAATAGGAGGCGTCCGTCAACACAAAATGAAATTTTTCCTCGCTTTCCTGCAGGATTTCGTTGATCCGGTTGACGTCGATTCCATCAAAAAATGGCTGCAGCCGTTCCGAGGCGGTGCTTCCCTGGGCGGCAATGATGGAGCGCAGGACATTGGCCTTGGCAATGCGGATCTGCTGTTCTTCGCCACGGATTCGGACACCATATTTGGCTTTCTTTTCCAGAGACAAGCCCTGCCTTAAAAAGAATTCCTCCAGCCGGGCAATATCGTTCATGACCGTCCCCTTGCTCACATAGAGAGACAGGGATATGGATTCCATGGAGATAAAGTCATCGCTGTCCAAAAGCTGGGCGGCAATAAAATATTTTCTCGCTTCCGGCGCATAGGAACAGGGGCTGTCTGTATGAAGAAGCAGGTTATTCAAAAAATTGCGTCCTTCCTTATCATAGGAAAGCCACAGGCCCTTACCCGTTTTTGTCTCAATCATACAACCGGTGTCTTTTAACTCTTCCTTGATCCGGCGCACGTCGGTCTTCACCGTCCTGGGACTGATATGCAGGGAATTAGCCAGCTCGGCAGTTGTCAATTCATGTTTGCTTTTATATAGTAATTCCAGAATCTTTTTCTCTCTCGGCAGCAACATCGCGAACACGTTCTCCTACTTTTTGATGCATGGTCACTTACACATAACGAATAACTCTATCTTACAATGCTTTACTGTAAATATCTATCAAATCTTGCTGATTCAGTTTCTGAAACAGTCCGATTTCTCCACCGCCTGTAGCAGCTGCCTTTCTGGCCATCTCCACAAGCTGTGCTTCTGTGGGTGGAAAGCCCAGCAATCCAGTGAGGGTAATCGGCATTCCAATCCGCTCACACCAGTGATCCCAGGCATCAATGCCCGCCAGCGCCGTCTCTTCCAAATCATCATAATTCAATTCCACCCCGAATACCTCTGTGGCAAATCTGGCAAAGCGGGCTGGATTGCTCTTGTAAACGGTTCTGGCCCAGCTGCCCCAGGTTGCGGTTAAGCTGGCGCCGTGGGTGGCGTCAAACATGGCGCTTAATTCATGTCCCAGTTTATGAACCGGAAAATCATTGATTCGGCCGGTTCCTGTCAGTCCGTTGTGGGATAAGCTTCCTGCCCACATCAAGTTGGCCCGTGCCTCATAGTTGTGTGGGTTTTTTAATACTTTAAAAGCGGCGTCCCTGACTGTGATTAACAGCCCCTCGGAGATTCGGTCGCTTAATTCCACATCTTTCGCCTGAGTGATGTACCGCTCCATGGTGTGCATCATAATATCGGCAGCTCCGCTGGCGGTCTGATACTCCGGCAGAGTGTAGGTCAGTTCCGGATTCATCACCGCGAAGAGCGGCCTTGCACAGTCATGGTTATAGGAACGTTTCAGGGTTCCCTGCTCTTTCGTTTCCATGGTGACCACGGTGGAATTGCTGGTCTCGGAGCCGGTGGCGGCGATAGTAGTGATACAGCCGACCGGAGCAATCTTATCTGTCTTTACCTTTCCTAAGAAGAGGTCCTCTAACTCAAAGGAATTGGCAAGTCCGTAGGCGATGGCTTTGGAGGAATCAATGGCGCTTCCCCCTCCCACGCCCAGGATAAAATCAACCCCTTCTTTTTGGCAGAGCTCCACGCCTTCCTTCGCATGGGACAGCCGCGGATTGGGCACAACGCCCCCGAAATCCAGATAGGTTAACCCGGCGTCAGTCAAGCTTTGGTGAATGCGGTCCAGAACTCCGGTTTCTTCCAAATAAGTGCCGCCGAAATGAACAAGAACCTTGCAAAAGCCTCTGGAGGCGATTTCTTCCCCCACACGTGTTTCCGCTCCTCTGCCAAAGATTACTTTAGTAGGACTGTAAAATTCAAAATTTTCCATTCTGTATTCTCCTTTGCATTTGCTATTGTTTCAGTATCCTTATTATAATTGTTCTTTTCCACAAACAAAAAGCATTAAATTGCACTATTCTGGTGCAATAAAATGTGAAAGTGGTTCATAATTGTGGAGAAAAACCTTGAAATAGTGGATAAGTTACATAAAATCATTACATTTTCAGAGGAATGAGTTTTAGAAAGGTAAAAAAATAATAATTGCCCTAAGTCAGTGCAAGGAAATGATTTGTGATTCCCCCGGCTTTTTGATATTCTGGTCACATGAGGCGGCAAGAGGCAGCCGGCAGAAGACAGGATTACAGAAAAAACCGGAGGATAGATAGATGGATTTAAGTGCAATGATTGATGAACGGCTGGTCCGTTTCGATCTGGAAGCAGATTCGAAGGATGATGCCATATGGAAAGTAGCGGATTTATTATACGATGCGGGCAGACTTTATGACAGGGACACCTATATTCGCGGAGTGTATGAGCGGGAGAAGGAATTTGCCACAGGAATCGGTATGCATATCGCTATTCCACACTGTAAGAGCAGTGCCGTGAAGGAAGCGGCATTTACCCTGGTGAGACTCCGGGAGGAAATCGAATGGGGGTCCTTGGACGGGCTTCCGGTAAATTACATTATTATGCTGGCAGCGCCGGATCAGGGAGACAATATCCACCTGACCATGCTGTCCACACTGGCTAGGAACTTAATGGATGATGACTTCAGAACAGGCCTGCTGAAGGCAGATTCCGTTAAAGATATTAAAAAGGTATTCAAGGAGAAAGGGGAATAGGCAATGTTTATTGTATGTGTAACGGCTTGCCCGGTGGGGATCGCTCATACGTATATGGCGGCGGCAAACCTGGAGAAAGCAGTGAAGAAGGCGGGTCACGAGGTAAAGGTGGAGACCCAGGGGGCTCAGGGACTGGAAAATGAGATTACCTCGGAGGATTTGGAGCGGGCGGATGCGGCGATTATCGCCAGTGATATCCGTATCAAGAGTGTGGAGCGTTTTGACGATGTGCCGACTCTGACCGTGGGCGTGCAGGAGGCGGTAAAGGACCCGGATGGGATTGTAAAAGAATTGATGGAGGCATTGGATTAATTATGGCAGAACTGAAGAGAAAAAATGCAAAGAAGAAAAGTACGGGCGCGTTTATTAAAGATTCTTTTATGACCGGAATTTCCTATATGATTCCTGTGATTGTCGGCGGCGGAGTGCTGCAGGCCATTGCGAAAATGTTAGGCGGATATAATATTGGGGCCGAGATGGCCAATATCGATACCTTTGCGAAGGTGATTTATCTGATCGGAACCAGTTTATGGCAGTTTACGGTACCGGCGGTGGCGGCATTTACCGCTTATGCCATGGCGGATAAGCCAGGCATCGCTCCGGGTCTTGCCATGGGAGCGCTGGCCAACTCCATTAATACCGGATTTGTGGGTGGCTTGATCGGCGGTATTCTGGTTGGATATGTGGTGCTGGCATTTAAAAAGATCAACGTGCCGAAAAGCCTTCAGGGTATCATGCCAATTCTGGTGATTCCGGTTTGTACCACCTTGATCTGCGGTCTTGTGATGTATTACATCTTAGGACGGCCGATCAGCTGGGGTATGACCACCCTCCAGAATTGGCTGATGGGACTGAACAATGGTTCTAAATTTGTGCTGGGTGCGGTAATCGGCGCGATGATGTGCTTTGACATGGGTGGACCGATTGGCAAGGCGGCCGCCATGTTTACCAACGGATTAAATGCAGACGGATTCTTCATACCAACCTCTGCTAAAATGTGTTCCGGCATGACGGCTCCCATGGGAATTGCCATCGCTACGTTCTTAGGAGGTAAGAAAAAATTCGACGCTGTTGACCGCGAGAACGCAAAATCAGCATTTTTATTATCCTTCTGTTATATTGAAGAGGCGGTAATCCCGTTCCTGGTTAACGATCCGATCCGCGTGATTGGTTCCTGTATGGTGGGCGGCGCCATCACCGGCGGTCTGTGTATGGTGACGATGTTAGAGTCCCCGGCGGTTCACGGAGGCGCGTTTGTTATTGCCATGACCTCCAACCCGCTGATGTTTGTGGGGCTGTGGATGCTTGGCAGCTGTATCACGGGAGTGCTCTATGCTCTGCTCAAAAAGCCAATTGCAGTAAAAGAGGATCAGGAATAAGGAGAAATTATGTACGCATCAATGAAAGACATGCTCTGGCATGCACATGAACATAACTATGCGGTTATGGCAGTCAATGTTGTCAATATGGAGCAGGTGAAAGCCTGCATTGAGAGCGCCGAGGAGGAAGCGTCCGCTGTGATTTTAAACATCTCGCCCAGGCAGATGAAAGCCCACGCATACCCTTATATTATGGCTCCCATGATTCAGAATTTAGCGGAGACGGTCCGAGTGCCGGTGGCGTTAAACATCGATCACGGCGTCAATATGGAGGATATCGAAAAGGCTATCCACTGTGGGTATTCCAGTGTGATGGTGGATGCCTCCAGCTATGATCTGGAGGAGAATATCCGCCGTGTCAGAGCCGTCGCGGCTCTGGCCCATGACCGCGGGATCTCCGTGGAAGCGGAGCTGGGACATGTGGGCGTGGCCGCCAATGCGGACGGACAGAACACAGATTATTTCACCAACGTGGCCCAGGCCGGAGAATTCGTGAAACGGACCGGATGTGACTGTCTGGCGGTTGCAATTGGAACAGCTCATGGCAGCTATCCAAAGAACATGGTTCCGAAGCTGGATTTTGAGCGGTTGAAGGAACTGAAGCAGACGTTGCAGATACCGCTGGTGCTTCACGGCGGAAGCGGGGCCGGGGAGGAGAATATCAAAAAGGCCGTGCTCTGTGGAATTAATAAAATCAATGTCTGTACGGATTTTATGGACTACACGAAAGCCAGCATGTTGAAAAAGCTGGAGGAGGAACCTGAGATTCCGTATATGGAGTTAAACGAGGCATTGGAAGAATCAATGAAAGAATTTATCAAGAGCTTTATGCGCCTGATCGGTTCCAGCGGGCGGTATGCCTTTGAGAAAAATGACGGACCGGAATTGGATTAATGGCGGGATTTATCGGATGTCATGCTTGTAAATCATGCCCGTTTGTGATATCTTTTATGAGGATATTTTAAGTCGGATGGATATTCCATAAAAAAGACAGGCAGGAACAAAAATGATTGAGATAAATATCGTGTTGATTCTGGAGATCATCGGGACGGTGGCGTTTGCATTTTCCGGGTGTATGGTGGCAAATACAAAGAAGATGGACATCTTCGGCGTCTGGGTGCTGGGTACGGTGACGGCGGTGGGCGGCGGGGCTGTCCGGGATGTGCTGCTGGGGCTGTTTCCGCCCCATATGTTCCGCAATGGGATCTATGTGGGCGTGGCGACTGCGACGGTGGCCGTGTGGATTCTCATGGTGGCGAAGAAGGGCGGGCTGACAGACATGCTGTTTGCGAAGCTGACCCGGGTGATGGATTTTTCCGACGCGCTTGGGCTGGGGATTTTTGCGGTGATTGGTTCTCAGACCGCCATACGGACCGGGTATGGGGATAACTGGTTTTTGGTGATATTTGTCGGTGTGCTCACGGGGGTGGGCGGCGGTCTTTTGAGGGATATCATGGCAGATACCACGCCGATGATTTTCTGCAAACGGATTTACGCCATCGCGGCTCTGGCCGGGAGTGTGATTTATGTACTGCTGTATGGGCGGATTCCTGAGGCGGGAGCCATCCTGGCGGGAACCGCGGCCGTGTTTATCATCCGTCTGCTGGCGGGGAAATACCGTTGGGATCTGCCGGTGTTTGTGCTGGAGAAGGAAGAACCCTAAGAGGACATATGGCTTGCCGGGAGAATGCAGACAAAGCAGGGATGTCCGCCTTACCACGATTCTGTGGCGGCGGACATCCCTGTTGTTTGTTTTTGTATTGGTTTGTTTTGTATTAGAGTGTTGGAGTGATACTACGATACTACGACAAAGGCATCTTTGCCAAGGCCGCAGATTGGGCATACCCAGTCATCCGGGATATCCTCAAATGCGGTTCCCGGTGCGATACCGCCATCGGGATCGCCCTCCTCCGGGTCGTAAATATAGCCACACGGCTCACATAAATATTTATCCATTACCATACCTCCTGTACTTGTATTTATTTTCATATTTTTATTCATTATATACTTGAAACACTTATAGTATACAGGCTGTTGAGAAAAATAACTGTTGCATTTGCAACAAATTTAAAATAAAATGAAAAAAAGAGGGAGGAATGGGGGATGGCGCAGAAATTAAACTTGGTAAAAGTGTTAAAGATTGCCTTTGGAAGTATGCTGGCGATCATGATCGCGGATGGACTGGGGCTTTCCTATGTGACGTCGGCGGGGGTGATTACTCTGCTCAGTATTCAGAACACGAAGCGGGAGACGGTTTTTGTCATGCTGAAGCGGATGGCGGCATTTTTAATAGCGGCAGCGCTTGCCTATGGCTGTTTTTCGCTGTTTGGGTATGCTCCCTGGGCGCTCGGGGTGTTTCTTCTGCTGTTTGTGGGTGTATGCCAGCTTTGCTCGTTTCAGGACGCCGTCGCCATGAACGCGGTGCTGGTGACTCATTTTTATGCGGAGAAATCCATGAGCTGGAGCTGGATTCAGAACGAAGTTTCCCTGCTGGTCATCGGAGCCGGAATCGGCGTGTTGTTAAATCTCTATATTCCGGACAACAGCGCCCTGATTCGCAGGGCACAGGCGGAGATTGAAGGAGCCATGAAAGGGATTCTGGGCCGGATGTCGTCGGTGCTGCTGCAGGAATCCAAGGCGGGATACGACGGAACCTGTTTTCTGGAGCTGGAGGCGCTGCTGGAACATGCTTACCAGGAGGCGGTGGCCAACCGGGATAACCGTCTGCTTAGCGATACGAAGTACTACCTCAATTATATGAACATGCGCATGACGCAGACCCACATTCTCAAACGCATTTATGAAAATATCTGTCTCTTAAATGCGGTTCCGTCCCAGACTTATCCGGTGTCGGAATTTATGGGCCAGATATCCGGCAGCTTCCGGGAAAGCAACAACGCGAAGATGCTGTTAAAACGGCTGGAGAAGTTAAAACTGGAGATGAAGCAGGAGGAACTTCCGGTAACCAGGGAGGAATTTGAAAACCGGGCGGTGCTGTACCGGATTTTATATGATCTGGAAGATTTTCTCATGGTGAAACGGCAGTTTGTAGAGGAACTGGGGGAGAAAGAAAAGCGGATGTACTGGACGGTATGAAACAGCCATCCATCAACCATACTATCCATGAGGCAGGTGAGAGCAGATGGATAAAGAAGAGCAGGAAAAAATGAATCAGAAAAAATCCAATGAGATGTTCAACAGCGTGACGGAAAAGGTCAAGCCGGAGAACCAGAACCAGACCCACAATTCCAGACGGGAAGGCATGGGGCCAAATACGAAACGGAAACCGGATTAGCACCCGCAAGGGTGCTTTTTCTGCGCCTTTTTTGGGAAAAAGCAACATTGAACTTGCGTTACCCTCCACCCTGGGTTAAAATGGACATAATCAAATGAGTTTTACAGGAGGAAAAAGTCGTGAAATGCCCATTTTGCAATGAAGACGATACGAAGGTAATCGATTCCAGACCAGCCGATGACAACAGTTCCATCCGGAGACGCCGTCAGTGCGAGCGGTGCGGGAAGCGTTTTACCACCTATGAAAAGCTGGAAACCATGCCTCTTATGGTGATCAAGAAAGACAATTCCAGGGAGACCTATGACAGGGCCAAGATTGAAGCGGGTATCGTACATTCCTGCCACAAACGGCCGGTGTCAATCCAGCAGATTAACAGCATGATAGACGAGATTGAAAACCAGATTTTTAACATGGAGGAGAAAGAGGTGGAGACCTCCATCATCGGAGAACTGGTGATGACAAAGTTAAAAGAGGTGGACGAGGTCGCGTATGTGAGATTTGCTTCTGTGTACCGGGAATTCAAGGACGTGAATACCTTCATGGAAGAGATTGGTAAATTATTAAAGAAGTAAGGAAGACAGCATGTTAGAACGATTTTATCCCAAACAGCAGGCAGACTCTGCTTATGAGATTCCCTATAAGGATTTATATGAGAGGGGCATCAGGGGCGTCATTTTTGACGTGGATAACACCCTGGTGCCCCACGGGGCGCCTGCGGATGACCGGGCGCTCCGGTTATTTACAGATTTTCACGAGATGGGCATGAAGACCTGTCTGCTCTCAAACAATAAGGAGCCGAGGGTGGCTTCCTTTGCCGGACAGGTGGATTCGCTCTACATTTTCAAGGGCGGGAAGCCTGGCGTGAGAGGATACCGGCAGGCGATGGAGAAGATGGGGACGGACCGGGAGACCACGGTGTTTGTGGGCGACCAGTTGTTTACCGATGTGTACGGGGCCAACCGGGCCGGGCTGTACAGCTATCTGGTGAAACCCATTCACCCGAAGGAAGAAATACAGATTGTGATAAAACGATGGTTTGAGGCCATCGTCTTATATTTTTTCAGACGGAAATGCGAGAGGGAGAAGAAGGAGTCATGATAAGTGCAAAGGGCAGAGTGTGCGGAATTATAGCAAATCCGGTGGAACATTCCATGTCGCCGCTGATGCAGAATTTTTATGGGCAGGAGACGGGCGTGGATTTTGCTTATATGCCGTTTAAGGTGTGGGAAGAGGATGTGGAGACGGCTGTCGCCGGAGCCTATGCACTGAACATAGCGGGATTGAATGTGACGGTGCCGCACAAGCAGCGGGTGATGCCGTATCTGAAGGAGATCGACGAGGGGGCAAAGGCCATCGGGGCCGTCAATACGCTGGTCCGGGTGGACGGTGGTTACAAGGGCTACAATACGGACGCGGCCGGGCTGTGGCGGGCGATGCAGGAAGAGGGCATCGAGGTCAAAGGACAGGACTGCATTCTCATCGGTGCCGGCGGGGCAGCCAAGGCGGCGGCCTATGTGCTGGCAAAGGAGGGGGCCAGAGTGGTCTATATTCTGAACCGGAATGCCAGCCGGGCGGAGAGTCTGGCCGGAGAGATGAACGAACGGTTTGGGCGGCAGGTGATGGTTCCTATGGCGCTTGAGGAGTATAACCGGCTTCCTTATGTGAAGAACGGATATCTTGCGGTGCAGGCCACCAGCGTGGGGATGCACACGGCTTCGGGTGACGGGACGGCGCCCATTGAGGATCATTATTTTTATTCCATGATACATACGGGAATCGATATTATTTACACACCACTGAAGACGAAATTTATGTCTGGTGTGGAGGCGGCGGGCGGTAGGACGATGAATGGACTGACGATGCTGCTGTACCAGGGGATTGAGGCATTTGAGAAATGGAATCCTGAGGTGAGGGTGTCAAAGGAGACGGTGGAGAAGGCAAAGGAGCTGGTGATTGCCAGACTGGGAGGCTCGGGAGTTTAAGATGGACAGGCAGAATATTATATTAATCGGTTTTATGGGAGCGGGGAAGACCAGCGTGGGAGAAGCGCTGGCGGGACGTTTTCAGAAAATGCTGATTGACACGGACCGGATGATCGAAACAAAGGCAGGCATGACCATCTCAAAGATTTTTGAGACCCAGGGGGAAGCGGTGTTTCGCAGACTGGAGACGGAAGTGCTGGAGCAGCTGATTGTGGAGGCGGAGGGTGAGATTATCTCCGTGGGAGGAGGACTTCCCCTGCGGGAGGAGAACCGGAAACTGCTTGGGAAGCTGGGATGCGTCATCTACTTAAGCGTGCGGCCGGAGACGGTGATGAGACGTCTGAAAGGCGACACCACGAGACCGCTGCTTCAGGGGGAGGATGTGGCGTCAAAAGTCAATCATCTGCTGCAGACCCGCGGTCCCATCTATGAGATGGCGGCAGACCGGATCATCCCGGTGGACGAATGGAGTGTGGAACAGATTGCGGATCAGATCGCAGATTGGATGGAGCCGGAAGCGCGGTGAGTCCGAACGATATAAAAAGTCAAAGATTACGGGAAAAACAGGAGGTTGACATCATATGAAACTGCTGGTATTAAACGGCCCCAACATCAACTTTGTTGGTATCCGTGAAAAAGGAATCTATGGAACCGAAGACTATGCGTCCCTGGTATCCATGCTGGAAGCCAAAGCAAAAGCCGAAGGCCACGACATCGAAGTCTTCCAGAGCAACTACGAAGGCGCTCTCATCGACAAGCTCCAGGAGGCCTATCACACCGGTGTGGAAGCCATCATCATCAATCCAGGCGCGTTCACCCATTACAGTTACGCCGTCAGAGATGCCTTAGCCTCCCTGGAGATCCCCAAAATAGAGGTCCACATCTCCAACGTCCACAAACGCGAAGAATTCCGCCACACCTCCGTCACCGCCCCGGTCTGCACCGGACAGGTGGTGGGACTCGGCCTGAAAGGATATGCTCTGGCCATGGATTTCCTGACTGGGAAATAGAACTGTAAAAATCCTGTTTCAAAGAATAAATACGGGCGTTTGAGCAGATAATTGTAAAAAAAGGTTGAAAATACAAGGCTTATAGTATAGAATAAAAAGGATTAAGAGAATTTTCGAGAATTTCAAGGAGGAATATCAGTTTATGATATCAGCGGGCGATTTTAGGAATGGTATAACATTGGAGATTGAGGGTAACGTCTATCAGATTATGGAATTTCAGCATGTAAAACCTGGCAAGGGTGCTGCTTTCGTTAGAACAAAGATTAAGAACGTGATGAGTGGCGGCGTAGTGGAGAGAACATTCAGACCGACCGAGAAGTTCCCGGCAGCCAGAATTGATCGTGTGGACATGCAGTATCTGTATTCTGACGGCGATTTATTCCATTTCATGGATGTGAATACCTACGAGCAGGTTGCGTTGAATCAGGAAGCAATCGGCGATGCATTAAAGTTTGTGAAAGAGAATGAGATGGTGAAGATCTGTTCTTACAACGGCAATGTATTCTCTGTTGAGCCTCCGTTATTCGTAGAGCTGGAGATCACAGATACGGAGCCGGGCTTCAAGGGTGATACCGCTCAGGGCGCTACCAAGCCGGCTGTTGTGGAGACAGGGGCAACAGTTTATGTACCGCTGTTTGTGGATCAGGGCGACAAGATTAAAATTGATACACGTACTGGCGAATATTTATCTAGAGTATAAGAACCATAAAAAAGAACCCGGGGTTGTATCGCTCCCCGGTGTTCTTTTTTTCTATGTAAGAATATGATAAAAACGGACCATCAGAAAAGTCGATCGTCACGAGGAAAGGGAAGTGGGAATATGGAAGACAAAAAACCGCAGTCCATCCAGGTACATAAGATGACAGTGCAGATGTTTGGCGGCTTTTCGATTGAGTATCAGGAAAGCCCGATTACGTTTGCGAGGAGCAGCAGTACAAAGTTTATCCAGCTGTTACAGATTTTACTGCTGAATTATCCCCAGGGGGTCTCCAAGGAGCTGCTGATTGATTCCTTATATGACAGGGAATCTGGTATTAACAACAATAAAAATCTGAATAACGTGATCTACCGGGCCAAAAAGCAGTTTGTGGAGGCAGGGCTTCCCAGGGAAGATTACGTGGTTCTGGAAAATGGAATATGCCGGTGGAACAGCAGTTTTCCGGTGGAGGTAGACGTTGTTAATTTTGAAAAGAAGGCGTCGGAAGCTCTGGGAGCAGAAGGGGTTTTAAGAAAGATTCTTTTAGAGGAAGCAGAACTTTTGTATACCGGGGAATTGCTGCCGGCCTTCGCATCGGAGCTTTGGGTGATTGAGAAGCATATGAAGTGTAAAAAGCGCTATGAACAGATCGTACACGAACTGGGCGCTTATCTGAAAGAAGACGGGGAGTACAACCGGTTGCTTGCCTTGTACCGCAAAGCTGCGAAAATCTATCCCTATGATCAATGGCAGCAGGAGGAGATGGACTGTCTTGTTTCGATCAAAGATTATAAGGCGGCGCACAAGCTGTACCAGGATACGGTGCGCCTTTACTGTGAAGATTTAGGGATACTCCCGGGACAGGAGCGGGTCAAATGGTTCCGCGAGATGGAACGCCAGATGATCAATCCTGTGGCGAGTTTTGAGGAGATCCAGGAAAATCTGAACAAAGGAGCGGCACACCAGGGGGCTTACTACTGTCTGTATCCCAGCTTTTTGGACATTTGTCATCTGCTGGCCAGGGAGGAGGAGAGAATCGGCAAATCCATTTACCTGATGCTGATTCATTTAACAGGAGCCGGCGGAAAAGAGATCACAAATTTGGATAAACTGGAAACACAGATGGAGTTTTTGAAAGCTGTTATTAGAAATTCCTTCCGGCGGGGGGACCTGTTCACCACATACAGCAAGAGCCAGTATATCGTTGTGCTGATTGCCAACGATCAGTTAAATTGTGAAAGAGTATTTGAACGGTGCAGAAAACGGTGGGAACAGACGGAAGGCGCCAGCGGAGAATTGAGCTACGCGGCAAAATCCTTAGTGAAAATGATCGATCTACAAATAAAGGAATAACCAGGCATTTCCTTGCCAAATTGGAAAGCTGCTGCAGAAAAATCTGCGGCGGCTTTTTTTAATGAAAATAATTGGAAAAATATGGCTGACGAGGTATTTCGCGAGGTAGTGCGTTTGTTAGAATGTAATAATAAGAAGCATTATGATTTTTTTTAGATGACAGGGCGGCCATCAATCAGCGGGAAGAACAGGATGGCGGCATGAGATAAGGAAACATAGATGTTTTGTGCAGGGAGAAAAAGATGGGGAAGGGATTAAAACGGATAATGCAGGAGATAAAATTTAAGAGGAGGCTGGCGGCCTTGCTGGCGGCTGTCATGGCGGTTCAGATTGTGTTTGGAAGTCTGGAGCCCATAAGCGCTTACGCCGATGACACGCTGCGTTATACGATTACCGTGAAGGAAGCTGAACTGTTAAGGGGCGCAGAAAAAGTGGCGGATGCCGGACCGGAGGAGATACCGGAGATCAAAGAGGACTGCCTTCCTTTTGCCGGTGAAACGCTGAGGGAAGAAGCCAGAAGCCAGCTGACCCAGTTTCTGATGGGAACGGCCATTGTGAAGCAGTACCCGTCTCTGGGGGATCACTGTGCCGCGATCGTTGCGGTCAGCGGAACAAATGACAATTCGTTTGACGCTGACGGCGGCCGGGAAAGTGAGTCTTTAATCGAAAATATTGTATTTATCGGCTTGAATGGCAATGAAAAGAAGCCTTGTGAATTTACGCTGCAGATCACGGACGCGAAAGATATTGTTGTTTACTCCATGACCGTGGTTGGATATGCCCAGAGCGGGACTGCCGCCACAGCTTCAAAAGAGGATGGTCTCAATGTGGAAACCGCCACCAGTTCGAACGCGTCGGAAGAGCCGGAAACTGCTACCAGTTCCGATGCGTCGGAAGAGATAGAAACTGCCACCAGCTCCAATGCGTCGGAAGAGATAGAACATACTGCCAGTTCTGATGTGTCAGAAGAACTGGAAACAGAATCACAGGAACCAAAAGCGGCGACGGCCTCCAATGCGGAAGCGGAATTGGAGGAGCCGGAGTTAACCGCATACACGGGTGCTGCGTTTGAAGAAACATTCCAGGAGGAGTTAGGAGAGTCGGAACTGGGTGGGCTGCTGAAGCGGAAAAGCAGAATTGCCACACCGGGGGAAGCCATGGCTGTCTATGAACTGGAGGAGGAAGGACCGTCCATGCTGGTGGAAGCCGGCGGAATTGGAGTGGCGGTTGCAAAGAACGGTACAAATGCCGGAGGAAAAGTGGCACAGGTTGATGTGTTTGCGTCGGAGGAGAGCGTGCCGTCCGGAGATCTTGTGATGTTTCATGCCGCCGCGGATTACAGCGTGATTGACGACCAGCTGCCTCCTATGGCGTATTTTACAATACAGTTTGAAGTAAAAGACCACAAGGGCCAGGACTATGAGGGAATCACCGGGCCGGAGAGTTCCGGCAGCGCTGTGGGTGTGGGAGATTTAAAAGGCGGCAAAAAAGAAGAATGGGAGGCCATTCGGAGCCGGCTGGAATCAAATGGGAACCCGGAAGCGGCCGGAAAAGATGACTGGGTCATGGTGACAGAGGGAACCAATGCATTTTACTACTCTCCATCGGAAAAACTGGCGGTGTTCGGCATTGAGGGCGGCGGTACTGCCATCACGAATCTGCCTCTGTCCTTCCGGTTTCCGAACGGGGTTACCCCGGACGGCTCATCGATTACGGCGACGCCGGGGATTTTGAATAAACAGGAGCTTGAGGAGGCTTACAAAGGCGAAGGCCCTGGTGATGACTCCGTGCTGATCGAGGGTGATCCGGTTTCGATCACCAGCACGGCAGAGTTTTACTGGAAAAATGTTTCTAAAACCAGTTCTTCCAGTATGGGAAATTTGGCGGCAGGCACCGGAGTGAGCAATGAAATCGTGTATCAATTATCCGGCCAAAAGGATTACAAAAAAGACACGGGACTGCTCTACACAAAAGAGTATACAGTGCGTGACGAGATGAGATTCGACGGCTTCTATCTGGATGTGAGTGGATATGAACTGAAAGAGCAGCAGGCGAAAAATGGTTCCTATTTGAAGGGAGAATGGGCCTTAACCAAGAACGGCAAAACTGTTACGAAGGTGCTTGGGCTTCGAATACCGGGCGAGAAAAATGATACGGGCATCGCGGCGCCAGTCTATGATAACAATGATCCGTCCACCAACCGGGTGATCGGATTCGACGTGACCTATACGGTTCAAAATGATTCGTTAAACGGTCCGGCGGCCAAGGATTTGAATGATATCAGCAATAATACGTTAAATGTCTATTTTGGCCTAGGCAATATGGTGAAAGCGGCCCGGGATATCATCGTTTTCGAAGAAAATGGCAGCCTGCCAAACATAAAAAATAAAGTGGATTTCGATGCATACTCCATCATGCATGAGGAAGGCCAGCCGGAGGAACCCAATGACGGTCTTACGAACCATCACAGCACGGCGCAGAAGAACCTAAGCACACAGGCCGGATATTCCATTACGAAGTCTGCATTTACGGACGAAGAGTGCAAAATAGCGGCAACAGGCAGCAACAAGGTCTTCGAACCAGGCTCCTGGGTCTACTATAAAATTACCGCCCAAAATAATAGTTATAGAGACGAGAAATTCCAGATTACAGATACCCTGCCGGATGGCCTGGATGCCGCCGGTGTGGAGACAATCAAAGTGACGGTCAATCAGACGGAACTAAGCGGCGGATCTGATCTGGACGTGAAGGCAGAAAACGGCGTCATGACATGGGATGAAATCTTGATACCGTCCGGCGGGAAGGCCGAGGTGGTCTTCAAAGCCCAGGTGAAATCAAAAGAGGAGTTCCTGAGCGGGGCTTTTGATACTACCTTATTAAACCGTGCGGAGTTGTTCCGTAGTGGAAATGACGGCAGCAGGGTCGGTTTTGGCGACGCCACTGTGTTTGTCAACTTGAATACTCTTCAGGAACAGGAATTGAGCTTTAACAAAGAGGTGAAAAGCGCGGATGGCAAGACTCCGGTTGTGGGCAGCCAGTTGATTTATACACTGAATGCATCCCTGAGCGCCGGTGTAAAGAATTCCCATTGGATCACCTTAAAAGATGAGTGGCCGTCAGAGGTTACCTTGAAAAAGATAACGAAAATTCCAGCGCAGACGACGATCACCATCACGGACAGAAACGGCAGTGTTTTAGATACATATGAAAATAACGGTTCTAATGAAGCATCACATGATGTTCCTGCCATCAATCAGAAGAATGGGGTGATTGTGACAGCGCGGGTTTATTTAACACAGAAGAACCGCAGCACGGCCATGGAATTAAGCGGTACTGTAAATACAGACGGCGAGATAAAAAACCATGCACAGGCAGAAGGCGGGGAGGGCGGCAGCGACTGGACAAAACCGTCGGAGGCTTCAGCATTTGCCATAGGAGCGGCGATAGAGAAGAAAGCTTACTATATCAACCGCGCCCAGGAAGAAATTACGGATGCCAACAGTCTGCTGCATCCGGCGGATCAAAGTGTGACCTTCCGCTCCGGCGATGTGGTGTGCTACAATATCAAACTTTCCAACAAAGGACAGAATCCCTTTACGGCCCAGTTGACTGATGATGTGGCTGATTTATTCGGAACGGCCGGCGTGCAGTATGCAACAGCCTCCTTAAATGGGGCGGAGGGGTCGGTATTCAAGAAACTGCCGGGCGGCAGCTGGGAGGTGGTCAGCCTTTTGGATGGTGGAAAGGCCCTTGATCTGCCGGTAGAGTTAAAAGCGGCTGAGATGGCGGAATTCCGCATCTATTTGAAGATACCAAACGATGCCAGCAATCAGTTTGTGGAGAACCAGGCCAAGGCGGTGATCAGCCATGAGGGAAAGGACTATTCCATCCTGGCGGCGGCGACCATTGCGATCAACCAGGATGTGCAGAAGGCTTCGATTGAGAAAGAAGTGTACGCGGTTGCCAGAGAGTTTGAGATAAAAAATAACAAAGGTTACTTGAAAGGAGCCAGATGGAACAACCCCAGCCTTGGAACTGAGTCTTCCGGTTATACTCCGGATGAAATTCCGCTGAAAGTGGGGAAAGGCGATTATGTATTCTACCGAATCACCATTCACAATGAGGGAGAGGAACCTTTAAATATCTATGAGATCCAGGACTGGCTGCCGGAGGGCATGAGTTTTAAACGTTTCTACGCGTTTAACGGAACGGGCAATGTCTCAAATCCGAGAGTGCCGGGAGCGTTCGATGAGACGGATACGCTGGATTTAGGTCCATCTTCCAGAGCCCCTCTTTTAAACAGTGGAACTACGAACTGGCTGTTCTATGACGACGCAGATGGCGGCGGCTGGGATCACAATGGCGTGGCCACGGTTAAGCACGGAGGCGGAAGCAATTTCGTCAGCAATACGCTGTACCGGGCCAGACTTTACAACAAAAACATGGGGGACTCCATTACCGATGTGGTGGCAGTCGATCCGGGCAGAAGCGCGGTATATGGAATCATTGCACAGGTAAACCGAGATTTTGAAAGTGGAGTTATCCTCACCAACAATACCGGTGTTGTGGTGGACCAGGCTGCAATTACGGACAGTGAGACGGAAAAACCGGTGAGTGAACTGGACGGCGCCGTGGGAGGCAGGCGGTATTACGACGATAAGCATAAGATCATAACGGCGTCGGCGGATGTCGTCACAGCAGGGATCTACACGCCGGGCATTGAGAAGAGACTGGCCCAGTACGAGACCCTGGGGAAATGGTATGATTATATCGAAGGGGGAACCAATGCAGGAATGGCTCCCAACCATGGGATGCGCTGGAATATCACCCTGCATAACGGAACGAACCTCTATCTGTCCAGAGGGCCGATCGAGAATTACACCGTGAAAGATATCCTTCCTCTGGACTTATACTATAATCAAAATGATGGGAACAGCAATTATATTGCAAATTCCGCAGGTGCAAAAGTGTCCCTTCCATTGCCGATGACGGAAATCCTGGAGGATGGAAGGGTGGCAGTCAGCTGGCAGGTGGAGAGGCAGGAAAACGGACAGTACCGGATCACAGGGGCCGAAGGAGAGACCAGGCAGACGACGACGGATTTGTCAATTCCGGTGAAAGGGACGCTGGCCGTACAGATTGGAACCATCGGAGGCCAAGAGGGCGCCAAATACGGAACATACGTCAATCAGGCAGAGCTGATTCCAATCGGCTGTACCTTTGAAGAATCCTGTGCCGGTACCGTAATCAAAGATGACAAGGACCATGCCTATGCCGTGCATGCGGAGGCATCCGTCGATATTTTCATCAAGGACGGACAGACGGAGGCCTGGAAGGAGATTACAGGTACATTCCAGGGTGATACAAAGACGGCTTCCGGAAAAGACAGCGGGAACAATACGGTGTCTGCCGATGCGGGAAGCGTGGTGAAGTATACGCTGAACGTCAAGAGCCATGTAACAGGCGGAATCGAAGATATGGTGATTGTGGACCGACTTCCGGCCATCGGTGATAACGGCGTCGTGAACAACATGAAGAGAAATTCAGATTTCACAGTGCAGTTTGCCGATTCCCCTGACGTAAAAGTCAGTGTGAGGAAAGAGGACGGAACGATCAATGAGTTGAGAGGGGACAGCTGCCAGGTGTCCTATACCAATTGGAACGAGACGTTCAAAAATGGCGCCGCCCTTCCAACGTCCGATTGGGAGCCAGGTTATGTGGATGGATGGAGCGGGTCGCCGAAAGGCGCGGACAGTCTGCGGGTGGAGATCTCCAATGAAGCGATGAGGGATGTAAAAACAGGCGATACCGTTGTGCTTACCTTCCATGTCAAGCTTCCGGAGTCCGAGGACTTAGATTTGAAAGACCGGCTGATCGCATGGAATACCTTCGGCTATGCTTATAAAGCGATAGGGTCTGTCAATACATCAACCATCACGGTGGAACCGCCCAAGGTAGGAGTTGAGATTCCCACGGCTATGCTGTCGGTGGCGAAAATCGTGGAGAGCAGGCTGGATGCGGATAAGGGACCGGAACAAGCGTTTACATTCCACATTGAGGAACAGGTTTTCGGACAGTGGAAAAACGCAGCCGGGCTTCCCCTGAAGCGGATCAATGCAGATGGAAATATGACAGCCGGTTCCAGTGACGAAGAAGGTAGATTTACTCTGTCCCACGGGCAGACGGCAGAATTTACGGTTCTGGTCGGCCGCGGCTACCGTGTAAAAGAAGAACAGGCGGATGGCTATTATGTGATGGTCACCGACTTTGACGGGACTGAGAAGAGCAGCAAAGGTGAGAGCAGTTTATTTGATCCGAAGAATCTGCCGGAGGCCTCCGTGGAGTTGACGAAAAAAGGCATTCATTATTATTGTACCTTTACCAATGCCAGAAGCAGTTTCTTTTTGCCGGAGACAGGCGGCATCGGGACGGGAATCTTCCACAGAGGCGGAGCGGCGCTCATGGTGATGGCACTGCTTTTGCTGGCGGGAGTCTTTGCCGGGTCCTGGTTCGAAACAAGAAAGAGGAAACTCTTATGAAGAAAAAAGGAATTTTGATTTTCGCCCTCCTGCTGTTTACAGTGGGAGGTGGAATCTATGCATATCCGACGGTCAGCAGCGCGGTTTATCAGATTAAGTCTGCCTCCTCCATCAAAGGATATCAAAAACAGGTTGAGCAGGCCGATGATGCGGCCATGGATGCCATGATAGCCAGGGCGGAGGCATATAACAAAACATTGTCGGATATTCTTTCCATAGATCCATTTCAAACCGGTGCGGGGGAACCGGATATGGATGATCTGGAGTACAACAGTCTGCTGAATATGGATGGCCTGATGGGTTACATTGATATTCCGGTTATTGATGTATATCTTCCTGTGTATCATGGAACCGGGGTGGTTGCGTTAAAAAAAGGCGCCGGCCATCTATATGGCTCGGCACTGCCGGTGGGAGGAGAAGGAACCCATAGCGTGATCTCGGCCCACCGGGGTCTGCCTTCCGCTAAAATGTTTACGGATTTAGATCAGGTCCGGGAGGGAGATGTTTTTTATTACCATGTATTAAACAGAATCCTGGCTTATCAGGTGGACCGGATTGAGGTGGTGGAACCGACACAGCTTTCCGCTCTGGACCCGGTGCCGGGTAAGGATTACATGACGCTGTTTACCTGTACCCCTTACGGGATCAACAGCCACCGGCTGTTAGTCAGAGGGGTCAGAATTCCCTATGAAGTGACAACTGCCAAAGAAGCCGCGCTGAATGCGCCGGAGAATCAGCCAAAACTAGACGCAAAGGTATCACCTGTGTCCATTGTGACTGCGGCGGCGGCGGGGATCATCCTTCTGGCAGCGTTGGCGGTGCTGGTGTCTCTGACCGTGCCCGTTTTCATAAGGGCTATGAAACGGCGCAGAAGGAAGAAAAAAGGGAGGCGGAAATAATATGAGACGATTGACAGCAATCATAAGAGCGGGGCGTATTCTGGGGACGGCAGTATTTCTGGCAGCTCTCTTTGTACAGACGGCAGCGGCAGAGCCAAAGCAGGAGGCAAAGCCGTCTCTGACGATAGAAGCTCATTCCGGGGGAAAAGGGATTGCAGGCCTTGGCTGGTCTGTCTATCAGGTGGCGGAAATGCCCCGCGACGGTGAGTTTACCCTGAAAGCAGCATTTGCCGCCTCCGGGCTGGATGTGAAAAGCCTGGATGGGAGCACTGCAGATGAAATGCAAAAGAGCGCGGCCATGCTGGTTTCCTTTGTGAAAGAGAACCAGATCGAGGCGGATCAGTCGGTAAAGACCGGAAAAGACGGAGCGGCAGGCCTGAAAGATATGGAAAGGGGACTGTATCTGATCTGCCAGAGCGGAAATGAGAATCCGGATATCATCGTAACGTCACAGCCATTTTTTGTATCGCTGCCGATGATGAAACATACCGAAGGAGTTTTAAGCTGGCAGTATGATGTGACGGCAGTTCCGAAGCTGGAGGTCACGGTGCCTGAGACGGAGCCGACAAAGACCGAGCCGTCGGAAAGTGAGCCGACAGAGACCGAACCGCCGGAGACGAAACCGGAGGAGAGCCAGCCGGAAGAAAGCCAGCCGGAAGAGACCCAGCCCCCGGCAGACGTCCCTGATCATCCGGGTGGAAATTCCGGTGGAAGTCCCGGAGGAAATTCAGGTGGAAACTCCACCGGAGGTCCTGGGGAAGACAGCTTCATCACGGTCACGGATACGCCGGTGCCGCTTGCCAGTTTTGACCCGCCGGGGGGTCTTGACCTGATTGAGATCGAAGACGAACCGGTCCCGCTGGGCGCTTTTCCCTTCGTGCCTAAAATGGGAGATATGGGAACCGGTGTTTTTGTGGCCGGCATGATCCTGTCATTTCTTTTCGGCTGCTGCGCTTTGATCTGCCGGAACAAGTATACCGGAAAGGAACAATAGATATGAGCAGCCAGGGAAAACGCCGGCTCTGTACGGTTTTATTTATATTCAGTGTCCTATCCTTTTTATTTTTTGCGCTGTCTTTTCTGGCCAGACAGAACGCCTATCAGCGCAGCAGCCGTGATCTGCAGTATGTCATGGAGATTCGTGGTGTCACGGCGCAGCCGCTTTCTGATGAAGTGAAAAGCCAGATGGATGAAGCGTCGGTGAGAGCAGCGGAATATGAGGAGAAGCTTGCCAGGCAGGAAGGATACCGCCGGCTGAAGGCAGAGAATCCGGATTTTGCTGGATGGATCAGAATTGCAGGAACGCCGGTGGATTACCCGGTTATGCAGACGAAAGATAACCCGGATTACTATTACAGAAGAGGGTTTGACAAAGAATATTCGGTTTATGGCATGATTTATATGGACGCCGCCTGTACGATCACGGAGCAGGAAACAGTTTCTCCCAATTACATCCTGTACGGCCATCACATGAAAGACGGCTCCATGTTTGCTTCACTGGAGCAATACGGTTCCAAAGAGTATTACCAGGAACACCCGGTTGTGGAATTTGAGACGGAGGATGAGCCGGGATGTTACGAGATCGTAGGAGTTGTCCGTCTTCCGGCGGAGCAGTTAAATGGGGAATTTACAGCAACGCTTGCAGCCAGAACAAAGGAAGACTATGAGAACCTGATCCGTTATGTCAAGGAGCACGGATTCTATGAGACGGGAATAGAGGCCCGGTGGCCGGATCAGCTGATTACGCTTACCACCTGTGAATATACCCAGAAAAATGGCCGACTGCTGGTGGTGGCCCGAAAGAAGGCGTAGAGTGTGTTTTGAAAATATAGCGCGCTAATCACTGGTGAATATCGTGATCTATGATATAATAAAAGATATCACGAGGATGTTTTGATGTAGAACGTAAATTGGAGGGAGAAACCGGAATGTTAAAGCGGATTTTGATTGTGGCAGCGGTTATTACCGTATCTGCAAGTTTCCCAGCATTTGCAGGAGAGTGGAGACAGGATCAAGGAGGATGGTGGTATGATTTTGGAGATACGACCTATGCGAAGGACGGATGGCAATGGGTGGATGGGAAATGCTATTATTTCACGCCGGATGGCTACTGTCTGCTGAATACCACGACACCGGACGGATACACGGTAGATGCCAGTGGAGCCTGGATCATAGATGGAGTGGTGCAGGTGCAGGACAATGGATCGGGGAGTCAGGTAAATCATGGTGAGGAGGTCTATCAGCTGGGGAGTATCACACTGATAAAACCGTTGGATTTCAGTTTTGAAATCATGGAAGAGACCTTCTGGGCCTTATCCAATCAGGATGATTCCATACTGCTTGCCATTGGCGGCGCTGAGACAGAGCTTTCCGATGGTATCTTGACCGATGAACAGCTGAATCAACTCTATGATCATGTTATGCTGCAGGACGGAGTCTGGGACGCCAGGGAAAACGTGGAATTGACATCGGGCAGATGGAGAGCTTATCTATACAAAGCAGAAACGACTAAGAACGGCTATTCTGAGAAAAGATATATAAGGATAAAAAACAACCACCTGGAGATGATCATTCTGGGAAGTATTGACCCTAACATGGATAAAGACGGTTTTCTAAATCAATGCATCCGTTAGCAAAAACGAATCAGAAAAAAGGAATCCCCGAAGAACAGCCAAACCGCTCTTCGGGGATTCCTTTTATTGACTTTATTACACAATATAAGAATACAACAGATACCCTAACGTCAGACACAGCCCCACGCACACCAGCATCAATCCAAAAGACATACTGCTTCCAATCAGCCGGTTGGTGGTTACGATTTTTTCCTCCAGCTCCATCAGCCGTGGAATCGTGGAAGTCTCGATGGGGCGTTTCCGCCGCACGGTTTTGTTGAGCACCCGGATACAGTCATCACAGAGCAGGCCCAGAGCGTAGGCGATCCGGTCGCTGACTACCCTTCGTTTGGAGACCGTAGTCTGCCGGTGGGTGGTTTTTCTCGCCAGGACAATGATGCTGTCCACCAGATGGTCCATGCAGCGGCAGACCACACTGGAAACCGCCAGAAATACCTTTACAAAGCCGCTCAGCAAATACCGGTCCAGAATCTGGCAGAAGAATCCGCAGACGTTTGGCAGCAGGCCAAGGAGAATCGGCCTGTAAACCAGATTTTCCAAATCCAGCCAGCCGGGCCAGCGGTTTGTATAACTCGAATCCTTCATCATCCACAGTCTCACCACGCCAACGTAAAGCGCCAGACCGATCCCAATCGAGATTACCGCTCCCGTCAGATTCGTGAGAGAGAAATAGCGGACCGCATGCTCCGGCGCCGCACCGTGGAAAAATGCCTGGCCCAGATCCGCAATTCCATCCATGACAATCCCCGGCAGAAATCCCATAACCGGGAGCACCACGGCGGAACCAATCAGAGCAAAAGAACTCTGCCCATTCATATACCGCGTCATACCATCGTACTTCGCCTGAAGATTCTCATCCTCATTCTTCTCCACAAACAGCGCGATAAACAATTTCAGCATGTAAGCCACCGTGATCCCGCCGCTTAACAGAAAGGTCCACTCCACCGCCTTCCAGAGCCCCACAGAGCCCCCGGCGGCCGCCGCAACTAACGTGTACTCCACAATACTCTCATGAAGCAGTGTCTTGCTCACATACCCATTCCACAGCGGGATTCCCGCAATTCCAAGCGCTCCCATCAGAAAGCAGAAGCACAGCGCCGGTTTCTTCCGGCCAAAACCGCGGATATCATTTAAATTCAGCTTATGCAGATTCTGGAACACAACACCGGCGGCCATAAACAGCACCAGCTTGATCAGCGAGTGGTTCACCATGTGAAGCAGCGTTCCCCGGACAGCGAGGGCATTTTCCTCGCCGAGAATCCCCTGCATTCCCATGCCCACCAGGATAAATCCAATCTGCGACATGGAAGAGCAGGCCAGTGTCCGTTTCAGATCCACAGAGAACAGCGCCAGCAGCGCGCCCCCGAACATGGTGACAATGCCGAGCATTAAAACCAGTCCGCCCCAGGATGCATCGTGGAGGAACACGTTACAGCTGACAACCGCGATCCCAAACACGCCAACCTTTGTCAGAATACCGGACAGCAGGGCGCTTGCCGGGGCAGGAGCCACCGGGTGGGCTTTCGGCAGCCAGATATGTAACGGAAACATACCCGCCTTTGCGCCAAATCCAAATAAAATCAACACACCGGCTGTAAACAGCTGCAGATACACCTGATGGTCGTAAGGCCGGGCATCCATGGCCTTCCTGCACGCCTCCAGCAGCTGGTCCATATTCAGTGTCCCTGCTGTGTGATACAAAAGGAACAGGCCCATCAGCATCACCAGACCGCCGATCACCGCCACGCCGAGATAAGTCGCCGCCGCCCGCATGGACTCTTCCTTTTCATCATGAGCTACCCAAACATAGGAGGTAAAACTCATGATCTCAAAGAAAATGAAGGTCGTATACAGGTCTGCCGACAGGAACACACCTGCCGTAGCCCCCAGGGTCAGAAGCAGAAACAGATAATACCGGTTCCGATTCCGGTAGTGGGCAAAATATTCTTTGGAAAAGATGGTGGTCATCATCCACATCCACGCCGCTATCAGTCCATACAGCGCCCGGAAGCCATCCAGCTTGAGGGCCAGCCCTAGCCCGCAGAAATCTTCCCATAAAAACTCATAAGTCTTACCGCCGATCACCTGAAGAAGCAGGTACAAAAGCACTCCAAACTCGATCACCGTCACGCCGTCCGCCGCAAGGCTTCGAAGCTCCTTATTGCGCCGCCCAATCAGATAACAGCCAAGGGCGCCGGCCATAGGCCAGAGTGCGAGAAACAGTAAAATTCCATCACCTATCATCCGATCACCCCTCCCGCAAGCAGTTCAAAATAATGTATCAATGGCCTGGAATACAGTCCCAGCAGGATAATCACCGCCGCAAAGAAGATCAGCGGCAGTTTCATTTTCCAGCTTGGATCGCTCAGAGTTTTCAAGTCTTTGTCACCCAGAGCACCCGCAGAGCCATTCTTCGGGAAATACGCCCGCACCACCACCGTCAGCATATACACCGCGGTCATAAGCGCCGAGTAGAGCAGCACCCCGACCGCCGCGTAAGCCATCGGCGCGCTACAGTCCACCGCCGCCTGGGCGATATTCCATTTACTGATAAATCCTGCAAAGGGCGGTATCCCAATCAGCGACAGCGAAGCGATGGTAAAGCAGGCAAAGGTCACCGGCATTTTGTATCCCATTCCATCCAGCTCATACACATATTCTTTCCCCGACCGATGCATGACAGCCCCGGCGCAGAAGAATCCGCAGATCTTCATAAATGCATGGAACACCAGGTGCGACAGTGCCGCCACCATTCCCAAAGGACTCATCATCGTCGCCGCCAGCAGAATATAGGACAAATTGCTGATGGTGGAGTAAGCCAGCCTTCTCTTAAAGTGAATTTCCTTCACCGCCATGGTAGATCCATAGATAATTGTAACCATAGCCGCTCCCATCACCAGCCACTGCGCCCAGGTCCCTTTTAAGAACCCGGCGCCATAGCTGTAATAAGTCAGCCGGATAATGGCAAATGCCCCCGATTTCACCACAGCCACCGCATGGAGCAGCGCCGTCACCGGCGTCGGAGCCACCGAAGCGCTTGGCAGCCACCCGTGGAACGGGAAAATCGCCGCCTTCACACCAAATCCGAAAAATGCAAACACATACATCGCCAGCAGAATATTGGCATGCCCCTGGGCCGCCTCCTGATTCAGCACGCCTCCCAGCACAAATTCCGTGGACCCGCCGTAAGTCATGATAAAAACCAGACTGAAAAATGCAAACGCCGCGCCGCCCAGCGAGTAATACAGATACTTCCTGCTGGCCCGGATCGCCTCCTTCGTCATGGTAAACATCACCAGCGGGAAGGTCACCAGCGTCATCAGCTCATAAAACAGATACAGCGTCACCAGATTCCCCGCAAATGCAATCCCCACGGTAATCCCGTAAGTCATCACATAATAAGCAAAAAAGGTATGGGTTTTCTCCTCGTGTTCCATATACTCAAACGCATACAGCGTAGCCAGCGGCCAGAGAATCGCCACCAGTCCCGCGAACACCCGCCCCATCCCGTCGATCCGGAATTCCAGCTTCAACTCCCCAAACAGCCGGAACAGCACCACGCTGTCCCCCGCCCGGGTCACAATCAGCCACAGCACCAGCAGACTGTTTAAAATCACCAGCCCTTCGGTCACCCACTGGTTCACCCGCTGTTTATGCCGGTAAGGGGAGAACAGAATCGCCGCGCCGCCGATGATGGGAAGCAGGACCGGCAAAAACAAACTTAGTTGGTTCATACAATCCCCTCCCTACATCACCGCAGCCGCGATCGTCTCGATAAAGTGAATCAGTGGCGCCGGGAACATGCCAAACACCACGGCCCCCGCCGTCATAAGCAGCATGGGAACCAGCATCCACAAAGACGGCTCCAGCTTCTTTGCGTTTCCATAATCATAATCCGCTCCCGGGAAGAACCCGTGGATGGTCACCGGCAGCAGATATCCGGCAGTCAGCAGCGCGCTGATTAACAGCACCGCGGGACCAATCCAGGAAAATGCGCCCACGTCCGCAGCCAGGGCTCCCGTAGCCAGATACCATTTACTCACAAACCCGCTGGTTGGAGGAATTCCCACCAGCGTGATGGATACCAGCGTAAAGCACCAGATAGTAATCGGCATCTGTTTCCCGATCCCCCGAAGCTCACTGACCTTCTTAAGCCCCGTCTTGTAAATGATGGCGCCTGCTCCGAGGAACAGCGTATTCTTCACCAGTGAGTGGAATACCACATGGGAGAGCGCGCCCACCAGCCCAAGGGGGGTCAAAAGCGACAGCCCAAACATCATGTAGGACACCTGGCTCACCGTGGAGTAAGCGAGACGTTTCTTCATCACCGGTTCTTTGTATGCCAGCATGGACCCCATAAACACCGTCAGCAGCGCCAGAACCATCCAGACCGTCTGCACCCAGGTTCCCCGGATCAGATCAGGTCCCACCATATAGAAAACTACCCTCACAATGCCAAGAATACCGGCCTTCGTGATCAGACCCGACAATACCGCACTGGCCGGGGCCGGAGCCACCGGGTGGGCGGTAGGCAGCCACCCGTGCATGGGGAACATACCCGCCTTCGTGCCAAATCCCACGATCATGCACAGAACCACCACAAGCATCAGTCCCTCATGACCTGCCAGCGCCGTCCCGTTCAGCACACCGCCGGGAGTGAAGGTCAGTGTGTCCGCATAATGGGCAATCACAAAGATTCCAAACAGCGCCAGAAACGCGCCTGCAATGGAGTAATACAGGTATTTGAGGCCCGCCATCACCGCTTCCTTTGTCAGCTCGTGGAGTACCAGCGGAAGCGAGGTCAGAGTCATCATCTCATAGAACACATAAAACGTAACCAGGTTGGCGGCATAGTCAAGACCGATCAGCACGCCAAGCACAATCAGATAGAAGCCGAAGAACCGGAACTCGTCCCGCTCATGCTTCATATATTCCACCGAAAACATTCCCGCCATCAGCCACACAAAACAGGTCAGCAGGGAAAACAGCCGCGACACGTTGTCCACATGAAGGGCGATGGTGATGGTATCCGTCAGCTGCCACAGCGTCAGTCTGCTGTCAGGCTGGAAGGCGATGGCAGTACAGACGGCCAGATTCACCAGGAGCACGGCCAGCGAGATGCCAAGCATCTGTTTCCGGTTTCCACGGATGCTTTTGATGGAGAGAACCAGAATCCCCGCCACAATCGGCAGGAGGACTGGAAGCAATAACAAGAAATTCTGTCTCATAGGTATATCCCCCGTATTCTTTTAATCCATTAATCAAACATAGCCAGCCCGACCTCAATGGCCCGGACAATCGGCTGTGAAAAGACACCCAGCACCACATTCAAAGCAATGAAACTGATCACCGCGATTCTGAAATTCCAGGAGGAAGCATTCGGTTTTCCTTCTATGACGGAAGCGGGACCGGAAGCCGAGCCAGCCGCCGGGCCGGAGCCAGAGGCTGTCCCTTGCTCCGCCGGTGAATACAGCGTAATCACCAGTCTTAAGAAATACACCGCATTCAGCACCGTACTGACGCCAAGGGCCAGAATCGTCGGTATCATTTTCCCGGGACTTAAGGTGGCGGCGGAGGCGAACAGCAGCTTCGAGATAAATCCCGACAGCATGGGAAGTCCCACCATGGACAGCGCCCCGATGGCAAACCCGATGCCGGCCAGCCGGTTCCGGTACCCGGCGCCCCGCAGGCTCAAGTAGTCCTTCTTATTGCCCGACACCTCATAAAGTCCCACCGAACTGACAAACAGCAGCGCTTTCGTCGCCGCGTGGCCAAGCAGATGGAACAATGCAGCCGTCATCCCGGCCGTCGTCCCCAGCCCGATGCCCAGATAGATGTAGCCGATCTGGGCCACCGAGGAGTAGGCGATCATACGCCTGGTATCCGTCTCGCTGATGGCATGGACCGAACCCATGATCATCCCGCACAGGCCGAACACAAATAGCACGTTCACAATATGGCTGGCGATAATGTGCTGTTCCCCCAGCACCCGGTAAAACAATTTGATCAGCAGAAAGATATACCCTTTTGACACCAGTCCGGACAGAATCGCGCTGGCCGCCGGCGTCGCCGTGGAGTAAGCGTCCGGAATCCAGGAATGAAACGGATACAGACCGCTCTTAATCGCCAAACCTACGGAAATCACACTGATAATCACCAGCATCGGCACCGTGTAGGCCCCATCCGCCATGATCTGTGTGATCGCCTCCTTGGCGTTGGACATCAGCAGATGTCCCGTCACGTCATAGAGCAGGCTGAGACCGATAAGAAACAGGCCGGACCCCAGCTGGCTCATGATCATATACCGGATCGCCGCCGTGTAGGCCTTTCCCTTCTGGCGGATCATAATCAGTCCGCACCCGGCGATGGTATTGATCTCGATAAACACATAAGCCGTAAATAAGTCGTTGGTATAAATCAGGGCCAGTAGAGAACTGAGAATCAGATCCACCAGCACAAAAAACAGATTCACCTTTGTGGATTCCACATCCACAAAGATATGGTCCATCCCGCCGATGATGGACAGCAGCATCACGATGCAGAAGAGAAGCGCCGTCAGCGCCTCCAGCACTCCTGCCCGGATCTCATTGCCCCAGGGCGCGGGAAAATGTCCCATCATATACGTATAGCTCTCTCCACTCTGCCACAGAAACGAAAGTACCATCGCCGACATGACCGTGATGATTGAGATGACCCCTAAGTTCACCCATTTGGCCTTCCGCCCGCTTAGAACGGAGGAAATGATCCCGGCAAACATGGCCAGTATAATGGAGAAAAACGGAAAGTTTTGTACCAGTGCCATGTTATGGCTCCTCCTTCTGTGCTTCTATAATAATCTTGTCAAGATCCAGGGACCCGTACCGCTGGTACAGCCGCATGGTCAGCGCCAGCATGAGCGCCGTCACACTGACCGACACCACGATGCCCGTCAGCACAAGGCCGCTGGGAATGGGATTGATGTAGTCCGCCGGGTCCTGGTTTCCGTTCACCATGATAGGCACCATGCGCCCCTCAATATAACCCTTGGCGGCCAGGAACAGATACACCGCGGTATCCATAATATTCATCCCCATGATCTTCTTAATCAGATTCCGCTGAAGCAGGAGGATGGTAAACCCGATGCCGAACAGAATGATGGCGGCAGTTTCTTCCATATTCATATAAAGATGCTGAAGCATCACATCCCCCCCTTTCTGAACAGACTGTAAAATGCGTACATGGTGCAGGCTACCACCAGCCCCACACAGATATTTAACGGCAGAATCAACCCGCTGCTCAGGATTGCCCCCGGTGTGCCAAGGGGAATCCCGCTTGCCAGATGGTTCGCTCCCGTAAAGAAAGAGTAGCTTTTGGCGATACAGTAAAAGGACAGCGCCCCCAGCGTGATACAGCGGAACGTCTTCTCCGTAAAGAATTTGGACGTCTTCTCAAACCCGAAGGCATTTAAGTAGAGGATCAGCCCGGACCCGGTGACCGCCCCTCCGGAGAACCCGCCGCCCGGAGACAAATGCCCGTTTAAGATAATGTAAATGCCGAAAATCAGAATCAGCGGCACCAGCACACAGGCCACTTTCTGGAGAATGATATCATTTTTCGGCTCATACAGACGGTCATTGGCCTCGGCCAGCCGTTTTCGCTGGGCGCTGCTGTCGCTGCTCTTGTCGATCCGCAGCAGAATCATCACGCAGCAGGAGGCGATAAAGAGCACGCAGGACTCCCCGAAGGTATCAAAGGCACGGTAGTCCAAAATCATGCCGGTCACCATGTTGACAGCCCCTGTTTCCTGAAGGCCGCGGCTGATATACCTGGCCGACACCTCGTTGTTGTCCGGGTTGCCGGCATTGCCAAACACCGGCAGATAGGAGATGGTCCACATCAGCACCCCGATGATTCCTAAGCACAGCAGAACGGACATAATCTTATAAAAGGTCCGGTAATATTTCACTTCCCGGTTATGGTCCAAATCAAATGCTTCGTTATGTATTTTTTTATAATCCACCGTGACCGTCTCGTCCTGTAAGCTGGAAGGTGGCGGCGGCACGATCTCCATCCGTCCCTCTAACGGGTCAATCTCCCCGTTCACCCACCGTTCCAAACGGCCAAAACGGGTATTTTCGTAATTATTTTTCTGTCTGCTCATCGTCTGCCTCCTTTTGAATTGCCCGGATTTTCTTGAGTGTGACAAAGAACAGCACGCTGGTGACTCCCGCCCCCACAGCCGCCTCGGTGATCGCTAAATCCGGGGACTGTAACAGCACCCAGATGATCGCCATGCTCAAGCTGTATGACATGAAGATAATGATGGAGGTCAGCAGGTCCTTGGTGAGACTCACTGCCAGCGCGCAGACAATCAGACACAGCAGTAAGAATGCTTCAAACAGTTTCATTGTGTTTCCTCCTCCTTTGCCGGCTGGTCTTCCACTTCAATGATGGGAAGATCGGTCAGATGTTCATCGGTGGTCACTTCCAGACGGCTGATCATATGCCCGGACACAGGGCTGGCTACCCAGAAAAACAGGATGAGCAGTAAAAGCTTTAAGCTGTCCATGGAAAAGCCGCGGATGATCATCAGACCCACAATCACAAATAAAATTCCAAGAGTATCCCCCATAGCCGCCGCATGCATCCGGTTGAGGGCTCGGTCAAACCGGTTGACGCCAAAGACAGCCAGTCCCATCGTGGCGATCCCGGTAATCAGAAAAAATGCCGCAAGGGCGAATTTACACCATTCGAAAGCCATGTCACTCCTCCTTTGTCCCTAAATCAGATGGTTCTTTTTCCTTCTGCTCTTTTTGCTCCCGATAAACGCCGATATAGACCTTGCACAGCACGATGACGGCAAGGAAACTGATCATGGCGTAGATGAGACTCACGTCCACCAGATAATTTTCATCCAGATAGACGGAGAGAATTGCTATGATAATAATGGTCATCGTTCCCACCATATTCACCGCGATGACCCGGTCCGCGATCCTCGGTCCCAGGACGGAACGGATGATACTGCAGATAATGAAGATCCCCAGGACCACGACGCAGATGGTCAGCAGGATGCGGTAAGCGCTTTCCAGTTCAATCATGCCATCATGTCCTCCTTTGCTTCCATTTCCTTTAAAATCGGGATGAAGGCGGATTGTTCAATTCCTTCCGCCAGTTCCTCGTCCAGACAGTGGATCAGAAACTCATTGCCCTCCACCGTGACCGTGATGGTACCCGGCGTCAAGGTGATTGAGTTGGCCAGCATCACTTTTGCAAGTCCTGACTTTAAGTCTGTGCGAAATCTCACCAGCCGCGGTTCCGGCGTAAGCCTGGGGGAGAGAATCAGTTTCAGCACACAGATATTCGCCTTCACAATCTCCGTCACCAAAAGCCAGAAATAGCGGACAAACAGCGGCGCCAGCATAAACAGCAGCTTCTCTTTCTTAATGCTGTAATCCATGAATTTGCAGATAAATGCAAACAGGCAGGTGGAAATAGCGAGTCCGAACAGACAGATTTCCAGAGTGATCTTGCCGTTTAAAATCACCCATACCAGAAAAAATAACAGATACATAGGTAAGCCCCTCCATTTTTGATTCATTGTGTCGCTGGGTCCGGGCAGAGCCTCAGAAAACCTCCGGTTTTCTGAGGTCGCTTCGCTCGTCATACAATCAGAAGCTGTCACAAAGCCGCCAGCGCCTTTGTGGCAGTTTCTGATTGCCTGACTCTGCCCTATTCGAACATTATACCTTTCTTAGGATATTAGTACAAGTCTTTGACAGGTTTTGATAAATTTTCCAGACAATAAAAATGACGGGATATTTTTCTTGCATTTTTCCCCCGGTTCCTTTATGGAATATGACGCCATCCAGTCGAGGCAGTTCAACTGGATGGCGTTTTTGTGGTGTATGCAGACTAAAACCCATGGCGGTATAGTGGATTTATAAAATATTAATTGCATCAAGATAGCGGATATGTTAGAATCAATTCAAAGCATATTTTTCATTTGCATTCCGTCGGGAATGCAGTCTGATAATAGTTCTATTATTCTATTACACAAAAACATAGGATTTTGTGTAAATCCGAAAATTCATGCTTTTCATCACATGTTATAAGCAGGAGATTTCGGAGAAAAGAAAGCCTTCTGCGAACAATTAAATAGCAGAAAGGCGGCGAACCATGAGCGGACAAAAGAGGCTGGAAGAGCTTGTGAAGCAGTTGAATGTCATGGATGACACTATGTTTCACAAAGTAGCGGAAGATCCGGAGGTATGTGAGGAAATGCTCCGGGTATTTCTGGAAGATGAGGAACTGGTGATTCTCGACAGCACCCCACAGAAGTTTTTGAGAAATGCAGCAAATCGATCAGTAATTGTGGATGCATATTGCGAAGGTAAGAATCAGAAAAAATATGTGGTTGAGATGCAAAAGGGGGACTATGATGACCATCAGAAGCGCGTAAGGTACATAGGCTCCAATGTGGATACCAGGATCACGGAAAAGGGAATTGATTTTAAAGATATTTCGGAAGTGTATCTCATTTATCTCACGAAATTCGATGTATTTAAAAAGGAAAAGACCGTATATCACATTGACCGGATGATACAGGAGACGGGTGATGTGGTGGACAATGGATTTCACGAAATCTATATCAATGCTGAGATAGATGACGGAAGTGAGTGTGCCAAATTGATGGAGTATATCAGCCATACAGAAGGGCGGAATGAAGCATTTAAAAAGTTGTCAGATAAAATTTATTATTTGAAAGAGGAGGGAACCCATACGATGTGTGAGGCAGTAGAGGCATATGCGGCAGAAGTGGCGCAGAGAGCATTAGAGGCAGAGAAACAGAATGCGTTAGAGGCAGAAAAACAGAGTGTAGCCGAATTCTTTAAAAATGGAGTCAGTTTGGAAGTTGTTTTAAAAAGTATGAAAACCTTAGACAAAGAGACCATTCAGGCGATATACCGGGAAGTGATGGGAGATTGTGACACCTAAAGGAGTGATGGCGAATTTGGCTGTGGAGTTGGCGGTGTGACGAGATACGGCTGTATGTTTCCGGGTACAAAAGGATGCTGGGATGATTCGGATATGACAAATGGAAACTGGGTATATTGTAAAAAACAGAAAAAAGGAATACTCACGGAGTCCCTGCGCGGAAATGGCACGCAGGGACTCTTTTTGTTGATTTTTCCAGCCGGATAGGATATAATTTTCCAATATAGGTTTATCATAAGAAGGAAGAGAAAGAGTTAGAATTAGAAGGAGAATAATCAGAGTGAAGAAAATTCTGGATTTGATCGTGGCAGAGATGCGGCCGGCGTTTACGGCTTGTGGTTATGAGGAAAGTTATGCGAAGGTGACGTTATCCAACCGTCCTGATTTGTGTGAGTACCAGTGTAATGGCGCGATGGCGGCGGCGAAGGTATATAAGAAGAAACCGATTGATATAGCAAATGAGGTGGTGGAGAAACTGGCCGGCAATCCCATGTTTTCGGAGTTGGCGGCGGTGATGCCGGGATTTATCAATATGAAGCTGGATGGACAGTATCTGGCGGATTATATGAACGGGATGAGGACTTCTGACAAGCTGGGGCTGGATGAAGTGGAGAATCCGGATACAATTATTGTGGATTACGGCGGAGCCAATGTGGCCAAGCCGCTTCATGTGGGGCATCTGCGGCCGGCGATTATCGGCGAGGCGATCAAGCGTATGGGGAAATTCCTGGGCTACCATATGATCGGAGACGTGCATCTGGGAGACTGGGGGCTTCAGATGGGACAGATTATTGAGGAACTGCGGGACCGGCAGCCGGATCTGGTGTATTTTGACGAGTCTTATACCGGGGAGTATCCGGTGGAACCTCCATTTACCATTGGGGAACTGGAGGAGATCTATCCGGCGGGCAGTGGCAAATCAAAGACGGATGAAGCGTTTAAAAAGAGGGCGCAGGAAGCGACATTGAAGCTTCAGAACGGCTACCCGCCTTACCGCGCCATCTGGAACCATATTATGAATGTGTCCGTGGCGGATTTGAGGAAGAATTACGACAGCCTGAATGTGTATTTTGATCTGTGGAAAGGGGAGAGCGACGCGCAGCCCTATATCCCGGATCTGATTGAGGATTTGGAGAAGCGGGGACTGGCTTATGTAAGCCAGGGTGCGTTGGTAGTAGATATTGCTGAGGAGAGCGATCCTAAGGAACTGCCGCCATGTATCATCCGCAAGTCGGACGGGGCGGCGCTTTATGCAACCTCTGATCTGGGGACGATTATTGAGAGAGAAAAGCTGTATCAGCCTGCCAAATATATCTACATCACGGACAAACGCCAGGAGCTGCATTTTATCCAGGTGTTCCGTGTGGCGAAAAAGGCCGGTTATGTGAAGCAGGATACGCCGATGCTCCATCTGATGTTTGGAACTATGAACGGCAAGGACGGCAAACCGTTTAAGACCAGAGACGGCGGTGTGATGCGTCTGGAGAATCTGGTGGCGGATATCGACGAGGCTGTGTTTGAAAGAATTATGGAGAACCGGTCCATTTCCGAGGAGGAAGCTAGGGAAACCTCCAAGATCGTGGGTTTGGCGGCCTTGAAATACGGTGATTTATCGAATCAGGTCTCCAAGGATTATGTGTTTGATATGGAACGGTTTATCTCCTTTGAGGGGAATACCGGACCTTATATTCTGTATACCATTGTCAGGATCAAATCGATTTTGGCGAAGTTTAAAGAGCAGGAAGGACGGGAAGTGTCTGCCGCCACTATTCTGCCGGCAGAGAACGACGGGGAGAAAGCGCTGATGCTGGAACTGACCAAGTACAACGATGTGCTGGAGACCAGCTTTGCGGAGACGGCGCCACACAAGATCTGCCAGTATATCTATGATTTATCCAACGCGTTTAACCGGTTCTACCACGATAACAAGATTATCGCCCAGGAGGACAAGGCGCGCCAGGACAGCTGGATTCTGCTGATCACACTGACAAAAGATGTACTCTGTACCTGCATTGGTCTGCTGGGTATCGAGGCACCGGAGCGCATGTAGGGAGTTTCCGTGCGCAGAGTTTGAACAGGTAAAACATTGGAGTGTGTTAATCGACGGAGGGGAGCCCCTTTGAAAGTAGTGGATATGACAGCCAGAGCCTTCTGGAAGGGTGAATATGGAATCACCGGTACTGTGGAGGACGGGGAACAACGATATCAGATAAAAATGGACGTCAAGGGCAGCGATGTAAACAGCTGCTCTTGTTCTTGTGAACGGGGAATTTCGTATAAGGGGATGTGTGACCATGCGAAATTGCTGCTGGAGCATTTTCGGCGGCAGGAACTGGAGGACGCGGGAATGCCTGTGACCACATCGGCACAGGTGCGGACCATGATACGGGAATATACGAATCGGGAGGTGGCGGAAATCGTCAGGGAAGGGGAAGAGGAGCAGGTAGAGTTTCTGCCGCAGTTATTTATAGGAAGAAATGATGTGAGGATGGAGTTCAAGCTGGGCCGGGACCGCTTTTATGTGGTAAAGGACCTGGTGGCATTTTCCCAGGCGGTGAACCATGGCGCTTATGTGGAGTATGGAAAGGAATTGGCCTTCCATCACAGCGTTGATGTATTTTCGAAGAAGAGCCGGCCCCTGGTGGAACTGGTGGTGGAGCTGATGAACACGTATCTTGACAATTATCAGCAGTTTCAGAAAAATGCCGGGAGCACGATGCCGTCGCTGAGGCGGATGACGCTGGGCCGGGGCAGCCGGGACCGGGCCATGGAGAGCCTGTTAAACCAGGAAGTGGAGACGGAGGATTACCGGGGAATCAGCCGGAAGGTGACGGTGAAGAACGGAATCCCGGAGCTTGTTATCGCTGTCCGCAGGGCCAGGAAAGAGGCCATCAAGGTGTCGGTGGACAAAAAACTGAGCAGCTTCATGGGGGAGAAATACCTCTATCTTCTGGACGGGGAAGTATTGTTCCGCTGTGATGAGGAGTGCAGCCAGGCACTGGCGGTATTCTTCCAGCAGATGACCCAGGGCTTTGGAGCGCCTTACGAGGTGACTGTGAATTCCAAGGATATTCCACTGTTTTATGAGCGGGTGCTAAGGAAATTGGAGCCTTATGGGGTTCTTGATGTGGACGATGTGGATTTGGACCGGATGCGGCCGGCACAGTTGAAGGCGGAGTTTCTGTTTGACTGTCCGCGGCCGGGAGAAGTGGTGCTGCGGCCGACGCTGCGGTACGGCACTTATTCGTTCCATCCGGTCAATGACGAGAAGGTGCCGAGGACGGTGACCAGGGATGTGCCCGGAGAGTTTCGGATCGGACAGCTGATTACGAAGTATTTTAAATACCGGGAGGCCAAGGAACCGGATTTTGTGATTAAGGATGATGACGACGCCATTTACCGGCTGCTGGACAAGGGGATGGCGGAGTTTGCCCAGTTGGGTGAGGTGCTGCTCACGGACTCGGCCAAACATGTGAAGATTCTGCCGTCGCCGAAGGTGTCCCTGGGAGTCAGCGTGATGGGAGACTGGCTGGAGCTGACCATTGACGCAGGTCATATGACGGGGGCGGATTTACAGAGGATTTTGTCGGAGTACCGGCAGAAGAAGCCGTATTACCGGTTGAAGAGCGGAGAGTTTGTGAAGCTGGACTTAGACGGGTTTATGACGGTGGCCAGGATGGTTGACGGGCTGGCGGTGTCGAAGTCGGATATTTTGAGCAAGAAGATTCGGGTGCCCAAGTACCGGGCGTTTTATCTGGACAGTTTATATAAAGAGACGGGAGATATTGATCTCTACCGGGATCAATTATTCAAGTCCATTGTGCGGGGCATCAAGTCGGTGGAGGACAGTGACTTTGAGGTGCCGGACACACTGCGGCCGGTGCTCAAAGGGTATCAGAAGACGGGCTTTCGGTGGCTTCGAACGCTGGATGCCTGTGGGTTTGGCGGAATTCTGGCCGATGACATGGGTCTGGGGAAGACGATTCAGGTGATCAGCCTTTTGCTGGATGAGAAGCAGAAATGTCTGGCAGAAGGGAAGAAGCCGGGGACGTCGCTGATTGTGTGTCCGGCATCTTTGGTGTACAACTGGGAATATGAGATTCACAACTTTGCACCGGAACTGGAAGTGGAGGCTATCACCGGATTTGGGTGGAGCCGGGAGTACCGGCTGCAGTCGGTGGAGGACTATGATGTGATTATCACTTCCTATGAGCTGCTGCGCAGGGATATCCAGCTGTATGAGAATATGGAATTCCGGTTCCAGATTATTGATGAGGCGCAGTATATCAAGAATCCGGCGACCCAGAGCGCCAAGGCTGTGAAGGTGATTCATTCCCGGACCAGGTTCGCGCTGACGGGAACGCCGATTGAGAACCGGCTCAGTGAGCTGTGGAGCATTTTCGATTATCTGATGCCTGGGTTCCTGTTCAGTTACCAGAAGTTTAAGAAGAATTTTGAGGCGCCGATTGTGAAGGACGGGAACAGCGACGTGCTGTGGAATCTACATCAGCTGACGGGACCGTTTATCTTGAGGCGTCTGAAGAAGGATGTGCTGAAGGAACTGCCGGATAAGCTGGAGAATATTATTTACTCCAGGTTTGACGAGGAGCAGAAGGAGCTTTACACGGCCAACGCGGTGAAACTGAAACGGGAACTGGAAGGCCAGAGCGACCAGGAGTACGGTTCCGGAAGAATGCAGGTGCTGGCGGAGCTCACCAAGCTGCGGCAGGTGTGCTGTGATCCAAAGCTGTATTACGAGAATTACCGGGGACGGTCGGCGAAGCTGGATACCTGTATGGAGCTGCTGGGCGGGGCGGTGGAAGCGGGGCACAAGGTGCTGTTGTTCTCCCAGTTTACGTCCATGCTGGATATCATCGGCAGGCGTCTTGACAAGGATAAGGTGAAGTACCATGTATTGACGGGGGCGACGTCCAAGGAAGACCGGATGCGGATGGTCAATCAGTTCCATGAGGACGATGTGCCGGTGTTCCTCATTTCCCTGAAAGCCGGCGGCACGGGGCTGAATCTGACGGCGGCGGATGTGGTGATTCACTATGATCCGTGGTGGAATGTGGCGGCCCAGAACCAGGCGACCGACCGGACTCATAGGATTGGGCAGGATAAGCAGGTTACGGTGTTTAAGCTGATTATGAAGGATACCATTGAGGAGAGCATCTTGAAGCTTCAGGAAGCGAAACGGAGTCTGGCAGAGCAGATTATCACGGAAGGAACGGTGTCACTTAGCAGTCTGTCAAAGGATGATCTGCTGGAGATTCTGTCGTAGCAGAGTGGCGGGGAAAATGGAGAAGTTCAAGAGGAGCGGCTCAGAGTGGAGCAGATTCAAGAGGAGCGGTTCAAGTGGAGCAGATTATGCTGGTGTTTCCCGGCCGGGTATGGCTGGGAGTGCGCCGGGTGAGGTTCATCAATTGAGGAGGTAAATGCGATGAAACATGTGTGTGGAAGTTGGAAAAAGTGGTTTTTGGCCGGGACTGTGGCGGCGATGACATTTGCAGGCTCCATCAGCGCCATGGCGGCGGAGGCCTGGACGATGGAGAACGGGCAGTATGTCAATGCGGAGGGAACGCCGATTGTGGGCGCTTTGGAAAAGGGGATCACGGTGACCAAGTACCAGAACCGGGCCAGCGAGAGCGCAGGAGGGATTGACTGGGCGAAGGTGAAGGCGGACGGCGTGTCATTTGCCATGGTACGTCTGGGATATCACAACGATATGGACCCCTATTACTCCATGAATATCAATGGGGCGGCGGCCCAGGGAATCAAGATTGGAGCCTTTTTCTACACCCAGGCGCTGGACGTGCAGACAGCGGTGGACGAGGCTAATTATGTGCTGGAACTGGTGAAGGATTATCCCATCTCTTATCCGATTGCCTATGATGTGGAATCGAAGGTTCTGCTGGACAGCGGGTTGACAAAACAGCAGATCACGGACCAGATCAATGCATTCTGCAAGGTGATCACCGATGCGGGATACCGCCCGGTGGTGTATGCCAACAATGCGTGGCTGACGGAGCATATTGACGCGTCACAGATTCCCTATGATATCTGGTACGCAAGATATGGGACGATGAACCATGATTACAAAAACCGGACCATCTGGCAGTGCGACCAGTATGGCAGGGTGGACGGAATTGTGGGAGATGTGACCATTGAACTGGCATTTGCGGATTATGGCGCGCTGATTCCGGCGGACAGCTGGAAGAAGATCGGCGGACAGTGGTATTACATGAAGAACTATGTGAAGCAGACCGGATGGGTACAGGTTGGTGACAAGTGGTATTATATGGATTCCAACGGGGTCATGATTCATGACACGACAATGAATATCGACGGGAAGCCCTATACCTTTGGGGCTGACGGGGCGATGCAGTAGCGGGGCGGGCCGCTAACTCGCCGGTGTGGCTGACACTTAAAATTTGAAAGAAATGCAGAGCTAATCAATTAATAAGGGAGACGGACGGTACTACGGTGTCTTAGTCTCCCTTTCTATCTATTCGGGAGAAAAGCATGGTAGGAAGACGGTTTATGAATAATCTGAAATTACACAAAGGAGGAGTGTTTTTATTATGGAAAAACGTAAAAAAGTGAATATTACAAAGGAAACATTGGATTTATATCGTAAATATCTTCAGGATGAGGAGAAAAGCCAGGCTACGGTGGAGAAGTATGTAAGGGACGTGAGGGCGTTTGGGCAGTTTCTGGGGAATTGGCAGGCGCTGGATAAAGAACAGATCCGGGCGTATAAAGAGGTCCTTAAGGAGAAGTATAAGATGACCAGCGTTAATTCCATGCTGGCGGCGCTCAACAGTTTTTTCAAGTTTCTGGGACGGGAGGACTGGAAGGTGAAACTGTATCGGGTGCAGAGGGCTGTATACAGCAGACCGGAAGTAGAAATGACGGAGGCAGACTATATCAAATTAATTGAGGCCGCCAGGAAGCAGGGAGACATTCGGATGAGTATGCTGATTCAGACGATTGGAAGTACGGGGGTGCGTATCAGCGAACTGAAATTCATCACGGTGGAATCGTTAAAGGCGGGGCGTGCGGAGATTTATAATAAGGGGAAATCCCGAGTGGTGCTGCTGCCGGAGGAACTGACGAAGCTGTTGCAAAAGTATTGCCGGGAAAATGGAATTACGGGTGGCAGTATCTTTGTGACGAAGCATGGGAACCCGGTGAACCGGAGTAATGTGAGCAAGAAGATGAAGCAGCTGGGTAAAGAGGCCGGAGTAGATACGGCAAAGATATTTCCCCACAATCTGCGCCATTTGTTTGCAAGGATTTTCTATAAGATAGAAAAAGATGTGGTGAGACTGATGGACTTGCTGGGGCACTCCAACATTAACACTACCAGAATTTATACCATGACGACGGAAGAACAGCCGAGAAGACAGATGTCGCGGATGCGGATGGTGCTGGGCTGACGCTGGTGACAAAAAAAAACACCCCATAATATACATTATGTGGTATCAATAATCAATTCCAAAGGGATATTCCCTCATGTTATAGTCTATTATACCCATTTTCGTAAAAATTGCAAGGTTTCAGATGGAAAAAATTGCAAGTTTCGACATGGGGTTCGCATAATTGTGACATAAGCGGAAGAAAATCTGGTGATTGGGCCTGTTTGGGTTTCAATCGCCTGTTTGTCGTGTTCACAATCTTTTGAAGCAGATTCCAGCAGTCTGAAACATCGTTAAAATCCTAAAAATTATGTGTAAGAGAACAGTTCCCAAGGCAGTCAATGACCTGTTTGCCAATGGTCTATTTTATGAAACACCCTGTAATGTATATTATGGAGTAAAGAGAGGTGCCGGTCCGTGGGGACAGTGGAAAGAAAAGGGAGCTCCCGAAGGCAGCAGCAGAAAAACCATGGGCTGAAAGAGAAGCGAGGCTCTCATTTTCGCACGGTCTGCTTTGGAGGCTTTGAGGAAGGCCAGGTGCTGTGCTATCTCTGGGATATTGTGAAAGCCCTGGAGCCGAAAGGCGGCACGCGGACAGACCAGAGTGGAAATCTGCAGGCGGAGCCGGAAGACATCACACGGACGGTTCAGCGGGGAAAGCTGGAAAAGCAGCTGCGCCGCCGTATCCGCGTGGAGATGAGACGCTATTTTGCGAGGTGTAAACGCAGGAATATGAGAGCCATAGCCATGATGCTATGCACGGTCCTGAGTCTGTGCTGGCTGTTCGGAGTTCAGATCGGCATAGACCGGGTGTCCGGGAATTCTATGTATCCCTATCTGAATAACGGAGACTGGATTGTATACAGCCGCGCGGGAAAAGGAATCCGCCGTGATGATGTGGTGGTATTTGAAAAGAATGGGGAGATCATGGTGAAGCGGGTGGCAGGGCTGCCGGGAGACCGTGTGGAGATGAACCATACGGGAAGCCGGGTGCTGGTCAATGGAGAGGAGACCGGGGAAGAATACATGGCGATAACCAGGCCGGAGGAGGAGACGGGCCGGGAACCATTAGGAGCGCCGCAGACGGTGATGCAAGGCCAGTATCTGGTCCTGGGAGACAACCGGGCGGAATCGGTGGACAGCCGGGACAGCAGTGTGGGGACGGTGCCGTCGGAGCATGTGCTGGGAAAAGTCATCTGGATTGTCCGGAAGGGAAGATGAAAGGTTGGAGGAGTTTAAGGATGAGTCATTTTATATTACATAAGAAATGGAAAGGGAAAAAGGGTTCTTATCTGCTGGCGGGACTGGCCTGCGTGATGCTGGTGTGGGCGGCGGGATATGGACTTCACAGCATAGGAACAGCCCGCGCGAAGAGTCGCGAGACCATAGTGATTTACACGGCAGAGGAGCTGGAACAGTATCTGCTTGACCGGGAGAATGAAGAATATAATCTGAATGGAAACTACCGGCTGGAGGATGACTTGGATCTTGGCTGGCTGTATGAATCCATCGGGACGAATCTGGAACCGTTTACCGGAAGCTTTGACGGGAACGGCCATGTGATCAGCGGGCTGACCAGACCGCTGTTTGGTGTGCTGAGTGGAGCGGAGGTGGAACATTTATTTCTGAGCGGCGCGGTGATCGAGAATCCATGTACCTATTATAATGGGGAGCAGTATGTAGACGGGTACGGGGCACTGGCGGCTTACGCGGTGGATTCCATGATCCGGAACTGTGGGATGGGCGGAGAGATACATATCGCCAGTCCGTCAGAAGCGGAATATCTGCTGGAGAAAGCCAGTCCGTCAGAAGCGGAGGAGGAGAAAGGCCCGGGAGTTCCGGGTGCGGGAGGCATAACAGAGCCGGCCGGCGGGGAGGAATCCATCACACAGAATCCGACAGATGCGGGTCCCGGAATAGAGGAAGAGCCGTTAAGAGACAGTGCGGCAGAATCAACAGGGGAAGAACATACCATTGATGACGCTGGGAAGGAAAGTACGACAGCAGGCGTGCCAGAAGGAGAAATACCGAAAACAGAGCCAGATGGAAGCCTGTCAACCGAAGCAGGAGAGGAAAGCAGTCCTGTGGTGAAACCGTCATCAGGTTCAATGGAGACATCCGGTCAGAACGACGGAACAGAGGAGACACCGATAGTACCGGGGGCCAATGAATCCACTGCAGAGATACCAGGAACGGAAGCAGCAGGGGCAGAAACACCAAATGCAGGAATACCGGAGGCAGATACATCAGACGCAGAAAAGGAAAATACTGGTACATCAGACACCGGAGCGTCAGACACCGGAGCGTCAGACACCGGAGCGTCAGACACCGGAGCATCAGACACTGGAGCCTCAGAAATCAACGTTTCAGGGACTGTTGCAATCCGCCCGGTCCTCCGGGAACGGTTGATGAAAACACCGCCGTTAGCCAAAGCCGGAGAGGAAGAATTATTGGTGGCAACTCCATCGGATGCGGAAGAACCATCCATGGCAAGCCCGCCGGATGCGGAAGACAACGGTCATAATCAGGGCCAGGAAGAATCAGGAACTCATGAGTCCGGCATCAATGAGCCAGCCACGGAAGAGCCAGCCACCGAACCGGAGTATATCGGCAATCCGAACGGTGATATCTGCATCCTGGTTACAGCCGAATGTATTACAGCAGGAGGCCTGATATCACAGACAGACGGGACAACCCTGATATCAGATTGTTTTGCTTTCGTGACAATATCCGAAGAAGAGCCGGGAGTCCCGATTAGCGCGGGAGGACTGGCGGGAATCCTGGGAGGAGGAAGCCGGACGGAGAACAGTTACGCTTCAGGACTGGCAGACAGTTCCGGCACCGTTGGAGGACTGATGGCGGTGAATAACGGAGTCATCGGGAACTGCTACTCAACGATGGTAATAGGAGAGAGAAGCGGTATCCGCGGAGCCTTTACTGCAGCAGGAACCGGAGAATTGACAGGATGCGTTTATGACCGTCAGATGGCCTGTGTGGATGAGGAAGATGCGGCAGCGGAAGAATCCGGCCTGAGAGGTCTTGACACTTCCCAGATGACAGGAGCAGATATCCAGATACCAGGAACCTGGTATACAACAGAAGATACCTATCCCCAGATTGAGTATTTTGCATTCGGCGGGCACGAGGCGGTAAAGGAATATTCCAAAGTGTCGGCCATAGCGCTGCCGCTTCCGAAGGGAATGACTTTAAAGGATGCGTTAACAGAAAACGGCCCGGTTCTTCCGCTGGAGATTGACGGAGAGGCAATCCGGTGGGAGGCAGAAGGTGCCGGATTCATTGACGAAGAGAACCGGATCCAGATTCAGCTTCCCGCTGAAATCGATGCATCCGTGTCTCCAAATGAGGTGCCAAAGGTAGGAACTTCACTGGAACAGGGGCTGGACGTAACAGAAAACAGAACACCAGCATCGGTTCCGGAAAATGAAACGCCTGTCATGGAACCGGAAGATCCGGTGTCAAATATGGAAAGTGGAAACAGGGAGACAGAAATAGAGGAAACGTCCACCATCCGTCTGAAGGCCACCGTTGGTTCTCAAAGCAGGAACTTTACGCTCAATGCGGCGCCAAGGGCAACTGGAATTACAGGTACAACATGGTCAGAAGTAGGAACCTCTATGGTACAATATGGCACTCCTCCGGCAGGAAGCGGCTCGGCAAGTGACCCTTATCAACTGGGAAGCGCGGAAGAACTGGCGTGGTTTATGGCTACTATGGCAAGTGGAGGGGATACGGCTCTCAACGCAGAACTGACAGCGGATATTGATTTGACAGGATCTGGATATGGGGCCAGTTATACAACTGCCAGCCCTATGCTTTGGGATTTTAACATCACATATAAAGGGATATTTGACGGTAAACAGCATACGATTTCCTATTTGAAATATAATAATTCCCCCTCTAACCAGGGGGGATTGTTCAAACAGGTGCATGGAACGGTACAAAATCTATATTTATCAAATATCGATGTCTATACATGGTCAGGACAGGCAGGAGGAATATGTGGATTTATAGAGAACGGTGGGTTGATAAAAAATTGCGGCATTTTATCGGGGAATATCAGGAATGCTTTTTCATATCGAGACTGGCATCGCTCCGGGGGCATAGTTGGTCAGGGACGGGGTACTAACGCTATAATTCAAAATTGTTTTAACCGGGCATCTGTATACAGTCGATTTTTGGTGGGAGGAGTAAGCGGACAGGGTGGGAAGGCAATTAATTTCTATAATGCAGGAATTCTTTCGACACCAGAGGGTGATGGCCTTTCGAAGATGGGAAGAGATGTGTCTGTTACAAATGCGTATTCCTCAGTAAATGGCAATGGTGAGGGAACAGTAGTAGCCGATGATTCCCTGAAATGCTGGGCTGCCGCCTATATGTTAAACGAACAGAAGATGGACGGCCCCTGGAAATTCCAGGGGATTGGTGAGTACGTGGATTTTGGAAGCCCCACTAGTCCGGGGAGGTCAGTAATTGAGAATTGGGAAGATGTTGGAGCCGGAATTGTCAATGGATGGTTTCCTGATATGGCAATCACAACCGGTGACGGAACACCGGCCTCACCATATGAGATTGGAACCGCGGAACAGCTGGCAGAATTTGCAGCCAGAGTGAATATGGGAAATTCAGCACTTTGTGCAAAACTGGTCAACAATATAGATTTAAAAGAAACCACATTAGAGGGAGCCGCTGGAATCCGTTTACGGTGGATCCCCATTGGAACGGAAACATCGCCCTACACCGGAACCTTCGACGGCAACGGCAAATTCATCAGCAACATGACCGTGGAACAGAAAGGGGCCGCCGGCCTCTTCGGCTATGTGGGAGGCGGGGCCGTGATCCGGAAAGTAGGCCTGGCGCCTTCCTGCCGCGTGAAAAATACTTCCGCAAACGATACGGAGGAGGTAGGGACCGCCGGTTTAGTCGCCACCGTGGTCGAGAGCGGAGGCAGTGCGGGAATAACCGTTGAAAATTGTTACAACCGCGGACGGGTAGAGGGAAGAACGGGCCGCAGGACAGGAGCGTTTGTCGGCTTTAGTGATTCATATGGCGGTGCCATGCAGAAAATAACCAACAGCTACACCACTGGCCTGCTCACGTCTGTAAGCGGACAACCGGGAGCGATTGCCGGAACATTTGCCGCGGTACATGTAGACAGCAAAATCGCCTACTGTTTCTGGGACAGGAATACCAGTGCGGTATCTGGAAGCCTGAATGCAGCTATCATAGGACCGACGAGGACAACAGACTGCGCTTCCCTGAGCACCTTCGATATGAATACAGCCGCGGCTGCGAATGCAGGGGGCCTGCTGGAACGGCTGAATACGAATATGGCGGCTTCCTGGCAGCGCAAGGAAGCCATGAATGACGGATATCCGATCCTGGTGCCAGGCTATGAAAGCTGGGCGGATATTGGTGCGCTTGCAGGATCGGAGCCGCCGGTGAAAACACCGTCGGACATGGCAACCGCCGGGCAGGAATCAAACCCCTACCAGATCGGAACCCCGGAGGAGCTGGCCTGGTTTGCCTACCAGGTGAATCATGTCAGCGGAAAAGAAGGTATCTGCGGGGAACTGACGGCGGATATCAGCCTGTTTGGAGAACAGCACACCGGCTCCGCCTATGATCCCGCCCAGATCGGCAGGGCGCTGCGGTGGATACCTATGGGAACCCCGGCCAAACCTTATACGGGAACGCTAAATGGAAATGGTTATAAAATCAAAGAGATGTATATAAAAGAAACAGACAGTGGCATTGGTTTTATCGGCAGTCTCAATGGCGGAACTGTCACCGGTTTCACCATAGAAAACTGCCTGGTTTACGGAGGACATCAAACCGGCGGCATCGTAGGAGAACTGAAAGACCATACCGATAACAAGATTATTAATTGCCATACCGTAGGCGGTACGGTATATGGCCAGGATTCGGTTGGGGGAATTGCAGGAGGGTCATACAATGTGGGAGCCCGGGCAGAAATTAAGGGATGTACCAATTCGGCTACGGTAGAAACAATGGTTGGCTCAGGAAATGGAACGGCAGGAGGTATTGTCGGATATCTTGTAAATGGAACCATCAGGGAATGCTTGAATACAGGAACCGTGAAAGCCTATAACGGATGTGGAGGAGGAATTGTCGGAGGAGCCACCAGAAGCGGCTGGGGCTCCAGCACGGTAGTCAACTGTCTCAATGCCGGATTGGCATTATATAAAGCAACAGGCGGAGTCGCCAGTCCGATTTCCGGTCACGGAGGAACCGTTACCAACTCCTACTTTGATAACGAGGTCATGAACGCGGGAGGCGGCAACGGCCGAACCACAGCCCAGCTCAAGACCTGGGGAACCGGATACCAGCTGAACGGGAAAACCCTGGGAAGCGGATGGATCTGGCCGGACGAAACCAGCTATCCCGTACCTGGTGAAAGCGGTGTGGGCAGCCTGCGGGCGGCTGCGGACTGGAGTGAAGTGGGAGAGTGGGTTGAAATCTACGGCTCCGACAACGGCATGAGACCATCCGGTTCCGGAACCACAGGAACTCCATACCAGATCGGTAATGCGGAGCAGTTAGCCTGGCTGGCCTACCGGATCAACCGGAACAATGAATGGACATTGTCGGCCAGACTGACGGCGGATATCAGCCTGCTTGGTAAGGATTATACGGCCTTTAGCGGGGATATCACATTGGCTAACATTGAGAACGCGTTACAGTGGAAGCCTATGGGAGGGCGAAGCACTCCTTATCAGGGGACCTTTGACGGCGGAGGATATGAGATCGACGGGATGTATATCAATGGACGCAGTGAACTGGGGCTGTTTGGTGCCATCCAATATCCGGCAAAAATCCAAAAACTGGGGATTGGGGCCAACAGCAAGGTGATTGGTACAGGCGCAAACAGCGCGCTGTTTGCGGGATGTTCGATCGCTGTAAGCGGGGGTGGAAGTGAGATTCGTGACTGCTATAACCTGGGAACTTTGGAATCATCTGTTTATTACGCGGCTGCTTTTATTGGAGATGATTTAAACGGAGGTTATTCAACCACCATATCCAACTGTTATAATGCAGGCAACGCATCTGCTTTTGCAATGATTGACGGTGGAAAGATTGACGGGTGCTATGCAGATATTACGGTAAATGCCAATAATGGGGTCCATGTGAAGAACTCCGGAAACGGGGTGACCGGACTCACCACCGCCCAGATGAAGACCAATCCCCCGGTAACCGGATTAAACCGGAGGGAAGGGGTCTTAAGAACCGGAACGGACCGGGTATGGTTCACCAGCCTGGACAGCGAAAAAATGAAGGGGTACCCAACTTTCAAAGCCCCCACAACCGTGGCGGTAGAGTTTATCCCGGATACCCCGGAAGGGGGAACTCAGGTATCACTGCCGGGAGGCCTGTCCATCACGGATATGAAGCTGAGATCCTTCGGTTCCGTAGACCAGACCTTCACACCAGGAAGCAGTGCTGCGGCCGGAGCTGAGTTTACTCTGGCGGCATATACAGACCTTACCGGAGCGGACAGCAATTACCATAAATACGGGTACACCAATGCCAACCGGTACTTAGGATTCCAGGCGGGAGCAGCGGACCTAAACGGCAAGACCGCCTCCCTGAACGAAGCGTCCTTAAGTGTTCCGGTGGAGGGAGTGGGAACCGTCGCCAGCGTAAGTCTTGGCAGGGCGGCGGCCTATACGAAGCCGGAGGACCGCTACATTCTTCTGGAAGGCGCGTCGGGAACAAACCGTTACGAGATCCAGATGACAGTCAAAGGAGCCACATCCAAGACACTCAGTGTTGTCATGCCGGTGAAGGTTACCCTGGCGAACCTGACCCCGGACGGGACAGACCATACCGTCGGTACCGGAACGGCTGGTTACAGTCTGGACTTAAGCATCACCAACCGGAATGCCTACCCCATCGACGGGAAGATACTAAGGGCTGAACCAAAGCCGGACGCAGGTTATGCACGGCTGATTCCGGTCAAACAGAACGTACCGCTGTCCAACACGGGTCTGCTGAGTGACGCGGCCGGAGGCGTGAGACTCGGACTTACGGACAAGTCCGCCGTGGGAAGCCCTCTGGTAGGAAACCGGTACTATGACAAGGACGCGGCATCCGGAACGGCGTGGATGGAATACAGCTTAAAACATGGAGGAACGCTGGGATACCGGTACTTTATGGAATACAGCGGCCTTCACGGGGAACCGGATACCCGGTTTGGATATGACATCAGCTACTGGTTCGGGGTATCGGAGGGAGACTATACCAGTACGACAGCGGATGCAGTGGTCCGGTAGGCGGTGAAGAAGGATGGAGAAGAACCGAAAGATAGAAAAGCCGGAAGAAAACCGCCAGAAAAGAAAGAGCCGGAGCCGGAGCCGTGGACGGTTTAACCGGTGTCTGGCAGTGACCGCGCTGGCGGCAGCCATCAGCCTTGGAGTCTGCGCCGCAGTGGCGGTCTGCGGATTCCCGGCCCCGGTGCAGGCCTGGATTGATATTCAGCCAGACAAAAGGGCCCGGAGCGGAACCCTGCATGCGGGGGGTGGCCAGGAAGTTGCCGAGGGGGATTTCTGGCTGGTGATGAACCAGCTGCCCACCATGGAGGAGGGAAGCCGGGAATGCAGCATCGAATACGAGAATCCGGCCACCAATCATTACAGTGCCAGAATCAGCCTGTACGGAGAGGACGGGAAGCTGCTGGGAAACACCAGGCGTGTGGACCCGGGGAATTACGTGGAGAAGATACAGCTGAAGAAGCTGCCGCCCGGAGAGCACCCGGTGACAGTGAGAGTGGAACTGTTTGAAGAGCAAGCCCCCGCGGGAGTGATGTCCATAGACATCATGCTGCGGGTTATGAAAGAACGCCTGTGATTCCGGAGAAGGTCCCGGCCGGAAGAGTCCGGGAAAAGCCCCGGAAGGAGAGATCTGGAGAAAGCCCCAGTCAGAAGAGTCCGGGAAAAGCCCCGGGCAGGAGAGACTGGAGAAAGAAACAGGCAGGAGAAAGAGAAGATGAGAAAGAGCAGATGAGAAAGAGCAGATGAGAAAGAGAAACAGCCATACTGATATAGCAGTGATCATACTTGCGGCCATATGTTGTACAGCCGTCCTTGGGGGAGCCATTTATTTCATTTCCAGCCGCCGGCCGGTGCAGGAGCCATATCCTCAGCTGCAGCCGGAGGCCCGAGTACAAAGCGGAACCTTAAATGACCCGGCGGGAAGGCAGGCGGAACTGGATGCCATCGTCCAGGAAGGAATGCTGACTTTTTCCATCAACGCAACCCCGTCTATGAAAGATGGAACATCCAATGCGAATCTGCTGATTGAGAACCCGCCAGCCAATGGAAACCGTTTCACCGTGACGATCCATCGGGAGGACACGGGAGAGGAAATCTACAAATCAGGTTACCTGGACCCGGAGCAGTACCTTGAGGAAACGCCGCTGGATGTGGAACTGCCGAAGGGAGAGTACGGATGTGTGGCCAGCTTTGATGCCTATCGGATCAGCGACAACGCATACATAGGAAGGGCGTCAGCCCGCATCGTCCTGTATGTGCAGAATTAAGCGGGACCAGGAGATGCAGAACCAGGAGATACAGAACCGGGAGATGCAGAACCAGACCAAAACCAGGAATCACAGCACAAGGATGGAAGAGAGATGGAAGGACAAAACATGCGGAACATGGGGGAAGAACCCGGGAGAGAACAGCCCGGGAAGAAACGGGGAAATATTTCGGCAGGAAAAAGAAAGAGTTTCATGCCTCTGCTGATTCTGACCGTGCTTTTTCTGGCCGCGCTGCTGGCCGCTGTTTACTTCTATAAGCAGGGAAGAATGCCGCGGGAGGAGACGGACGGTCTTGTATATGAAGCCAATATCGTGGAGGGGGACATCCCGGGAAAGACCCCGGAGGAACGCCAGCGGGAGCTGGATTCCATCGTGGAGGAGGGAATGCTGGCCATGTCGATCAACGCGACACCCAGCGGAAGAACAACCGGAGCCGACCAAAGCGTCAACTGGCTGATCGAGAACCCATCCAACCAGGGCAAATTAATCCGGGTGGAAATCTGGCTGGACGACACCGGCCAGAAAATCTATGAAACAGGGGCCATCCCGCCGGGAAATTATGTAGAGTCAGCCCCGCTGAACGTGGAACTGCCGCCCGGGGAGTACCGGTGCACGGCCAGATTCTATACATACAAAGAAGATGAAAGCTTTATCGGCCAGGCATCGGCACGGTTACAGCTGGTGCTGCAAAAGTGAGAGGAGGAAGAGGGAAGTGAAGAGAAAAAAACAGATAAGAGCCATAGGCCTGGCAGTCATGCTGGGACTGTCCCTCCCGCCCTCCAGACCGGCATACGGCTCGGACAGCCGGATTTCCGTCACAGAGACAGACCTGTCATTTGACGTGCTTCAGGGAAGCGAATCCCTGGAGACAGAGATGCTGGGAACGGTGGCCGTCTCCCTGATCTCAGTCACCCTGCCGTCAGACGGAGTCGAATTTCAGGTGAACCCGGAAGCAGGCTTTGACGCCAGGACCAATCCGGGAGGCCAGATCACGGGCCCGGACGCCGTCAACTTCAAGGTGGTCAACCATTCCGCGGTGCCGGTCCGTCTGGAGATAGCGGAGGTGGAGGAGATGGATAACAGCCAGGATGTCATGTTTGCGCCATCCTTTCCGGGAGGCCCCGTGCAGTCGTTCCGTCTGGTAGACCGGGTATCAGAAGCGGATGAGCCGGGAACCGCCATTCTGGTACTGGGAAGGGCCGATAAACGGTATACGGGAAACGCAGACTTTGAGCAGTACGCAATCTGCCCGGGAAAAAAAGGAATCTTAATCACCGACCTGCAGGCGGGAGAAGAAGCAGGCCTTCAGATATACGGGAAAGCAGAGGCGGATTATTATGGAGCCTACCAGTTTACCGTGAAGCCAACGCTGAAAATCAGCGCAGTACGCGCCAGCTAGGCGCGGCTGATTTAAATAAGAAAGAACCAAAAACGAAAGGATACAGGAGGAAAAAACATGAGGAAGAGAAAACAGTTAACAGCCCTGGCCCTGGCGCTGGGCCTGGCGGCAGGAGGAAGCATGGCGTCATACGCGGCAGCGGGAGACCCGTCCGTAGAATCGGAGTCTGTGATGGCAGCGGCAGGAAGCAAAGAGACCGAACTGCTGGGAAGAATCAATGCGACAACACTGAGCGTTACGCTCCCAATCACGGTGGCATTTGATGTGGACCCCAGTAAATATGACGTGACACAAACCGATTTTCTGACCCGTCAGATCAGTGCGCCGTCGAACTACAACATCGTGAACAATTCCGCAACACCGGTATATGTTCACATCAGCGGAGTGACACAGGGGGCAGTCTCAGGAAGAGTCACGTCGACCAGCACCTTAACGGATGATAAAGCGGACGTGGCAAACACAAGCAAGAACAAACAGGTTCTGCTGGCCATCAAAGCCAGTACAGAGACAGTGCCGGCCACTGAGAGCGCGTTATCAGCCGGATTTGGCCTTACAACGGCAACCAGCAGCTACTCACTGGAAAGCGCCTCAAAAGGAAAGATCGACGCCGGGGGAACCATGAATTTAAAGATTTACGGCTTAACGAATAAAGGCTGGAGCCAGAACGACATCTTTTCGGTAAAGCCAAGTTTTACGGTTGGACTGACGCCGGTCGTCTAGTGGAAGGCATAAAAAACGAATAGCAGGAAGGAGCCACAAATATGGCAACAAGAATCCCATGCACCCCCTTCGGAAAGAAAATGAAGATCGCCATGGTAGAGCAGGACCTCCCCCAGCAGGAACTGGCGAGACGTCTGGGAATCGCCAATTCCACCGTCAGCGACATCATTTATGGCCGGAACCAGTGCGAGAAGACAAAAGAGCGCATCGCCCGGACCCTTGGAATCGAAGGCTAGCATAAGTTGCAACGTTGATTCAAAAGTATTCCCCCTGCCTTTTGGGCAGAGGGGTATTTTTGCAGAGTAAGGCAGTCATTGTGGAAAATAATGTCTGAGGATTGACAATTATTTACAGTTGTGATACCGTTATAGCAATGGAACGATAATTGCATAGCTGAGGGAGTAATTCCGCAGGGCTTCGGTTTAAACCGTGGCAGGCGAGGTAAATCAACAGCATGACGTGCCGTAAGGGCCGTCTGGTTTATCTATAAAGAATGAGACTCATATACAGTAAAAACGCTGTGTATGGGTCTTTTTTGATATCCGGTTATTTTCAAAAAAGACTAAAAACCCATAGAACAGTCAATCATTCCAGTAAAGGGTCAGAGAGAAAACAGGAGGTGCTTTTAAATGAAGGATTATTTAAAATCGGAGGAGGAAGTGCTGCAGGAGCAGGAGGTAAATGCACAGCAGGGGCTTTCGGAGGCACAGGCGGCCAGGAGGCTGGAAGAACATGGGAAGAATAAACTGGTGGAGTCGAAAAAGACGCCCGTCTGGAAACGGTTCTTATCCCAGCTGGCGGACCCCATGATTATCATTCTGATTGCGGCTGCGGCGGTGTCCGGGGTTACGGCGGTGTACGCAGGGGAATCTTTCGCGGACGTGATTATTATTCTGGCGGTTGTCATCATCAACGCGGTGCTGGGCGTGGTTCAGGAGAGCAAGGCGGAGGCGGCGATCGCGGCTTTGCAGGAGATTGCGGCGGCCACCTCCAAGGTGATCCGCGGCGGACGTCAGATGACGGTGCGCAGCGAAGAACTGGTGGCTGGCGATGTGATCATCCTGGAGGCCGGGGATTCGGTTCCGGCGGATGCCAGGATCGTGGAATGCGCCAGCATGAAGATTGAGGAGGCGGCGTTGACCGGCGAGTCGGTTCCTGTGTTAAAGTCAACGGGGCAGCTGGCGGTGGATGAGAAGGGAAAAGACGTTCCTCTCGGAGATAGGAAGAACATGGTGTACATGGGCAGTTCCGTGGCTTACGGGCGCGGCCGCGCCGTGGTGGTGGCAACCGGGATGGACACGGAGATGGGCAAGATCGCGGACGCGCTGACGCTTGCCAAGGACAATGCGACGCCGCTTCAGCGGAAGCTGGCCCAGTTGAGCAAGGTGCTGAGCGTGCTGGTGATTGGAATCTGTGTTGTTATTTTCGGTATCAGTCTGGTTCGGGCGTACCCGGATGTGTCCGGGGCGGTGATGCTGGATACGTTTATGGTGGCGGTGAGTCTGGCGGTGGCGGCGATCCCGGAGGGACTGGCGGCCGTTGTGACCATCGTGCTGTCCATCGGTGTGACCAATATGTCCAAAAAATCGGCCATCGTGCGGAAACTGACAGCGGTGGAGACTCTTGGCTGCACCCAGATTATCTGTTCGGATAAGACGGGAACTTTGACCCAGAACAAGATGACGGTGGTGGAGCATACCGGCCAGGATGAGAAGATGCTGGCGGCTGCCATGAGTCTGTGCAATGACGCGGAACTGGATGAGAAACACGAGGCGGTCGGAGAACCGACGGAAGCGGCACTGGTGAATTATGCCTGGAAGGCGGGGCTTGACAAGAACCAGATGAAGATGGAGTATGTCAGAATTGGCGAAGCCCCCTTTGATTCCATGCGGAAAATGATGTCGACGGTGCACCGGATGAGTGGCGGGACGGACCGGCCGAGTAACGGGATGAACCGGATGAGTGATGGGAAGGTGATCCAGTTTACCAAGGGAGCGCCGGATGAGATACTGAAACGATGCAGTAAAATCTGGATGGATGGAAAAGAGATGGAGCTGACCGAGGCAGTCCGGGCGTCTATTCTGAAAGAGAATAAGGGGATGGCCGACAAGGCGCTGCGTGTGCTGGGGGCGGCCATGAGAACCTGGGACCGGGAGCCGGACAGTTATGAGGCGGAATTCCTGGAGACGGATTTATGCTTCCTGGGGCTGACGGGGATGATTGACCCGGTAAGGCCCGAGGTGAAGCCGGCCATTGATGAGTGCCGGGCGGCGGGTATCCGGCCGATTATGATTACGGGTGACCATAAGGATACGGCGGTGGCTATTGCCATGCAGCTGGGGATTATCGACAGCCCGGAACAGGCGATTACGGGAGCGGAGTTAGACGACATTTCCGATGAGGCGCTGGAGAGTGAGATTGAGCGGTACTCCGTGTATGCCAGGGTGCAGCCGGAGCACAAGGTGCGGATTGTCAATGCATGGCAGAAGCGTGGAAAGATCACGGCCATGACCGGGGATGGCGTGAACGATGCGCCGTCGATTAAAAATGCGGATATCGGCGTTGGTATGGGGATCACCGGCACGGATGTGACGAAGAATGTGGCGGATATGGTGCTGGCGGACGATAACTTTGCGACCATTGTGTCGGCGGTGTCGGAGGGGCGGCGGATCTATGACAACATCAGGAAGGCCATTCAGTTTTTGCTGGCTTCCAATCTGTCGGAGGTGCTGGCTATCTTCTTTGCAACACTGATGGGATTTACGATTTTGAAGCCGGTGCATTTACTTTGGATTAACCTGATTACGGACTGTTTTCCGGCGCTGGCGCTGGGGATGGAGAAACCGGAGCAGGATATCATGGCGCGGGCGCCAAGGGACCCGAAAGACGGGATATTTGCCGGAGGCGTGGGGATCAACGTGGCTTTGCAGGGGATTGCGGTGGCGGTGATTACGCTGGCGTCCTATTTTATCGGACATTATGTGGAGGCGGGAGTCTGGGAGATAACGAACAGTGCGGACGGGATGACGATGGCATTTTTGACGCTGTCCATGACGGAGATCTTCCACTCATTTAATATGAGGTCGCTGCACAAGTCGATTCTGCACACGAAGGAGCAGAACCGGTGGCTGTGGCTGTCCATGCTGGCGTCGCTGGTATGTACCACCGCGGTGATCTATGTGCCGTTTTTGTCCGATGCATTTGGATTCGAACACATTTCCCTGATGGAATACGGGGTGGCGATTGCATTGGCATTCTGTATTATTCCGATTGTGGAGATCAGCAAGGTGATCCAGAGGAACCAGAAGAGATTCCAGGATTAGATAAAATACCTATGATGGGAGAGAGGGAGAAATTCTTCTCTCCTTTTTTGCATGGAAATTATGGGCAGATGGTGATAAAAATAGGCTTTTTGAGGTGTTTTTGTGGGGAAAGGTTGATAAAAAAGTCGAAAAATGATAGCATATAGGGAGTGACTTTTGAGACAGGGGTATTGGAGAAGATAGGATGAACAGCAGAAAACGTTGGGCAGGGTTTTTGATATGGGTGTGTTTATTGAGCCAGGTATTCGGGATGACGTCATTTGCAAAGCCGGACTGGCCTTCGGATACAGGGATAGTAGCCGAGGCCGGAGTGGTGATGGACGCGGATACCGGGGCGCTGATTTTTGGGCAGAACAGCCGGCTGCCTTATTATCCGGCCAGTATTACGAAGCTTTTGACGGCGCTGGTGGTGTTGGAACATGCCTCTCTGGATGAGATGGTGGTGTTTAGCAATGACGCGGTGAATAACGTGGAATCCGGGAGCGGCAATCCGGTGGGCCTTGACGTGGGAGATGAACTGTCTGTGAGGGATTGTCTCTATGCCCTGCTGCTGCGCTCTTCCAACCAGGCGGCCAACGCGCTGGCGGAGCATGTGGGCGGAACCAGGGACGGGTTCGTTGAGATGATGAATGAGAGGATCGCCCAGATTGGATGTACGGGAAGTCATTTTAAGAATCCGTCGGGGCTCAATGATTCGGAGCAGGTGGTGACGGCCTATGATATGGCGCTGATCGCCAGGGCGGCTTTTGAGAATCCGGATCTGCTGGAGATCGCATCGACGAGGACCTATACCCTGCCGGCGACGAAGAACAACCCGGAGGGGTTTGCCATGGCGGTGGAGCATAAGATATTGAAGGCGCCGGCCGGCACGCAGTTGTACTGTGAGGGAGCGGTGGCCGGAAAGACCGGGTGGACCTCAGTAGCAGGGAATACATTGGTGACATATGCGGAGCGTGACGGGCGGAGGCTGATCGCGGTGGTGCTGAAAGGGGAGCCGACCCAGTACTATCTGGACACGATTACGCTGTTAGAATTTGGATTTGCGAGAACGAAGAATGTGGATATCACCGAGGCGGAGGCGGCTTATGTCACCGGGGAGGAAGAACTGGCGGTGGGAGATGCGAAGTATGCGCCCTCGGATCTGGAGTTTTACCACCCTTATGTGACGCTGCCAAGTGACGCGGAGTATGGGGATGCGGAGAAGACATTTGAAACCAGTCTCCCTGCGGGAAGCCCGGAAGGGGCTGTGGCGGTGCTTCGGTATACGTACAATGAACGGAAGGTTGGGGAGGCATTTCTCCGCTTGAAGGTCAGGGAGTCCGATGTGGAAGTGGTGGGCTCCGGGGAGACGCAGCCGGAGGAGACGACGGCGCCGCCTGAGACAGCGCCGGAGACGGAGCCGGAGAGCACAAAACCGGCAGAGAAAGAGACGAAGATTTCCCTGCCGCTTCCGGAACTGAATCTATCGCGGAATGCCAAAATTACACTGATTTTGATTGTAATCGCTGTTATTCTTGCTTTTATTGTGCTTGTGGCTGTGATTCGAAAAATAATGGAGATCCGCCAGGAACGGGAAGACCGGGAAGTGCGGCGGGCCATCAGAAGGCTGCGGCTGATGGAGGAAGGGATTTCCGAGGAAGAATTCGACCGGCTGTTGGAGGCAAGGATGAATAGGGTGAGGAATGTGGAGGACGAGGAGTAAATCTTTCCTCCCGAACGACAAATATTGCCAATTTATTGATAAGAATATTTAGATAAAGTATAATCGAAATGCTGTTGACTCTTTCCAGCGGAGAGGGGGTGGCATTTTGGAATACATATGTTCATTTGTGATTTCTGTTATGGCCGGTGTGACATGTTATTACATCGGTAAATGGCTAGACAGAATGTAGTAAACAACAGTTAGCCTGGGTGTTATCCTACCCGAAAAGGAAAAATGAATCCCCGGAGAGCTGCAACTCTCTGGGGATTCGCTTTGTGGCATTTTATACATATGTTCGTTCATTTACATTTTACATCTACGAGCAACAGATGTCAAGATCTATAATGTGTGAAAGGACCTATGTTTTAGCGCAGAAACCTATTGAGAATTTAATGAAAATGCGTCATACTGATAGATAACCAGACAATAAATAAGGCAGAGAATAAAGGACAGAGAGTGAGGCATTTATAAATGAAGATTGACCGGTTGATTGGGATACTATCGATATTGCTCCAGCAGGAGAAAGTGACGGCGCCGTATCTGGCGGAGAAGTTTGAGGTGTCCAGGAGGACGATTAACCGGGATATTGAGGATATCTGTAAAGCGGGGATTCCGCTGGTGACGACCCAGGGGCAGAATGGCGGGATCTCGATTATGGAGGGGTACCGGATTGACCGGACGGTGCTGACCTCCTTTGAAATGCAGTCGATTCTGGCGGGGCTGCGGAGTCTGGACAGCGTGTCGGGGACCAGCCGGTACCAGCAGATGATGGACAAGCTGTCGGCGGGGAGCAGCTCGGTGCTGGCCTCCAACGCCCATATTGTGATTGACTTATCCTCCTGGTATAAGACGTCGCTGCCGCCTAAGATAGAACTGTTACAGGCGGCCATTGAGAGAAAGGAACTGGTACGGTTTGATTATTACGCGCCGGGCGGGGAGAGCACGCGGGTGCTGGAACCTTATCTTCTGACGTTTCAGTGGACGGCCTGGTATGTGTGGGGGTACTGCCGGTCGAGAGAGGATTACCGGATGTTTAAGTTAAACCGGATGCTGGATTTAGAACTGACGGGGGACGTGTTTGAAGCCAGGGAAGACCGTCATTTTGAGATGAAGGTGGATGAGGTTTTTGATAACCGGTTTTCCATTAAAGTGATATTTCCGGCGGCGGAGAAATGGCGGCTGATTGAAGAGTTTGGAGAACATAGTTTCCGGGCGCGGGAAGACGGGACGCTGGAATTTGAAGGGAAGTTTGCAGATGAGGAGGCGGCGGTCAGCTGGATTCTACAGTTTGCGGGAAGAGCGGAACTTGTGGAGCCGGAATATCTGCGAAAAAGGATTGGTATGGTGGCGGAACGTATTTCAAAAACTTATCTTGAATCATGACAAGAAGATGTCGTGTTTGAAGTGATAGGATAAAAGAAAAAACAGAACGGCGGTGTGGAGAGTATAACGTGGCTTCACGGCACGGTTCAGGTGTATGGAGGAGAGTCATATGGCAGGATTGGATTATAAGAAAGAGTATAAGGATTTATACCAGCCAAAGAACAAGCCGTCGATCATCCAGGTTCCGGAGATGGTCTTTATCCAGGTGGAGGGCGAGGGCGACCCAAACAGCTGTCAGGCTTACAAGGACGCCATGGAGATTCTCTACGGTTTGTCGTTTACCATCAAGATGAGCAAGATGGGCGGCAATCAGCCGGAGGGATATTTTGAATATGTGGTACCGCCGTTAGAGGGGCTGTGGTGGGGAGAGGACGAGGAATTGTTTGACGGCGTCATGATCGGTGATAAGTCTAAATTCCATTGGATTTCCATGATCCGCCAGCCGGAGTTCGTGACGGAGGAGGTCTTTGAGTGGGCAAAGGCGGCTCTTCAGAAAAAGAAACCCCATGTGGATGTTTCCACTACCAGACTGGTGAAATGGGAGGAAGGTCTGTGCGCCCAGGTGATGCATATCGGGCCTTACGACGACGAACCGGCCACCATCGCTTTGTTGAATCAGTTTGTGGAGGACAACGGTTATGATACCGATATAAACGAGCGCCGGCGCCACCATGAAATCTATCTTGGCGACCCCAGAAAGACAGCGCCGGAGCGGCTGAAAACGGTTCTGCGCCACCCTGTAAAAAAGCAACAATAAAACCTCGAAAAATCCATAAATCTTTGGCTTGCAAAAACTCCTCAATGCGTGTAAATTATGATGATAAGGTATCATACAATTACATACATTGAGGAGTATTATTATGGAAAAGAAAGTGATGCGGGATATGACCAGCGGGTCCCCGATGAAACTGATTTTAGGCTTCCTGATACCGATGCTGTTTGGGCTTTTGTTCCAGCAGTTTTATAACATGATGGATACCATCATCGTGGGGAAGTATCTCGGCGTCAATGCGTTGGCGTCGGTGGGGTCGACCGGCTCCGTGAATTTTATGATTATCGGTTTCTGTATCGGGGTGTGCAGCGGCTTTGCCATTCCCGTAGCCCAGAAGTTTGGGGAGAGAAATGAATCGGCCATGCGAAAGTTCGTGGCCAACAGCGGGTGGCTGGCGGCGGCATTTGCCATTGTCATGACCCTGGTGGTATGTGTTCTCTGCCGCCAGATTCTGGTGTGGATGAGAACGCCGGAGGATATTATTGACGGCGCTTACTCCTATATATTTGTGATTTTCCTGGGGATACCGGTGATTTATCTCTACAACCTGTTGTCGGGTATCATCCGGTCTCTCGGCGACAGCACGACACCGCTGTATTTCCTGCTGATTTCCTCGGTGTTAAATATTATCCTGGATTTGTTCACGATCATTGTGCTGAAAATGGGCGTGGCCGGGGCGGCGTGGGCGACGGTGATTTCCCAGGCGGTTTCCGGTATCCTGTGCCTGCTCTATATGAGAAAGAAATTTACCATGTTAAGAATGCAGGGCGATGAGTGGAAGCCGGACCGTTATGCCATGAGAACGCTCTGCGGCATGGGGATTCCCATGGGGCTGCAGTATTCCATCACGGCTATTGGCAGTGTGATTCTGCAGACAGCGGTGAACTCTCTGGGGTCCGTGGCGGTGGCTTCGGTTACGGCGGGCAGCAAGATCAGCATGTTTTTCTGTTGTCCATTTGACGCTATGGGGGCGACGATGGCTACCTACGGCGGGCAGAATGTGGGGGCGAAGAAGCTGGACCGGATCGACCAGGGCATGAAAGCCTGTGTGATTCTGGGAGCCGCGTATTCGGTGCTGGCATTTTTTGTGCTGTTTTTCTTCAGCGATATTGTGGCGCTGCTGTTTGTGGATGCCGGGGAGACCCAGATTTTAGGAAATACCAGACAGTTTTTGATTTCCAACGTGGCGTTCTATTTTCCGCTGGCGCTGGTGAATATTGTGAGATTTATGATTCAGGGGCTTGGATATTCCAAGTTTGCCATTATTGCGGGCGTGTGCGAGATGGCGGCCCGGTGTCTGGTGGCGTTCCTGGTTGGCGTGTTCGGCTATAATGCCGTATGCTTTGCCAATCCTCTTGCCTGGATTGCGGCGGATATTTTCCTGATTCCGGCTTATCTGTATGTGATGAAACGCCTCCGCCGGAGATTTGGACAGACGAGTGCGGTACCGGCCGGGAAGGCAAGTGTGGTGGGCGGCTGAGAAAGCGGCGGCAGGGCCAGAGTCAGACGGTATGTCTGGCCCTGGCCCTGCGTTTATATTAAAACAGATGTGCAAATTGTTCCGAAGTAATCGGAATCACTGGGGCGGGCTCCTTCGGATGCCCGCCTAACATCTTTTCCATCCAGATCATATCGTACCACTGACCCATCTTATAACCACATTCGGTAAAATGTGCCACAGTCTTGTAGCCATATTTCTCATGAAAACGAATACTCTCCGGGTTCGGATAGGCGATACAGGCTTCCAGATTGAGTATGTTCTGCTGCCTTAGAATTTCCTCCAGAGCCTCGTAAAGCCGGTGCCCCACTCCGCCGCCCCGGCAGTTTTCATCCACGTAAATGGAGGTCTCCACCGCCCAGTCGTAGGCTGCCCGGGATTTAAAGGGCGAGACGTAGGCGTATCCTACAATTTTCCCATCCTTTATGGCGGCTAAATACGGAAACCGGGTCAGGGTGTCTGCGATTCGCGACCGGAATTCCTCTACGGACGGCACATCATATTCAAAGGTGATGGCAGTTTTCAACACATAAGGCGCGTAAATATTTAAGAGTTCTTCTGCATCCGCTGTTGCTGCCATGCGGATCTGTAAGGTGTGATCGTTCATGTTCAAAGCTCCTTTTTTATGTGATAAGTGGTTTTATGAGTTAAGTAATTTTATCGGATCAGTGGTGCTGGAGTTATGTAAACCCGAAGATTGTGGGAAGTAAGATGCCAGAGACAGGAATGAAACCAATTCCTGCTCTGGCATAAAGGTTATGGTATTATAATCAGTGATAAATCTTCTTGTGCTCATAAATCGGTTCCGAAGTCAGCTCCACGCCCAGCTTCTGGAATACCTTGATATCCACCGTGGACAGCATCACCGAAGTGTGGGCCTGGCAGCCGGTCAGTTTGGGCAGCTGGTCCAGGGCAATCTGGGCGTTCTCGTCTGTCGCCGCGCACATGGATAGGGCGATCAGAATCTCATCGGTGTGCAGCCGCGGATTCTGGCTCCCTAAGTAATTCACCTTCAGCTTCTGAATCGGCTCGATGGCAGATGGGGCGATCAGATGAACTTCATCCGGGATGTTCCCCAGCGTTTTCACTGCATTTAACAGAAGCGCCGCGGACGGGCCAAGCAGATCGCTGGTCTTTCCAGTTACAAGAGTGCCGTCGGGAAGTTCCATAGCCGCCGCCGGAGTCTTGCTCTGCTCCGCTTTTTGTAACGCCGCGCCAACTACCTGCCGCAGTTCGGTGGTGATCCGGGACTGCTTCATCAGCAGTTCGATCTTATAGACCTCCTCGCTGGAGCCCTCCCCCGTTGCCAGCCGTCCCAGTGCATGATAATACCGCCGTATAATCTCCTGGTTTGACGCCTCCCGGCAGGCCTCGTCATCAAAAATACAGCGGCCAACCATATTGACGCCCATGTCTGTCGGTGATTTGTAAGGACAATCTCCGTAAATCCCCTCAAAGATTGCGCACAGCACCGGGAAAATCTCCACATCCCGGTTATAGTTGACGGTTGTCTCCCCGTAAGCTTCCAGATGGAAGGGGTCAATCATATTCACATCATTTAAATCCGCCGTCGCCGCCTCGTAAGCTAAGTTTACCGGATGCTTCAGCGGCAGGTTCCAGATGGGAAATGTCTCGAATTTGGCATACCCGGCCTGGATGCCTCTCTGGTTTTCATGGTAAAGCTGTGACAGGCAGGTGGCCATCTTCCCGCTGCCCGGTCCCGGGGCGGTGACAATCACAAGCGGTTTCGTCGTCTCGATATAATCATTTCTCCCAAAGCCCTCTTCACTGACGATCAGGGAAATGTTGTTGGGGTAGCCGTCGATGGTGTAATGCCGGTACACGGTGATCCCCATATTCTCCAGCTTGGATTTGAACGCGTCCGCGCTGGGCTGCCCGGCATACTGGGTGATCACCACACTGCCCACATAGAGGCCTTTATCGCGGAAAGACTGGATGAGCCGCAGCACGTCCACATCGTAGGTGATGCCTAAATCATAGCGGATCTTATTCTTCTCAATGTCCGCCGCGTTGATGGCGATCACGATTTCAGACTGGTCGGCCAGCTGAAGCAGCATCCGCAGCTTGCTGTCAGGCGCAAAACCGGGCAGAACTCTGGATGCATGGTAGTCATCGAATAATTTGCCGCCAAATTCCAGGTAGAGCTTGTCCCCAAACTGGTTGATCCGCTCCCTGATATGCTCGGACTGCATGGTTAAATATTTTTGGTTGTCAAATCCTGTTTTCATGTCTTTTAACCCCTTATCTGTTCACATTCTTTCGTACATGCGGCGTCCAGCGCCGTCCGGTGTATCTTCCTGCATGTCCTCTTGCCATACAAAAAGCATCGGAGGTTCCTACAATGGAAATATAGATACAAACATTGGCTTGTAAGCAGGCCTAATACCAATTTTTGCATCTATATTTCCGCCGTCCTGAACAGTTATATTCTATCACAGGTGCAGGTAAATTGCATTAGAAATCGACAGAAACCGTGATTGAGAAAAAATTACCTGTAAAGTAATAGAAAAATCTCAAATATATAGTAGAATAGAGAGAAGAGCCGTGAAAGGGGAGTGAAGCCATGGGGGAAGTTATATTGAGAGCAGAGCACTTATCGGTTTGTTATGAGGGCGAGGGCGTCTCTGTCAAAGCCCTTTCCGACGTGTCTTTTGAGATCTGTGAGGGAGAATTTATCGTAGTGCTGGGGCCGTCGGGTTCGGGCAAGAGTACGCTGCTCAATGTGCTGGGAGGCATGGACCGTCCGGGCAGCGGCCGGCTGTGGTACAAGGACCACGAAATTACTGCTTATAATAAGAATGAACTGTCCGACTACCGCCGGGATGTGGTGGGCTTTGTCTTCCAGTTTTTCAACTTAATCCCGTCTCTGACTGCCCGGGAAAATGTGGACCTGGCGGCCAGTATTGTGCGGGAGGCCATGGACAGCGGGGAAGTGCTTCAGATGGTGGGATTGTCCGGGAGGGAAATGCATTTCCCGGCGCAGATGTCAGGCGGGGAGCAGCAGAGAGTGTCCATCGCCAGGGCGGTGGTGAAGAAACCGGATCTGCTTCTGTGCGATGAACCCACAGGAGCGCTGGACAGTGTCAACAGCATTGCGGTGGTGAAGCTTCTGGTGGATGTGGGGCGAAAACTTGGCTGTCCGGTGGTGACCATCACCCACAACGCGGAGATGGCCAGAATCGCCGACCGGGTCTTTCATATGAAGGACGGGCGGCTGGAACGCGTCGTGGTCAATGAGAAGCCTTGCGCGGTGGAAGAACTGGAGTGGTAGAGTGCGGCTGGAAAGGAAAGAGTATGGGCAGACTTTTGTGGAGAAAAATGCTGCGGGACATGAAACGGTCCTGGGCAGCTTACGTAATCTGTATGATCATTGTGGCCATAGGGTTCTGCGGCTACTCGGTGCTGGAACTGTGCCAGAAGAATCTGGAGGAGTCGGAGCAGTATTTCTTCCAGGTGACAGATTTCTGTGACGGCTTTGCCACGGTGGAGCGGGCGCCGGAGAGTGTCAGTGCCCTTCTGGAGCGAATCGACGGCGTGGACTTGGCGCAGGGCCGTCTGGAGAAGAATGTCCGGGTGACGGCCTATGACGAGGAGGTGGAACTCCACCTGGTGTCCATCCGGGAAGGCAGCATGAACCAGCCGAAGCTTTCCAGAGGCAGCCTGCCGGCAAAGGGCCAGAAACAGGTGGTAGTCGGCGACGCCATCTCTAAGGTGAGAAAGATTCGTCCGGGTATGGAACTGCCGGTGATGATCCGGGGGAAGCGGATCATGCTGGAAGTGTCCGGCAGCGGCATTACCCCGGAAAATATTTATATGATTAAGGATATGGGAGATTTATTCCCGGACCCCTCGTCATATGACGCGGCGTTTATGGACTATGATATGATGGCGGGGCTGTTCTCGGAGACGGGAATGGTCAACAGCTTTTTGTTCCGGCTGTCGCCGGGAATGGTGTGGGCCGACGTGGAGGATGAGATTGAACGGGTCCTGACACCCTACGGCTGTTACCAGTTAAATGGCAGCAAGGACCAGCTGTCGGTGTCCATGCTGAACGAGGAGATCAAACAGCTGGGGAAAATGTCCGGCGTGGTTCCGATTCTGTTTCTGACAGTGGCGGCGGTGATTCTCTACATCACCATGAGCCGTCTGGTGGAGCAGCAGAGAACCCAGATTGGGACGCTTCTTGCCATGGGGATTCCGATTAAGAAGATCCAGCTTCATTATATGCTTTATGGAGTATTTGTGGGAGCGGTGGGAGGGATCGCGGGCGGTCTGATGGGATATGGACTGGCGGACCCGATGGCAGGGTTTTACCGGATGTATTTTAATCTGCCGGATGTGACGGCATTGCTGTCCGGAACTTATCTTGTCGGAGGAACGGTGGCGGCGGCCCTGTTCTGCGGCGGCGTCTCCTGGTTGATCGCAGGGAGTTTTGGAGATTTGACTCCGGCGGTGGCGCTGCGTCCCCCGTCGCCAAAGGCGGCCAGACGATCCCTTTTGGAGCGGATTCCCGGTTTTACAGCCCTGTTTACCGTGCCGGGAATGATGGCGGTGCGGAGTCTGTCGCGGAACCGGAAACGGACGGCATTTTCCATCGTGGGGATTTCCTTTGCTTTTATGATAACGGCGACGCTGGTGTCTATGAATAAGATGTTTGACGTGTTTATCTTTGATTACTGGGAGGAGACCCAAAAGCAGGATATCATGGTGCAGTTTAACCGGCCGGTGGGGGTGGATGACGCCATGAGCGCAGTGCGGCACCCGGATGTCCAGGCGGCGGAAGGCGTGGTGGATGTGACGGCGACGCTGAAAGGCCGGGCGGGGGAAGTGGACTGCACGGTTCAGGGGATTACGCCTGATTCGAAGCTGTGCCGGCTGTTTGATGTGGAGGGCCGGCCTGTGAAGGTGGAGGAAGAGGGGATCGTACTCTCGGAGCATATGGCCAACTTGATGGATGTGGATATCGGCGATACCATTCAGGTGAAGGTCATGTACCCGGAGGAGAAACTGAGCCGGGTGGCGGTGACCTCGATTATCAACCAGTATATGGGAAGTACGGCCTACATGTCCTGCCACGGCGTGGGGCGGATCAGCGAGTATCGGGATGTGTATACGTCGGTCCTCTTGAAAGCGCCTGACAGCGTGCAGCAGGAGATATTAGAGCGTTTGGATCAAGCTACGGCGGTGTCCCTGGTGGAGAGCCGGCAGCAGCGGCTGGACGGCTACCGTTCCATGATGGGAAGCATGTCGGGGATCATGGCATCTATGTCGGCTATGGGCGTGGTCATCGGGTGTGTGGTGATCTATGTCAGTTCCTTAATCAGTTTTGAGGAGCTGAAACGGGAGATTTCCACCTTGATGGCGCTGGGGCTGCGGGATGTCCAGTGTCTGGAGGTGATCTCGGTGAGCCAGTGGCTGATGGCGATTGGCGGCATGCTGCTTGGCATTCCCATGGCGATGGCGGTGAGCCGGTGGATCTCGGTGGCTATGGCGTCGGAGCTGTACACCATTCCGGATTTTGTGGATGGGATGTCGCTGCTTAGGGCAGTGGGATTGACTATGATTTCGGTGTGGGTCAGCTCCCGCCTGATGCTTCGGAAAATGAAAAAATTATCCCCGGTTGAACTTTTACGGGAGAGGGAATAAAACGTTCCAGTTCAGACGGCGGAAAACTGGTGCCGAGAGGAGCGTCAAGCTTGCTTGTAAGCACCTTTCGGTACCAGTTTTCACATCGGATGGACATCCGATGCTTCTTGACCGGCTTTTTCGGTCAAGAAGACACCCCGTCTGAACAATGCCAATCAATGAGAGGGAGAGACAATGAAGAAAAAGTATCAGTGGATTTTGGCCGGTATTGTGGCTGCTGTGTTTGTGGTGGCAGGCACTGTGACCATGTTGAGACCTGCGTCGGTGGAGACGGAGACGGTGGCCAGAGGGAACTTAGAGACGGTGCTGACGATCCAGGGGACGCTGGTTCCCAGGCACAGCATGCTTGTCAGTGCCGGTTTCCAGGGAGCGGTGCGGGAGATGCCCCATCAGGCGGGAACCGCATTAAAGCAGGGGGAGATGATTCTTCGGATGGGGTATGAAAGCCAGGCGGAGCTGGAGCTTTCCAGGGAGCAGTACCGGCAGCAGCTGACTTTAGCAAGGCAGACCTATGAAACTTTGTTTGGGGACAATGGTTCCGCCCCGGCGGCATTGGCGGCGGCCCGGAGTGATTTGGAACTGGCGAAGAAGAATTATGAGAATGGGAGTGCGCTGGCGGCGGCCGGAAGCATTTCCCAGATGGAACTGGAGGTGCTGGCCAACCAGTACAGCAAGGCGAGACAGGCGTATAACCAGGCGTCGGAGACCAACTCGGAGGGGAACCGGAAATACTATGAGGAGCTGATTGCTTCCTATGAAAAGCAGCTGGAGACACTGGAGCAGGTGGCGAATCCGGGGGAGATTGTCATGCCCTATGACGGGGTGATCTGGGAACTGTATCCGTCGGCGGGACAGTATGTGACGGCCAACGAGCCGGTGGTGAAGATTTATCAGCCGGGGGATATGAAGATTCAGGCGTCGCTTTTGACAGAGGACGCGGTGCAGCTGGCAGAGGGGCAGACCGTTTCTGTGCGGTATGCGGACGGGACCACGGGGGGCGCGGTTGTCGGTTTCGTGTCCGCGGTGGCGGGACAGACGCTGTCTGCCATCGGCATGGAGGAGAACCGCAGCCAGGTGGAATTTGAACCGGGGGAACTGCCGGAGCGGGCAGGCGCGGGGCATCAGGTGGATGTGACCTGCACGCTGGTCGCGGCCGAGCAGGTGCTGTCCGTGCCGTCATCGGCGATGGTGCCGGTGACCGGAGGCAGCGCGGTTTACGTGATGAGAAGCGGGAAAGCCCGACTTGTCAATGTGGAGACCGGGAAGAAGAGCGGCGGCCGGGTGGAGATCACGGCGGGTCTTGAGGAGGGGGATGTGGTGGTGGCGGACCCTTATGAGGATGATGTGAAGGACGGGAGACGGATTGTTGGTGTCTAGGTGAGATCATTGAAAGGATCGTTTATGAATGACGCTCATGCCGGGAGACGGCCTTTTGACAGAACGGTGCCTGGCGGGTGCTTTTCAAGGACCTGGGCCGGAGTAGAATGCAAGGACTTGTGTCGGAGTGGAATGCAAGGATCTGTACCGGAAAGAAAAGGTTGACACCAGGGATGGGATGATGCAGAATGTAATAGTTGGTTTGATACGGATTTTGATACAAAGGATAGTAGAATATAGAGCAGATAGAAAGAAGATTAAGTGATATGAAGATAGGCAGAAATGATGCATGCTGGTGTGGAAGTGGTTTGAAATACAAGAACTGTCATATGGCCTTTGACCAGAAGGTAATGCGGTATAAGATGACGGGACATCTGGTTCCTGACCATGAGATGATCAAGACTCCGGCCCAGATTGAGGGCGTGAGAAAGGCCGGGGCGGTGAATACGGAGATTCTTAACCGGGTGGATACGATCATCCGGGCGGGGATCAGCACCGAGGAGATCAACGAATTTGTACATCGGAACACGCTGGAACTTGGCGGGATTCCGGCTCCATTGAATTTTGACGGTTTTCCCAAGAGTGTGTGCACCTCTGTCAATGACGTGGTCTGCCACGGGATTCCGTCGCCGGACTGTATCTTGAAGGACGGGGACATTATCAATGTGGATGTAACTACGATTGTGGATGGGTATTACGGGGATGCGTCCCGGATGTACTGTATCGGTACGGTGTCCGACGAGGCGAAAAAGCTGGTGCAGGTGACGAAGGAATGTACGGATCTGGGACTCCGCGAGGTAAAGCCCTGGGGGCATTTGGGGGATATCGGAGCGGCGATCTCGGAGTATGCTTATCAGAACGGCTTTACGGTGGTCCGGGAGATTGGAGGACATGGCGTGGGGATTCAGTTCCACGAGGAACCATGGGTCAGCCATATCGGGACCAGAGGAACGGATATGCTGCTGGTGCCTGGGATGATTTTCACCATTGAACCCATGATCAATGCCGGCGGTGAGGAAGTGTTCCAGGACGAGGAGGATGGCTGGACGATCTGCACAGAGGACGGAAGTCTGACTGCCCAGTGGGAGTATACGGTGCTGGTGACGGAAGATGGCGCGGAGGTGCTGGCCAGATAATGACGCGGGGGACTGCGCGGTTGTGCGGTATCTGTTCGATTAACCGGTGGCAGGAACATGGCTTATTGAGAAAAAAGAGTCATGTTCTTCTCTTGTATTTTGGGTTAGCATATGCTAACATAGATATTGGTTAGCAAACACTAACTACATGTGAATATTCTATACAGACCAAACCGAAAGGTTTATCTCCATCTGACCCATGGAGACGATGACTCCTTATGAAACCGCTCTTATCAACGCAGGATAAGGGCGGTTTCATGATCCGGGCGTGGATATCTGCAGCCTGGAACCGCCAACATATTATCGGTGGATTGTGGGAATCATAAGAGCAGGGAGAAATCACGGCAATAAAATACAGAAGGGAGAATGAAAAAATGTCAATCGAGATTATGTTAGCATTTTTATCAAACTGCAGTCTGGAAGAAAAACTGGGATTTAAGGTGGTGGCCCAGTGTGCGCCGGTGCTGAAAGGCGTCAAGGCATCCAATCTCATTACGGTGAGACCGGGTACCTGCGGGCTGATTCAGCGGTATCTGATGGGAAGCCGGGTGATCTGTACTCCCTTATATTCTGGCCGGGGCCGGGAGATCTTATTCCTGTACCGCTATGAAGTCCTGGAGGAATATTTAAAGAAGCCGGAGGTGAGAAGGTTTTTGGAAGGCTATGGCTATCTGGACCGAAGCGTGTCGGGAGTACTGATGCGGCTTCGGAAGCGGTATGCGGACTATGTAGAGAAACGGTGGGAATTTCCCCATGAACTGGGCGTAATTTTGGAATATCCGGTGGAGGATGTGAAGGGATTTATAGACAACCGGGGAAAGAACTGCCTGATGGAGCGATACTGGAAGGTGTATCACAATCGGGAGCGGGCCGAGGAGATCTTCCGGCAGTATGACCAGGTGAAAGAAACAGCCATGAGAGAGATTGTTTCCGGCTGCACGCTGAGTCAGGTGGCGGTGCCGTAAGGCAGACAAAATAATTAGGAGGATTGAAAGCATGAACGATATTTACGTAGTATATTGGAGTGGAACCGGCAATACGGAGGCGATGGCGGCAGCAGTCGCCAAGGGAATTGAGAGTGCCGGTGGGAAGGCCGTTGTGACGGACGTGTCCTCGATAAAAGCGGAGGTCTTGAAGGATGCCGCATGTTTTGCCCTCGGCTGTCCGGCCATGGGGGCCGAGGAATTGGAGGAGGGCGACATGGAGCCTTTCGTGCAGGAGGTGGAGGGCTTTGCTTCCGGCAAAAAGATCGGCCTGTTTGGCTCCTATGACTGGGGCGACGGCGAGTGGATGAGACTGTGGGTGGAACGGATGGAACAGGCCGGTGCCGACATAGCAGGCGGCGAGGGCGTGACTGCCAACAACGCGCCGGATGACGATGCGCTTAAAGCCTGCCATAAATTAGGAGAAGCGCTGGCGAAGTAAGTGTGAATGGAAGCAAATCCTATGGGCAATCCTTTGACAAAAGCCGTTTGACTTTTAACGAAGGATTGCTTTTTTACGCCCCTTGTTTTTTGGGGGGCAAGTGTGATATACTGGTATGCATTGACAGACGGAGGTACTATGAAAAAACTGGTACACAAAAGGATCTTGGGAGCTGTGCTTGCGGCTCTTGTACTCAGCGGATGCGCCGGGAAATCCGGGATAGGGGAGAGCAGCCGGCCAGCGGACTCCACGAAATTGAAAGTGGCAGCCACCCTGTTTCCCTACTATGATTTTGTCAGACAGATTGCCGGGGACCGGGTGGAACTTACCATGGTGATACCGGCGGGTATGGACAGCCATTCCTTTGAGCCGACGCCGGCCGATATGCTGGCGATACAGAATGCGGACGTTCTGATCTCCAATGGCGGCGAGATGGAACAGTGGCTGGACCAAGTTCTGGAAGCGGTTGACAGTTCCCGGACGACGGTGGTATCCATGATGGATTATGTGGATGTGCTGGAGGAGGAACACGTGGAAGGCATGGAGGACGCAGAAATTCATGTCCACTCCGATGATGACGGCCACCAGTTCGAGATCGAATATGACGAGCACATCTGGACATCGCCGGTCAATGCCATGAAGATTGTGGAGATTATCACCGACACCTTGGTGGAGGCGGACCCGGAGCATGGCAGGGAGTATGAGGCGAACCGGGATCTTTATATAGAGAAACTCACCGCACTCCATGAAGAATTTCTGGACGTGGTGAAACAGGAAAAGAGAAATATGATTATCGTGGGCGACAAGTTCCCGTTCCGCTATCTGGCGGACGAGTACGGACTGAATTACCGGGCGGCATTTTCCGGCTGCAGTACGGACACGGAGCCAAGTGCGAAGACCATTGCCTACCTGATTGATAAAGTGAGGGAAGAGGACATCCCGGCCGTTTATTATCTGGAGCTTTCCAGCCACCGGGTGTCGGAGATCATCAGTGAGGAGACGGGGGCCCAGCCTCTGCTGCTCCACTCCTGCCACAACGTGACCCGCGCCCAGTTTGACAGCGGCATCACGTATCTGGAACTCCAGGAGAACAATGTAGAGAGTTTGAGAAAAGGATTAGATCAATGATTCCATTAATAACATGCAGTCATGTGGATTTTGGATATGAGAACCATGACGCGGTCATCGATGTGACCATGGAGTTAAACCCCGGCGACTACTTATGTGTGGTTGGGGAAAATGGCTCCGGCAAAAGTACGCTGATGAAGGGCCTGTTAGGTCTCCTAAAGCCAACAGGAGGAACCCTGACGGTTTCGGAGGAACTAAAGCGCACCGGCATTGGCTATCTTCCCCAGCAGACGGCGGCCCAGAAAGATTTCCCGGCCACGGTGGGGGAAGTGGTGATCTCCGGCTGTTTAAGCCGCAGAGGAAACCGTCCCTTCTATTCGAAAGTGGAGAGGAATCTGGCTGTGTCCAATATGGAGAAACTGGGGATTCTGGGTTTGAAAAAACACTGTTACCGGGAATTGTCCGGCGGGCAGCAGCAGCGGGTGCTCATTGCGAGGGCTCTTTGCGCCACCAATCAGATGCTGATTCTGGACGAGCCGATCACAGGACTTGACCCGTCGGCCAGCCAGGATTTCTATCATATGATGAAACGGCTGAACCGGGAGGAAAAAGTGACGATCCTGATGGTATCCCACGATATCCGGAATATTGTGAGCCAGGCCAATAAGATTCTGCATTTACAGCAGAATGTGCTGTTCTATGGGAGCACGGCGGATTATATCAAGAGCAGTGTCGGGCAGAAATTTCTGGGAGGTGGCGGATGATGGAACTGGTGAGAGAAATGCTGTCCTACCCGTTCCTGGTGCGCGCGCTGGTGGGAGGAATTCTGGTGTCCCTATGCGCGTCCCTGCTGGGCGTCAGCCTTGTGCTGAAGCGGTATTCCATGATTGGGGACGGGCTGTCCCACGTGTCCTTCGGGGCGCTGTCGGTGGCTCTGGCTATCGGCTGGTCCCCGTTAAAGGTTTCCATTCCGGTGGTGGTGCTGGCGGCATTTTTCCTGCTCCGGATCACGGAGAACGGGAAAATGAAAAGCGACGCGGCCATCGCCATGATCTCGGCGTCGGCCCTGGCCATCGGCATTGTGGTGACGTCCCTGACAACGGGGATGACGACGGATGTGAGCAGTTATATGTTTGGCAGTATCCTGGCCATGAGCCCTTCGGACGTGCGGCTTTCGGTGGCGCTCTCGGTGGTGGTGCTGGGACTGTTCCTGTTTTGTTACAATAAGGTTTTTGCAGTGACATTTGACGAGAGTTTTGCCAAGGCCACCGGTGTGATGGTGTCCTGGTATAATATTCTGATCGCGGTGCTGACGGCGGTGACTATTGTGCTGGGCATGCGGATGATGGGAGCGATGCTGATCTCCAGTCTGATTATATTTCCGGCGCTGACGTCCATGCGGGTGTTTAAAAGCTTCCGGGGCGTGGTGTGGTCGGCGGGCGTGGTGTCGGTGGTCTGCTTTTGCATCGGAATGGTGATGTCCTACCGGTGGTCAACTCCGGCGGGGGCCAGCGTGGTGCTGGTGAATCTGGCGGCATTTATCCTGTTTGCTGTGGCGCAGGTGATCTTACAGAAATTCGTACAGAAAGGTTAAAAAGGGATATGGAAGAGGGAGGAATAGGGCGGCTTTTAAAACGCAGAAAGCCGATGTCCCAGACGCAGTTTATTGCATTCGGGTTCTTTGTGTTGATTTTGTCGGGGACGCTGCTGCTGACGCTGCCGTTTGCCAGCAGGGATGGGGAGAGCGTGGGATTTTTAAATGCCCTGTTTACGGCCACCAGCGCATCCTGCGTGACGGGGCTTGTGGTGGTGGATACCTGGAGCCAGTGGACGCTGTTCGGCCAGCTGGTGATCCTGACCATGATTCAGATCGGCGGACTGGGATTTATCACGGTGGGCGTGTTTGTGTCTATTGTACTTCGAAGAAAGATCGGACTGAAACAGCGGGGACTGATGCAGGAGAGCATGTCGGCTCTGAAGATTGGTGGAATTGTGAAGCTGGCGAAGAAGATTATCCTTGGAACTTTTATCCTGGAGGCTGGGGGAGCGGTTTTGCTGGCAATCCGGTTTGTGCCTCAGTATGGGGCATTGAAGGGAATCTTCTACGGGATTTTCCACTCAATTTCTGCTTTCTGCAATGCGGGCTTTGACCTCATGGGCAACCAGGAACCGTACAGCTCCTTTGTGGCTTACTACGATGACTGGCTGGTAAATCTGGTGATTATGTCCCTGATTATTGTCGGAGGTATCGGATTTATCGTGTGGGACGATGTGAGTACCCACAAATGGAGGGTGAAAAAGTATTTACTCCAGACCAAGGTGGTGCTTCTGGCGACTACGATTCTGGTGTTTGGGGGAGCATTTTTATTTTACTTATTTGAGAAGGACAATCTGCTGGCGGAAATGTCGTTTAGCGGGAAGTTATTATCCTCCCTATTCGGTTCGGTGACGGCCAGGACGGCGGGGTTTAATACTACGGATGTGGCGGCCATGAGCGACGGCGGCAAGCTGCTGACCATCATTCTCATGTTTATCGGCGGAAGCCCCGGCTCCACGGCCGGCGGTGTGAAGACGACGACGATCGTGGTGCTGCTGCTGTATGTGGTGTCCAACATCAGGAGAACGTACGGGGTCAATGTGTTTGGAAGAAGACTGGAGGATGACGCGATCAAGCGGGCCAGTTCTATTTTTACCATCAATTTATTCCTGGCGCTGGGGGCTTCCCTGGTGATTATGGGAGTGCAGTCCATGCCGATGCCGGATGTGATGTTTGAGACATTTTCAGCCATCGGTACGGTGGGAATGACTACGGGTATCACGAGGGACCTGATTCCGTTTTCCAGAGTGATTATTATTATCTTAATGTACTGCGGACGGATCGGAAGTTTGTCCTTTGCGCTGGCATTTACCCAGCAGAAGAAGATTGCACATATTCAGCAGCCAGTGGAGCGGATCACGGTTGGATAGCTGGTTAGGGAAAGGGGAATTGTTATTATGAAGTCAATATTGATTATCGGAATGGGACGGTTTGGCCGCCATTTGTGTATGAATTTATCGGAACTTGGCAATGAGATTATGATTGTGGATGAAAAGGAGGAGACGTTAGAGGAGCTGCTTCCTTACGTAGTCAGCGCCAAGATCGGCGACTGTACCAATGAGGCGGTATTGAAAAGCCTTGGCATCGCCAATTTTGATCTGATTTTTGTCTGTATCGGGACGAATTTCCAGAGCAGTCTGGAGATCACCAGTCTGGTGAAGGAGTTGGGAGGCCGCCATGTGATCAGCAAGGCAAACCGGGATATCCACGCCAAATTCCTGCTGCGAAACGGGGCGGACGAGGTGATTTATCCGGACCGGGATATCGCGGAGAAGCTGGCGGTGCGTTACAGCGCCAACCATGTATTTGACTATATCGAACTGACGGATGAATTTTCCATCTATGAGATTCCGCCGCTGCCGGAGTGGGTGGGCAAGAATCTGATGGAGGCCAATATCCGCCACCAGTATCATATCAGTGTGCTGGCAACCAAGAAAGAGGGCAAGGCGAAGCTGATGCCCCAGGCAACTTATGTGATCCGGGAGGATGAACATCTGATGGTCATCGGCAAGAAGACTGATATTGACAGTATTTTAAAGAAATTGCCATAATAAGTTCGCCAGGAATGACCGGCTGGGGTTGAACCGTTAACTTTGATTGACACTGTCCGAGAAAAGAAGTATAATTTTAAATATATGGATCAATTTGGCAGGAAAGGAATGGAAGGCCGCTTTGAATACTGATTATTTGCGATATGCACTGGAGGTTGAGAAGACCGGATCTTTTACGGAGGCGGCAGTCAACCTTTATGTGGAGCAGGCGTGCTTAAACCAGGCGGTCAAGTCATTGGAAGTGACTTCAGGGGCGCCCATCTTTAAACGGACATCAAAAGGTGTAGTACCTACCCAGCAGGGCAAGGTCTTCTTAAAATACGCCCAAAATATTGTCTCCCAGATAGATGAGATGGAAGCTCTCTGCAAGCCGAAGAACAGCCAGAAGATCGAGTTCAGTTTAACGATTCCCAGAGCCGCTTACATCAGCGAAGCATTTTCCTGGTTTGTAAGGGGGTTAGACCGCTCAAAAGGCGTAGAACTATGGGTAAGAGAGACCGGCGCCATGGAGAGTATTGAGGACGTGTCCGAGGGGCGGTGCAAGCTGGGGATCATCCGGTATCCATTGGAATTTGAAAAATATTATTCCCAGGTACTCAAAGAGAACGGGCTGGAGGACAAGCTGATCTGGAAGTATGAACCGGTTGTGCTCATGTCGGAGAATCATCCGCTTGCGGATCGTGAGGAAGTCCGGTATGAGGAACTGGCGGAGTTTACGGAGATTCTCCACGGGGATATCAATTTGTCTATGGCTTTTTCGGATTTTAACGAACGTCATGGGGTCCAAAATCGAATTTATGTGTTTGAACGTGGCAGTCAGATGAGCCTGCTTCAGACAAATGTGGACACCTATATGTGGGTGGCACCCATGCCGGAGCGGATTCTGGAACAGAATGGGTTGATTTTGAAGCGGTGTACGGATATGAAGAGGCGGTACCGCGACGTGCTGATCTGCCAGAAGTGTTATGAGATGACGGCTTATGATTTGGCATTTTATAATGAAGTATGTTCGATGCGGGATGAGATGCTGATGTAGTGCGGCATGGATACATAGTTATGATATGGAGATTGAGACAGGGCATGTGCCAGAAGGACTGGGGCATGTCCTTTTTGTGTATTTTTGGCTTTTGTATATCATTAACCATTGATTTTTTGTGCAATTGAGACTATGATAGTAAGATCAAAAATGAGGAGATGAGATAGATGCAGGAGTTTTTAGCAGGGTTGAGCCAGGAGACAGAGGTTTTGCTGGTGCTTTCCATCATTCTCTTTGCGGGATTTGTGATGACGAGGCTGACCAACACCCTGAATCTGCCGAAGGTGAGCGGGTACATACTGGCAGGTATTTTGATCGGACCGTACGGGCTGAATCTGATTCCCGTGGAGATGATCGGTTCGATGGGGTTTGTCAGCGATATGGCGCTGGCATTTATTGCATTTGGTGTGGGAAAGTTTTTTAAACAGGATGTGATTCGGAAGACCGGGGGGAAGATTATCACGATCACCGTGTTTGAAGCGTTGACGGCCGGGGTGCTGGTGACGCTGTTTATGCGGCTGGTATTCCACATGGAATGGGATTTTGCACTGATCCTGGGTGCGATTGCGACGGCGACGGCCCCGGCCAGCACCATGATGACCATCAACCAGTATAAGGCAAAGGGGGAGTTTGTCAATACGCTTCTGCAGATCGTGGCGCTGGACGATGTGGTGTGTCTGCTGGCATTCAGCATTGTGGCGGCGGTGGCGAGTGGCCACGCGTCGGGGACTCTGGCGGTTTCGGATGTGGTGATGCCCATTGTGTATAATTTGCTGGCGCTGCTGCTGGGATTTTTCTGCGGGTATTTTTTGAGCCGGCTGCTGATTCCAACCAGAAGCAAGGATAACCGGCTGATTCTGGCTATTGCCATGCTGCTGGGGATATCGGGGATCTGCGCGGCGGCGAATATCTCACCGCTTCTGTCCTGCATGGTGTTTGGGGCGGCCTATATTAATCTGACCAGCGATAAGAAGCTGTACCGGCAGATCAATAACTTCACACCGCCGGTGATGTCGGTGTTCTTTATTGTGTCGGGAATGAATCTGGACGTGAAGTCTCTGGCGACGGTGGGCGTGGTGGGCGTCAGCTATTTTGTGATCCGTATTTTGGGCAAATATCTGGGAACCTATGTGAGCTGCGCGCTGACAGGGACCAGCCGGGAGATCCGCAATTACATGGGCCTGGCGTTGATTCCGCAGGCGGGGGTTGCCATTGGACTTGCGTTTCTGGGCCAGAGGCTGCTGCCGCCGGAGACAGGGAAGCTGATGCTGACGATTATTCTATCGTCATCGGTGCTCTATGAGATGGTGGGGCCGGTAAGCGCGAAGATGGCGCTTTTGCTGTCCGGGAGCATTTCCAGGAAGGATATCCTCAATAAGATGGAGGAAGACCGGAAGGAAGCTGGGGACGGGGACGGTTATGAGAAGGAGATGGCTGGCGGGGGGAGTGATCGTGTAGATAGCGATTGTGTAGATCGTGATTGTGTGGACAGTGATTGTGTGGACAATGATTGTGTTGATAGCGATTGTGTGGGCAGTGATTGTGTGGACAGTGATTGTATAGACCGTGATTGCGTGAACAGTGAATATGAAGACATTGATGGTGAAGACACGGAAGATGAGGAACTGGCTGAGGACGATGTGGAACATGCAATGACCCGGCATATCCAGGAGATGTCCCAGGGGGTGGATGAGCAGGATGAATTCGACATCGAGTCGGAGGTTCTGCCGGAGAAACCGGTTGAAAAGCAGGAAAAATGCAAGAAAAATGGGAAGGGAAAGAAGCAGGGGAAGAAGAAGTAGACGGCCATTGATATGACCGCCTTCTCCTTTGGCAATTATGACTGATCTCTCGCCATAGCGTCTTCAGCGGCCATGGACGGATCATCGAACAGCGGAGAGTTGTAGAATTCCCGCAAGGTAATACCCAGACCGTCACAGATCAGGGTGATGGTGCTGGCAAGAGGGTTTCTGGTCTTGCCATTCATGATGTTTTTAACTGTGGTGGGAGATAATTCTGAACTGCAGAGCAGCCGGTATTTTGTCATCCCTTTTTCTTCGATGAGTTCTGCAATTCGCAAACGGGTTGCATCTCCTGTGGTCATAGTGTTTCTGCTCCTTTCGTATAAGATTGATGGTTGTAAGGGGAGTATAATATATGGCGTTGGCGGCTTTTGGAAAGTGGAAAAATTTGCTATGTTTTTATATATTATTTGCTTGTTTTATTTCGTAATCAGATCAGGTACTACTATTAATATACAACATTGCAGGTATTTTTTATTGCTGAGAAAACGTAAATATGTGAAAATTGTGTAGGTTTTGATGGCCAGGTATTGAAGCTAAGATGGAAAATAGGAGAAAAAGAGAGTGAGAGAAAATAGAAACGAGAAATATAAACAATATACGCCATCTTTTTGCAAATATATATTATAATATAGAAAAAGATGCGGTAAAACTGATGGGTCTGCTGGGACATTCCAGCAGTCTATTATACCCACTTTCGTAAAAATTGCAAGGTCTGTAATGGAATAAATATTGTAATTTTAATTACTTTGATATAATGTAAAAATATGAAACTTTAACGAAATGGAGGAATTTAAAGATGTATGAATGTAAGAAAATAAAACTGACAGAAAAACGATTGGAGCAGTATCGGGAATATCTGCAGAGTGAGGAACGAAGCCAGGCCACGGTAGAAAAATATGTCCGGGATGTGAAACAATTTATGATATTTTTGGGAGAGGACAAAAAGTTGAACTGGGAAAGCGTGAAAATCTATAAACAGAAACTGAAAGATGTCTACAAAATTTCCAGCGCCAATTCTATGCTGGCGGCGGTTAACAGTTTTCTTGTATTTGCCGGCTGTGAGGAATGGAGAGTGAAACTGTTCAAGGTCCAGAGACTGCTGTACAGCAGGCCGGAGCGGGAGATATCGGAGAAGGAATATGAAAAGCTGGTACATACGGCCCGCCGCAGCGGTGACGAACAAATGAGTATGCTGCTTCAAACCATAGGAAGCACCGGGATTCGGATCAGTGAATTGAAGTTTATCACTGTGGAGTCGCTGGAGATGGAACGGGCGGAGATTTATAATAAGGGAAAATCACGCGTGGTGCTGTTACCGGTGGAGCTGACCAGGATGTTAAAAAAATACTGCCGCAAAGAGAAGATTGCAGCGGGGAGTATTTTCATTACCAGAAATGGGAATCCCCTGGACCGGAGTAATGTGAGCAAAAAGATGAAACAGCTGGCCCGGGAGGCAGGGGTGGATGAAAGGAAGGTGTTTCCACACAATTTCCGCCACTTATTTGCCAGAGTTTTTTACAGCATTGAAAAAGATGTGGTCCGGCTGATGGACTTGCTGGGTCATTCTAATATCAGCACCACAAGGATCTATACCATGGCAACGGAGGACCTGCCAAGGAGGCAGATGTCGCGGATGAAGCTGGTGCTGGGATAGCACGCGGCAGAAATAAAAAACACCCCATAATTAATATTATGAGGTATCAGTAACCATCTTTTGAAGGGAATTCCCTTCATGTCATAGTCTATTATACCCATTTTCGTAAAAATTGCAAGGCTT
>JAWZDV010000018.1:0-19760 GCA_034142505.1 Bacteroides thetaiotaomicron
AAAAGGATAATTAAATATTATCCACCATTCACCTCAATCTGATTCCGCGGATGCCTGTTCACCAGAATATCCTTCTGCTTAGAAGAAGACACATGCGTATAAATCTCGGTAGTCGTAATCGAACTATGCCCCAGCATCCGCTGGATATACCGGATATCCACATCTTGTTCCAGCAGCAGTGTGGCAAAGGAGTGGCGGAACATGTGGGGGGTGATGTGGAGGGGGATGGCGGCCAGGCCGGCATATTTGTTGATCATAAAGCGGACGGACTGGTCCGACAGCTGGTGGTGCAGGCGGTTGACGAAGAAGCAGCCGCTGGAGACGATCTCCGGAAAGAAGGCCGCCTTGTATTTGAGCAGTGCATTGATCACATCACTGTGCCCCACCTGAATCATCCGCTCCTTTGCCCCTTTGCCATAAATGCGGATATTGCCATTATTCAAATCAATGTCACAGGCTGACAGCGAGCATAACTCTGAAATCCTCATCCCGGTGGCAAACAGCAGCTCGCAGACTGCAATGTCGCGCAGCAGACATTTCTCCTGATATTCCGTCTTTACTTTAGATTTCTGTTCATAAATCGTAGACAGAAAAATCTGTATCGTGTGAAGCGGAATGGTCTTCGGCAGCAGCTTCGGTTCCCGGAACGTTAGATCGATCTTATTAAACGGATTGTCCCCGATCACCTCAATATAAACCAGATAATGGAAAAATGCCTTCAAGCTGGCCGTCTTCCTCTTAATCGTTCTGGGCTTATAATGTTTGTGAATTTCCGTGATATAAGCGTCAATCGTATTGCGCAATAATCCATCTCCGTCACCGCTAAAATTTAAATACTGTTCCAAATCAATCTGATACGCCTTCAAGGTCTTCCCATTCAAATTCTTTCTCTGCCTGCAATAAACCAAATAATCTCCAATTAATTTTTCTAACATTTCCATACCGGTTACACTCCTTCATAAAGCTTTTCCCTTTATTATGAATGCAATTGAGGAAAATGTCGATATTTGTCGAAAAGAAAGACATAAAAAACAGCCCCCATGTCACACCATGACATTGGAGCCGCCTATTCTTACATCGTAATAATATTCCCTGCATTCCGCCCCATCGGAGTCACCGCCTGAAGCGAATAATTCACAATCATATCCCGCCTGGTATAAGTCTTGTGGAAATTCTGTGTGATTCTCTTTAAAACCATCTCGCCATTCTCATAGGTAGCGGTAGGCAGCAAAAGCATATACTGGCTGATGCTGTAGCGGCAGAACACATCCACGCGACGAAGGGAGGAGCGGATCGAACTTCTCAGCAAATCCATCCCCTTATTGAGAAATGGCTGGGAGAGTAAGTTCCCATTCAAATCACTGAGCGTCAGCAGGCATAAATAAATCGAATCCCCGGTTCGCTCAATCGACCGGCTTTCCAGCTGATAAATATCTTTAAACACCGAATACTCACAATAAAAGGCCCCGGATTTCCTCGTCTCCTCCATCAGAGCATCCTGAATCACACCTAAATCCGTCACAACCCCATGCTTCGTATCCCGAATAATCTTATATAACGATTTCAAATGATCCGATGGAGTAATCGCGAATTCACTGTAAAGCATATCAATCGTATGATTGTAGTGATCCAGCGCCGCTTGCTGCTGTCCGCTTTTGAACATGGCAAAAATCAGATGATAATGCAGATCTTCATCGTAGGGCTCAATATTGACAGCCTTCTGACAGATTTCAACTACTTTGATATAATTTTCATCCTCCATCAAAAAACGGATGGCTGTATGTGCAGCTTTCTGATAAAGCGAGTGGTAGTATGTACTGATCGGTATTACCCAGGATTCATAACCGGACTTAGGGAGAAAATCTCCTTTATAAATATCCAACGCCTGAATACAGGCATTCAGCCGCTCTTCGCATGTCCCCTCAGTGCCGATTCCCTTGTTCACCAGATCTTCGAAAATATCTGCATCAACTATAGTTTTCAAATTCCTGTTCCAGGCATAAGATCCCCCTTGCTGCATAATGAGCTGTTGAGGCGGGTAATCAAGGTCGGTCAGCAATTTACGAGCCCGGAACATCAAAGTCTTAAGAGCCCCGTTCGGGTTGGCAAGATCTTCATCCTTCCAGATCAATTCGATAAGCTCCTCAGGAGAAACTTCACGGTTTCGGAAGGTAAGCAGATATTCCAGTAAAATCCATGCTTTTTTCGATTGGTGATTGCGGTCATTTACGTTCTTTCCGTCAATCGTGAGAGAAAATTCACCCAGGGTATTTACATAAACTGCAGATGTTGCATCAAGCTGTTTCATATTATGTATTCTCCTCGCATTTACCATATCTGGACATGATGATAGATAGTACTAATAGTATAAATATTTTTTTAATAAAAGTCCAGCGTATTAAAGAAAATAATTATATGGTAAAAATAGGAGACTTTGTAACCGAAATGTAACCGTGATAAGTTATGCTATGAATATATAATACGGAACGTATGATAACATAGGGGGTTTAAAAATGTCTGCTGATGCCAATCAATTCTTGAGAGATTACAGAAACTTTATATTGACAGTAGAAAAACCCAAAGGTGCGTCGTGGAGCGGAACTCTGTTTCACAGGACTTGTGCGGGTGGGTCTTACTTTGCGACACCGATTGAGATGGCGCGCCTGGTAGAAGAGATCTGCGAGGAGCCCAGTGCGCCAACGTCAGTTGTGGAAGACCGGTGTTTTGTGAAAAAGCGTGTGTCCTCATCGGAGCGTGCATATCCAATTCGGAAGGAAGGAACCGATATGGCTGCCGGGGCCGGCGCGGTTTGCATGACCGGCCTGTTTAGAATCAGTTTGAGACACCGTTACAATGCCTCCTGGCAGGGGTGGATTGAGCGGATCGGGAGCAATCATCAGGTGGTATTCCACAGTTTTTTGGAATTGATTGAGCAGATCATGATGGCATTTCCGGAGGATGAGGTTTCAACAGATGTTTATGGGCGGATGCTGGAACTGGTCAATGGAAGAGGCGTTTCCAATGTCAGCAAGGATGGAATGCAGTGGTACACGGTGCCCGGAGCTTCCTACCATATAAAAGTCCTTTTTCACGAAAATCATTCCTGGCAGGGAGTTGTCCGTTGGCTGGAAGCTAAGGAAAGCATGAACTTCCGGAGTTTCCTGGAGCTTGCGAAACTGACGAATGTATCCTGTGCGGTAAGTATGGAATGTGAAGAATTACAATTGGGTTAAAACATGTTATAATATGAAAAAATGTATTCGATATGATTTGGAAACAATTTAATGCGATGCTGGCAGGTGCATGGATATGAAGATGAAAGAGATTAAGAAAAAATTCAAACGGTTTTTGGCAGGGGGTCTGATGGTATGTCTGATGATGCCTTCTTTTGCCGGGGCCACATGGGCCGATGTAGAGACCTATGACTATACGGGCATCACAAGAGAGTGTTTCATAGATATGGACCTTGATGCACTTCAGGAACAAATTGAATATGCGGTCAGTTATGATGTGCGCTTCAACAGTTCCGTAATGAAGTTTGACAGCGGGGATGAAGAACTGGTCAAACAGTACGAAAAGCTGTTTTTCGATAATCATAAAGAAGAACCGCTCTATTATGTAGATTATAAATTTCAGGAAGGCATTCTGCCGGTTGGCTCTAAGGTATCCGTGTTTGTGAGGAAGCAGAGACCTGATTCCGTGGTGGAAACGCAGCCGGCCGAAACGGAAGGATCAGAGATCCAGGTGGCTACTCCGGCCGAGGCATCCGCAACAGAAACAGAACGGGCGGAGACTGCTCCGATGGATACCTCGGTTGAGAACCGGTTAGAGAGCGAACAAGAAGAAAGTTCGACAGAGGCAGAACGCGAGATTACGGAGACAGGGACATCGGAGACGACGACACGAGGAGTTGTCCAGATAGAAATGCCGGGAGAGAGCAGTGCGGAAGCGGAGACTACTCAGGCAGAATCCGGCGAGACGGAAGCTTCCCAATCGGTATCTGCCGAAACAGGAACTATCCAGTCAGAAATCACCCAGACAGTATCTGCCGAAACAGAAACCACCCAGACAGAACCGATCGGGACAGAAACCAATGAGGCCATGACACCCCAACAGCCTCCATTGGAAAATACAGAGACTATTTTGGCGGACTCCAAGCCGTCGGGAACATCCGGCGGGTCTGAACCTGCAAGATCGGAATCCGAAACATTGTCAACAACCTCGTCAGCGTCAGTCCCGACAGCTTCGGAGGCCGTACCTCCCGCAGAAACGGATGCCACAGAGACAGCCGCGGTTGCAAAAGAAAATCAGTATGAGACGGCCACCGGCTCCGATGCCGGAAGGCAGAAAATAGAAGACTATAAAATAACCGGAAAAGAAGAGATTATCCTGTTCTTCCAGAATAAATCCATTGACGACTACATTTTCCAGATTCGTATTGGAAACCGTCAGACAGGAAAAATCTATGTTCCCAGTGCCTCAGTACTTTTGGAAGAAGCCGGTTTGGAGAAGAAACGTCTGGAAGCTTTGGAGTCAACAGCGGAATCGGAATCCACAGAAGGAGTTGTCACTCCTGGCGGTGGCAATGGTTCTGGCGGGACTTCAGGAAATGCCGGCCGTCCTGCTGAAACACCTGACGGGACAGTGACAGATCCTGCCGATACCACTCAGGCAGTGCCAGATTCCTCTGAGGAAGCCGGGGGCCAAAGCAACGGCCAGGCGGGCCAGGAATCAGAAGCAGGAACTGCTGATCAAAACAATGGAAATCAAGAGCCGTCCGGGAACGAACCGGAACCGGCTCCGGAAGCCAATTCTCCCGCCACAGATGACAAAACCCAGCAGCAGGAGACAAATGCCCCGGCCGCAGATGACAATCCGAATGCCCCGGAAGCCAATGCCCCGGCCGCAGACGACAACCCGAATGCCCCGGAAGCCAATGCCCCGGCCGCAGACGACAATCAACCGGCCCCGGAGGCCAATGCCCCGGCCGATAACAACAACGAAGCCCCCTTAGAAGGTCTGGAGGTATCCATTTCCACCCATCAGGCGCCGCGCGTCGCAGCCCCGGTTGCCGGTGAGGTAAACGATGAAGACTTTGAGAACCGTCCGGATGCCGGCGTTGACGAAGAGGTTTCCTACACCTCCGATTATGTCGTGAGCACAGATCCGAACGAGGAACTGGGAACCGTACTGGAGGCGTTGTTATACAAAGAGAAAAACAGCGTTATCCGATACAGTTTACTCTCATCAAGCCGCGGCACCTCCGGCGCATCCATTACCTTCCTGATGAGCGAAATCGGTCATCCATTTACATCGGGAACCGGCGGCTCTTTAACGATCCGGAAGGAATTGAATTCGAATGAGGGGACCGTTCCCCAGGGAATAGAATATACATATGATGTAACAATTACCGATATCAATCCTTCCGCGGCAGTCACGCTGGACGGGGAGGAACTGCCTGTAACCGGAGGAACCCTGGAAACAACCATAACCATAGGTGTAGGTGAAAGCAAGACCCTGGAAGGCTTGACATCCGGCAGCAGCTATACGGTAACCCAGACAGGAATTGCAGAAGAAACTATGATGGCGTCGGATGAAATCATCATCGAAGGCGGCGAGGGAATCATCGACTATGAGACCAGCACAGTCACCGGCACGATTCAGACATCCAATATACTGGGAGAAGGCGAGATTGTCTGGAATAAGAACGACAATACCTGGCATGATGAAGCCGGAAACCAGATTGATGTCGGAGGAATACTGGGTGATAATTTCCAGTGGTATAAAGACTGGTGGGGAAGCAATGGAACCGTTACAGAAAAGATATCCATGGCGAATCTGTTGGAATCCGTGAAAGACAATGCGGAAAAAGTAACCTTTCATGTAACGGATGGCGGCTTAGATGTGTTTTATGAAAAACAGAGAAAAGAAATGAACAGCTATTATAACATGTGGTACTCTGTGATGAAAACCATGTATGGACGCCAAAATACCCATGTCGAAAAAAACTGTTATAGCAAAGAAGAGATCGAGGACTATCTGGGTGACCACCTGATTGCATGGGAATATGACGCTAATACAAAGGATGATACAACGCTGGTGTACTACACAAGATCCTGGCGTGTGCGGCCTGCGGATCCTTTGAACCTTACAGATTTTGTCAAAGCACAGGCAGTCACCATTACCTATACCGGCAGCCACCAGGCGGCAAAGGCAAATCTTGTATTGCGCAAACAGTTAGTATCATCTCCAGATGATCTTTCACCAAAGGCCGATGATGAAAATCAGACCTTCCTATATAAAATAGAGAACAAGGACACTGCCAATACCCGTGTCGGTGAAATATTTTATGCCTCAATCACCGTAGAAAAAGGCCAGACGGAAGGCGTCTGCACAATCACTGATCTGCCGGCCAGCACACAGTATGAGATCACAGAACTGGAAAATCTCCGCTATCAGCCGGTAGGCGGCGCCAGTCAGACGGTTAACACATTAGACCTGGTGTCTGATATCACATTTACCGGGTATAAAGCTTATTCCGGGTATTTTTCCGATACCAACATTGTAGTAAACCGTGTCACAGCGCTTGAAAACGGAAAATTCCAGTTTACGACGGAATATCCGGATGGACAGCCTGTCCACGCTGATTTTAAACTGACACCGCCGCCGGCCTTACTACCGGAGAAAAACAAGTCCGGTCTTTCCGATGGCGGTGAAGCAAAATCACCCGCCGCATAAGCAGATGCAGCACCCATAGATACGAAGAAGAAAGAGGAACAATTCATCATGGCAAAGATTATTACAAAAATATGCAACGCACTGACAATACTGATACTCGTCTGCATCCTGGCAATCGTAGGCATTTTACTGATTCCAAGAGTGGCAGGGTATGAGACCTTTGCCGTGCTGAGCGGAAGTATGGAGCCTTATTATCATGTGGGAAGCGTCGTGTTCGTAGACAAATCAGCTGCCCCGGAGGAAGTAGAGATCGGCGATCCGATCACATTTACCAAGACGGACAGTCTGGTGGCCACCCACCGGGTGATTGAGATTGACAATGAAAAACGGGAGTTTCGGACAAAAGGAGATGCCAACGATACCGAAGACGCATCCCCTGTATCCTTTGACCAGATGGTGGGAAAAGCGGGGGTGTCCATCCCTTTGCTGGGATACATTTCCATCTACATGAAGACAAAGAAAGGGATGTTTGGGGTAGCGGCAGTGTTTATCGTCATTATCCTGTTACAGTTGATTCCAGAGCTTGTGAAGCCGGAGAAGAAGAAAGAGAGTTGAGATATCTGTGAAAACTAGAAAAATCTTAATCGTATGGTTGTCGAGCCTGGCTCTGTGCATCCTTTTGGTCCTGGGGCTTTATGGCAGGCAGACACTGGCCCTTCTTGGGGCGTCAGCTTATACGGCCAATACCGGTGTTGCAGGACAGGTGTCTGTGGAGGTGTACAGTGAGACCACCGGCCTAAACCAGTCCGATATCGGAGTGATCAATACGGGCACCTCGGACTGTTATGTCCGTATGATGGTGGTTATGCCTAACGAGCCGGTGACTTCATCGGGGACAGAAAACAAGCTTGAGACGGCCGGTTTCAACCCGATTGGCTGGACTCTGGGTGACGACGGTTATTATTATTATAACGAGATTCTGCCGGTTGGCGGGACGACGGACTTTTTGTACCGGTTGGTTAAATACAGCAGCATTCCTGCCGAGGCCAGTTTAGACCAGCTCCAGATCATCAGCTATGCGGAAGCAGTGCAGAGCGCTTATACGGTCAAAGAAGACGGAGCCGGCGGGCTGACAGCCGCACAATTGGCATTTCAACAGGTCAGACAATAAAATTTCATAAAATATGGTAAATGTAACCGTGTTGTAACCCCCTCTTGCTATATTGTAATAGAAAGATAGATCAATCGCTATTACAGAGGTAGCAGAGAGGGGTTTTTTGTGAGAAAGAGACTTTTAATCGCAGCAGTGGTTTTGGGACTCGGTGCAATGCTTACCGTTGGCGCATCTCTTGCATTCTTCACAGATACAGAAGAAGCATACAATGTAGTCACCATGGGCACCATCGATATACAAATGAATGAAGAAGTTCCGACACCCGGCGCTGGCGAAGTTTGGAAAGTCGCACAGAAAACCGAGAATGATACCATCGTCGGACTGGAATACAGCAACATCCTTCCAGGTGCAACTCTTGAGAAGAAGGCGGAGATCTCCAATGTCGGAACAAACTCAGCCTACATCAGAGAGAAGATCACGGTTACCGTGACAGGGCGGGAAGGCAATGAACTTTCGGCAGACGGGTTAGAGTTCTGGAGATATGATTACTCCGGCAGCGAGACAAAACTGTTCGTCTGGGGGGATTTGGAAGATGCCGACGGTTCCGTCAGAGAGGAAAGCATCACAACCGGTGAAACCGCAGCTGACTGCATGACGATCTATGGCAATGACACACTCAACAGCGGCGAGAGCATTTACCTGTTCAGCCATGTGAAAGTTCCCGCATCCTGGGGCAACGCATATGCAGGAGCAACCATTGAAATTCAGCTGACCGCAGAGGCCATCCAGTCTGATTTCATCGAGGTACCGGAGACTGTGAACCATCCATCGGAAAGAGCCTGGAATGCGTTTCTCAATTTTTAAGAAAAGTTTAGAGAAAATGTAAAATGTAACCAGGATGTAACCGACAGAGGATATAATGAATTCAATGAATCAAAGCATGAACAACACCGTCAAATGAAAACTAAGGGATAGAGATTTAGGAGGATATTAGGATGAAGAAGAAATTAGTATTAGGAGCAGCGGTAGCAGCGTTAGGAGCATTATTAGCAGTTGGTGGAACTCTGGCATGGTTCACAGATACCGAGACAGCAACCAACGTCATCACAACCGGAAAGGTTGACATCAAACTGACAGAGGCAGTTCCGGCCGGTCCTGTGGGCGGAAGCGTGGAAGAAAATGGTAATGGCGGATATACCTACGCCGGCGTTACACCAGGTTCCGTACTCGATAAAAAGCCGGAGGTTGCGCTGGAAAATGGTTCCAACGATGCCTGGGTAAGAGTCCAGGTTGCGGCAACCGCAACAGCAGGTGATATCACAAAGATGGTTTATAAAAAAGACGGTGTCATTGTTGAACCGGAAGCAGTTGACGGAAAACTGTATTTCTACTGTCCGGATACATTGTCACTTGATGGACAATCAACATACGTACCTTTTGACCAAGTAGAATTCCCAGGGAATGATTTTGGCAATGAATTCGCAAACGCGCAGGTTGATATTGTACTGACAGCAGAAGCCATTCAGTCTGATAATTTAAATGCAGCGAGTGTAAAAGAAGCTTTTGACGGCCAGACTATCGTTCCTCTTGAAACAACAGCCGCTCCAGGCGTATAAAAACCTGCCAACAACCATATTTATCAGATTTTCATATTGCCTTGACACAAGTATGTCAAGGCAATATTATTATAAAAAAGAGGGGGAGTACTGCCCATGAGACGTTCCAAAACAAGAAATTTCATAACATGCATGGCAATCGCGTCTGCCGTGATCTTGGGCAGCACAACCGCCTATGCCGGTCAGATTACCACACCAGGTTCAACAGCCGGTGCGGAGCTGACAACGGACCGCGGCTGGAATTTCACGGTTGGCAAGAACCGTGATTTATTCAGCAATATGAAAGGCCTAATGCCTGGCGATACCATAGAAAATCATGTTGTCATCACCAATAACAGCAGCCAGACCGTAGCCTTTTATTTTCGTGTCCGGCCCGGAGATATCAATGAGATAGAAGCCGGCTCTGAGGATGCCGCAGCTATCGAGGGGAAAAAATATCAATCAGATCTGCTGGATATGATCTCCATGGAGATTTGGCGGGAGGGTGATCTTCTCTATCGTGGAAATGCCTCCGGAAGCCAGATCCCCGGAGAAACCGGAGAAGTCATTAACTTAGGTTTCGTAGACGCTGGAAAAGCGTTGAATCTGCGCATAGAAGCAACGCTTCCCGGAAAAGAGATGACGAATGAATTTGCAGCCAAATTCAGCAAGATTGATTGGCAGTTCATTGCAGAAGGAACCGACGGTGGAAATACCGGCGGAGATGGCGGTAATACCGGAAACAATGGCGGCGGTCCCGGCGGCAGCACACCAGGCCCCAGTGGCGGCCCTGGCGATAATGCTTCTGTTTCCCAAAATGGTGCAAATGGCAATGGTGCAGCAGACAATGGAGCCCCTGGGAATCCCCTCCCGGCCGATGGAAATCAGCCGGCATTGACAGACACCGCAGCGGCCACAGTTTACCAGGGCGGAGGTATTCTGGCCGAGAACGTACCGGCAGAGGAGTTGTACCCGGAAGGAACCATCATTGACAATCCGGACGATATGCAGATCATAGTCGAGGATGAAGATGTCCCGCTGGCCGCTTTCGCCGATCTGTCAGAGCCCGGAATCCTGATGATCTATCTGGATGTATTTTTGCTGGTATTATTCCTTGGACTGATCTTTTTCTATTTTCTGCCGCTCATAAAGCGCAGACAATACAAAAAATATTAAGAAAATTCTCCGTTTTCAAAAAAGCCAGAATATGTTATATTACTTATGACTCCAAAAGAGAAGATATCATATCTTATAGAGAAGATGTTTAGCAGAGAAAGGCATAAGACAATGGGAAAATATTTTGGAACAGATGGATTTCGCGGAGAAGCAAATGTAGATTTGACAGTGGAGCATGCTTTTAAGGTTGGCCGTTTTTTAGGCTGGTACTACGGGCAGAAGGATCCGGACGCCAGATGCCGCATCGTGATTGGCAAAGACACCAGAAGAAGCAGCTATATGTTTGAATATTCCCTGGTAGCAGGACTGACCGCCTCCGGCGCCGATGTATACCTGCTTCATGTAACCACAACCCCAAGCGTTTCCTATGTGGTCCGGACCGAAGAATTCAACTGCGGAATCATGATTTCCGCCAGCCACAACCCCTACTATGATAACGGAATCAAGGTGATCAATGAAAAGGGAGAAAAGCTGGAGGAGAGCGTCATCACCGAGATCGAGCGCTATCTTGATGGCGAGATGGGAGAGATTCCGCTGGCGAAAAAGGACCAGATTGGCCGCACCGTAGACTTTGCAGCAGGCAGAAACCGTTACATAGGATACTTAATCTCCATTGCCACCCGCTCCTTCAAGAACATGCGGGTCGGACTTGACTGCGCCAACGGAAGCGCGTCCGCCATTGCGAAAAATGTATTTGACGCTCTCGGCGCCGAGACCCATGTCATCAACAATAACCCGGATGGCTTAAATATAAACACCGACTGCGGTTCCACCCACATTCACGTGCTCCAGCAGTTTGTGAAGGAGAACCATCTGGATGTAGGCTTTGCCTATGACGGCGATGCCGACCGCTGTATCGCCGTGGACTGTCACGGCAATGTGGTGGATGGAGACGTGATTCTCTATATCTGTGGAAAATATATGAAAGAGCAGGGAACCCTGTTCAACAAGACGGTTGTAACGACCATTATGTCCAACTTCGGACTCTACAAAGCATTTGACCGGGAAGGGATTTCCTATGAGAAGACCGCGGTTGGTGATAAATATGTGTACGAAAACATGGCCGCCAACGGCAACTGCTTAGGCGGGGAACAGTCCGGCCATATTATCTTCAGCAAGCACGCCACCACGGGAGACGGAATCCTGACTTCCTTAAAGATCATGGAGGTGATCCTGGAGAAGAAACAGCCGCTTGATAAGCTGGCTTCCGAGCTGGAGATATTCCCCCAGGTGCTGAAAAATGTCAAGGTAGTAGACAAAGCAGCTGCCCAGGATGACGCCGATGTCAAGGCGGAAGTGGCAAAAGTAGCCGGGCTGCTGGGGGATGACGGAAGAATCCTGCTCCGCCAGTCCGGCACCGAACCGGTAGTCCGGGTGATGGTGGAAGCCTCCTCCCTGAATATCTGCGAAACCTATGTAGACCAGGTGATCGAAGTGATGAAAGCCAAAGGGCATGTGTTATAAACACTGCAAGCAAGTGAAGCGAAAAAGCACAAAAGTGTTGCCAGTTAAAAAGTGCTGTGCTATAATATACTAACGTTGAAACAATGAGGTCAACATGAAAAGTCCTGGATGGAGAACGTCCCGGACTTTTGTTGTACGATCAATTGTCCCAGCGATTCTAATAGTAAAGGAATGATGAAAGATGGGGTTAGACCTATAACGGCCACGTTATTCATTATCAAGAAGTATAGCGTGATATATCGACTCCAAAGCCAGTAGAGAGCGACATTATGTTTAACTAATTAATCAAGGAGGAGAAAATCATGTTAAATTATCAGAGATATAAGAGAGTTCCGGTGGTCCATTTCCCGGAGAGAACCTGGCCAGAAAAAGAGATTCAGAATGCACCCATATGGTGCAGCGTAGACTTAAGGGACGGCAACCAGGCGCTGGTTGAGCCGATGGTAGTGGAAGAGAAGATTGAGATGTTCAATCTGCTTGTCAAACTGGGCTTTAAAGAGATTGAGGTCGGATTCCCGGCAGCATCCCAGATTGAGTACGACTTCCTCCGCCAGCTGGTAGACCGCAAGCTGATTCCCGACGACGTGGTGATCCAGGTACTGGTACAGTGCCGGGAGCATCTGATTAAGAGGACATTTGAGGCAATCAAAGGAGTAAAGAAGTCCATTGTACATATTTACAATTCCACCTCCACACTCCAGAGAGATGTAGTCTTCCACAAGAACATGGAAGAGATCAAGGAGATTGCCGTAGAAGGCACCAATCTGGTTAAGAAATATGCCAAACACTATGACGGCGAGCTGTTCCTGGAATATTCTCCGGAGAGTTTCACCGGCACCGAGTTGGATTACGCTCTGGATATCTGTACCGCAGTGCAGGAGACCTGGGGAGCGACACCGGACAACAAGATTATCATCAATCTGCCATCCACCGTGGAGATGACCACTCCCAACGTGTACGCGGACCAGATTGAATGGATGAATACCCATTTTAAGAACCGGGACAGCATTATCTTAAGCGTTCATCCCCACAATGACAGGGGAACCGGCGTGGCAGCCACCGAGCTGGCCCTGCTGGCAGGCGCTGACAGAGTGGAGGGAACCTTATTTGGCAACGGCGAGAGAACCGGCAACGTGGATGTTCTGACGCTGGCCTACAACATGTTCTCCCAGGGCATCAACCCGGAACTGAACATCGAGAATATCCGCGAGATCAGCGATGTTTACGAGCGCTGCACCAAGATGGATATTTCCCCGAGACATCCCTATGCAGGAAAGCTGGTATTTACCGCATTTTCCGGCTCTCATCAGGACGCCATCAACAAGGGAATGCAGGCGCTTCACGAGAGAGGAGACGAATACTGGGAGGTACCGTACCTTCCCATCGATCCCAGCGATATCGGCCGCCAGTACGAGCCAATCGTGCGGATCAACAGCCAGTCCGGCAAGGGCGGCGTAGCGTTCGTGATGGATACCTTCTACGGCTTCAAGCTGCCAAAGGGCATGCACAAGGAGTTTGCAGACGTGATCCAGAAGATCTCCGAGAAGCAGGGTGAGGTTGCCCCGGAGCAGATTATGGATGAATTCCGTGCCAACTACTCCGAGCGCAAAGAACCAATCCATTTCCGCAAATGCCAGATCACCGATACGGAGACCGAGGACGGCGAGTTTGCAACACTTGCCAAAGTCACATTCACGGATCATGGTGTTGAGAAACACTTTGAAGGCGTTGGAAACGGACCGATCGACGCGGTTCAGAATGGACTTGAATCCGAACTCGGCATCGAAATCCGCGTCCTGGACTACAACGAGCACGCGTTAGCATCCGGTTCCGGAGCACAGGCGGCATCCTACATCCATTTGATGGATGTCAAAACCGGCAGAGTTACCTACGGCGTGGGAATCAGCTCCAACATCACCAGAGCCTCCATCCGTGGAATTTTCAGTGCCGTAAACCGGTTATTCTATTAAAATCAATGACAAAGAGCGGGTACCGAAGTCAATCGGTCCCGCTCTTTTGCTAAATCTGATTATGAATCGTAGCCACAAGCCCACAGAAACTGTTTGATCATCTCCTCCAAGTGAAACCTCTCATCCGGTGTGAGCGGTTTCAACATAGCGGAAAGCCGGTTGTCGTCAACCTCATTCATGGCACCCAGCAGGATATAATCTGTGCTGACCTCCAGGGCGCTGGCCACCTTAATTACATTTCTGGCCCTCATGTTTTTAAAACCCCGTTCCACGCAGGCAAAGAATTGATGGGAAATATCTGCCAGTTCCGATGCCTTTTCCTGTGTCAGCCCCATCTGCTTTCTTCTCGCGGCAATCCGGGCGCCAATCTCAACGCTGGACGTATCAGATACCCTTGGTCTTTTATTATTCGTGTTATTCATGGATAAACCTCCTTTATTAGTATTTATCCATGATAACACTAATCGTTGGAATTTCCTTACTACATCTCACCCGGCCCCTTTGGCGCTGCGGTCTGTGCAGGTGGAGGTGTGGTCTCTTCGGAAGCAGCTGTGCCATCACCGGTGCCCGCTTCCGCAGGAATCTGGGTACATACACCGTTTGCATCTGCCTGATATGCCGTTCCGTCTATGGTGACGGTCGTATTGGCTGCCATGATGCCGGTAGCAGGATCCAGGTAATACATAACCCCATCTAAAGTGACGGCTCCGGTTAATCTCTGTCCGGAACTGTTGAAGAAGTACCAGGCGTTATCAAGTTTCTGCCAGCCTGTCATCATCTTGCCATCCGCATCCGTATAATATGTCTGTCCGCCATCTGTTACCCAGCCATTCTGACGCTGCCCGGACTCATTAAAGAAGTACCAGGAGCCATCCAGATTCTGCCAGCCTGTCAGCATCCTGCCATCCGCATTCAGATAATAATTCTGTACGCCATCATTCAGCCATCCGCTCTGACGCTGCCCGGCAGTATTAAAGTAATACCAGGAGTTGTCAAGTTTCTGCCAGCCCGACAACATCTTGCCGTCCGCATCCAGGTAGTAATTCTGACCTCCGTCATCCAGCCACCCGGACTGTTTCCGTCCATCCCCGTTAAAGTAATACCAGCTGCCATCCACTTCTCTCCATCCAATTGCCATCCGGCCGGAGGAAGTGAGATAGTAGTCAAAGCCGCCGTCAGCATGCCATCCGGTCTGCATCACACCGTCCTCATTGAGGAAATACTGGGAGCCGTCCACAGTTACCCATCCGGTCTTCATTGCACCGGAAGAGCCCATATAGTACCACTTGTCACCCTGTGCAAGCCATCCGGAAGCCATCCTGCCGCTAGTCTCATCCAGGTAGTAATGCTGGCCGTTCAGCTTCTGCCAGCCCTTCATAGCCTGTGCGTCTTCGCCCATATAATACCAACCCTCGCCGTCGTCAATCCAAGTATCTCTCTGCATGATGTAATCCTGATAGTAATAAGTCTTATCACCGATGGTTCTCCAGCGGTTTGCCGGAATCAGCGGAGAGAAATCCTTATACTGGAAATCAATATCCACATTGCCGTTCACACCATTGACAGAGCCGGTCTGCGTCGCCTGCCACATAGCAGGATTCGAGAAGTTGTGTTTAATCTCATAACGGGCCACCCACACATCGTAATGCATGGTAGACAGATCAATCTTGTTGGCCAGCCAATAGTCGTTGGCATAAACCATAGGATAATATCCCGCGTCCTCAATCTTCTTGCAGAACGTATTGATAATCTCGCTGATCTCCTGAGGAGAAAGCGCTCCCAGCGCGGAAGATTCCGCGTCAAAAGCCACCGGATAGGAGATCGGGTAATCCTTAATCAAGTCGAGAATAAAATCCGCTTCCTCGCTTGCCATCTGAGGTGTTGTGGCATAAGAATAAAGATAAGCGCCAATATCCAGCCCGGCCTGATACGCCCCCTGCGCATTTGCCCGGAAATTGGGGTCAACGCTGCCGTTGTAAGTCGTTCCCAGCATGACGAACTGAATATCATCAGCAGCCACCGCCGGCCAGTCAATCACACCCTTCCAGTGGGAAACATCAATTCCCCTGGCTACCACTCCGTTGATAACCGTGCCGTCGATCATCCGGTAAGCGCCGTCAACCTTGGCATACGTATAGGCAGCCTGTGCGTCAAAAGCAGTGAGGGGGGAAACCATTGTGGCCGTGCCCATGACACCCGCCAATAAAAGAGCTGTCCATCTGTTTCTTTTAAGCATAAAAATATCCTCCTGATGTAAATATGAGCTTAAGTTGAAAGTTTAAAGGTTCATTTAACATTAAAACGGGTACCCGGAGTTCTGTCCGGATACCCGCGTTAAACATAGAAATCAATCAGTTCAATCAGCCTGGGCCGGTAGTCAGTCCGGGTTGTAACGTGCCATTGGAATGGCTGCTGTTCGAGTTGCTGCCGCCTGGACTTGGGCTGCCCCCCGGATTCGGTGAATTGTTGGAATTGCTGCCCGAACCTGGTGCGTTGGTGGAGGAGCCTGTGCCTCCGGGAGCCCCTGAGCCGGAAGAACTTCCACTTCCTCCTGGTCCGCCGGATGTATTGGTGTTTGATGTATTCGGAACATTACCGCCGCTGGCAAGATAAACGCCATTGGAATCAAAGGTATAAGAAATACCATCAATGGTCTTGGTAGTTCCCGTCACCATCCGTCCGTCATTAGCCGGATCAAGATAGTAGTACTTGGAGCCTACGGTAACCCAGCCGGTCTGTCTGTGTCCGGAAGCATTAAAGTAATACCACCCTCCGTCAATAGATTTCCAATCCGTAGACATAACGCCGTTGCCGGGGTCCATATAGTACTTGTTGGTACCGTCACTGAGCCAGCCGGTCCGCATCTTACCGTCCGTATGGAGGTAATAATACTTGTTGTCCAGCTTCTGCCATCCGGTCAGCATCTTGCCGTCGGAACCGAAATAGTACCAGGCATCGGCAATCTGCCCCCAGCCAATAGTACATTTCCCATTCTCTTTAAAATAGTACCAGCCGTTGTCCATATCCCGCCAGCCGATTGCCATAGAGCCATCGCCCTTTAAGTAATAATAATCGTTGCCGATCTTAATCCATCCAACCCGCATGGTGCCGTCTTCCAGCATGTAGTACCACTTGCCGTTGTCCTCCACCCACTGGTTGGCAGCCATAATCCCGTTGGATTTAAAATAATACCATTTATTGTTAATCGCCTTCCAGCCGATGGTCATGAGTCCCGTGGAAAGATCCTGATAATAATAACCGTCTGTCGTCTGAATCCAGCCCTTATGTACAGAACCATCCGTATCATAATAAATCCAACTGGAACCGCTCTGAACCCAGCCGGTGGCTGCATAAGTCTGGCTGGCGGATGCGATTGCTAAAAAGCCCACAGTACCGGCCAGGGCAAGAGCATGTAAGTATGATTTATGCATATATGAAGCCCCTTCCTTTATACATATTTCCCCTTTTATAGCATTGTAGTTCAATTATAGCACAGGAAGCGACAGAAAGGGTAAAAATATTTATTACAAATTCCGCAAGATTTTTCGATAATAGGTCTTGGCATAACGATACATAATCAGCGTATATTCCCCAAATTCCTCCCCGATTGCGCTCTTATAAACCGCCCAGAGACTCCACAAAAATCCGCCCAGAGCCACGTAGGAGTAAACTGCGAGCCGTTCCTCAGCCGAAGGGGCGCGGTCCAAGTAAGTTTCGATCAAACGATCGACATCCGTTTCATTATAATAAGAATAGATGGCTGCCATGGCGATGTCGACAAGCGGATCACACATACCGGCATATTCCCAGTCGATCAGACGGATGGTATCATCCGGGAGAAAGAGGAAATTGTCAACATTTCCATCCAAGTGAGAGAGTAGCTCAGGACGGTTTAAAGCGTCAAGGCGGTCCAAAAGCTCTGCCATCCAGCCACGGACTTCCTGGTAATCCTCAAAGGGGATACCGTTGTGGCTGTAACACAAGTTTTCGTAAAACTGGATGCGTTCCCGCATATTAAAATGATGACTCACTGTGAGGCCGGAGTTATGAAGGCGTTTCAGGATGTTCATACACTTTTTCATATCATCCCAGTTGGCGGCGTCGGCATTGCGCGCTCCTTCGTAGTATTCGGCTATTTTATAGCCGGTATCACCGTTGAAGTAGATGATATGTTCCGTTATATTTAAAGGCATGACGGTGTCGTATACTGCTTTTTCTTCTTTGCGGTTGATCAAAAGTTCTGTTCCCGGACCAGGAATCCGGCAGATGTAGTGCTTATTATTTACCTGGAAGAGAAACGATTTATTGGTCATACCGGCCTTTAAGCAGCGGATATCATGGATCTCGGATTCCGGAATCTGGAACACTTTCGCAATCAATTCCATGGCTTCATTATCGGAACGGGTTTGATAACGGGTATCAAATTGGCGGAGTTCTTCCAAATTTTCAAATTCATAAACGTTTGTATTGGACTGAAGGTTAGCGTACATATCGAACAGGCGGTGGTCCAGATTATGGACAGGGATGCCGTTGATTTGTTTTATGCCGCCGTCAATGAGCCGTTTCATGGCAGTACCGTCCAACAACTCCTTATAAACATGTTCCCAGTAGAACGGTTCGGTACCCGGGAGGTGATAGTACTCCTCCAGCACCGGAAGAAATTGCTCCAGCCATTGGGCGCTCATAAATACCGGACCGTACATAAACCAGCAGTTATGGCCGCCAATTTGGACGTCCTGAATGAGATTTTTCTTATTAAGATTAAGGGACCATTCAGAAGTCTCATCATCTGTGTGAACCGCTGAGTACCAGGCTCCGCATTCGAAGGTGTGGAACATGTTTTCCCGCATCCAGTTGTCGGAGGAGAGAAGATACATATTACGTCCCCTGAGTATTTCCCGGGCGTGATAGAGGGTGGTTAACGTGTTTTTAGTTGAATATTCGTTGTTATATAATAACTTGACATCGTATTTATCGATCAGGTAGTCAAATTTTTCTTTCAGATAGCCAACTACAATAGTGATATTATGGATGCCGACTTCGTGTAATTGTTTAATCTGCCGTTCAATCATACGTTCCCCGAAGACCTCAAGTAAACCTTTCGGGGTCTCAAAGGTAAGTGGAACAAACCGGGAACCGAATCCCGCCGCAATGATCAGCGCGCCATCTACCCGGAACTGCTCTAAAAGTTCTCCGCCTTTCTTTAATAAGATGTAATGCCCGTCGTCAGTCATTTCAATCAGCCCGGAATCCAGGCATTGCTTAACCAGGCCGTTGGCCGTGCCAAGTGATATATTCATCTTTTTCGCCAGCTCACGCTGGGTTATTTGATGATCTTCATAGATACATCTACACAATAAACCATATCGATTCATCTTTACAACCTCCGTATTTATGTATATTGTTGTTCAAAAATATTCTCAATTAAAGATATATGAACATTATATACTTGCAGTTCGTAAAAAACAAGTAGAAAGAATAGGAGATTTTGGCTTCCTGGGAGGGATTGTACTAATTTAAGAACAATTTTTGGGAAAAAGATGGTTTTTGTAAACTTTACGTAAGAAAATGCACAGAGAAATGTTATGGTATTTTTGGAAGAAGTGTATTATACTATGTGTGTGATGGAGGAAATGGTATATTCCTGGTGAGATTACCAATATCGACTGTTTTACTCATTATTTGTAAAAAATGTCAAAAAGGTATTGATAATTTTCCTTACAGGAAGTATAATTACCTCGTAATGCAATTAGGAATTTCAAA
>JAWZDV010000019.1:0-11674 GCA_034142505.1 Bacteroides thetaiotaomicron
CAATAAATCTTGAAAATTTTTCATTTTCCTATTGACTTTTTATTTGCAGGCTGTTGAACGACGGCCTGTTTCTTATTTCAAAACATACAGCGTGATTCTGGCTCCTGCTCTTCCGATATACGCATTGTCGCTGAGCCGGTAGGCATCCAGATAAGCCGTGCATGCGTATTCACCTTTTTCTAAAACCACATCCAGCGGTACGTCGTCGATGTACTGCTCAGGGTCGAGATAGCCGGATTGGTAGATTTCCTCCCCCGTGTCGTTTCTCTGGATCGTGATGGTGAAACGCTTCCCGTTGCCGGGGGGATTCTCCACCAGTAAATTAGCAGTAGCGGTTCCATTTTCCATGAAGGGGGTTGCGTTGATGGAAAAAGCCAGCATTCCCTCTTCTACCACCTGATTTAACTCCTCCTGCCGTTTTGCGGGATCCGTTTCCAGGGTGCCGGTCTTGACATTTACCTCAGCTGCCAGAGAGACCGGCTGGCTTTTCAGCGCCGCCTCCTGGCTGTGGGCAGATACCACATATCCGGCTCCCGCCATCACAGTCAGGCAGATTCCTATGCTCAGGATTATGACCATCGAGGTACTATGGTTTCTGTGGGTCTTCTTTTGAATCTTGTGTGATTTCTTATGATCGCTGTATAGTTTCTTCTGGTTGCTATGACTCATCCTGGCTTCCTCCCTGGTCTTTTTGTGATTCAATGACCCGCAGGGTTATGCCGGCCGCCATCTCCCCGGCAGGAGTCCTCTCTTCAAACAGTTCGATCCGGACGGTGATGGGATATTCTCCTGTTGCCAGTTTCTGCTTTAACCTGATCTGCTCCACATAGCAGCCCGGATCTACACGGGTGGTGCCCCCGATCCATGTTCCGGTTTCCTCCAGATACAAACTGATTCTGGCACTGTAATGATTCTCCACCGGATTCTCATACTGGATGTTGCACTCCCGGCTGCCCGCCTCTATGGTAGGCAGCTGATTTAACATCAGCCGAAACTCCCCCTGCGTCATCTCCTTTGGACTGGCAGCATAGAGTGTCCCCTGTTTCGCATGCTCATCCGGGCGGATGTCAAGTCTGGCCTGAATGGGAGCCGGGAAACCATACAGGAGGATCAGGACAGCCAGTCCAAGCACTGCGGCTGGTACGATTGTTATGATAAGCGTATGCTGTTTTCGGCGGCGGCTTCTGTAATTTAGGCCCCTCCGCTGTTTTCTGTGTTCTCTCATATCTTCCACCGTCTGTCTACTGGCTCAGGACCGCATCGGCCGTTTCTGTATAGTCATCCTTCATCACACCAAACTGGTAGCTGATGATATATCCGAAATTCGGATGGGCTCTGTCATAATATGGGTCGGCCTGATATTTTAAGAAGTACCGGTACTGGAAGGAGCCTTTTGCTTTCAGCTGGCATTTCATCCAGGGGGTCTCTTCTGGCGCTGCATCCCGGTTATAGTAAAGGTCCCCGGTTAACAGTCCGGCGGCTCCAGTCTCCGGGGCTGGATTGGTGATTCCAAGCTTTACTCCAGCATCGTAAATCTGGCCGCTCCCATAGGGCGAGTCTTTTGCAATCGGCTTTAGTGCCCGGTACCCTTCCCTGTCCTCCGCACTGATTTCTTTTACCTTGACGATCGCTCCCTCCATGGGATAATCATGGCTGTTTGCCAGCGTTACCGGGGCGCTGTACGCCGTCTTCTCCGTACTTCCTCCCGGAAGCAGTTCTTCCATCGCCACATCAGCCGTCAGCGTTATGTCCAGCGGTTTCCTGGTGACTCCGTTTATCGTGAACCGTATCTCATAGCGGTCCATGCCGGAGGACAATTCCAGCAATATTTCTCTGGCCGTGGGATAGATGCAGGCTGCCGCCGTATACAGGGTCAGACTGCTGGCCGCTCCCAGATCGACCGTCGGCAGTTCCAGAGACATGGCAGCCGGGTCCAGCACAATTCCGGTAGTGCCGGGTGTTCCAGTTCCCACTTCCAGGCCAATGGTTTTGTCGGCATTTGTGGAACCGTAGCTGAAATAATTTCCGGCTTCCCATTTTGTCAGAGATACCGTCTCATCACCAGTTGTCTCCTGGCTGGCATAGCGGAACATGACGCTGGCCGGGAACCCGGCTGTGCTCAAGTCAAACACCACTCCGTCCGCACCGGACGCCGGGTCCACGGCTCCCAGGGATGGAAGCATAACGGCCGGCACCAGAGTTGGATAGCCTTTGGTGGCCTCGGACGCCAGACTGGTATACCAGATCCGGTCTCCTTTCCGACGTTCCCTTCCACTCACCGTATTCAGTCCGGCGGTCTGGGTCATGAGCAGTTCATTTCCAGTGGCCGCCAGGGACTTGACAAAGGAACGATCCGCCAGCGCCGTCCGGTCACTGTAACACTGGCTCATCCCGCTTCCATCTCCCGGAATGCCGCTTACCGCACCGGCAGTTCCTCCCGCGGATGCCGTGATACTCCCGGACTCCCCGCAGGCACTATAACTGTTGCGCACCACTCCGGCTGACCCGTTCCCTGCGATACCACCGGCACAAGCGGATGAGCCGGTTCCTGTGATAACCGTTTCCAGACTGTAACAGTCCTGAACTGTTCCACCGGGCCCCAGCTTTCCCACGATTCCACCGGCACAATTGGCGGCCGTCACCTTTCCGGTTTTTCCGTTTTCACTCCGGTTATAGCACCGGTCTATCACGGCTGCTCCAGTTGTCTCACCGGCAATTCCGCCGGCGTTTTTCCTGGCATGTTCTTCTGCGCTTCCCCCAGCATTTCCCCCGGTGATTACCCCATTAGATATTCCTATTCGGGAAACTGTGCCGCCGGACAACGTTCCAAATAACCCGGCCGGGCCAGTGGTATTGCTGTATAAATTCCGGATCTGGTATATCTTACTGGTATCGGAAGCATCTGCCAGATTTTTGCTGGAAAATGTTCCCGTGTAAGGCGACGTGCTGTCTTTTCCTATCGGTATCCACGCCAGATGACTCTTTTCCGTATAGAAATTCCCCTCCGCCTCCATATCGATATCATGAACCAGAACTCCCTGGATTCCCGACATACCGGCCACATGATTAACCTGGTAAGCAAACCAGGCCAGCTGACTGCCTGTCCTGATCTCATATGGATTACCGGTGGGCGTGCCAATTGTAAAAAAACCATCGGCCACTCCTTTACCTACTACCTCCCAGCTACCAGCGCCTTGCAGGCTGCCAGAATATGGGTAGGGATAACCGCCGTGTTTTTCAGGATCATAATTCCAGGAAATGCCGGTACTTTGTTTTAGATTTTCACCATTCAGTTTCCAGGCGGCTCCCCAGGTCAAAAGCTTCCTGCTCTCCAGCTCCGTGGCTCCGGCATCCACGGTGGCTCCTGACTCATAAAAACAGTTATTCAGCACAGACGCTGTCGAAATACCGTTAATTCCTCCTGTACTGCCGGTTCCTGAAACGATTCCCGCATTGTAACAGTTATCCGTAGTCCGGCCGGCGCTCCCCGCAATTCCGCCTACATAAGCCTGACCGGTCACCTTTCCCCGGTTGTAGCAGTTTCGAACCGTCACATTTCCTGATCCGGCGCCTCCAAGCACGCCGCCGACATAATCTCCGTTCTTAGAAAGGATGATTCCTCCGGCATCGTTATAGCAGCCATCCAGCAGAAGTTCCGATCCGGCATTGACTCCGCCGACACATCCCCCATAGTAACTTCCCGTCCCGCTTAAGCTTCCCACAATTCCACACTCGGTCACTTCCACGCCGCTCCCAAAGATGTATCCGGCAATACCGCCTGCATACTGGCCGCTCACATCAACCAGACTGGTGGATATGGCAGTTTTTCTGACGATGCCTCCATTTCCCAGCGTACCGAAAAGCCCTTGTTTTTCTGTTCCCTTCATCCTCACTTTTGAGATCTTATAACCGTTGCCGTCAAAAGTACCCGTATAACGTTTTCCATCCGCATCGCTTCCAATGGGAATCCAGAGAAGCGCCCGGGAAAGGATTTCATTGTCATTTGCGTCGTAGCCATTTCCCCCGGTATACAGACCGCCGAACAGGCTGATATCCGCCATCAGCTTTCCGCAGAGACCTGCGGTATCAGTCCCGTGATTGACCTGATAGGCGAACCAGGCCAAATCTTCTGCTGACCGGAGCAGATAGGGATTTGTTTTAGTTCCCTTATTGGTGGATAATACGGTTTCCGGTTCGGGTACAGCGGCTCCAACTCCATCCCAGCTGGCGTAGGTATCCAGTCCGGTAAAGATGGGATATCCGTTATTTTTGTTGCTATCCCTCTCCCAGATGGCTGTGCCCGAACCAGTATTTAAATTGGCTGTGAAATCATCACTTTTCATATCGTCTGTTGACCGTTTCCCGGAATCTACCGCTGTCTGACTGCCTTCTCCCACCAGATTCAGACCACCGCTGTAACCGTCCTCCATTTTCTCATCCCAGTAGCAGTACTGAATCGAACCCGCAGAACCTGTCCCGTTTGCAAAGGTACCTGCTATGGCGCCTGGTTTTACTCCTGATGGCACGTTGATCCTGCCTGTTGTATAGCAGTTGGAAATCCGATTCTCCCCGCTGGTGCTTTCATCATTTCCCAGAAATGCTCCTGTGTGCCTGCTTTTTCCCCGGATCTCTGCCCTGGTGTAGCAGTGTTCGATCGTCAGCTGTGTGGCGACTCCGTCCACGGATTTCACAGCTCCCACAAATGCTGCCGTTCCATCGAATGCCGATGCTCCGGGCGAAGCAACTTCGACGGTACAGGTGTTATCCAGCCCTGTTTTCCTGATGACCGCACCGCCTCCCACACAGCCAAATAAACCGGCATATCCATCCTCTTTCACCCTCATGTTGGCAATGATCTTTCCATTACCGTCGAAAATGCCCGTATAGGGATTGGTACTGGTTCCTATGGGTTTCCAATAAATGGGATCTTCATCGGCCCCTCCAAAATCGATACCTTTCAAGTCAATGTTGTTTCCCATTCTGGCACAGGCATCTGGCATCATCCCGCTGTTTACCTGATAGGCAAACCAGGCAAGCTGCTCTGCATTTGTGATCAGATAAGGATCTGACTCCTGTCCGGTTCCACTTATGGCAGAATTCATTTTGATCAGCCCCCCGGCTATCCCTTCGCCAATATCCATCCAGCTTTCCGGACGGTCCAGCCCTTCCGCACTCAAATAGGGATACCCATTATTTTTATCCGGACTGTATGCCCAGGACAGCCCTTCTGCCAACTCTCCTTTTTGCTTGATTCCCTGGTTATTCAGTGCATAAGCAAACGCCCACGAATTCATCTGGCGTTTCGACAATGCGGTTGCCCTGCCGTCCGCTTCGCAATTGCTGTCATAGTAACAGTTTGTTATCGTAATGCTGCTTCCGTTAGTCCGGTTACCACCAAAAATACTATGTGCATTAATTGGACCTGATATCGCTCCGGTGTTATAACAATTTTCAATCCATTTTGGATTTGCAAGTTCAATCGCCCCCTCAATTCCCCCTACATTTTTTGTTCCGGACACATCTCCCATATTGTAACAATTCCGTAGGATAATCGAGTCAACATTCCACATTTGGCCGACAATACCACCAGTTGCCCATGCTCCCGTGACACTTCCAAGATTATAGCAGCCCTCTACAATCCTTGTACCCGCACCGCTTATCCCTCCTACAATTCCACCCGCCTCGTCTTTGCCGCTAGCGCTCACAACAACACCGCTTCCAGCCCAGCAATTATAAATCCCTCCATAATATAAGCAGCCGGCCAATGCCCCATTACGCGCCGATGTTCCCTGATATAGACCGGATTCTATCCCAAGATTTTTTAAGACACCAGGACGGTTCTTGTCAGCGCCAATATTCCTGATAAATCCAACATTATCCCCCCGCATATAAATATGTCTGATCACATGATGATTCCCATCAAAGGCTCCCATGAAGGTAACAATGCCGTTCCATCTCAGAGCTGATGTGATGTTGTTCGTACTCTCATCATATGCAATCCCGCCATTGTACTCTGTTCCAAACAAATCAATATCTGCAGTCAATTTTACATGACTTGTTTGATTATTCTGACTCAATTGATAGAAATACCAGGCCAATGCTTCCGGGGTTCCAATTAAATAAGGATCTTCAGCACTTCCGTCTCCAGCAGCAGGTTTGTAGGCGCCCATTCCATTGGTATTGTTGGAAACCGCGGCTCCCACCGCATTCCAATCCGCATACCGTTCTGTGGCTTTTGGTGACGCCATGACTTTGAGTGCAATGTTTTTTGTCGCATTTCCAACGGATGCTTTTAACTGGATTTTGCTGTCTCCTAATGTCTCTTCTGTATTTTGTTCTGTTGCTTTTACAATTTCTGAATGTTCATCCTCCGTTCCGGCAGAACCTTCATCGGCTTGTATTGGTGGTGTTTCCACCATTGGTCCCACAGTACTTTGGACCGTGGGAATATCATTTGCTTTTATGGAAGGAACAGCGCATTCTTCCGCCCTTACCTGATTCTGTTCATCGATTCTGATATTGCCCTCTGTCTCCCATGTAATTGCCACTCCGTCAATTTCTGACGGGAGTTTGACATCTCCATCTTTGATAGCATCCAATAGTGTTAAATCCCCTGGAAGCATCAATGCGATGGCGGAAGTACGGGAGCTGTCCGACACTGCCTGCTGATCATGCCGGGCAAAATATTCCAGCTGGGGATATGCTTGCTCGGCCTTTCTCCAGGTTCCCGGTATCTCACATTCTGTCCCGGTCATTTCCGCGGTATTGAATGCTTTCAAACTAAATTCTGCCGGGTTCCCTGCATCACTTGCCGTATTGCTTTCCATGCCATGTTCTTCCGCATTTACTGCATCATTTACTTCCTCATTTACTGCATCAACGCAGGCCATCTGTCTGTCATATACGCAGCCTGTCAGGCTCCCATTACCAAATGCTGTAAATGCCCCGCGGCTGATACCTGATTCTCCGACGATCAGCGTTGAGTAGCAGTTTTCAATTTCTCCATCATTGACTGCCGCAAACCCGCCAATGATTCCATCACTGTCTGCCAGGCCTGTGGCATAACTGTTCTCCGTTTTACCATCTGCTCCAAGTATTGCAGCCAGACCTCCGGTATATGTCTCCACATCTTCCAGGAATGAGCTTATTGTAATGAGAGTAAAGCTGTTTGAGATCAGGGTCTTATGGGCCGTCTGGGCGATCAGGCCGCCAGCGGCGACACGGTCTGCGGTTACCAGAATATAGATATCCCCATTCGGATTGCCTATATAATGTAGATCGTCTTCCTGGGATTCGATTCCGCTGTCTCCTCCAGCTTCCACATTTACTGCATCAGACGGAGTTGCCAACGCAGGGGCTTCCTCTGTTGCATTTGAGGCAGTTGCCTCTGAAGGTCCTTCCAGATTGATGTCGGTGACAGAGGACAGCTTCATGAATAAAACCTGTCGGTTCACTGCATCATATCCGGCGGTTTCTGCAACCCATTGGTCGGGACGGACTGTTTCTGATTTTACTGTTTCTGGCAATTCTAGATGTACCACTTCTGTCGTTTTTGGCTGGGTTGGTTCTGGCATTTTAGGCTGGGTTGATTCTGGCACTTTGGGGCGGGTTGGTTCTGGCACTTTGGGCTGGGGTGGTTCTGACACTTTGGGCTGGGGTGGTTCTGGCACTTCAGGTTGTGCCATATTTGTTGATTCTGTCTGTATCGTTTCTGCTGTGACTGACGTTTCTGCCAACTCTGGTGTTTCTGATTCTAAGGTGCCATCTGATCCGTCTTCGCCCACATTGCCAGATGATTCCGACACGGTTCCCTGTTCCTCTGACGGTTCTTCGGATGTGTTATCTGTCCCTTCTGTTAATGCCGGATTACTCTCATTCATGGAGGACATTTCCGTTTCTCCTGCTGGTTCTGTTTCCACGCTTCCATCTGTCTTCAACTCAGCGTCCGTACTCGTTTCCCATTCACCCCCTGTTTCCTCCCCAGGGCCTCCTGCCGGCCCGCTCACGGCTGTTTCAATGGTCTCCATCCCCGGTCCCACCGTCTGCGTACTGCTTTCTCCCGTTCCGGCCTGATCACCAGTTGGTTCCTGCACTCCCGGCCCTTTTAACTCATCCGCGTCTGACGGACTGGCCTTCTCCAATAAATACTCTGCTTCAACCGGAGGCGCCGTATGAATCTCCCCGTTCATTCCGCAGTTCCTTATCACCGAATGAACTGCGTAGGCAGCAAGTGAACCGTAACCATCTACATAATGTTCTCCATCGTAATAAGTAAATGGATTCTCGATCATGACATCACTTAAAAATAAGTTTTCTACCTCCGCCTCTTTTATTACTCCAAACAACGGTCTGGTAAGACCACTGATCACATGGCCATTTCCATCAAACGTTCCGGTAAACGGTTCCAGATTGGTCCCTATGGACTGGTACAGCCACCCAAGGTCCAAATCTCCCTCCAGCCGGTAACTCCCGTTTAAGTTATATTCCTCACTCTCCAGATCCAGTAAGTACTGTTCGAACTCTTCTTCCGTATATAGCAGCACTGTCTCACGGCTCTTTGCCCGGACTATCCCCATACTGTGTATGGTTACACTTCCCGCTATCAGCAGCAGTCCTACGATTCCCAGGGCCAGCCAGTTCCGGTAATCCCTTTTATTCTCCTTTATATGTAATCTAAAACGGCTCATATCCGCATCCTCCAGCATTTCTCTGTCTTATTCTCTCGTTCTGACGATCATTATCACTTTCCCAAGTATGTTCTCCCGCGGCACGGTTCCGATCTGGCTGTCCCGGCTGTCTATGGATACTCCACGGTTGTCTCCCAGCACTAAATATTGATCTTTCATGACGGCCATTGACTGGCCCATCTGGTCCTCGTTTTCCCTTTCGGCCGGATTCGCCAGGGTTACATCATTCACCAGGACTTCTGCTCCGTTTACTTCCACACGCCCCCCGGATTCACTGATTTGAACCTGATCCCCGGGAAGGCCTGCCACTCGTTTGATAAAATTCTCTCCGTTTTTATGAAAGATGACAATTTCATTCCGCTTGATTCCGTTTCCCAGCGGACGGCTGTATAGTACCAGATCTCCATTATGGAGACTGGGATACATGGAATCACCTGACACGATGTCAATTCCTATCAGAAAGGTGAAAATTCCAATCATACAAGCGGCCAGCGCCAAGGCACTCACAAGAACATTCACATTTCTGCGTCTGCGCCTCGCAAAATACCGCCGCATCTCCACACGAACGCGCCTGCGCAGCTGCTTTTCCAACTGCCCCATTCTCCCTGGCCCGGCCTCCAGAAATTTCACGATATCCCAGAGATAGCACAGTACTTCCTCCTCCTCGAATCCTCCTAATGGAACCGTTCGAAAATGAGCCCTGCTCTTTTCTTTCATTCCCGGGTCTTTCCGCCTATGCCTGCGGGACTGCCCTCTTCTTTCGACTGTCTCCACGGACTGGCACCTTCCTTTACTCTGTAATGTATATTACAGAGTGCTTTGTGCTTCCGGACCGGTAGTTTGTCTTTGCTTTATGGGATGCTTTTTCAGTAATTGGATGTGGTTTTTGAATATCAGAGAATGCAGAAGTCTGCCTATTCATATTTTGAACACAGCAAACAGGCGATTTTGACTCCAGGAGTCCATCCGCCGTTCCCGATTCCCATTTTCCCACATTTTTGCGTTTCTCCTATCTGGCTTCGCAATTTTTTTCCTGTCAGATCTTGCAATTTTTACGAAAGTGGGTATAATAGACTATATTACGAAGGGAAAAACCTTCAAGAATTGTTATTGATACCTCATAATATACATTATGGGGTGTTTTTTTATGATCAAGCCGTCAGCCCAGAACCATCCGCATCCGCGACAGCTGCCTTCTTGGCTGGTCTTCCGTTGTCATGGTATAGATTCTGGTGGTGCTGATATTCGAATGCCCCAGTAAATCCATCAGCCTCACAATATCTTTCTCCACATGATAAAACATTCTCGCAAACAAGTGCCGCAGATTATGGGGAAATACTTTTTCCGGATCGACTCCCGCCTCTCTGCCAAGCTGCTTCATCCTTTTGCTTACATTGCTCCGGTTTACCGGATTCCCATGTTTGGTGACAAAGATAGTCCCCGATACAATTCCCGTCTCCCGGCAATACGTTTTCAGAAGTTTTGTCAATTCCCCCGGCAGCAGTACGACGCGGGATTTTCCTTTATTATAGATCTCGGCCCGCCCCGTTTTCAGTGATTCTACCGTGATGAATTTCAATTCACTGATCCGCACCCCGGTACTGCCAATGGTCTGAATCAGCATACTCATTCTGGTATCCCCTTTCCTCCTGGCCGCTTCGATTAACCGGCTGTAATCCTTTTCCGTCATTTCCCGCTCCGGCTTCAAATACAATACTCTCTGCACCTTAAACAGTTTCACCTTCCATTCTCCCCTTCCCAGAAAGACAAAAAAACTGTTGAGCGCCGCCAGCATAGAATTGGCGCTGGTGATTTTATATTGTTCTTTCAAAAACTGTTTGTATTCCCGTACCTTTTCTTTATCCAGGTCCTTGATTCCAGCTGCTGCATCCCCTTTCCTATTTCCCCCCATTCGATCTAAATACTTCACAAATGCCTTCACATCCCGGAGATATTTATCCACCGTGGCCGGACTCCGCTCCTCATCCTGTAAATATCTTTGGAAATCTGCCAGTAATTCAGACATTTCATCCACATTTTTACGTATATTCATTATAAAATACCTCCTTGGTAAGATTGCTGTTATCCTCTACAATAATTGGTATCAGAAAAAAATGCAAGAAAAAATCGCTGTAAGCTTTGACGGTTCAAAACCTCAAAGGACCATTACAGCGACTTCTGATTCATTGTGATATCTTTATGCCTCGTTCATCTGTTTTTCAAACGCTTCTATGGAAACAGCTTTGGACGCCAGTTTGTTCCAGCGTTTTAAGGTATCCAGGTCCCCCTGTTCCAGAATCGTATTCCTCAATACATCCGGCACTTCTCCCAAGTCTTCCAGATTCTCCAAAATACTTTCTCTTCTTGCTTCTATTTTTCCTTCTGCTCTTCCTTCTGCTCTTCCTTTTGCCTCTCCCTCTGCGAAACTCAATTCCTTTTCACTGGCTATAAACTCTTCTTCATCATATTCATACAGCAACATATCCACTACCTCCGCTCTGTTCTTCCTCAGAAACTCTGCAAGGATATTGTTCCGGATGCACTCCTCAATCGCATGGTCTATGGCTCTCGTCAGATCTTTTTCCCGCTCCCAGTACTTTCTGACTGATGACACCAACTGGGCGTATTCATACAGCGTCTGGCATCGTTCCATCAGTTCCCGGTTATATCCCAGATTCACGTTCAGGATCGTCGCCGACATCTCCAGGCAGGGCGGTTCCCCTCCATCCTGGAATGTGTAGGAATCGGACAGCTTCACGATCTCCCTCTCCGGCTGGTCTTCTGCTCCGTTGTAGAATACTACATAATGCGGAGCCGGCACCTGGATTCTGGTACTTCCATAGAGTCGCTTTCCGTTCTTTTCGAGATACCTCTCAGCAAATCCGTCAGATAGAGAAGTCCCCGCAGCGGCATATTCGGGTTTACCGTGCTTTGGTGTTCATAGAGATTCATCTCCTCATCGATCAGGAAGGATAAATCATTTTTCA
>JAWZDV010000020.1:0-10300 GCA_034142505.1 Bacteroides thetaiotaomicron
CCCGGACATATTTTTCTACCGTGGCCTGGCTTCGTTCCTCACTCAGCAGATCATCCCGATACAGTTCCAAAAGGTCTTCTGTCAGTTTCATCTTTTTCCCTTCATGCATCTTAATAATCCCTCCATTCTGTTCATGTTTCATATTTTTACATTATATCAGGAAATCCATGAAAATACGATGCTGGATACCTAAAAATCCAAAGTATCCTGATGCTGCCACAAAGTTTACCAGCGGCATAACGAAAAAGATGACGGTGCCTAATAATAAGCAATCGCCATCTTTCTTATATTTATCCCTGGATTCCAAGGGTCTCGGCAATGCGTTCTTTCGTGCGCTCACATTGGTTTCGGCCGTAGATGATATCGCTGACGGTGGAGTTGGCAATGCCTAAACGCTTCGCTAACTCCTGCTGGGGGATGTCCTGTTCTACCATGGCGATTTTCATTTTCTTGCCGAAGGGGGTGCATGGGATTCTTGCTGCCATATTGGATGCTCCTTTCTATTGGGGCGGCTATTTTCTGCTTGTGTTATCCGCTCTTATGGTGCCGGTGTTTCCTAGTGTACGGATATGGTGAAGGTTGGTACTACGGTGAAGGTGTCTCCGTTGGTCCAGCCGGTGGTGGTGGAACCGTATAGTTTCATTGACAGGGTCGCTTTGGCGGCTACCGTGTTTTTGGCAGCGTCCGTGCTTACCTTGTAGGTGACTTTACCATCGGCATCCGGGGAAAACCATTTGGTGGGTTCATCACTTAATGGCTCACTTTCGGTGCTCTCACGGACTGCAAACATGACGGTTTTGGTCCCGCTCAGCGCGCTGAGAGCCTGTACAAAGCCTCCGTCAGCACTTGTTGTTACGTTTGAGATGCTGACATCAATTGGAACTGTTGATGTATTGACTATGGCATATTTGCTTGACTGGTCTGTGATCCGGTTTACACTTTTTCCAGTCAGGGCTTTATCCGGGTTAATCTCGAAGGCCGCCGCCGTGGGGACCTGCACACTGATGCTGGTGACCTTGATGGTTCCTGTCAGGGTGGAGGCCTGGCTTCCGGACGGGATTGCATTTGTCGGGGCTCCGGCTGATGTGCCGATCTCTACATCGGCAGTTACTGCCTCTGTATCGCTCAGTGCGGCGTAGGATGACATGGTTCCTGCGGCTGCCATTCCCAGAGCCAGCGCCAGGGCGGCGGTTTTTTTCATGTTCTTACTCATTGTTTTCATGTTCTCTTCCTTCCTGAATCCTTTTTTAGTTTTTTGTGTTTTACGTGTTTTATGTGTTTTATGTGTTTTATGTGTTTTGTGTGTTTTATGTACTTTTGATATCGTTCTTTGTTGGGTTTACTTATCAGTCAGCTGCGTTGATGGTGCTGATCTTGATGGTGGGGCTTACTGTGAATTCATATTTACCATAGAAATCTGGCGATACTTTTCCATAGAGGTTTAAATCGGTGCTTTCGTTAGCCCCAATCCTGGTAATGAAAATGTTTTTTCTTCCCGGCAGGATGGCATACTGCTCAAAATCAGTCTCGTCGCTGTATACCTTTCCGCTGGTTCCAAGCACTAATACGGCCGTCCCAGGGTCTCCCACCTCCGATACACGGTCCAGCAGCTGGAACTTCTGCTCCGGACCATTTCCGAATTTCGGAGTAAACGTTACATCATCCTCTCCGATTTCCGCCACCTGGGATATCTCCACTTTTACCGGTACTACGGAGTGATTGGCCACCCGGATCGCCGGACTTTGAATCTGCTCTCCGGGGCTTGACGGGCTGAATGGCTTTGTTGTATCAATGCTGAATTCAAATTCTCCGGCTGGCAGTTCTACCGATATCAGATCTACTTTGATTTTTCCTTTCAGCTCTGATTCAACATTCGCAGATGATTCATATGGAAATTCCACCGTTCCCATCTGGGCCTCTCCCGACGGTGCGGATGCGTAGGCTGGCGGGGCATCCCTTTGGAGCGCGCCAAATATCAACAGGCCCACTGCCAGGCAGGCTTCTCTTTTTCTCAATGCATTTTTCCTCCTCTCCCTCTGCTGGTTCTTTCCCCGGCTTATTCCTGGATTTTATTCCAGCAGAGTCAGTTTGATCTTCACTGCCGCCTGGCCTACATACTCCTCGCTGTCTTCCCGGTAGGCCAGGAATACTGCCGTGCAGTCGTATTTTCCCGCTTCCAGTTTTACATCCGGCGGGGCGCCTTCCACGTAACTTCCCGGTGGGATGGCTCCTGTCTCGTAGATTTTTTCACCGGTGTCATCACGGGTGATCTCCACACGGATCAGTTTTCCCTGGTTGGACGGGTTCTCGATCAGCCAGTTGATTTCACGGTCTGTCCCTGATACATGGCCGGATGGCGTGGCGTTGATGGACATGGCCAGCATTCCTTCTTCTACCACGGAATCCAGTTCCCGCTGGATATCTTCCGGGCTTTTTCCCGGGATGTCACCAACTATTACATTGGACTCATACACCAGTCCTGCCGGTTTCTCTGGCGGACGGCTCCGGCTTAAATAGACTCCAACGGCTGTTCCCGCCATGCAGAACATTCCCACGGTCAGCACGGCAGCTGTAAATAGTCGTTTCTTTCCTGTATCCTGTTTTCTTCCCGGCTTCATAATCCTATGTACCTCTGTTCCAGTCTTTTTTCTTTTTAACTCTGCGTTTTCCTGATACTTTGCTGCAATCAGATGCTGAGGCTGTGTGATGTTTCCGATATTGCCCCTATTCCAACACATACAGAGTGATCTTCGCCGCCGCTCTTCCTATATAGGTATCTTCACCTAAGCGATAGGTATCAAAGCTGGCGGTGCATCCATACTCCCCTTTTGGCAGTTCCACATCCAGCTCCGTTTCATCAATGTACTGCTCCGGCTCGATATAACCAGAACGGTAAATCTCCTCTCCCGTGTCATCCCGGCTGATTGTCACGGTGAAACGGTTCCCATTATTCGGCGGGTTCTCGATCATCAGATTCGCTTTTGCTTTTCCATTCTGCAGATAGGGAGTGGCGTTGATGGAGAACGCTACCATTCCTTCTTCCACAATCGCGTCCAATTCTCTCTGGCGGCCCTCCGGATCATTTAAGGTTCCTGTCTTCACATTTCCTTCCGCCTGCAGGCGGGGCATGGCCGCTTCCACCGGGCGGCTGCTGGTATAGACGAAATATCCGGCTCCCGCCACCACCGACAGACAGAAGACTGCTGACAGGACCACCACCAGCATGTTCAGCTGGTCTCTTCGTGTTCTCATGGTTATTCTCTCCCTGTTCCGTCTTGTATCCTGGACACCCGCAGCGTGATCTCTATGGACAGTTCTGCCGCAGGTTTTTTCTCCTCAAACAGTTCCACTCTCACCGTTACCGGGTACTCTCCAGGCGGCAGTTCTTTCTTTAATACGATAGTCTCCACATAATTCCCCGGGTCTACCCGTCTGGTGTTCCCCAGCAGTTCTCCATCCTCCTTACCATACAGACTGATTCTGGCGCTGTAATGGTTGGTGGATGGATTCTCATATTCAATGCTGCACTCACGGCTTCCCTCCTCCACCACCGGCAGCTGGTTCATCACCACCCAGAAATCCCCCGCCGCCACCTCCTGTGCCTCTGTGGCATGCAGGGTTCCATTTTTAGCATTCTGGTCTGGCTGGATGTCAATCAGGGCTTGAAGCGGCTCCGGGAATCCGTATCCAGCCACACATGCGCTGATCCCCAGGATAGCTGCGGCCAGCACTACGGCCAGAGCCAGAACTATAATTCCACGCTTCTTCCTTATCCACCACCCCCGGCATCCACTTTCCTGCTTCCTTCTCTTATACTTTCTGCTCTTATGCTTCCTGCTCTTATTCACCTTCCATCACCACCTGTCCGCCATTCTGCATCGTCTGCTTCATGACGACACCACAGCTTCCGCCACTTCCTCGTAATCATCAGCCGACACTCCAAACCAGTAACTGATCTGGTATTCAAACTGCGTGTCCGGCCCGAAATGCAGACCGCTGTATTCCATCACATACCGGTACGGCAGGCTTCCCTTGTTCTTAAGGCGGTACTCCATCCATGATGTCCCGGCGGCGGCATGTTCGTCACAGTACTTTACCGCTTTAATTACTGCGGGGGATGTCCCCGACGCGTCTGCCAGGCCCAGCCGCACGCCTCCGGCCGCGTCGGTCAGATATCCGGTATTGGACAGGTGATAGCTTGGCAGCACGGGACGCAGAGGTGCATATCCCGTGGCATCGTTTACGGCGGCTTTCAGTATCTTTCCGTCGATCGGATAGTCATTCTTATTCGTGATTTTTAAATCCGCGCTGTATTGGGCTGTCCCTTTGGCCACGGTATGATCCGTCCCATCCGGCGTCAGTTCCGCCATCGTAACCTTGACGGGCATCGTCACACTTAACGTCTTTGAAGTAACCCCTTTCACTGTCACCTGAATCTCATAGCGCTGTCCAGCATTATCCGCGGCATCAATCAGCAAAAGCTGGTCCGTCGATACCGTATAAGCCGCGCCTGTATACAGCGTCAGCCTGCTCAACGTTCCGATACTCCCTGCATTTCCTCCCGCATTTGTCAGGGAAGCGGCCAGGGGCCCGATATCCGTATTGTCTGCCTTTAAACCGATTTTGGTATTCGCGCTGGTGCTTCCATAAGTGTGAAAACAACGGCTCACCTCACTGGCCGCCGGAAATGTAAAAACAGCCGAATTCTTCTTATCCTGGCGGATTCCGCGCAGTACCGCCCCCTCAGCCGCAGGCACGAGATTTCCCGTAGTCCCGGCACTTGTCGCCGCCGGTGCCAGCGTCACCGGGACGATCACCGGAGCCGTAAAGGTCGGCAGTCCGCGGGTGGTCTCCGACGCAAGACTGGTAAACCACACCCGGGCATCCCCGGTTCTCTCGGTTTCCCCCACGGTATTGATTCCATCTGTCTGCTGCCAGATTTTCTCATTTGACGTGAGATCAAACTTCACAACCGCTGAGGGGTCACCGCTCATCAACGTCTCACTATAACACCGGCTGATCGTTCCGCCAGTTCCGGCAATGGAACCCGCCTTCCCTGTTCCGGCCGCTGTGATCGGAACAGAAGCCGCCGCCGCCCTACACGCGCTGTAACAGTTCTCCACCGTTCCATCTGTCCCTCCGTCTCCGGCGATTCCTCCGGCATATGCAGTACTGCCTGTGCCGGACACCTTCGAGTCCAGATGATAACTGTCTCTGACTGCCGCATGGTCCCTGATTTGTCCGACGATTCCCCCGGCGTAAGCCGTTGTCCCTCCGGCAGTAACCTGATTGCCGCCCCGGCTATAACACTGGGAAATCACGGCATTTCCTGTCAGCTGTCCGGCTATTCCTCCCGCACAAGAAGCTGTGGCCCCGTTGGAGGTGACAGTCGTCCCGCCGTTCATGTAACATTTGGAAATCACGGCATTTCCTCCCAGAATACCGGTTATGCCTCCGGCGGTCCCCCCAGTGATGGAACTGTTTGCGATGCTGACTTCCGATATCTGTCCTTCTTCCTCCACCGCTCCGAATACCCCGGCATAGTCAACCTGTTCCACATTTAGATGGCTGATCACATGTCTATCTCCCGCAAAACTGCCTTTATATGCCTGGGCAGACGTTCCCATCGGTTTCCATAAAACCGGCACGTCATTCGTTCCGCCATAGGCGGTCCCTGCCATGTCAATATCTTCGGTAAGAACTCCCTTTGCTCGGACGTCTCCGGAATTTACCATGATCGCAAATACAGCCAGCTGTTCGGCAGAATCAATGGAATAAATACCCGTTCCTCCATCTGTCGGTGCTGTTTTCCCTGTAATTAACTGATCAATCACTCCCTGGCCAACGGTTTCCCAGCTATCTGGCTCAGAGAGGGTACCAAATTGTGGATATTTTCCTAATTCATACTTCCATGCGCCTGTCATGCTCTGGCCATTTAGCGCGTAGGCCGCCGCCCAGGATTTTAATTGTTGATCCGTTAGTTTCCTGCCATTGGTATCCGCCAGCGTATTTTCAAGATAGTAACAATTGGATACCACTCCTCCCGGATAGTATCCGCATATCCCTCCCTGAGCACTGGTCCCGATCACTTCTCCATAATTATAGCAATTATAAAGTGCTGATTTGTTCGGGTTGCCGCTGTCATTTCCAGTTAATAACAGAACCCCGGTGATCCCGCCCACTCTGGTTGTTCCACTCACACTTCCTTCGTTATAACAGTCTCTCACGGTCGTTCCTTTCCAGGCCCCTCCCATGATTCCACCAACTGATGCACTGCCCTTAATCACACCCCGGTTATAACACCCTTCTATGATGATTCCATTTTCCTCTGAATGAGCTGTAAATCCTACTATCCCACCTGCCATTCCTTCTGCGAAACATTCAACGGTTGCACCATTCCAACAGTTTTGTACTTTTCCACGGTCATAAACCCTGCCTACGATACCTCCTGCATTTACAATAGTGGATACTATTTTTCCTGAGGCCACTCCCAGGTTTTTTATTACTCCGCTCCCCTTCAAATAACTGACAAAACCTGTCTCTCTTTTTCTTGTTTCATAGGTTCTCAGATGTTCCACATAGTTTCCATTTCCATCAAATATCCCTTCAAATGGAGTCATGCCAATTGGTATCCACAAAAGAGCGGAATCAATATTATCGGTTCCTGTTGCAGTATCATAAGCATATTCCACATTGGTATACTTCGTGCCAAACAGATCAATAGAATTCTCTAGTCTGGCACAGATATTCACATTTCCAGTATTCACCTTGTATGCAAACCACGCCAATTCCTCTGCCGTTCTGATCAGATAAGGATTTTCCTTTGTGCCGCCGCCGTCGGGAATGCTGCCTGACGCGTCAATTTCTGCTCCAACAATGCTCCAGTCAGTATATGCGGTATCCCTGGGAGCTGCCAATTGAAGGGTAAAGCTTCTACTCACAGTTCCTACTGATGCCTTTAACCGAACCTTCTCCTCTTTGGCATCAGAAGGACCTGTTCCGTCTGTCTGTGCAGGCTGTCCAGACTCCTCTGGCGCAGCTGCTTCCTCCCCACTCAAAGCACTTTGGACTTTGGGCACTTCATATTCCGAATATGCGGCCTTCGGCTCCAATACCACCTGGTGATCTCCATTGATCACTGCATTTCCTTCTGCATCCCATATGATCTCCTGCCCATCTACTTCAAACGGAAGAAGAATTTCTCCTCCTTTCAGCACGTCTTCCAGAGTCAGTTCACCTGGCAGCATCAAGGCGATCACCGAAACCTTGGATTCTGTCGCAATAACCGCCTGTCCATGCTCTGCAAAATACGGGATCTGCGGATACGCCTGGGCCGTCATGTACCAATTTCCGGGTATCTGGGCTTCGTCTCCCGTGATATCCTTTGTATTCATGGCTTTTAATGCAAACTCAGCGTCTGTCTTCTCCGCTTCCGCCGCGGTAGCAGGAGACGAAACTTCTTTGAAACGGTCAGGTTCCTCCACACACGCCATCTGACGGTCATAAACACAGCCGGTCAGGCATCCATTTTCCACTGCCGTAAATGCTCCCCGGACTGCACCTTCCCGGCTTACAGTGGTGGTGGAATAGCAGTTTTGGATTGTACCTTCATTTACTGCAGCAAAACCGGCTATGATATGGAAGCAGTCTACCAGGCCGGAGGTATAACTGTTTTCTACGCAAGCCCCTTCGCCAAGAATTCCCGCCATCCCCCCGGCATAACTCTCGCCGTCGTCCCATTGGGAGGAAATCGCTGCCAGCGTAAAACAATTGGATAGCAGCGTGCTGCCGGCCGTCTGAGCCACAAGGCCGCCGGCCGCCGCTCTCTCTGCGGTTACCAGAATAAAAATATCTCCGGCAGGGTTGCCGATATATTCCTCCGTCTCTGCTTCCGGGCTGGAAGGATGGTCCCTGGGAATCGTTTCACCGTCTGATGGTTCTTCAGCATCGGACGGACTGGCATCCGCAGGGCTGGCTGGCAGTACAGACTCTGCCGGTAAATCCGTAACCGCCGGTACTTTCATGGTTAACCGGAAACGGTCTATGGGAAGATATCCTATGGTCTCCGGTTCCAGTGTGATCTGATCTGCTGTATTCAGTGTTTCCGCCGGTTTCCGGCCGGATGTTACTGAATTTGTATAACTTTTTATCGATTCTTTTTCTGTAGAAGACTCCGTGTGCTTTTCACCTTCTGAGAACAGTTTTGTATTCTTCTCACTTTCTGTGGAAATGTCTGCACCATTTTCGTTTTCTGTGGAGGCGTCCGTGCCATTCTCACTTTCTTTGGAAGCGTCTGCGCCATTCTCACTTTCTTTGGAAATGTCCAAGCCATTCTCGTTTTCTGTGGAGGCGTCCGTGCCATTCTCGTTTTCTGTGGAAGTGTCTGTGCCATTATCACTTTCTGTGGAAGTGTCTGTGCCATTATCACTTTCTTTGGAAGTGTCCAAGCCGTTATCATTTTCTTTGGAAGCGTCTGCACCATGGTCACTTTCCGTGGAAGATCCCATACCGCCTTCACCATCTGATGAAGAGTCCATACCACTTTCATTTTCTTCCAAAGACACCGAGGGTCCCCCCTCCTCCGTTGTCCCGTCTATACGTCCGCTTTCTCCCCCCGTCTCCATAGAGTCGAACGTTCCAGCTTCCGTCTCTTCTCCATCCGTAATCCCAGGTCCCTTTTCCACAATCTCCGATTCCGTCAGGCTCTCATGTTCATCTATACCAGCCGCCACCTCAACACCGGGCCCTCTTTGCTCTTCCGCATCCGGCGGACTTGCCTTAGCAATCTGATATTCTGCCTCCGAAGGACTGGCTATTCCAATTGTTCCACTCATGCCACAGTTTTTAATGACTGTATCTTTTGCATATGCCACCAACGCTGCATATCCATCCACATATCGTTCTCCATCAGAATAAGTACACGGACGGATAATCTCTGCCTGTTCCAGATACAGATTCTCAATTTCCGCTCTCTCGGTAACTCCAAACAACGGTCTCACAAGACCGCCGATCACATGTCCGTTCCCGTCAAATTCTCCCGTAAACGGCTCCAAATTATTTCCAATTGACGTCTCCAGCCAGCTGAGATTCAAATCCACCTCCAGCCGGTATATCCCGTTCATGTTATATTCTTCGCTCTCCTGATCCAGAAGATACTGCTCCAGTTCTTCCTCTGTATAGATCAGAACCGTCTCTCTGCTTTTCGCACCGGCCATTCCGATACTGTGCGCCGCATACGCAAATATTCCGGCCACCAATACGCATGCACATCCGGCCATGATATAGGTCCGATACTTTCTTCCTCTCACCTTGGTATGTAATATAAAACGGCTCATTCCTTTTCCTCCAAATGTCTTTATCGATCCCTCCGAATCATCAGAAGAACTCTTCCGCGCACTTCATTGGCCGCCACGGTCCCCATCTCACTGTCACGGCTGTCAATGGATATCTTTCGATTATCCCCCAGCACAAAATACTGGCCATCCATCACAGTCAATGGAATTCCCTTATCATCGGTACCGCCCCCATACCGTGGCGCCATTGTCACATAATCTTCTCGTATCTGCGTCCCATTAACCAAGACCTGTCCGCCCGACGCACTGATTTCCACCACGTCCCCCGGCAGTCCGGCTACCCGTTTTACCAGATTCTCCCCGTTCTTTTCAAACACCACTACGTTGTTCCTCTTTAGCGGACCAACGATACGGCTATACACAATCCAATCCCCGTTATTGAAATACGGATACATGGAATCCCCGTTCACCCGGTCCACTCCCAGCACACAGGTAAACAGGCTGATGAGGAATATAGACAAAAGGATTACACCAATAATATTCCTCACACTTCTGCGCCTTTTTCTGAAAAAATAACGACGCATCTCAATACGAGTCCGGCTGCGAATCTGTTTTTCCAATGCCTTCGCCTGCTGCAGCCTTCCGTCCTCAGAATTGGAAACTTCTGCCATCTCCAACCCCTTCACAAGATCCCACAGATAGCAAATCACCTGCGTCTCCTCAAATCCTCCCAACCGGGCTATTTGAAAATGAACGTTCTTCTTCTCTTTTTTCATCCTGCCTTTCCGCTGTCGCTTGCGGGATACCCCCATATTTCCGGTTGTTTCCACGGATTGGCACCTCTCTTTCGGCGTTTTACCCTGTAATAACTACTATGTGGTTCGAATTGGGATTCATACTAGAAAAAGAAAGAAATGAGACAAGGCCGCGCCCTTTAGAGATCTGATTTTGTCTGACCGGACCGTTCCTGTTCAGCAAACGGATATCCCTAACCAAAATCCAGGCAT
>JAWZDV010000021.1:0-64708 GCA_034142505.1 Bacteroides thetaiotaomicron
GAAATACCGATGAACCGGCCACAATCACATTGGCCCCGGCCTCCAGAATCGGCCTTACGTTGGCGGTGGATATGCCGCCGTCCACTTCAATATCCATGGCAAGGCCCAGACTGTCACACCATTCTCGTAACGCACGGACCTTCTCCAGCGTGTATGGGATGAACTTCTGTCCGCCAAAGCCAGGATTGACCGTCATGACCAGTACCATATCAAGCTCCGGCAGAATCTGTTCCAGCACGCGGATTGGAGTGGAGGGATTTAAAGCGACCCCCGCCCTGGCTCCTGACGCCTTGATCCGGGAAATGGCAGAATCCAGATGAATACATGCCTCCGCATGGATGCAGATGATATCCGCCCCGCAGCCTCTTATCTCATCGATATACCGCTCCGGTTTCTCCACCATCATATGAACGTCAAACACCCGGTCCGTGCAGCTTCTGAGGGAGGCAATCACCGGCATCCCGAAGGAAATACTGGGCACAAAGGCCCCGTCCATCACATCCAGATGGATATACTGCGCTCCGGCCCTGGCCACGGCCTGAATCTCCTGTTCCATATGTTTAAAATCCGCTCCCAATAAAGACGGCGCCAGAATCATCATAATCTCGTCTCCTCGCTCTTAGTATCTCCTCTTGTCCTTTAATTCCTGGTAAAACAGCCGGTAATTCTCATACCGGCTTCTGCTCACCTCTCCCCGCTCCACCGCGTCCTTGACGCCGCAGACCGTCTCTCCGATATGAACACAGCCCAGGAACTTACATGCATCCTCATACGCTTCAAATTCCGGGAAATAATGTTTTAATGCTTCCGCTTCCATATCCTCCACATACATGGAGCTGAACCCCGGCGTATCCATCATGTAGGTGTCCTTCTCCACATAGAATAACTCCGAGTGTCTTGTGGTATGTTTCCCTCTCTGGATCTTCTCGCTGATAGCGCCGGTCTCCATCGCCGCCAGCGGCTGTAACAGATTGGTGAGAGAGGATTTCCCCACACCCGACGGACCAGCAAGCACCGTCGTCTTTCCCCGGATCAGGCTGCGGATTTCCTCCATTCCCTCCCCGTCACTGGCGCTGGCAAACAGCACCCGGTAACCGGCAGGCTCATAGATGGCGCGGTAAACATTCATCTCCGCCTCATCCGTCAGGTCAATTTTATTAAACACAATCGTGACCGGAATCTCCAGCCGTTCCATCATCACCAGGAATTTATCCAGCAGATTCAAGTTGGGGGACGGGTGGGTGATGGCAAACACCACCAGCGCCTGGTCAATGTTGGCTACCGCCGGCCGGATTAAGGTATTGCCGCGGGGCAGTATCTCATCGATATTGCCCTCCAGTGTCTCCTCATCCAGCACGGTAATCTCCACATTGTCCCCTACCAGAGGTTTGATCTTCTTGTTGCGGAATACTCCCCTGGCCTTGCATTCATAGATATTCTGTCCGGTATGGACATAATAAAATCCGGCAATTCCCTTGATAATCTTTCCTGTCATCTACGTCCCTTACTCTAATTCCATTGCAAAAAATTTAATTGGATATGACTTAATCACGGCTCCTGATGCTACATCTATGATCTCCACTTCCCCGGTTTCTACTCCCGGAACCCCCTCAATACTTGGGAAATTCACAGGCAGAATATCCTGGCCGGTGATGGTCTTCGGTTTCATCAGTTCTTTATAAACGGGTTCATTGTTCACCATCTGTTTTAAGCGGATCGACACCTGAATGCTGGAGGAATCAGCCCCCGGCCCAATCAGATTGGTCAGGTTGTACGTCTCGCTGATGGACGCCACATATCTCTTGGAGGAGTAGTCAGGCCCCTTGCTGATGGTATAATCCACCGGACTTCCCTCCGCTAACTGCGTACCGGCCACAGTCACCTGGCTGATCACGGTGCCTGCCGGAATCGTTTCACTGAATTCTTCCGTCACGGTTCCCTTGATAAATCCCACATCGGCCAGCATCTCCTGCGCCACTTCATCGGTGACGCCTGTGATATTCGGCACATCCACCAGAGGCGCTGCCGGACCGGAGCTGACATAGAGTTTCACCGTCTCGCCCGGCTTTACTTTCTCCGGCTCATAGCGGATCACTTTGCCTTTCTCCACGGTCTCATTGGTCTCCTCGTTGACGGACACTACAATCTGTCTGGATTCCAGCAGGGATTTGGCGGCGTCCACATTCAGGCCAGCCAGCGCCAGATCTGCCACCGTCACCGTGTTGGTGCCGTTGCTGAGCACCACATTGACTGTCGAATACTTGGATACCACGCTGCCCTCCGGTGTCTCCTGGCGGATGACATAGCCTTTCTCCACCGTCTCGGAGTCCTCATAACCGGATACCTTCATCACCAGTGTGCTGTCCTTTAGCTTCGCCTCCGCGATATCCTCCGGAAGATTCAGCACATCCGGCATATACACTTCGGTATCGGCCAGCGTCGTCTCCTGGGTCACGGTCACCGACTCGGTAGCTGTGGTGGTCTTTTGATCGCCGGTGCCTGAGCTGAACAGTCCGCCCAGCTTCGAGAACACAAAAATCAGAATCGCCACAATCAGGATGGCAACCACGACTCCCACCGCGGTCATCAGCTTTTCTATCTTGGGATTGACGTCGTCCTCCTCCACTTCCCGGCGCCTTCTGGCGGTTCGGGGGGTCGGCTCATACGTCTTCTGTCCCTTGTTGATCACATCCAGCTCCTTGGGGGAGATGGTGATGGTCTCGGAGTAATCCGGTTCCCCGGAATTCATGGTTACAAAGTTTTCGTCAGGATTCACCAGCACATATTTCAGATCGGCAATCAGCTCGTTAATATTGGCATAGCGGAACTCCGGCTTCTTCTCCGTACACTTTAAGATAATGTTCTCCAGGCTGACGGGAATGGCCGGATTGTAGTGGCTGGGCCTTGTAATCGGCTCCTCTAAATGGGCGAGGGCCACGGTCACCGTGTTATCCCCCTCAAAGGGAAGCCGCCCTGTCAGCATCTCAAACATGGTGATGCCCAGGGAATAGATATCGCTTCTGGCGTCACTGTATCCCCCTCTCGCCTGCTCCGGGGAAATATAATGAACCGACCCCATAGCCGCCGAGCTCAAGGTCTGAGCCGTCGCCGCCCTGGCGATGCCAAAATCCGCCACCTTCACCTTGCCGTCTCTGGAGATAATCATATTCTGCGGTTTGATATCCCGATGGATAATATTCCTGTCATGGGCCGCCGCAATCCCCTGGGCAACCTGAATCGAGATGCCCACGGCCTCTTTTACTTCCAGCCTGCCTCTTTTGGCTATGTAATTTTTCAAAGTGACGCCTTCAATCAGCTCCATCACAATATAGTGCAGATTTCCCTCGTCAATGACATCATAGACATTGACGATATTGGGATGGGACAGCCCGGCCGCCGCCTGGGCCTCCATCTTAAACTTGCTGACAAAGCTGGCATCACTGCTGAATTCTTCTTTTAATACTTTGATGGCCACCAAACGGTTTAATTTATGGCATCTGGCCTTGTAGACATCGGACATCCCTCCGGAGCCGATCTCCTCCAGGATCTCATATCTGTCCTGCAAAAACATACCCGGTCTTAACATGGATTCACCTCGCTTATCTGGGGTTCAACCAGTATGGCTGCAATATTATCTTTTCCGCCGTGGTCATTGGCTGCCGCGATTAAATTGCCCACCTTCATTTCCAGAGCATTGTCCTCGTAAATCAGCCAGCCCATCTCGTCTTCACTCACCATATTGGAGAGTCCGTCGGAACACATCAGAAAATAATCCCCCGGCATTAAATCCACCGAAAAGAAATCCGCATGAATCTCCTCATCTACCCCAATTGCCCTGGTGATAATATTCTTCTTCTCCTGGTAATCCTTGCTGCCGCGGACCATCTGTCCAAGGGCCACCATCTCCTCCACATAGGAGTGGTCTCTCGTCACCTGGCTCACCACATGGTCTCTCAGCAGATATAAACGGCTGTCTCCCACATTGGCCACATACAGCGTCTTCCCCACCACGGTGGCGGCCACCAGCGTCGTCCCCATTCCGGATAACTCCTCCGAATTGACGGAGCGCCGGTACAGCTGGCGGTTAATATCCCGGATGCCCTCTCTCAACATGGGCACCACTTCCTCACTTTTGGACTGTCTGACATAGTTCGTCAACTGTTCCACTACAAACCGGGACGCGTAATCTCCCGCTTTATGTCCTCCCATACCGTCCGCCACAATAAACAGGTTCGGTAAACTTCCGACAGGTTCGGATGAGGAATAGATGAAGTCCTGATTATGTGTTCTGATTCTTCCCACATCAGTCATAGCGCATGCCTGCATTTCCTCATTCCTCCTTTTCTTCTTTTTCCAGATAGCTTTTTCGCAGCTGTCCGCAGGCCCCGCCTATATCGCGGCCCATTTCCCTTCTTATAGTAACATTAATTCCATTTTTTTCAAGTAAATTTTTAAAATCGGCGATGGCCTTCTGGTTGGACTGGACGTAATCCCGCTCTTTGATTGGGTTGACGGGAATCAGATTCACGTGGCCGTGCTGGTCCTTAATTAAGGCCGACAGTGCCCTCGCTTCCTCCAGATTGTCATTGACGCCGCTCACCAGACTGTACTCAAAGGTCATCCGTCTTCCGGTTTTCTCAAAGTAGTAACGGCAGGCCTCCATGATCTCCTTCAGGGAGTACCGGTTGGCGATGGGCATCAACGTCCGGCGCACCTCATCGTTTGGGGCATGTAAGGATAAGGCCAGTGTGATCTGCAGTTTCTCATCCGCCAGTTCCCTCATCTTCGGCACGATACCGCAGGTGGAGACGGTGATGTTCCGCTGGCTGATATTGAGGCCGTTTTCATCGGTCAGGAGACGGATAAACCGAAGGACATTGTCGTAATTGTCCAGCGGTTCCCCGGAGCCCATGATGACCACATGGGACACCCGCTCCCCGGTATGGCGCTGGATGCGGTAAATCTGGTCCAACATCTCGGAAGCCGTTAAATTTCTCTCCAAACCGTCCAGCGTGGAAGCGCAGAACCGGCACCCCATCCGGCACCCCACCTGGGAGGAAATGCAGACGGATTTGCCGTGTTTGTACTTCATCAGCACACTCTCAATTACATTGCCGTCCTCCAGCCGGAATAAGTATTTTCTGGTGCCGTCGACCTGGGAGATCTTTACATCCACAAGAGTCAGCACCGTCAAGCCGTACCTCTCCAAAAGCTTCTCCCGAAGTTCCTTAGAAAGGTTGGTCATCTCGTCATAGGACTCCGCCAATTTTCCGTGCATCCAGTCGTATACCTGCTTTGCCCGGAATTTTGGCTGTCCCATGGACGTCAGTTCCGCTGTCAGTTCTTCCAGTGTTTTTGATTTGATATCGATGTTTTCTGTCATACTGTTCTTCGAAATACTGAGAGGAAAAATCCGTCGCAGGAATGGATACCCGGAAGCAGCTGGATATATCCCTGCTTCATGGACGCTTCCTCTAGCTTCTCTCCTAATCTTCCTTCTATGTTCACTGGTTCAAATGGGAATTCCTTTGCGAACCAGGCAGCATTTTCTTCATTTTCCTGGCGGTTGATGGTACAGGTGCTGTACACCAGGGTTCCCCCCGGTTTCACATACTGCCAGACCACGGATAAGATCTGCCGCTGAAGGGCCGCCAGGGAATCCAGATCATCCTGGGTCACCCGGTTCTTGATATCCGGCTTTTTCCCGATGATGCCAAGGCCGGAACAGGGTAAATCGGCTAACAAAATATCGGCCTTTTCCACCGAAGAAGGGTCCAGTTCCAGGGCATCCCGGACGCTGGCCTCAATATTGGAGTATCCCGTCCGGTCGATGGCTTCCTGTATCATCTGTACTTTATATTCAGTCAAATCCCGCACATCCACATGGCCCGTTCCGTCAAGTAAGTCAGCCAGATGCAGACTCTTGCCTCCGGGAGCGCCGCATACGTCGATGCAGAAATCCCCCTTCTTTGGCGCAGCTGCCCGTCCCACCAGGGCCGAGCTCACATCCTGGACGGAAATCCAGCCCTTTGAGAAGGCTTCCAGACTCTCCAGATAATCAAAATCCGCCAGCTCCAGCATCTCCGGAATGTAATCGGTCTCGTTGACCATCACCTTCTGTGCCTTTAAACTCTCCACAATCTGTTCCTTTGACGCTTTATGAAGGTTGCAGCGCACAGTCATGGGACTGTCCGCCAGGTAGGCGGACAGCATGGTTTGAAGCGTGTTTTTATCATAACACGCCGCCCATTTCTCATAGAGCCATTTCGGCACGGAATAACGGATATCGTCCGACGGGAAGGTGATGGAGTCTTTCTCCCTGGCGATGGCCCGGAGCACTCCGTTGACAAACCCTTTTAATCCCTGGAATTTTCGTTTCACCGCCAGCTTCACCGCCTCATTGCAGACAGCGGAGTCGGGAATCCGGTCCATATACAAAATCTGATACACGCTCATCCGCATCAAGTTGCGGATGAGCGGTTTCATTTTATTCACTTTTACTTTGGAATATTCATTCAGGATGTAATCAATCTGAATCAGATACTCGAGAGTGCCCTCCGTCACGCGGAAGATAAAGGCCCGCTCCGGTTTTTCTAAATACTGGTATTTGTTCAGGGCCTGGCGCAGTACCACGTGGCTGTACGCCCCTTTTTCCAATACCTCCAGAAGAATATCCAGCACAATCTCCCGTCCATCTGTGGTTTTCGCTTTAGTCGTTGTCACGTCTTCCTCCAAACAGGATCAGCAGACGCAAAAGCTGAAGCACGGATGCCGCCACGGCCGCCACATAAGTGAGGGCTGCTGCGGACAGCACTTTTCTCGTCTGTCCCACTTCTTCCCCGGATAAAATTCCGGTCTGGTCAAGCAAGGCCACCGCCCGGCTGGACGCATTAAACTCCACCGGCAGGGTGATTACCTGAAATAAAATCGCCAGTACAAACATCCAGATCCCGATCTGGACCAGCAGGCTTCCGCCGCCGCCTAAGAAAAAACCGATTAAGATGAGCGGCAGGGATAAGGTGCTTCCCAGGTTAGCTACCGGAACAAAGGCGCCGCGAAGCTTTAAGGGGCCGTATCCTACATTGTCCTGAATCGCATGGCCGCACTCGTGGGCCGCCACACCGATGGCCGACACGGAGGACGACTGGTAGACCGTCTCCGACAAGTTTAACGTCTTATTCCTCGGGTCATAATGGTCGGTCAGCTGTCCGGAAACCGGACGGATCGTCACATCGTAAATGCCCTGGGAGTTCAACAGCCGCTCCGCCGCCTGGGCGCCTGTCATGCCGGAACGGCTGCGGACGCCAGAGTACCTGCGAAACGTGCTCTGCACCCGGCCGGACGCCCAGATGGACAGCACCGCGCCAATTACCACCAGTATCATTGTGGGATCAAAAAACATCCCGTATCCATAGTATCCATATCCCATGTAATATCACTCCTTGTTCTATCCAAAAGTTTAGACGGCGGCCCCGCCGCCAAACACAGTACCTGTCTCTATCTGGTATCCCCGGAGGAAGGCATCGGTATCCATCCGTTTTTTCCCTTCCAATTGCAGGGAACGCAGTTCCAGCGCTCCTTCACCAGTCTTTACCACCACCGAATTCTTATCCACAAAGACCACTTCCCCGCAGGCTCCCGGATATTCGGTGGAAACCACATCGACATCCCAGATTTTCAACGTCTTCCCGTTCCACGAGGTATAGGCGCTGGGCCACGGGTTTAAACCGCGGATCTGCCGCTCAATGACGGCCGCCTCCATGGTCCAGTCAATATTTCCCATGGATTTCACGATTTTTTTCGTGTAGGTGGCCTCCTCATCCTTCTGGGGGGTGCGGACGATGGTGCCGTCCTCGATCTTAGCCAGGGTGGAGACAATCAGCTCCCCGCCCAGTACGCTTAACTTGTCGTGGATGCTGCCGTAGGTCTCTTTATCGTCCATGGCAACTGTGACTTTCTCCAGCATATCGCCGGTATCCATCCCCACATCCATCATCATGGTGGTGATGCCTGTCTCCTTCTCCCCGTTTAAGACCACCCACTGCAAGGGGGCGGCTCCGCGGTATTTCGGCAGGAGGGACGCGTGGATGTTGACACAGCCGTATCTTGGAATGTCCAGTATGGCCTTGGGGAGAATCTGTCCGAAAGCAATCACCACGCAGACATCCGGGTTGATCCCACGCAGGATATCGATGAATCCCTCTTCTCTGGCCTTCACCGGCTGATACACCGGGATGGACAGCTCCAGCGCCTTTTCCTTGACCGGCGTCATCAGTACGGCTTTGCCCCGTCCCTTCGGTTTGTCCGGCTGGGTTACGACGCCAGCCACATCATGTCCGGCCGCCACCAGCGCTTCCAGGGTTGGCACGGAAAAATCCGGAGTCCCCATAAATACAATCCGCATGCTTCTTTCCCTTCTTTCTTCTTCAAACTGTTCCAAATGAATTCCTAAAAATCCTCTTCCTCGTCGTCACCATTTGACACGTCCGTCAGTTCGCCTTCCACCCGGGTCACATATAACTCGCCCTTTAAATGGGCGCATTCATGGCAGATGCAGCGGGCCAGCAGGTCTTCGCCTTCCAGCTCGTAGAGTTCCATATTTTCGTTGTAGGCTCTGACCTTCACCTTCTGGGGTCTCGTCACAATACCGGACTTGCCGGGAACGCTTAAGCACCCTTCCGGGCCGGTCTGCTCACCCTCCTCCGAGATAATCTCCGGGTTGATCAGCACATACTGGTTGCCGTCGTCCACGTCGATGGTCACAATCTGTTTTAACACGCCCACCTGGTTCGCCGCCAGACCCGCGCCATAATTCTCATACATGGTCTCAAACATGTCCTCAATCAAGTCGGCAATCCTTGGTGTCATCTCCTTCACCGGTTTGCACTGTTTTGTCAAAATTTCATCGCCCATATAGCGAAGCTGTCTTACCGCCATTGTTTCAACCTCTCTAACTTTCTGTATTTTCATATTGATGTTATTGATTGCTGTCACTTCTCTGCACAGCTGGCCCCCATCAGGAAAAATCATACTGTATCATCACGGAATCGTACCAGGAAGCCTCTTCCGTCAGTTTCTCCAGCCTGTTTTTAATTCTTATTAGTATATCATAGTTTTCCTGTTTCAAATATAAAATTTTTCTATAAATATCCTTAACTTTGTATATTGGAGCCTGAGCCGGACCGATGACCTGTAATTTTTCCTGATTTTCATCCAATTTCACCCACTCTGCCACCTGATCCATGGCTGTGGCCAGCAGCGCCTCCGATTTGCAGGCCATCTGGATGGACAAAAGCTCGCAGGCCGGCGGATACCGCAGCACCGAGCGGTAACTCATCTCCTGCCCGTAAAAGGTCTTGTAATCCTGGTTTGCCGCGCACACAATGCTGTAATGCTCCGGGTTGTAGCTTTGAATCACCACATCCCCCGGCAGGTTGTCTCTCCCCGCCCGCCCGGCCGCCTGGGTCAGCAGTTGGAACGTCCGCTCCCCGCACCGGAAATCAGAGGAGTACAGCGATAAATCCGCCGCCAGGATTCCCACCAGCGTCACGTTGGGGAAGTCATGGCCCTTGACGATCATCTGGGTTCCGATGAGGATGTCCGCTTCTCCCTCCGCAAAGGCGGTGAGAATCTCCTCGTGACCGCCCTTTTTTGAGGTGGTGTCAAGATCCATCCGGAGGACCTTCGCCTCCGGGAAGAGACTGTTTGCCATCTCCTCCACCCGCTGGGTTCCCACGCCGAAATTGGCGATATAGGGGGAGCCGCAGGAAGGACATTTCTCCGGCATCGGAATGGTGTAACCGCAGTAATGGCAGACCAGACGGCTGCCGCTTCGGCTTCCCGCCCCGTAGCCCCTCCGTTCGTGTAACGTCAGCGTCACGTCGCAGTGGGGACAGCGGATGGCCTCCCCGCAGGACCGGCAGGACACAAAATTGGCATAGCCGCGGCGGTTGATAAACAGCATGATCTGTTCTTTCTTCGCCAGCCGCTCTTCCATCATGGCCTGAAGGGAACGGCTGAAGATCGATTTATTGCCCTCCTTTAATTCTTCCCTTAAATCCACAATTTGAACCGCCGCCAGACTGCTGTCCGCCTTGGCCCGGATATCCAGGGTGTAGAGGGTAAATTCCCCTTTCAGTGCTCTGGTATAAGCTTCCAGAGACGGAGTGGCCGAGCCGAGAACCACACTGGCTTCATTCATCTTCGCCCGGTAGACCGCCACATCTCTGGCGTGGTACCGGGGCGAAAGTTCGCTCTTGTAGGCGCCCTCATGCTCCTCGTCAATGATAATCAGCCCCAAGTTGTCAAAGGGCGTAAACAGCGCCGACCGGGGGCCGATCATAATCTGGATCTCCCCCCGTCTGGCCCGCTCAAACTGGTCATACCGCTCTCCCTGGGACAGCCGGGAGTTGATGATGGACACCACGGACCCGAACCGCTTGTAAAACCGCATCACGGTCTGGTAGGTCAGAGCGATCTCCGGGATCAGCACGATCACCTGGCGGCCCTGGTTCATCACGTGGGCAATCAGCTCCATATAGACCTCGGTCTTTCCGCTTCCCGTGATTCCGTGGACCAGGGAGGTTTCCCGGATTCCCAGATCGTATTTTCCGCAGAAATCATTTACGATGGCCTGCTGCTGGCTGTTCAGTTCCACATGATTCGTCTCCGTCTCCATCTCCTTCACCGGATTGCGGTAAACGGTCTCCGAATCTAAGGTGATCATCCGTTTCTCAATCATGGGCTTTAGGGTGGCGCCGGATAAATTCATCTGGTTCATGGCCACGGCATAGGGAAAGACGGGAGTTTCTGCCAGTACCCGGAGCAGACGTTCTCTCGCCTTATACCCTTTTTTATGTGCCTGGGAGATTTCATTTAACAGTTCTTCCCTCCCCATCAGGCATCGGATATTCTTATATTCAACGGCCTTGACCTTCTGCTTCACCGGCAGCACGGTTTTCAAGGCCTGGTTCATGGTGGAACCGTAGCGTTCCTTCATCCACCATGCAAGCTCAATCAACTGGGACTCGGCCGACACACTGCCGGCCACAATCCCAGCCACCTCTTTGATCTTTGTCTCGTCGTATTCCGGGTCCGGGGTCATTTCCACCACGTACCCTTTTCGCAGACGGTTGCCGGAACCGAAGGGAATCAGCACCTGCATCCCCACCTTCACATCCGGTTCCAGACGCTCAGGAATCCGGTACTGGAAGGTGCGGTCTACTTTTTCATGTGATATATCAATGATGATGTTGGCGTACATGTTTCACCACTTCTCCTAACTTCATGCTGTTGGAGCCTTTGAACAGCACGCTGTCACCTGTTTTCAGTTCCGTATCGAGGAAAGCCATCAGTTCCGGCATCCCCTGAAAGCTGTGGATGGAAATGCTGTCGGTATGCATCTTTACACCCCTTGCAATCTCCAGCGCCAGTTCCCCGTATGTCACCAGTACATCCACCGGCAGCCCTGCTAAATATTCGCCGATCTCATAGTGGAACTGAGGGGCCTGTTCCCCAAGTTCCTTCATATCTGCCAAAACGGCGATACGGCGTCCATCTGTCCCAGCAGGACCGCATACGGATGCATGGCGATCCCTGTCTGCTGTTTTGGTCAGTTGGCTTTCTGCCTTCTTTTCCAAGGATACCAGGATGTCGATAGCCGCTTTCATGGACACCGGACTTGCGTTGTAAGTGTCGTCAATCACCGTCAGTCCGCCGTCCTGATACACCTGCTGCCGCCCTTCAAATCCGGTAAACCGCGAAAGACTCTCCGCCGCCGCCGCCATGGGAACACCGCTCGCATCCGCCACAGCCAGCGCCACCAGCGCGTTTAAAATCTGGTGTGCCCCCATGACATGTAGGCGAACCTTCGTCCTCTCCTCCCCGTGTACCGCCGTAAAGGCCGGATACCCGTCCTCGGAATGGACATCCTCCGCCCGGTAATCACAGGTTTCTCCCAGCCCGTAGTAAACCGTGGAAAATCCCTCCCGTGCTTTTGTATGTTTCAGCCACTCATCATCCCCATTGAGAAACAGAATCCCGCCTGGTTTCAAACCATCCTGGATACTCAGTTTTTCTTTATAGATATTTTCCTGGGTGCCAAGCTGTTCAATGTGGGTGATGCCGATGTTGGTGATCACCGCCATATCCACCTGGGCAATGCGGGCGATCACCGTCAGTTCCCCCGGCTCGCTCATTCCCAGTTCAATGACGCCGATCTCATCCCCGGAGGTAATCTCCGACAACGTGATAGGCACTCCCACCTGGCTGTTGTGGTTCCCAGGCGTTTTGTAGACCTTAAATTTCGCCGACAGAGCGGTGCTGATCATCTCCCTGGTGGTCGTCTTCCCCACGCTTCCGGTGACGCCCACCAGCGGCAGGGAAAGCCTATTCCGATACCAGGAGCCGACTGCCTGGAGGGCTTTTTTCGTGTCCTCCACCCGAATCCAGGCCGCGCCGTCAGACTCCTCCTCCTGCATCTGGTCATGTTCACTGGTAAACACCGCCACAGCCCCCACACCGATGGCCTGGTGCAGGAAGCGGTGGGCATCCACCTTTTCGCCAATCAGGGGAACGAACAAATCGTTCCCCTTCATCGTCCTGGAATCAATACTAATATGTTCCACAGGAGTTTCCCGCCTGCCGCACAGCAGCCGGCCGCCGGAAGCCTCCACAATCTCTTTTACCGTAATCTGTTCCATCTCTACTCTTCTACCTGGCCTTCCAGCTTTTTAAACACTTCTTCAATCACCTGACGGTCCAGGAACGGATAGCGGACCCCGTTGATCTCCTGGTAGTCCTCATGACCTTTTCCGATCACCGCAATCATATCTCCCGGCTGCGCGTGGACGATGCTGTACTCAATCGCCTCCCTGCGGTCCGGAATCTCGATAAAGGCCCCGCCGGTCTTTTCTATGCTTCCCCGGATATCGGCGATAATGTCCTCCACCTTTTCATACCGGGAGTTATCCGCCGTCACGATGGACAAGTCCGCCAGACGGCCGCCCACTTCGCCCATGGTATACCTGCGCTCCTTGGAGCGGTTTCCGCCGCAGCCAAAGACACAGACCAGACGTTTCGGATGGTATTCCCGCAATGTGGATAACAGACTCTCCATGCTGACTTCATTGTGGGCGTAATCCACAATCACCGTACAGCGCGGGGACGTGTGGACAATCTCCATCCGCCCGTTGACATAGATATGCTCCATACCATGGCAGATGCTGTCATCCGGAATCCCCATCAGACTGCACACGCCAACCGCGGCCAATCCGTTGTAGACATTGAATTTCCCCGGTATATTCAAGCGTACCTCCAGTTTTGTGGAACCGCTCACCAGAAAATCGACGCCCACAAAATCAGGTTCCACTACATACCGGATATTCTCCGCCTTAAAGTCGGAATCCGCATCCAGACTGAAGGTATGTAACTCACAGTCCGCATGGGCCGTGATCTCCTCAAAATGATCATCATCCCGGTTCACCAGCCCCACCTGGCACCGCTGCAACAGCTGGGACTTGAAGAATAAATACTCCTCAAAATCCGCATGCTCATCCGGCCCGATATGGTCTCTGGAAATATTGGTAAACAGACCGTAGTCAAACCGGATTCCATCCACCCGGTGCATCTTGATTCCCTGGGAGGATACCTCCATAATCACATATTCGCAGCCAGCTTCCGCCATCTGTGCAAAATAGGACTGAAGCTCATAGGACTCCGGCGTTGTATTCCTGGTCTGGTACGTCTTATCACCGATGATGGCTCCCGCCGTCCCGATGAGTCCCACCTTCTTCCCGGCCGCCTCCAGAATCGCCTTAATCATGTACGTCGTCGTCGTTTTCCCCTTGGTTCCGGTGACGCCGATACTGGTCATCTTCTGAAGCGGATTGCCAAATCTGGCCGCCGATAAAACCGCCAATGCTTCCCTGGCCTGCTCCACCTGAATCACAGTGACATCTTCCGGGATCACAGGAAGTTCCTCTGACGGTTTTTCCACCACCAGGACCCTGACTCCCTTTTCCACCACTTCCGGGATGTAATCGTGGGAGTCCACTCTGGTCCCCTTCATACACACGAATACGGCGCCCGGAGCCGCTTTTCTGGAATCATAGATGACATCTGCCACCTCTTCCTCTGCATTTCCCTGAAGCAGTTCAAAAGCAATGTCCTTCAGCCAATCCTTTAATCTCATATCATCAAGGTCCTCCAATTAAAATAATCCGGTAATCACGCCCTGGGCGTTGACATCAATGCCTTCCGCCGCCGGTTTCTTTGGCAGCCCCGGCATGGTCATAATCGCACCGGTCAGCACCACCACAAAACCTGCTCCTGCCGATACATAGACATCTCTCACATTGACCGTAAATCCGGTTGGGCGTCCCAGCTTCGTCTGGTCATCAGACAGGGAATACTGGGTCTTTGCCATACATACCGGGAAAGTTCCAAATCCCATCTCCTCAATTCTGGCTAACGCTTTCTCCGCCGCCGGTGCATAGGATACTCCGTCCGCCCCGTAGATTTCGGTGGCGACGGTCTTTATCTTGTCTTTTAAACTCATCTCGTCTGGATACAGCGCCTCATAGCGGCTTTCCTTGGTATCCAGAGTCTCTATCACTTTCTGTGCCAGGGCCTCGCCGCCCTCGCCGCCCTTTGCCCATACCTCGGACAAGGCAAACTCGCAGCCTTTCTCCTCGCAGAACTGTTTGATAAAGGCATATTCCGCCTCGGTGTCGCTGACGAAGGAGTTTAAGGTCACCACAATGGGAACTTTGTATTTCTGGATGTTCTCAATGTGCTTCTCCAGATTTACGATGCCTTTTTTCAGGGCTTCCAGGTTCTCCGCGCCAAGTTCGGTCTTCGGAACACCGCCGTTGTATTTCAGCGCCCGCACCGTGGCTACCAGCACAACGGCATCCGGTTTTAATCCGGCTTTTCGGCATTTGATATCCAGGAATTTTTCCGCGCCTAAGTCCGCGCCGAATCCAGCCTCCGTCACCACGATATCCGCCAGCTTGAGGGCCGTCTTCGTCGCCCGCACACTGTTGCAGCCGTGGGCAATATTGGCAAACGGACCGCCGTGCACCAGCGCGCCGGTATGCTCCAGTGTCTGGATGATATTTGGCTTAATCGCATCCTTCAGCAGCGCCGCCATGGAACCGACCGCATGTAAGTCTGCCGCCGTCACCGGCTCCCCGGCAAAGTTGTAAGCCACGATAATCCGTCCCAAACGGTCCTTCAAATCATCCATGTCCGAAGCCAGACAGAGAATCGCCATGATCTCCGAAGCCACCGTGATGACAAAATGATCCTCTCTCACCACGCCGTCCGGTTTCGCGCCAAGGCCGACTACCACGTTTCGAAGAACCCGGTCATTCATATCCAGGCAGCGTTTCCACAGAATCTGTCTTGTGTCGATACCAAGGCTGTTGCCCTGCTGAATGTGGTTGTCAAGAAGAGCAGCCAGTAAGTTGTTGGCCGACGTGATTGCATGGAAATCACCCGTAAAATGCAGGTTTAAGTCCTCCATGGGAACGACCTGGGCATAGCCGCCGCCGGCCGCGCCGCCTTTGATTCCAAAACAAGGCCCTAACGACGGTTCCCTAAGAGCAATCATGGTTTTCTTCCCCAGTCTTGTAAGCGCATCCCCAAGGCCCACACTGGTGGTAGTCTTGCCTTCCCCGGCCGGAGTCGGGTTGATGGCCGTCACCAGCACCAGTTTCCCATCCGGGCGGTCTTTCACCTGTTCCCAGAGTTCATCCGTGAGTTTTGCCTTGTACTTTCCGTACAGTTCCAAATCATCCTCCGTAATCCCATAAGCCGCCGCTACTTCCTTTACCGGAAGCATCCGGGCCTCCTGTGCAATCTGAATATCTGTCTTCATGACGCTCCTCCTTTGGTATCCATGATCTGTTTCTATATTCGAACCCGGTCCTGACCTGCCGGTATCCGTAACTCATTTACTATGCACTCGCGATTCTTACTGCTGCGTTCTTACTATCACTTTCCTCGCTATCGCATTCCTTACAATCCCTGCTCCAGCATATTCTCAAACTCTTCCATCGTCATCAGCACCTTCCGCGGCTTGGTTCCTTCTTCCTCCCCAACCACGCCGGCCTCCGCCAACTGGTCCATAATCCTGGCTGCCCGGTTAAACCCTATCTTATACATACGCTGAAGCATGCCGATGGATGCTTTCTCTTTTTCAATAATAAACTTCCCGGCCTGGGCAAAATACTCATCCCGGTTATTGGAACTCTCCTGGACCTCCTGGGCCGCCGGAGCAGTAATCTGCCGTTCAATATCCGGGTTGTAATCCGTCACCATCTCCTGCTCCGTCAGGAATTCCACCACCTTGGAAACCTCCTGGTCGGACACAAAGGCGCCCTGGACCCGCTGCGGCTTCTGGAAGCCCGCCGGATAGAACAGCATATCGCCCTTTCCTAACAGTTTCTCCGCCCCGTTCATATCAATAATGGTTCTGGAGTCCACGCCGGAGGACACGGAAAATGCAATCCTTGACGGCACATTGGCCTTAATAAGCCCGGTGATAACATTGACGGAAGGCCTCTGGGTTGCGATCACCAGATGAATCCCTGCCGCACGGGCCAGCTGGGCCAGACGGCAGATGGCGTCCTCCACCTCTCCCGGCGCTACCATCATCAGATCCGCAAGCTCGTCCACGATAATCACAAGCTGAGGCAGCTTCTGGGGTTTGGCATCTTCCTCCATCCCCTCCATGGTATCTTTGGCGGCTTCCACCTTGGCGTTGTAGCCCTTCAAATCCCGGACATTATAATCCGCAAACTTCTTGTAGCGGTCCATCATCTCCGCCACCGCCCAGTTTAAGGCTCCAGCCGCCTTCTTCGGGTCGGTGACCACCGGAATCAGCAGATGGGGAATGCCGTTGTAAACGCTCAACTCCACCACCTTCGGGTCAATCATAATCATCTTTACGTCTTCCGGGCTTGACTTATAGATCAGGCTCACAATCAGCGTGTTGATACACACCGATTTACCGGAACCGGTGGCGCCGGCGATCAGAAGATGGGGCATTTTCCCCACATCCGTCACCACAACCTGGCCGCCGATATCCTTGCCCACAGCAAAGGATAGTCGGGACGCACTGTTTTTAAATTCATCGGCCTCCAGCAGATCCCGGAGCAGCACGATATTGTTCTCCTTGTTCGGCACCTCAATACCCACAGCCGATTTGCCGGGGATCGGGGCTTCTATCCGAATGTCGGCCGCCGCCAGACTCAGTTTCAGGTCATCGGCCAGACCCACAATCTTGCTGACCTTCACACCCTGTTCCGGGTGAAGCTCATACCGGGTCACGGAGGGCCCGCAGCTGACATTGGTCACAGTGACGCCCACACCGAAGTTCTGAAGCGTCTGCTGGAGCTTGATGGCCGTCTCCTTGTACTCCTTCTCCGAGTAGGACCCGGCCAGCTTGCTGCCGCGTTTTAACAGGGTGAGCGGCGGGAACTTGTACTCCTTCTTTACCACCGGCTTCTGTTTGATCTGCTCCGCCACACTGATGTCGCCCTCCTTGGCCGCCTCAGCCCGCTTGGACTCCAGCTTTTTCTTTAACATCTCCGTATCGGTCTCAATCACCTTGCCGGAAGCCGTCACCACCCGCTTTGGCTCCTCCGGAATAAAGAATTCACTGTAATTGACTCCGTCGTCCGCACTCTCCGTCGGATAGAGGTCATCCTCCACAATACTCATCTCTTCCAGGGTTCTGGTATCCCGTTTCAGCACGATCTCTCTGCCGTCATCCATCTGGCCCAGACCGCCAGGAATCACCTTCATGGCAGGAGCGGCCGCCACGGCGCTGTCCCCCTCCGTGTCAAATGGCACGGTGTCATTGTCATCATCTATGTAGTGTTCCGGCATGGCGATGCTTCCGGTGAATATATCGGCCTTGCGCACCTTCGCAAGCGCCTCTTCCTCCAATTCACTGCGGACCGCCACGGCTGCCGCCGCCTCGTCGTCCTCCTCCAGATCATCCAAAAATGACACCGGAGCCGCCGGTTCTCCCCCCAGCTTGGTGGAGTCCAGATTGACGCCTCGGACCTTCTGTTCCTCCCTCAGCCGGCGTTTCTCCTCTTTGCGCTCCTCGTGAAGGATCTTGCGCCGGTCCACATCCTCCTTGGCGTACTGGTATGCCTTGTCGCTGCCCTTCTTCACCACACTCACCAGGGATTTCTCCGTGATGCAGACAATACAGATCACCAGCAGTACCGTCAGCACCAGATATGTCCCGACGGTTCCCAGAATCGAGCCCAGGAGCATCACAAGAAGGCCGCCCAGCCATCCGCCGCCGGCTCCCTTGACCGAGGACGCCAAAAAGTTCTCCGTCAGTTTCTGCCCCGGCACATAGCCGCCGCCAAACATCATCTGCGCCAGCGCGCACAGCGTTAAGATCGCCATCACCACCGAGATAATCTTTAACGAGGCGATGGGATTCCCTTTGTTGGACAGATAGAAGCATGTCCCCACAAACAAAAGAACAGGTGCAACAAAACCTACCATACCGAAGATTCCCAGTTGCACCTTTCTGAGTAGATCACCTGCCACGCCGCACAGATGAAAATTGCTTAAAAACAAAAGGACTGCGATGGCAAACGAGGCGATAATCAACACCTCGGAGCGGATAAAACTGCTCTCCCCACCGTTTTTCTTTGTCTGTGTCTGTTTTTTTGTTCTGGCTGTCGTCGTCTTTTTGGACGGAGCCGCTTTTTTGCTCTTATTAGTTGTGCCTGCCACGAAAACAAAGCCTCCTTTATTTAACCGATCAATTCCAATAGATAGTATACAAAAAAAGGAGGCAAATTGCAAGAATCATCTGGGCTGGTTTGCATTTCGGCCTGCCCGTTTCCCGTCCTCGCTCTCTTCCATCATCTGGTATAATTTGTCGAGGGCGTTGCGGATTCCGCCTACCTCGTCGATGAGTCCGCATTTGACCGCTTCCTCCCCCACCAGAACGGTTCCCAAATCCCTGGTCAGCATCTCCGTGTTTAACATCAGCCGTTTTACCTGGTCGTAGGCGATGGCCGCATGTCCCGACACAAAGCTTAAGATCCGGTCCTGAATCATCTCAAAATACTCATACGTCTGGGACGCGCCGATCACCATACCGGTCATACGCACCGGATGGACCATCATGGTACCGGTTGGCACGATGAAGGAATAGTCGGTGGACACCGCCAGCGGCACCCCGATGGAATGGCTGCCTCCCAATACCAGCGATACCGTGGGAATGCTTAAGGACGCGATCATCTCCGCGATGGCAAGTCCCGCGTCCACATCTCCGCCGGAGGTATTTAACAGCACCAGCATGCCGTCCACGGTGTCGTTGTCCTCGATGGCGGCCAGCTGGGGCAGTACGTGGTCGTATTTGGTGGCCTTGCTGTTGCCGGAGAGGTTCTCATGGCCCTCGATCTCGCCGATGATGGATAGGAGATGGATTTTCTTTTGGCCTGCATTTTTCTCCAAGGTCATCTGGCCGTATTCTTCCAGCTTTTCGTCCTCTTTTTCCTCGATCTCTTTTTCTTTCTTTTTATCATCAGGGGATACATTTCGACTGTTTCCGCCCTGTCTGCTGCTGTTTCGCTCCTGTACGTCCTGATTCGTCTCCTGGTTTTGTTCCCCGTTTCGATAATTGTCTCTCATCTTCCTGCTCCTTTGCTAACGAATGTTTATCATGGGTTAGTTTGTTCCGCAGAGATGAATTTATACCAAATTTTAATCGGTTCTCGTTTTAATAGCTGCCTTTTTTAAGAAGCTGTCTCATATAGGAAAAGGTCTGTTTCTCGCCCTTATCCCGCAGCATGTACAGAAGCGTTTCCAGCAACGCCCGTGTTTCCGGGTGAATGACGATGAAATCTTTGCTGAAATTATAGTATTCCAGCGGACAGCTGTCGGTATAGTCCTTCCCCTTATACACCTTGGAGGCGGCAATCCGGTCCATCATCATCTCGATGACGTAACGGAGCGGCATCTTGTGGCCCACCAGTCCCTCCTTGAAATCCAGGGAAAAATCAATCCAATATTCAAAATGATGCTTGTTCCGCCCCTTGTGGTGGAGCCAGGCCTTGGAAAAGCCCAGTTTCTCCCGCTCTGCCGCGTTGGGGCTCCGGTTGCCCTGGTAATAGCGGACGCCGGTCCAGAATTCTTCCGGGCTGTATTTGGATAAATCGTGACAGAGTCCCTGCCGGTACAGCCCTACCCGGAAGCAGTTTTTCAGTACCAGCCATTTATGTTCCGTAATTGTCACAAAATGATGCCATACTTTTGCTAATTTCATCCTCATTCCTCATTTTATTTAAAATTTTTTTATTCTATGTGAAACTATTTGACAGTTTTTTCATAGTATGCTATTCTTAGGGAAGTTGCACAGAATATGGCAGCTATACTATTATTTTTATTTTATTTTGGAGGTATCATCATGAGCAGAGGTACAGTGAAGTGGTTTAACAACCAAAAAGGTTACGGTTTCATTTCCGACGAGTCTGGAAGCGATGTATTCGTACATTATTCAGGTCTGGCCATGGACGGCTTCAAGTCCCTGGAAGAAGGCGCTACTGTCGAATTCGACGTAACTGACGGAGCCAAAGGCCCGCAGGCAATCAATGTAACCGTAGTACAATAATCATCTTACCAGTGTACCTTTTTCATTCTGTATATAAGTTATGTTTATGTAAGAAGGAAGATATAGTGTTACACCGTACGTGATTACGCAGGGGCTGCCACTGAATTTCAGTGACAGCCCCTGCTCACGTCTAAAACCGTCTAATGGCTGGCCTTCTGATACAGTTCTTGTAACTCTTCCACCTCAAAATTGTAATGTTTATTGCAGAAATGACAGTTAACCTCGATGGCTTTGCCGTCGTCGATCATCTCCTGCAGATCTTTCTTACCGATGCTGATTAACGCCTTCTCCACTCTCTGCTTTTCACAGTTGCAGTAGAACCTGGTGTCCATCTTATCGGTGATTGTCAAATCGAATTCCCCAAGAATGTGCTCTAAAATCTCCTCAGGCGTGTTGCCCGCATCCAATAAGGAGGTGATGGAAGAAATCTCATTCAGCTTCGCCTCCAGACGGCTGATGATCTCCTCCGACGCCCCCGGCATCAGCTGGATGATAAAGCCGCCGGCCTGACGGACGGTATTTTCTTTATTCATCAACACCCCTAAGGCCACGGAAGTGGGAATCTGCTCCGAGGTGGCATAATAGTAAGTCAGGTCCTCGGCGATCTCGCCGCTGACTAGAATGGTCTGTCCCACATACGGCTCCTTCATGCCCGTATCCTGGATAACGCTCAGCACACCCACGCCAAGCGCACCGCCCACATCCAGCTTGCCCTGTGCATTGGGCGGAAGCATGACCGACGGGTTGAAGGCGTAGCCCTTCACATCCCCTTTGGCGTCCGCAGTCACCGTCAGACCGCCGATGGGGCCATCTCCCTGAATCTTGATGGTCAGTAAATCGTCCTCCCCCTTCATCATGGAGCCCATCATGCCGGCGGCTGTCAAAAGCCGTCCAAGGGCCGCCGTGGCCACAGGGCTTAAGTTATGGGCACCGCGGGCCTCCTCCACCAAGTCTCTCGTTGTAGCGGCAAATGCACGGATCTCTCCGTCCGCCGCGGTTGCACGTACGATATAATCTGTCATAATCAATCCTCTTTCTATTGGTATCTATCGGTTAAGCCTTGCCGTGTTCCCTGGCAATCACATAGATTCTTTCACTGTCTTCCCCCGGCGGGTTCTTCGTAAAAGCATCGTAGACAGCCACAAATTCCATCCCGGCCTCCGCGATGGCCTGCTTGACCGTATCAATGGCGTAAGCCTTCTGGAAATGGGTCTCCTCGTATTTCCGGTAACGGCCATCCTCCTCCCGGATAAACAGTGCCAGGTCATACTCGTTGATCATGGCGTCCCGGTCGTAGTCATTTTCCCAGATGAAACTGCAGTCCTCCCGGTTCTCGGCGATGGTGCTCTCCCCCAGCAGCGCTTCATACTTGTAGACCGTGTTTAAATCAAAGATGAACACACCTTCCGGGTCTAAATAATTGTTCACCAGCTGGAATACCGTCACCAGGTCCTCATATTCCGTCACATAATTCATGGAATCGCAGATGCTGACCACCGCCCTCACCGTGCCATACAGTTCAAACTCCCGCATGTCCTGGAGGAGATAGAGAATGTCTCTGCCGGACTCCGCCCGCTTTTCCATGGCAATCTGGAGCATCTCTTCAGAATTGTCCACGCCAATCATGTCGTAACCCATGGAAGCTAAGCATTCCGCCACGCTTCCCGTGCCACAGCCAAGCTCCAGCACAAGTCCGTCCCCCACTCCATATTCTTTCAGCAAATCCTGAAGATATGCACACCATTCCTCATAGGGAATATTGTCCATAAATGTATCATAGACCGACGCAAAACCGGTGTAGGCATCCATCTGCTTCTCTCCTTTATCTGTTCCTGTGATAAAGAAAGCAGAACGCTTCCTGTCCGCGCCCTGCTTTCCGTTAATGTCTGCTCTTTTGATTACTGGTTTTTCCCGCAGCACTTTTTGTACTTCAAGCCGCTGCCGCATGGACACGGGTCGTTTCTGCCGACCTTCGGTCCCTTGACGATGGTGCCGGATTTCTTCTGCTCCTTGTAAAGCTCTTTTCTCTTCTCCTCCGGCAGAATCTCCTCCCACATCGGCAGGTTGTAGAGCCAGTCAGCCTTGGCCTCCACCATATTGTAGTATAATTTCTCCGGGTCAATCTCGATCTTCACCACGGTGTCCTCTTCCATGGTATCAATCGGGTTCTCGTAGCCCTTCAGACTCTCGTTGATGCCGTCTAAGAATCCGGTCATGATGAGAACTTCCGTCTCATACTTGTCCGCCAGTTCCTTCACCGTTCCCTCGATCACTTCTGTGGGATTCGATAAAATCTTCTCGTAGATCCCCTTTTCAATCGTAAAATAACCAGCCCAGAAATTCTCTTTCTCTTTATCGTCCAGGCCCTCACCGTAAGCCAGATTTCTCCATGTCTCTAAAATCGCCATAGTTGTTCTCCATCCTCTTTCTTTTGATTCAAATACAAACTCCTATATAGTATATAACAAGTCCGTCCATTTTGCAAAATGTTTTTTCAAATCATCTCGCCGGGTGATCCGTAAAAAAATCAGGCCCACCTGCATTGCCGCAGATGAGCCTGGTTAAAAGGGGAGGATAAGTATTAATTTTTTTCTTTGGTGTATGTTGATAGTATAGGCCGATTTTCGAAAGTTATACACACAAATCCAAATAATCATCAAAATTTTAAATTTGACCGGAATGGGAATTAGGTTGCAAAGAAGGGACAACTATTATAAAATAGAAACGCACATCAAAAAGGAGTACAAACATATGAAAAAAAATATTATCGTTGGGCAATCCGGCGGACCGACTGCGGTGATCAATGCAAGTCTCTACGGGGTTGTCTGTGAGGGAAAGAACCATCCGGAGAGCATCGGTCATGTCTATGGCATGATTCATGGAATTGAAGGATTCTTAAAAGATATGTATATGGACCTTGGCAATGATCTATCTTCCGAGGAGCTAGAGCTTGTAAAGCTGACCCCGGCCGCCTACCTCGGCTCCTGCCGGTTTAAGCTGCCGGAGGATTTCACCTCCCCTGTCTACGTCACCTTATTTGAGAAACTGGAAGCGTTAAACATCGGATACTTCTTCTATATTGGCGGCAATGATTCCATGGACACCGTCAGCAAGCTGTCCCGCTGCGCGTCCAGATTAAAGAGTTCCATCCGGTTTGTGGGAATCCCCAAAACCATTGACAATGATTTAATTCATACCGACCACACCCCCGGCTACGGAAGCGCAGCCAAGTATGTGGCATCTACCGTCCGTGAGATTGTGCTGGATTCCTCCGTGTACCAGCAGCCGGCCGTCACCATCGTGGAACTGATGGGACGCCACGCCGGGTGGCTGACAGCCGCCAGCGTGCTGGCCCGAACAGAGGAACTTCAAAATCCTATGCTCATCTATCTCCCGGAATCCAATTTTGAATTCAAACAGTTCAGCAGAGATTTAAAAGCGGCCCTGGCAAAAAGTCCCAGCGTGATTGTCTGCGTGTCGGAGGGAATTTCCGATTCCAGCGGACGGCTGATCTGCGAGTATGCCGATGAAGCCCGGGTGGACAACTTCGGCCATAAGATGCTGGCCGGCTGCGGCAAGGTGCTGGAGAACTTCGTGAGAAACCACTTCGGCATCAAGGCCCGCTCCGTGGAACTGAATGTGAGTCAGCGGTGCTCCGGCATGGTGGCCTCCCTGGCCGATGTGGAGGAAGCCTCCATGGCTGGTATCTTTGGCGTCCGGGCGGCATTAGACGGCGCCACCGGCATGATGGCAGCCTTGAAGCGCCAGCCGGGAGAAGAATATGGGATTCAGTATCACTTAGTGGATGTCAACGAGGTCTGCAACAAGGAGAAATCCTTCCCAACGGAGTGGATCACCGGACATGGAACCGATATCAGCGAAGAGTTTCTGTCCTACGTTCTGCCTCTGATCCAGGGCGAAGTGCCCCGCCCTATGAAGGACGGTCTTCCGCGCTACTGCTTCCGCCGCTGAGTGGAAGCTGTACTATAAAAAGCCGGTATCCGGATATCGACAGCTTCTGTCTTCTCCGGATACCGGCCTTCTTTTTTACAACTCTTCTCTAACTGGCTCCTATCTCCTCCACAACCGCTCCGCTGAAAAATGCCGTCAGGATATCCTTGTAATTCATCCCATTCTTCGCCATCCCCTGGGCGCCATTCTGGCTCATGCCCACGCCGTGGCCATAGCCGCCGCCATAGATGGTAAAGGTCGTCACATTCTCCGCATCCGGCTCCCCGCGCTCAATCGCAATAAACGCGCTGGGTATCGTATCGGAACCAGTCATCGTCTTCCCGTCATTCTTGGTGATCACCAGCTCCGGATTTCCCAGAATCTGGCGGATCTGTCCCTGCCCCGAGATGGTCTTCACACCACCGGTTCCCTCAATCTCCAAAGTCTTCCCAATTCCTCCGGCTCCCCGTTCCTTCATCGTCACCTTGGTGATGGTTCCAATATCATTCACCTTCTGTTCCAGCTGTCTGCTGGTGATGGCAGTCCGCCACCGATACAGGGCAAAGCCGGACTCGTAGGAGGGATAGGTCGTGTTCTTGATAAAGTCGGCAAACACCACATTGCTTGTCAAATCCAGGTCAACCGCCTTCTCCGACACGGACACACTCTGTAAATACGGCACCGTGCTCAAATCCGCTCCCCAGATGGTTCCGTCTGTCGTCACCCCGCAGGAGGTGGAGAAATAATAGGCTTCCAGCACCGCCCCCTCATACTGCAGAAGCTTTCCGTAGGTCTCATTGACCGCCGTGTCCGTATTGGCGTCCGTCATCACATTGTTGTACACCTGGAATCTGGTGCTGTCATCCACATGGGCGCCGTACTGCCGGTAGCTGTTGCCCCGGATCTGCCGGTACGCGTAGGTTCTGGCACAGACCGCCTGGGCTTTCAATGCCTCCGTCGCATAGCTGGCCGGCATCTCGCTGGGAACCACCCGCTTTAAGTAATCCTCCAGGTAAAGCTCATTGACCAGCACCAGACCTTCCTCCTCCCTCTTCACTTCCAGCCGTCCCGGATATACCGGAATCCCCTGGGCGCGCTCGATGGAGTTCACCGCGATTCCCCGCAGATCATCCGAGGACTTGATGATGATACGCCCGTCATCCAGCCGTTTGTCATCCATGGCAAAGGTAATACTCTCCCCTGCTGAGACCTTCGTCTCCTTCTCGTCAATCACCAGCGTCGCATCGCTCTCCGGCGTCAAGGTAATGCTGTCGTGGAACAGAGAATGGAAGCCCGTATCCATCACCAGCACGCGGATGGTCTCCGCGTCAAACTGGCGCACGCTCAAAGCCGCGCACAGCTTCCCGTCCGCCACCACAAACTCCTGAATATCGTACCCCACCAGAATATCCGATTTCTGCTGCTGCCGGAACTCCCCGTATATTTTATAGACAGAGAAATTATCATCCAGCGGCACCGCCCCGTAGCCCTCAATCTCAATGGAGCCGTCCTTCACCTCCAGTACCTTTCCGGTGATCTTCTCCTTTTTTAACACTACTTTTTTTACTTTCCCGCCGGATAAATGAAGATCCGCAACCATGTTGCCCATCTCCCCCGGCTTCTTCAGTTCTTTCTTCAAGTCAAACTGTCTCGTGATGGTTCCCACATAACCTTCTAACGTCTTCTCCGTGGCGGATTTCAGCCAGATATTGCGGTACACCACCTCCTCCGACACCAGGCTCTCCACCCGGATCAGTTCTTTTCCGCGCATCAGCACGGCAATCTCGCTGTCTATGTAGGAATCCAGGCTCAGGCCCTCAAACCCCAGGGTGCCCTCGCTGGTATAAGCCGTCCAGGCCGCCGCCCCGTCCACATTGAGAGGCGTTCCGTAGACGAGAATCTGTTTTCTCTCCACCGCCCCCTCCGTGTCCGCCACCTTTCGCATCTCATCGTAAAGCAGCCACCACTGGTCCTTTGGAAAATGCTTTTTCCGGTTCCCCTTCGTCACCTTCACCAGACTCCCAAGGCTCTCCGACATCCGCGTGGCCAGCGCCCCGGCCTCCTCGTAGGTCAGCCAGCCTTCCGCCGTCTTTTCCTCCGCCGGAACCATATCCGTGGTCAGGAGCTCCTGGCGGTATAAATAATCCATATATTTGACATACCACTGGCTTTTTGCCTTTTCAGGAAAATACGAAACCTCCGCCCTGGCCTGTTCCCGGCATTCCTCCGCCGTGGTCATGGTAAGGGCCGCCGCCTTGCAGGCCGCCGCCCTGGAGATTCCGTCCCGTTCCGGCTCGCTGACAATGATCACCACAATCAGCACCAGAACTACCACGGGAATCCCAATCAGCCACGCCAGAGTCCTGTTCCTGCTGCCGGCTCTTCTGATACCGGACTTTTTACTTCTGGAATTATTTCTGGAATTTCTGCTTTTAATGTTCTCCCTCATCGGCTCCTTCACATTCCTTATTCTCCGCCTCCACAGCGAGAGGCACATAGATACGTCCTTCTACTTCAATATGATCTAAGTTCTGATAAATATCGGTTTCCGTATTTAAATTTTTCTTTTTGAGCAGCACCGTCACCCGCTCCGACACCAGTCGGTAGAATACCGCAAAGGTAGGCACGGCAATAATCATTCCCACAAAGCCCATCAGCCCGCCAAACAGCAGAATGGAAAACAGCACCCAGAAACTGGAGAGCCCGGTGCTCTCTCCCAGAATCTTCGGTCCCAGAATATTCCCGTCAAACTGCTGAAGCAGGAAAATGAAAATCAGGAAATACAGACACTGGATCGGATTGATCATCAAAATCAGGATGGAACTGGGGATAGCCCCGATAAACGGGCCAAAAAACGGGATCACGTTGGTCACCCCCACAATCACGCTGATCAGCAGTACATACGGCATCTTCATAACAGACAGACACACGAAACACAGCAGACCGATAATCACGGAATCCAGAATCTTTCCGATGATAAACCCACCGAACACCTGGTGGATAAACCGGAACTTCTCAATAATCTCATTGGCAATGCCAAGGGGGAAAAAGCCGTAGATGCTCTTCTTCGCCTGCGCGCAGAGTTTCCCCTTGATATTTAAGAGATACACCATCACCACCACGCCGATCAGGGCATTCATCAGCACATTGACCACGCTGATCACACCGCTGAACACGCCGGAGATCACCTTCTCCAAATTGGGAATCAGATCTGTGGTGGACCAGGCAATCAACTTGTCAACAGCTTGGTTATATAAATCCAGCACGGTCTGTTCCACATCCGGATTGTTGGCAAATACCGTCTGAATCCAGATAGACAGCTTCTCCGCATTCCCCGGAAGGGCGTTGATGACCCCGAAAATACTGTTTAACACCTGGGGAATCACCATCCAGATCAGGCCGATCACAATCACAAACAGCAGCGCCAGACTGACCAGCGTTCCAAACGCTCTGGCAAGCCCCTCCCCCTTGCTCTGGCTGCTCATGTATTTCCCGGTGATCCTGCTGCTCCACTTAACCACCCGGTTGTAGACCGGCGTCAGCAGGTAGGCTAAAATCGCCCCGTAAGTGATGGGCGCCAGAATCCCGCTCAGTGTCCGAAGCCCGGCCTTCACCGCGCCCCATTTTAAGAAAATAAACACACAGGCGATACAAGCCACAATCACCAGCACTGCCGTCACTCCCATGTAGATATATTCTCTGAATTTATGTTCCTTCATCCCCGTTTCCTCATTCCCGTATTGTTATAAAATTTTATTCGATTTCTTATAGAGTACCACATTTATGCAAAAAGATAAAGAGTCTGCTTTGGCAGACTCTTGCGCCGGAGCGCAGTCGCTTTAAAAGATAAAGCAGCGATTTCTCGCTGCTTTTTTCTTTTGTGATCCCAAAATGCCGGTTCTTACTATTTGACGCCTAGCCGTGCTAGGTGGGCGACCTAATTCAAACTTCTGCCTTCCACTCAAAGGAGGCCTGACATCCGTGTGAAGATATCGGAAGCCCGTGATGTCCAATGTAGGTTCAAAGAAGGTAAGATTGTCGAGCATTCCAGGAATCACAAATTTCTCTAACTGGTAACTATATTATACAATAGTACTTTCAATTTTTCAATGATGTTTTTCCAATCACTTCTGGGAATGTTATCCTCTGTATGTTCTTGTCAAAAGCGGACAATCTCATCCTTCGTCACCCTGGCATAAATCAGCTTCTTCGGCGCGGCCGGTTCCCCGCCGATCACATAGGCCTCCCGGAGTTTTTTCTCCGCATCCGCAAACAGCGATTCGTCGGACGCGTGAAGCACCGCCAGAACCTGGCCTTCCTCGACTGTGTCCCCATATTTTTTCACCAGGTAAATGCCGGCGGAGTAGTCGATTGCATCCTCCTTTCGGCTGCGTCCCGCGCCAAGCAGCACGGAGGCAATCCCGCAGGCCTCGGTGTCAATATGGGTGATGGTTCCGCTCTGCTGTGCTTTCACTTCACGGGTATAGGGCGCTTTTTCAAACCGTTCCGTATCCAGGATGTAAGACTCCTCGCCACCCTGGGCTTTCACCATGGCTGCCAGAGCCGCCAGTCCGCTTCCATCCTCCAGAGCCTTCTTCGCCATCTCATAACAGGCTGCGATCTCCCCGCGTTTTGCCATATAGAGCATATGGGCCGCCAGCTGTAAGCAGACCTCCGTCAAATCCTCCGGCCCCTTCCCTCGCAAGGTATCCACCGCCTCGATCACTTCCATGGAATTGCCGATGGCGTGGCCTAAGGGCACATCCATATCGGTGATCAGTCCACAGCAGCTCCGTCCCGCTCTCGTTCCGATGGCCACCATCTCTTTTGCCAGCGCAATGGAATCGTCCAGCGTTTTCATAAACGCGCCGCTTCCGGTCTTCACATCCAGCACGATGCCGTCGCTTCCCGCCGCCAGCTTCTTGCTCATGATTGAGGACGCAATAAGCGGAATACTGTCCACCGTCGCCGTCACGTCACGCAGCGCATACAGCTTCTTGTCAGCCGGAACCATATTGCCCGACTGGCCGATGACCGCGATCCCGGTGCGGTTGACAATATCGAAAAACTCCTCCTTTGGAATGGATGTCTGGAGTCCGGGTATGGACTCCATCTTGTCGATGGTTCCACCCGTATGGCCCAGGCCCCGGCCTGACATCTTGGCGACCTTGACGCCAAGAGATGCCGCCAGCGGTCCGATCACCAGGGTCGTCTTGTCCCCCACGCCGCCGGTGCTGTGCTTATCCACCTTGATTCCGTCAATGGTCGACAAGTCCACCATGTCACCGGAACGAGCCATCTCTAATGTAAGATATGTCATCTCCTCGTCATTCATTCCCTGAAAATAAATCGCCATCAGCATGGCCGACATCTGGTAGTCCGGAATCTCACCTGATACAAATCCCTGAATCATGTAGGCAATCTCCTCTTTTGTCAGCGCGCCGCCATGTTTCTTCGTGGCTATCAAATCATACATCCGCATCGTGCAATCCTCCTCCCAGGTTCCGGCTGGTCTCGTTTCTTCCTCTTTCCAAACCTATCGTAAATTCTCCGGTCCAAACCCCAGAGGAAGCAGTTCCTCCAGTGTAAATACCCTGTAATCCTCCGTTGACTTTGCCAAAATAATCCGAAACTCCCGGGGACTGCAGAATTCCCTCATCACCTGGCGGCACACGCCGCAGGGCGCACAGTAATCAGCGATTACACCATCCATGCCGCCGCAGATAACAATGGCTTCAAAATCCCGTTTCCCCTCATTTAACGCGCGGAAGAATGCACTCCGCTCCGCACACACCGTGGCGCTGTAAGCCGCATTCTCAATATTGCTGCCCGTATACACCGTGCCATCCTTGCACAGCAGCGCCGCCGACACATGAAAATGAGAGTAGGGCACGTAGGAATTTGGCAGGTTCTCAATAGCCGTCCGTATCAGCTGTCTGTCGTCCATGTCCTTCCTCCTCCGCTTTTGCCAGTTTTACAATCCGGCTGGTCCCAAGCCGGTCCGCCCCAAGACTGATAAACCGCTCGGCATCCTCAAACGAGGAAATACCGCCGGCCGCCTTGATCTTCACGCCATCACCCACATGCTTCTTGAACAGGGCAATATCCTCAAAGGAAGCTCCCCCTTTGGAAAATCCGGTGGAGGTCTTGATATAATCCGCCCCGGCCGCTGTCACAAGTTCACACATCTTGATCTTTTCCTCCTCCGTCAGAAGACAGGTTTCGATAATGACCTTTAACACCAGACTGCCGCAGGCCTTTTTGATCTGCCGGATCTCATCTGTGATCTTGTCATAATTCTTATCTCTCAAATCACCAATATTGATCACCATATCGATCTCTACCGCTCCGTTTTTGATGGCGTCCTCGGTCTCGAATACTTTTACCGCCGTGGTATTGTAGCCGTTCGGAAATCCGATAACCGTGCAGACCGGTATCTTCCCGCCCAGATATTCTTTCGCCCTCTTGACATAGGACGGCGGGATGCATACCGATGCCGTGCCATAAGCAGCCGCGTCGTCACAGATCTGCCGGATCTCCTCCCATGTCGCATCCTGCAGCAGCAGGGTGTGGTCCACCGCCTTATAAATGTCTCTTCTCTCCATAAACTCCCTCTCCTCGCTTCTATCTTATTCTCTATTCCTTCATCACCATCACTTGATTTCTATGGCGGACGCTCACTCTTCCGATTCCGTATCTAACAGCTGATACACCTGGTACTCCCTGTGGAACACATATCCCAGTTTTTCCGCCAGTCCCACCGACTGTTCATTGGATGCATTCCAGTTGGGGTATATCCCCCGGTCCATACACTCCAATAAGAACGCGGCGCTGCATGCCAGGGCCAGTCCCTGTCTGCGGTAGTCCTTTCTGGTGCCCACTTCCACTTCCATCATACCGCTGCTGTACCCGTAAGCAGAACAGCCGGCCAAAATCTCCCGCCCTTTCATCGCCACAAAGCCCAGCCCGTCTCTCATGAACTGGTTCTCATCCTCAAAGTTGGAACAGAAATCCCGGCTCCACTCTTCCTTAAGCGCCAGATGATAAAGCCGCTCATCGATCTTCTTAATGCGGATTCCGTCGGGAATGTTCTTCCGGTATCCCTCCAGCACTGCCCGGTCAAAATGGTTCTCATCCTTTTTCAGCGCGTATCTCGTCACCGTCCGGTAACGGCCCTGAAATTCATCCTCGATCCATCCGGCCCACCGCTCGTCCCCGGGAGTGATAAAATCATTGCTGCACATCTCATAAATCAGAGCCTTTAAATTCAGCGCCCCCTCCCCGCCGCTTGGCGGCAGTCCCAGCAAATAGGCAAAATCCCCGGAGTGGATCAGGCAGTAAGAGGAGTTTTGAAGCTTCGGCACAAACACACGTCCCATGGTCCCCTCCATGGCGCCCCGAACCAACACCTCTTCGCTGTTCTGACAAATCGACTGTATGGCCTCGCGTTTCGCTTTTCCTAATTCAATCATAGTCTTCTCCTCCTTACTCTTGTCGCAGGTTGTAGAATCAGTATAGCACAAATCCACTTTAGTTGCCAATTTTTGCCTCCATAAAATATATTAAATTTTTTTGAAGACAAATGCACCCTGCAGTCGTTATAATTAACAGAGAGAAAGGGGTGAGTGGCAATTAGCATGGAGCAGCAGCTGGAAACCATGGTCCAGCAATACCAAAATCTGATTTATTCCATCTGTTATAAACTGATTGGCGATTACTTTGACGCCCAGGACATGACCCAGGAGACCTTCCTGTCGGCCTACAAAAACCTTCCTTACTTTGACGGTGTCAACGAACGCGCATGGCTGTGTAAGATTGCCACCAACAAATGCCTGGATTACTTAAAAAACACCGGCCGGAGACAGATTCCGACGGAAGACAGCTACTTTCTCTCCATCAATCCACTGCCGTCTTCCACTCAGTCATCGATTGAGAAGGAATATCTGGAAACCGAGGTGCGCAAAGAGCTTTACGACTGCTGCTGCAAGTTAAAGCCGCCTTACCGGGACGTAGCAGTTGATTACTTCTATTATGAGATGGATATCGGCGAAATAGTCGCCAAAACCGGGAAAAATATAAAAACCTTGCAGACCCAGATCTACCGGGCCAAGGCAATGCTAAAAAAACTATATCGAAAGGAGGACTTACGGAATGGATAAACAGACACATATCGACATAGCACGGACACGGGAAACTTCGATGAGACTGACCCTGGAAGAATTGGAACATCTGGCATCCTGTGATTTTTGTATGGATCAGTTTGCGGATTACATGGAAGACCAGGAGCTTTTGACCGCACCCAGATACTTAAAGGAAGACATTTTAAAGCGAAGTCATCAGTTTGAGGTGCAGATTATAGCCAAAAGCAATCAGGCCTCCAAAAAGCTGGAACTGTTTTATTACGCCTTAAAAGTGGGATTCGCGGCAGTATTCGCCATCGCTTTTCTGGTCATTGCCCCATCCCTTACCAGTCCTGCCTTTTCATCCAGAATCGAATCCGGACCTGTCCCGCCGGGCCAGGAACAGCCTTTTGAGCGTCTTTTTGACGGAGTAGAAAAAATGACAAATCGGCTAAACGATTTCACCAAGCAATTATATCATCAATAAATGGAGGTAATACCCGATGACAAACAAGAAAAATAAATTTTTTACATTCTGCTTTTCCCTGATCCCCGGCGCCGGGGAAATGTATCTGGGCTTCTACAAGATGGGCATCAGCCTGATGTGTATTTTCGGCATCATGCTCGCCGTTACCGGCGTGTTTAATCTGGCGGCGCTTTCCTTTATCCTGCCGGTAATCTGGTTTTACAGTTTCTTCCATGTGCATAACTTGAATTCCCTTCCGGACGAAGAATTCTATGCGCTGGATGACCACTGGATTGTCCCGTTTGATATGGATACCTTTGTATTTCATGATTGGGTCAGAAAGTACAGAAAATTCATTGCCGGAATCATGATTCTCTTTGGCGTCAGCATCCTGTGGAATATCCTCAACGACTTCACCAGGGAAATGATGTGGATGTTCCATATTCCGGATTCCGTCCGGGAAGCGTTCTACCGGACCAGCAACACCATTCCCCAGGGCGTCATTGCTTTTCTGATTATTATACTGGGAGTGAAGATGATCAAACATAAAAAAGAGGACCTGGACGCCGTCCATGATGATGTGATTCCTTCTCCCCCTTACATTGAAGTAAAACCGGAGAAGAAACCGGAAGAGACAAATTCCAATGAGACGAAACAGGATACGCTTTGACAGACAAGGGCATCCGGCTGATAACTGGCCGGACGCCCTCATTTTTTGCTTTTATTTATGATTGTAACAGATGGTACACAATGGCGGAAAAGGTCTGTATCCCATCCGTCAGCACCTTCTCGTCAAAATCAAAACCCGTGGTGTGCTGGGGGGACGCCATGGTGGTCATGGAACGCATGTAGGTGGCTTTCCCACCGTGCTCCTGCACCCGGTTCATCATCAGGGAGATGTCCTCACTTCCCCAGTTCAAGGCATTTTCACAGCTGCTGACACGCAGATGTGGAAGCTCAGCCCGGATCAGCCGGCCAATCTCCGCCAAAAAATCCTCATCACTGTGCTGGGACTCGGCGGTGCCCATCACCACCATATCGCAGGTGCAGCCGCACATGGCCGCCGCGCCCTCGCAGATTCGTCTGGCACAGTCCTCCATATAGCGGTTAATCTCCGTGGTCTCCCCTCTCACCTCCATTTGAAGCTTCGCCTCGTTGGGAACCACGTTCCGGCCAGTGCCGCCCTCAATCGTGCCGATGTTGATCCGGCTGATGCCGCCGCTGTGCCTTGGGATGGCGGTCAGGTTCACCACCGCGTTGGCCGCCGCCACAATGGCGCTGGCTCCCTTTTCCGGGAATCCGCCGGCATGGGAAGCCTGGCCGTGGTAGGAAACGTCATATTTGGTAGTCGCCAGGGAGCCGTAGGTGCCTGGAGTGACATCCCCGTCATCCGGCCCGTCGTTGGGGGCGATGTGGGTTCCCGCGAAGAAATCCACATCATCCAAATGACCGTTGGCCACCATCGCCCGCGCTCCTTTGGTGCCTTCCTCGCCAGGCTGGAACAATAACTTCACCGTACCGTGAAGACGGTCCTTCAGCTGCATCAGCACCTCCGCCACGCCGAGGCCGATGGTGGCGTGGGCGTCATGACCGCAGGCATGCATCATTCCCTCGTTGACGGAAGCAAACCCCTCTCTGTAAGGACGGTGGCTATGGCCGGTATCCTCGTGAAGCCCCAGCGCGTCAATATCAAAGCGGAGCCCCACCACTGGCCCTTCCCCGCAGCGCAGGATGCCAATCACGCCGGTGTAGCCTTCTTTCATCTCATCTGTCAGATATTCCGCGGGCGCGCCCTGGGACAGCACCCGCTCCGCATGGCCCTCCAGTGCTTCCTTCGGCGGCACGCCAATTCTGGCGTTCTCCGCGCACACGGCTTTCCCGGTCAACACCTCATATCCCAATTCTGTCAAAGTCTTAGCGATAATGGCGGAGGTCCGCATCTCAAACCAGGCCGTCTCCGGGTGTTTATGAAAATCCCTGCGCCTTGCCACGCTTTTGTCCGCCAGCGCGTTGGATAATTCTATAATCTCTGTATACATGATCGTTTCCTTTCTTTAGCAGTTTCTTTCAAATTTTAAATCCATGCTATCTAGATTCTAGCATAAACAGACGTCAAAAACAATTGATGAAAACTGGTTTGTATCGTATACTTGTTAGAGTATGAAATCAAGCATTGAATCAGGAGGATACCATGAAACCAGTACTCGTCATCGGTTCGACCTGCGTCGATATTATCATCAATATCGACCATCTGCCGAAAACCCAGGAAAATCTCCGCCCAACCGCCCAGTCTATGGCCCTTGGCGGCTGTGCCTATAATGTGGCCTATATGATGGATCTCTTTCACGCGCCCCACACGTTCCTCTCTCCGGTGGGAGGCGGAACCTACGGCGATTTTGTGTTAAAAGAGCTGAAAAAACAGGGCCGTGAGGTCCCGGTCTATCTCCCGGAGCAGGAAAACGGCTGCTGCTACTGTCTGGTGGAAGCCACCGGAGAACGCACCTTCCTCTCCTACCATGGGGCGGAATACACCTTTCAAAAAGAATGGATGGAAGACTATCCGGCTTCCGATTACTCCATGGTCTACCTCTGCGGCCTGGAGGTCGAGGAACCGACCGGCAGCAATCTGGTGGAATACTTAGAGGAGCACCCGGACCTCCCGATCTGCTTCGCCCCGGGCCCCAGGGGGGTTCGGATCAAGGACGGCAAACTGGAACGCATTTTCGCCCTCTCCCCCATGCTCCATATCAATGAGCTGGAAGCGGAAGCGTTAAGCGGCGTCGGTGATATCCATGATGCCGCAAAAAAACTCCAGGACATCACTCACAACACAGTCATCATCACCCTCGGTGAACGCGGCACCTACTGCCTGGAACAAAACGGCGGTTCCTACACCATCCCAGGAATGCCGGCCACTGTCGTAGATACGATCGGCGCCGGCGATTCCCATATCGGAGCCATTCTCGCCTGTCTCACTGCCGGCCTGCCTCTTCGCAAAGCCATCGAGACTGCCAACCGGGTGTCCGCCGCCGTTGTCGGAGTGAAGGGAGCCTCCCTTCCAAGAGAGAAATTTGAACAGCTGAACCTGACATAGCCAGATGACATCTTTCCATCTTTTCAAAAAAAGCCGCAGCGGCACATCAATGAACGTGTACCGCTGCGGCTCTTTTTCTAATCTTTTCTTGATCTTACACCACGCTCTTCAACCCCAGCGTCTTCTCAATCAACAGCATCACGCCCAGCGTAATAGCCATCAACAAACTGGCCAGCGCGGCGATGGTCGGATCAAAGTGGTACTCCACATAAGCCATCATCTCAATCGGCAGCATGGTCACCCCAGCGCTCGTTAAGAATGCCGATAAGGACACGTTGTTAAAAGAGTTGATGATTGCCATGATACAGGCCGAGGCAATTCCCGACTTGATATTGGGCAGTACAATGTGAAAGAAGGTATACACCTGCCCTGCGCCCAGGATTCTGGCCGCTTCCTCCGTGGCAAAATCAAAGTTTGCCAGACTGGAGGTCACCACACGCATCACATAGGGGATCGACAGTATCGTATGGCCGATCAGCAGGCTTGGCAGCGCCGGCAAGTGATAACGGTTTACCACATAACGAAGCATCACAAAACCAAGCACGATCACAGGTATCAGCACCGGGGACAGAAACAGTCCCTTGATCGCTTCTTTCCCTTTGAATTTATACCGGTTCAGCGCATAGGCCGCCGGAAGTCCCAGCAAAAGGGCTATCAGAGTGGCCGCGATGGCTACGATAATACTGTACTTGGCCGCCGCCCCGAAGGATTTCACCTTTAGAATCTGCTCATACCAGCGCAGCGTAAATCCCTCACCGGGGAACTTCAGATAGGTGGTGTCGCTGAACGAAGCCGCCACAATCACCAGCAGGGGTCCCACCAGAAATACATAGACAAGTATGGTTATGATCAAGAGTGATTTACTTTTCTTCATAAAGGTTCCGCTCCTTTTAATTTCCGTTACTATTTTACAGAGAATAACTCGTTCCAGCGCTCGGTCCAGTCTGCCTTGCTGGTGTTGATCACAGACCAGTCGGAAAGCAACAGATTGTCAATCATTTCCGCGCCGTAGGTGAAGTTGGCGGACTGTTCTTTGGTCAGTTCCACATCTTTTCTCACCGGAGAATCTACGCCGTCAAGGGCCTCCGCCAGCTGTACTTCCTTGGAAATATAGAAATCCAGGAAAGCTTCCGCCAGTTCTTTGTTCTCACAGCCCTTCACAATGTTGATGGTGTTGTAACCGCTGTAGCTTCCCTCCGCCGGGTCCACCCAGATATAATCCTCAGAAGCCGCCTTGGCCGCTGTGTAGGAATAGTCAAGCAGAACCGCCGCTGAGATCTCACCCTGGTTTAACATGGTGATGGTATCGTTGGCGCTGGTGTAGGTCTTGGCTACGTTCGGTTTTAACTCTGCCAGTTTTGCAAAGATGGCATCGTCATCCTTCCCCGGCTCCAGTCCCATCATCTTTGCCACGGAATAGTAGAATAACGGACCGGTCGTGGCTGTGATATCAGGAATCGCGATGGAGCCCTCAAACTCCGGATTCCACAGATCCTCCCACTTGGTGATCTCCACCGGTGTAGTCGCCTGGTCATAGACAATCCCCAGACGGTTGAAGGTATAGGCCGGGCCATACTCCTCGCCAAACGGCGCTTTCGCCGTGTCATACAGTGCATCTAAGTTGGTCAGCTTGGCGCTGTCCACCGTCTCAATCAAATCCGCGTCGATCAGATCCGCGATAAACGCATCGCCTATAATCACCACATCGTAGTTGTCCGGCGACTCTTTGATCTTCGTCACACGCTCGGCGTTCTTGCCGCCCTCTACGATCAGTTCACAGCCGGTTGCCGCCATGAACGGGTCATATACATTTTTCTGCAGCAGCTCCGCATTGAAGGAAAATGTGGAAATGCTCAGTTTCTGTCCCGCGAACGGTAAATCGCCTGCCGCCACAGTGGTCTCTCCCTCCGCCTTCGCGGTGGTCTCCGCTCCTGCCGCCGTTGTGTCCGTGGTGCCGGAACCTTTGCCACAGCCGGTCAGAGATCCTGCTGCCAGTACTGCTGCCATGGTGACAGCCATTAAATTTTTCTTCATAATCGTTCTCCTTGTTCTCCCTTAAAGCAAAATGATTTTATTGGGTGCCAGAGACAGGGTCACCTGGTCTCCGGTCCTGTAAACATTCTCCTGGTCTGTGCTGACTTCCAGTTCCCCGATGTCGGTCCTTACGTTGTACTGGCTGCGCTTGCCAAGGAATGTGTTTACCGTAATCTCTCCCGGAATGCCGTTCACCACGACAGAGCCTGCCGGCGCTACTGAGATATCCTCCGGGCGGATGCAGGCCTTAAAGCTCTCTCCTGCCTTCCCGTGACTCACGCGGATGCCCTGCCCGTTCACTGCCCGGTACATGTCGGCTTCCTCCGCCTTCGTCAAATCAATAAAATTCTCAAATCCCACAAAATGGGCGATAAATTCCGTATTCGGATGGTTGTAGATGGCCGACGGCGCATCCATCTGCTCGATTACGCCTTTGTTCATGATGGCCACCTTGTCGGAGATCGCGAAGCACTCCTCCTGGTCATGGGTCACATAGATGGCGGTAAATCCAAACTTCTGCTGAAGTCTTCTGATCTCCACGCGCATCTTCACCCGCAGCTTGGCGTCCAGATTGCTGAGCGGTTCATCTAACAGCAGCAGGTCCGGTTTGATCACAAGCGCTCTCGCCAAAGCCACCCTCTGCCTCTGTCCGCCCGACATTTCCTTGGGGAAACGGTTCTCAAAGCCCACCAGATCCACGGTTTCCAGCATGTTCATCACTTCTTTTTTCGTCTGCTCCGCCGACAGCTTCCTCATCTTCAAACCGAAGGCCACATTGTCAAAGATGGTCATATGAGGGAACAGCGCGTAGCTCTGGAACACAAAACCGAAGTTCCTCTTATGCAGCGGAACGTTGGTGTAATCCTTTCCATCAAACAGAAAGGTTCCCGCCATCGGGTTTGAAAATCCGGCAATCAGTCGCAGCGTCGTGGTCTTGCCACAGCCGCTGGAGCCAAGCAGGGACACTAACTCGCCCTTCTCCACCTTGAAATCTAAATCCTTTAAGATAATATTGTTATCATATCCCGCCGTGATATTTTGTAATTCTAATAAAGACATAGGGTTCTCCTTCTCTATATGGTTGGATTCAATTTCCGGCTCACCGCGTTGATCCCGGTGGAGATCACGATGGTCACTACAATCATCACCACCGCCACCACCGAAGCCTGGGTCCAGTCTCCGAGAGACATGGCCTGCTGGTAGATCATGGTGGCCAGCACTCTCGTGTCGGTCCCTCCCAGCAGCTGCGGCGTGGTGTATGCCGTCAGACACCCGGTAAATACCAGCACGCTTCCTGTTACAAGCCCCGGAATACTGAGCGGAAATACGATATGGCGGAATGCTCCCAGCCTGGTTGCTCCCAGACTGCAGGCCGCCTCATTTAAATCCTCGGAAATGTTGTCCATCACACCGATCAGCGACAGAATCATTAACGGCAGGAACAGCTGGATAAAGCCTACCACCATGGAAAACTCATTGTATAACAGGCTGACAGGCTTGGGAAACAGTCCCAGACTCACCAGGGTCGTATTGACGATCCCCTTCTTGCCCAGGATAACCATCCAGCTGAAGGAACGGATCACCGGGCTGGTGAACATGGGGAATACCGCCAATGCCATCAGCATGCCTTTATGCTTTGAATATTTGGAAATGTAATAGGAGGTGGGGAATCCAAGCACCGCGCATACCACCGTGCTGATCAGACTCAGCTTGATACTGCGCACAAACACCTGCTGGAAGTAGGTGCTGGAAAACAGCTTGAAATATCCGCTTAAGGAAAAACTGCCGCCCTCATCAAAAAATGTTTTCAGAATAATCGAAAACAGAGGTATCAGCATAAAAAAGGTGATAAACAATACGCCAGGCAGTAATAACAGCCAATAGATTCTGGTCTTCTTCTCTTTCACTCACAAACCCCTCTCTGGTTTCTGCTTGTTCCCCGACTCAGTTATAAACCGCGCTAATACGAATTGATTAGCACGGCTTATATGCAAAGATGTCAGTATGAATTTCACTAATGAATATACCTTACCATTGTCCGCCGCAAATGTCAACAGCCATAGAACTTTTTCGACAAACTTCCACAGCTTAAATCATATCCCGGTAAACGTCGGCCTTTTCATAAAAATCATGCATATTTTCCATCAATTCCGCCCGGATCTGCTCCAAATCCACACAGGTCAGCGCCCCATTTCGCACCAAAATCCGGCCGTCCACCATCACCGTGTCCACAACCGACGGGTTGGCAGAATATACCAGCAGGGAATAAGGGTTATAGCAGGGGAACATCTGCACCTTGTCAGGATTAAGCAGCACTAGGTCGGCCTTCTTTCCCGGTTCTATGGAGCCGGTCATCTGCTCCGCGCCAAGTACTCTGGCGCCGCCCATGGTTCCCAGGCGGACGATCTCCTTTGCGGGGAACAGGCTTCTGTCGTGGTTCCAGGTCTTCTGGAAGGAAGCAAACAGCCGGAACTGGGTGAATAAATCCAGGGTATTCCCAGAAGACGGACCATCCGTGCCAAAGCCGACCGGGATGTGATGGGCCAGCAGCTCTTTCACCGGCGCCACACCCTTGCCTGCTTTGGTGTTGGAGCCGATGCAGTGGGACACCTTTGTGCCTGCTTCCTCCATCAGTTCTAAATCGTGATCCGTCAGATGAATGCAGTGGGCGGCAATCAAGCGGCTGTCCAGCATTCCCCTGCTGTGCAGGAATTCCACCGGTGTCTGGTTATAGGTTTCCCTGAAATGGCTCATTTCATAATCCATCTCACTGACATGCATGGTCCACGGCACATCGAGGGCCTCGGCAAGGTCACAGGCTTTCTTTAACATGTCCGGGGAATTGGTGCTGGTTCCGTGGGGAGCGATCATAGGGGTAACCAGCGGATGGCCTTTCCAGGTTTTGATGAAATCTTCCCCGTAGGACAGACCGCCGTAAGGCTCGCTGCTGTCGCAGGTCTCCTGATTGATCACCGTCTCTCCCAGATAACCGCGGATGCCAATCTCCTCACAGGCTCTCGCCACCTGGTCCTCAAAGTAATACATGTCCGCAAATGTGGTTACTCCGGCCAGCAGCATTTCACAGATGCCGTAGCGGGCGCCGGTGTATACCAGTTTTGGCGTCATGGCCGCTAATTCCAGCGGGAAGAGGAAACGGCGCAGACGGTCCGGGCAGTCATCTCCCATGGAGCGGAACGGTACCATGGAGACGTGGCAGTGGGTATTCACCATACCGGGCATCAGGATGCCGCCGCGGCCGTCTATCACCTTGCCGCAGACTGCCGGCAGTTCCCCGCCGTCTCCGGAACCCACCTCACGGATCACCTGGTCTTCCACCAGTACATAGCCGTCCCTTAATTCCTCCAGATCTTGATTCATCGTCAATACGGTCACATGATTGATCAACGTTCTCATAACCATCTCGTTCCTTTCTATCGCGAATGCCTTTGCCTTTTTTTGTTTATGTATTTAATTTGCTTTCCGGTTGATAAATTCTGTCTTTGTCTTGGAGTAGATAAACTTCTGGCTGCGGTACAGTCCGTAATATCCCGATAAGGTAAAGCTTACCGCAATAATGATAGAAAAATACGGCATGGCCTCAAATCCGAACAGTTCAAAGGCCAGCAGTGCGCTGGCGATCGGGCAGTTGGTCACCCCAACGAACAAAGCCGCCATCCCGCAGGCCGCGCACAGCGACGGGGAGACGCCCAGCAAGATACCGACAGCCGCTCCGAATGTGGCTCCTACACAGAGAGTCGGCACAATCTCGCCGCCTTTAAAACCGGCTCCCAGCGTCACCGCCGTGAACAGCATTTTCACCAGGAAGGCTTCGTAACGCACATCTCCCTCCATGCTCTGCTCGATCAGAGGAATCCCGCCGCCATTGTAAACCCTGGTTCTCACCAGGAGGCTTAAGACTACAAGTATCACACTGCCGGCCAGAATCCTGGCGTAAGGGCTTTTGATATAGGTGCGGTATAAATGCTCGGAGCCGTGCAGCATCACGCACATCAGCACGCTGACCATGGCGCACATCAGACCCAGCAGAACGATGAAAGCCATGGAGCCAAGCGTCACAGGCGGGATTTCATGGATGAGGAAATGTTCCGGACTTAAGTTCAGCATTCCAGCAATTCCTGCACCGATAAATGAGGCAAACAGACAGGGAACCAGGGCCGCGTAGTACATGATTCCGATGCTGATGACCTCCATAGAGAATACGCCGGCCGCCAGCGGCGTCCCGAATAAGGCGCCGAAACAGGCGCTCATGCCGCACATGACAGCGATTTTTTTGTCCTTCTCATCCAGCTTTAGTACTTTTCCGAAAAGACTGCCCAGACTGCCGCCTAATTGGAGGGCGGCTCCTTCACGGCCGGCTGAGCCGCCGCCTAACTGAGTTAAGATGGTGCTGACGAAGATTAACGGTCCTGTGGTGGGCGTGATCTTCTCGTTAGAGGAGATGGCCTCGATGACCATGTTGGTGCCTTTGTTTCCCTCCTCGTTGAAGGTCCGGTACAGCCAGACGATGAGGAGACCGGCGGCGGGAAGAAGGAACAGGGACCAGCTGTGGCTGTTAAAGAAGTTGGACGCTATGCCGATTCCTTTGCCGAATAATGCTCCGGCCAGACCGGCGGCGGAGCCGATGACGCAGGAAATGGCTGTCCATTTTAGAAAGTATTGCAGATTCGCTCCAACTGGAGTTTTGGCTGTGTAATGAAAGAGTTTCTTTGGCATTGTTTCAGTTCCCCCTGTGTAAAAAACTGTGTTCTGTTATGGATGGCGGAATAAGCCAGAACTCACTGTGTTTCTCGGAACTAAGTCAGTGAGGTCTGGCTTATGTGTGATTTGTGGTTTGGGGTTTGGGGCAGTAGTTTAGATGGCACATGTTCTTGACTGCTGCGACGGCTAATCTTCTTGACCGAAAAAGCCGGTCAAGAAGCATCGGATGTCCATCCGATGTGAAAATTGGTATAAGAAGGTGCTTACAAGCGAGCTTGACGCACCTTCTTATACCAATTTTCCCGCCGTCTGGTCTGTTGCGTTCTACTCCGTATAAGTCCCCTTAGATTTCACCAGTTTCGGACGATATCCTGCATCATTCAGCGCCTGTACAATGGCGTTTTTATGCTCCGTTCCATACGCCTCGATGGTGATGCGCAGTTCCACCGCCGCGTTGCGGTTAATACTGATAAACTGGTTGTGCTCCAGCTTGATGACATTGCCCTGCTCTTTGGCAAGGAGGGCGGAGACCTTGGCCAGCTCGCCCGGTTTATCCGGCAGAAGGACGGAGACGGTGAAAACTCTGTCTCTCTGGATCAGACCGTGCTGTACGATGGAAGCCATGGTGATCACGTCCATGTTACCGCCGCTCAAGACAGAGACAATTTTCTTTTTCTCCACGTTCATATGCTTTAAGGCCGCTACGGTTAACAGTCCGGAATTTTCCACGATCATCTTGTGGTTCTCCACCATGTCAAGGAAGGCCACGATCAACTCGCTGTCCTCGATGGTGATGATGTCGTCCACATTTTCCTGGATATAGGGGAAAATCTTCTCACCCGGGCATTTGACCGCCGTGCCGTCGGCGATGGTGTTCACATCGGGAAGACCTACCACATGGCCGGCTTTCAAGGATTCCTGCATACAGTTGGCGCCTGCCGGCTCCACGCCGATCACCTTGATCTTCGGATTCAGCAGTTTGGCCAGTGTGGAGACACCGGCGCACAGACCGCCGCCGCCTACCGGCACCAGAATGTAGTCCACAGTGGGCAGCTCCTTGATGATCTCCATGGCGATGGTTCCCTGGCCGGTTGCAACTGCCAGATCATCAAAGGGATGAACGAAGGTGTAGCCGAACTCGTCGGCCAGCTCATAAGCTTTCTCGCACGCCTCGTCAAATACGTCTCCGGCCAGCACCACCTTGGCGCCGTAGCTCTTGGTGCGGTTCACCTTCATGAGCGGTGTGGTGGTGGGCATCACGATGGTTGCCCTGATTCCCGCCAGCTTGGCCGCGTAAGCCACGCCCTGGGCATGATTGCCCGCGGATGCCGTAATCAGGCCCTTTTCCTTCTCCTCGTCCGTCAACGTGCTGATCTTATAATAAGCACCCCTCACCTTGTAAGCTCCGGTGTACTGCATATTCTCCGGCTTGAAATACACCTTGTTGCCGGTCTGACCGGAATAATATTCGCTGTACAACAGCTTCGTCTCCTGAGTTACTTTGCTGACTGCCTCGGCAGCCTCCTCAAAACTCTCCAATGTCATCATACCATCTGCCTCTTTTCTTACTGGTTAACTGTTCTCATTCCACATGACACAGCCAGGCTTCCCCCTGCCATGTCATGACAAACTCCTTATCACTCTCTCACCGCAAACAGGGCGTTGATAAACTCGTCCGCGTTAAATTTTTGAAGGTCGTCGATCTGTTCCCCGATACCCACATATTTTACCGGAATGCCAAGCTCCGACTGGATAGCCACGGCGATCCCGCCCTTGGCTGTTCCGTCCAGTTTTGTGAGAATGATTCCCGTCACCTCGGCCACTTCCATAAACTGTCTCGCCTGGGATAATGCATTCTGTCCCGTAGTGCCGTCCAGCACCACCAGCGTCTCCCGGTAAGCGTCCGGGTATTCCTTATCGATGATCCGGTTGATCTTCTTTAACTCCTCCATCAGGTTCTTCTTGTTGTGAAGACGTCCCGCCGTGTCACAGATCAGTACGTCCGCATGTCTGGACTTGGCGGCGGCCACGGCGTCGTAGATGACGGCGGCCGGGTCGGAGCCCTCCTGCTGGGCGATGATTTCCACACCGGCCCGGTGGGACCACTCGGTCAGCTGCTCGATGGCGGCGGCCCGGAAGGTATCGGCAGCCGCTAACATGACCTTCTTTCCCTGATCCTTCAACTGCCCCGCCAACTTGCCCACGGAGGTGGTTTTTCCCACTCCGTTGACACCGATAACCAGGACCACGGATTTCCGGTTCTCGAATTCGTAGGCATTTTCCCCTAAGTTCATCTGGGCCTTCATGCTCTCAATCAGGATGCTCCGGCATTCGGCCGGTTCCTTGATATGCTGTTCCTTTACTTTCTTTCGCAGGTCCTCCACGATAGACATGGTGGTCTGAATGCCCAGATCCCCCATAATCAGGGTTTCCTCGATCTCCTCATAGAAATCATCGTCGATAGCGGAAAATCCGCTGAAGATGGAATCCATGCCGGACACAATGTTGTCTCTCGTCTTCGCCAGCCCCTGGACCAGCCGTCCAAAAAAGCCTTTTTTCTGCTCCTCCATAGGTCGCCCTCCTTTTCGTCCTGTGACATCAGTTATCAAGCGCTTCCTCAATCAGGTTCACGGATACCAATGTCGATACACCCTTCTCCTGCATGGTGATACCATAGAGGCGGTCTGCCGACACCATGGTGCCACGCCGGTGGGTGATAATAATAAACTGTGTATTTTTAGTCAATTTATGTAAATAACCTGCAAACCGGTCCACGTTTGAATCGTCCAGGGCCGCCTCGATCTCGTCCAGCAGACAGAACGGGGATGGCTTTAAGTTCTGGATGGCAAACAGCAGCGCAATGGCCGTCAGGGCCTTCTCTCCACCGGAGAGCTGCATCATGTTCTGAAGCTTTTTGCCCGGCGGCTGGGAGACAATCTGGATTCCCGCTTCCAGGATGTCCTCGCCCTCCATCAGTTCCAGGTTCCCGTGTCCGCCTCCGAACAACTCCCGGAACACCTTGTCAAACTCAATCTTGATCTCCCGGAATTTCTCCTCAAACTGGCGGCGCATGCCGGTATCCAGCTCGTCAATGATCTTAAGCAGAGTCTCCTCCGCCTGGATTAAGTCGTCGTGCTGGGTCTTCATAAACTCGTAGCGCTCGGATACTTCTTTATAGTCCTCGATGGCGTTGACATTGACATTGCCAAGGCCCTTGATGCCGGATTTCAAGCCGTCGATCTTCTTTTTGATCTCCGCAAGAGCAGTGAGTTCCGGATCTCGAAGCGCCTCCGCGGTGGTGAAGGTCAGTTCGTATTCGCTCCACATGTAGTTGATGTGGGTCTCCAGCTTCTCCTCCAGTTTCTCCTTCTGGTTCTGAAGACGGAACAAGTCCTTGTCCAGCTGGTTCATCCTGGCAGACAGCTCCTCCCGCTTCTCAAATAGGCCTTTCTGCTCTCTGGACTTCTCATCCTTCCTGGCAGTGGCCTCGTCCAAACGGGCTTTTGCCTCCTCCATCTCCTTCACGGCATTGCCAATCAGCTCCCGCAGCCGCCCAATCTCCGCTTTCTTGCCGTCAATGATGGACTGGGTATCGCTGGTGCCTCCGGCCAGTTCTCCGGCCTCCTCTTTCAGTTTCCTGATCTCCTCCCTGACACGGGCCACATTTTCCAGCACGAAACTGTACTTCTGCTGTAAGTTGGCGGCCTCCATGCGGATGGAGGATAAGCCGGCGGCCATCTCCTCCCGCTCGGCCTTTGCCGCTTCCATCTGATGGCCCAGGGCCTCGATATCCTGGTTGACCTGGTTGTTGGAGGCATCCAGATCTTCCACGTCATGCAGCAGGCCGTCCCGGTTTCCGGTGATCTCCAAAATCTGCTCCTCCAGCTGCCGGTTCTCCGACACCAAATCCCCGGCGGATTCGGAGATCTCCGTGATCTTATCCTCCAGCTGGGCGATGTTCATCTGAATGGTATTCTGCTCCAGATACGCCTTCTGCTGCTCTGTGCGGATCTGTTCCAGCTCGCCCCGCTTCTCGGCCAGCAGGCCCTCGTTAAGCTCCAAAGCTTCCTTTAACTGGTCGGCCGCTTTGAGAGCCTTCTCGCAGCGCTCCTCCAGCTCCTCAATCTCTCGTTTTCTTCCCAGGAGATTGCTGTTGTTCTTGAACGCACCGCCGGTCATGGAACCGCCTGCGCTTAACAGTTCTCCCTCCAGGGTGACGATCCGCAGGGAATACTGGAATTTCTTTGCCAGGGCGATGGCGTGGTCGATCTGGTCCACCACCACCACTCTGCCAAGCAGATACCGGGCCAGCCCCTTGTAGGTGTCCTCCACCTGTACAAGATCGCTGGCAAGGCCGATGACTCCCGGCTCCTTTAACGCTTTTTCCTGGGTAAAACCGCCCTTCTGCCCCACACTGGTCAGCGGAAGGAAGGTGGCTCTTCCGAATTTATTTTTCTTTAAATATTCAATCAGCTGTTTGGCCGTCTGCTCCGAATCTGTGACAATGTTCTGGATACTCCCGCCAAGAGCCGTCTCAATGGCTGTCTCATATTCCTTCTGGGTTGTCACGATGTCCGCCACAACGCCGTGAATGCCGCGTACCCGGTCCTTCACTTCCATGACCCGGCGGATGCTGTTGCCGTAGCCCTCGTAGCGCTCGGCAATATTCTTCAAGGAATCCAGCTTGGTGTAATTGGTGTGATAGCCCTGCTCGGTCTCATTTAAGTTTCTGGTGAGTCGGCGCACCTCCTCATCCAGTTCCTTCGCCGCCAGTTCCCCTTCCTCCTGGGATACCTGCAGCTGGTCCAGTCTTACGCCTATCTCAGCCAGTTGGGCCTGTTCCAGCTTTAACTGCTCTTCCTGTACCGACTCGTCGCTCTTGGATTTCAAAAGCTTCTGGCAGACCTCGGACCGCCTTACCTGGACCTGCTCCAGCATGGTCTCATAGCGCTGCTGTCTGGCCGTCAGGGACGCCTTCTCGTTGAGCGTCATGATAATGCTGCCCTTGGCCGTCTCGATCTTTTCGTCCAGCAGCATGATCTGCTCTTCTTTTTCCCGGAGGGCAGCTTCCGCCTCCTCCTGGCGCTTGGCGCTTCCCTTGGCCAAGTCGGCAATCTCCGAGTTGTCGGTCTCATATTTTAAAATCTGGGCCTTCTTCTCCTCAATCTGCTCCCGGATGGACGCAATCCTGGCGTTGATGTGGTCGGCGTTCATCTTCTCGGTGTTGATCTGCTCCAGAAGAACGTTGATCTGCCCCTCCAGATTACCTTTCAGCATGTTGGCCTGGTTCACCGTATTGCTGTCCCCGCCAATCTGGCTGTCCAAAGCCGACAGCACCTCATCCAGAGAATCATAGTCCGCTTTAATCTTGTCGGAAGACGCTCTGGCATCTGACAGATCTCCGGCTACGATCTCCTCTTTTCCCTCCACGTCTCTCAGCTGTGCTTTGACCGCCTCGCTCTCCAACAGGAACAGATTGACCTCATAAACCTTTAATTCCTCTTTTAACCGCAGATACTCTCTGGCCGCCTCCGACTGTCTGGCAAGAGGGCCCACCTGCTTTTCTAACTCCGATAAAATATCGCTGACACGGACCAGGTTTTGTTTCTCGTCCTCCAGCTTCTTCTGGGCGATATTCTTGCGCCGCTTAAACTTCACGATCCCGGCGGCCTCGTCAAACAGCTCCCGCCGCTCCTCCGGTTTCCCGCTTAGGATCTTGTCGATCTGGCCCTGGCCGATGATGGAGTAGCCCTCTTTTCCGATACCGGTATCATAAAACAGTTCGTTGATATCCTTCAACCGGCAGGCGCTCCCGTTGATCATGTACTCGCTCTCGCCGGAGCGGTAGATCCGTCTCGACACCGTCACCTCATCATAGTCAATAGCCAGCTGATGGTCCGCATTGTCCAGGGTGATGGCCACATAGGCAAATCCCTGTGGTTTCCTGGTCTCCGTACCGGAGAAAATGACGTCCTGCATGCTGGCCCCGCGCAGCTGCTTGATCCGCTGCTCGCCAAGCACCCAGCGGACCGCGTCGGCGACGTTGCTCTTGCCGCTGCCGTTTGGCCCTACAATACCGGTGATTCCGTTGTGGAACTCAAACAATATTTTATTGGCAAAGGACTTAAAGCCCTGAATCTCAATGCTTTTTAAATACATACGTCACCTTCCCCGCCGGCATAACCCTTTAACTTCAGAATCCCGTGGTAGGCGGCCACCTGCTCCGCCGCTTTTTTCGTGCGGCCGGCGCCTCTGCCAATCTCCGTCTCTCCCATCTTGGCGCAGACTAAAAATGTCTTATTGTGGTCCGGTCCTTCTTCCTGTAATAAGTCATAGACCAGAGCGGTCTCCCCCATACTCTGGACCATTTCCTGCAGGATAGTCTTGCTATCAAAAAAGAGCTGCTTGTGTTCGATGTCATTTAAGATAAACCGGTGAATGAACTCTTTTGCATTAGCAAAACCACCATCCAGATAGATGGCTCCGATCAGCGCTTCCATGGCGTCGGATACGATGGAATTCCTTCCGCGCCCTCCGGTCGCTTCCTCGCCCTTTCCCAGAAGCAGATATTCCCCCAGACGGATCTCTCCCGCGCAGAACGCCAGCGTAGGCTCGCAGACAATGCTGGCCCGCACTTTCGTCAGGTCTCCCTCCGGTGACTTGTCATATTTATGATACAGAAAATCGCTGGACACAATCTCCAAAACCGCATCTCCTAAAAATTCCAGACGCTCATTGCACTCTAACTTGTCCATCCGGTGCTCGTTGGCGTAGGAGCTGTGGGTCATGGCGTGGGTCAGCATATGCTTGTTCTGAAACGAATAGCCGATGGCTCGTTCCAGTTCTTCCAAATTTCGATTCATGGGACGTTGTTCTCCCTTCTTTTTCTTTCTGATTCTACTTATATGAAAAAGCCCCAGTTACCAGGGCTTTTTCATATCAAATGCTTAGTTAAGCGCGTTTTTAATCTGTTCTACGGCATCCCCTACGGATACAATCTTCTCGGCTTCCTCAGTCGGAATCTCAATGTCAAACTCCTCCTCAATCGCCATGATAATCTGGAATATGTCCAGAGAATCTGCTCCCAAATCATCTACGAACGTCGTACCAAGTGTCACCTCATCCGTCTCAATGTTCAATACCTCAGCAATAATTCCCTGTAATTTCTCAAATTCCATAACACTACCTTCCTCTCTTACACTTCTTTTTTTTAATTCTGCGCTTCCGCTTTTTTCTCTTCCTGGCCGGCTTCCTCTGGCTTCAGGCTTTCTCTTATCAACTCATTAATCTCTTGTTCTTTAAATGTGACACACTGGATAATGGAATTCTTCACTTCCATGGCCTTGGAATTCCCGTGAGTCTTCACCACCAGGCCGTTTAAGCCCAGCAGCGGCGCGCCTCCGTACTGGCTGGCGTCAAAGGTCTTCAGTGTCTCCTTCAGCGCCGGCTTCACTAACAGAGCGCCGATTTTACTTCTCAGGCTCCCCATCATGCCGCTTTTCACTTTGCTAATCAGCGTGGCGCCGACGCCCTCATACAGCTTTAAGATCACATTGCCCACGAAAGCCTCGCAGACAATCACATCCGCCCCGCCATGAGGAATCTCCCTCGCCTCAATGCTGCCGATAAAGTTGATATCCTGGCACGCCTTCAATAGCGGAAAGGTCTCCTTCACCAGGGCATTCCCCTTCTCCTCTTCCGCGCCGATATTCACAATGGCAACTCTTGGATGCTTAATTCCTATTACGTGTTCCATGTAAATAGAACCCATCCGCGCAAATTGTACCAGATGGGAGGCTCTCGCATCCACATTGGCTCCGCAGTCCACTAACAGGGACACGCCGGTTTCCGTAGGAATGAGCGGCGCCAGCGGCGGCCGTTCCACACCTTTGATTCTGCCGACAATCACCTGCCCGCCCACTAGGATGGCTCCCGAGCTGCCCGCGGAGACCAAAGCATCCGCTTCCTGCTTCTTCACCATATTCATGCCAACTACAATCGAAGAATCCTTCTTCTTTCGGATGGCGTTCACCGGCGGCTCCTCCGTCTCAATCACCTCGGAGGCATGTACCACTCTCACCCGGTCTTTGGGATAATCCTGCTTCTCCAGTTCCTTCCTGACAGCATCCTCCTGCCCGACAAGGATCACTTCGATCTGCGGCCTCTCCCTGGCAACTTCCACTGCCCCCTTCACGATCTCAGCCGGGGCGTAATCACCGCCCATGGCGTCAACTGCTACTTTAATCATCTACGCCTCTCCTTTCAGCCCCCCGCAAACAACAGACGAACGGGCTTTCTATCTAATGCCTTAGATAATCTATTACATAATATACTAGATATCATTCTATAAATCAATACGATTTTACAGATTTTACTACAAACTGGCCGAATATCAATCCGACACAATTTTGTTGAGCCACACTCCTTTTTTGATCAGCACGAATCCGATGACGCATTTGATCAGTTCCGACACTTCATTCCCATTCACCCCTTGCCGCTTTCCTTGCTATTGTATCATGGAGAAATGGAAATTACAATTTTACATGGGGCATAAAAGATTATTGATAACCAAGAATCGTTTCTCTCGCATGCCCCACATAGTTCTCAATCAACTCCTGATCGGTAATGGGATGCCGATCGCCGCCTGCCACCACCTGTCCAATATGGACATTCTCAAGGATAATGGCCCCGGCAAGAAAGTTCCCCGTACTCAGCTGAAGGGAAAAGGAAGGCAGTGTCCCTGCTTTTAAGGCCCTTTGAAATTGTATTCTAAATGCTATGGGGTTGATGTCCGCCTGTACCCCCGCCTTCATATACGCCATATTGGGACTGTTAAAGCAGTCATAAACTGTTTGATATTGACGATCAATCAAGTTTTCTATACTAAAATTATCAACCATATTTCTCAGAATCGACAGCATCCGTTGATTCGTGTTTCTGTGTCCCTGAATCAAAGCATTTTCTGTATCTTTCGGATCAAGGGTATCATCCTCACCAATCTGTAACAATCGAATCAATGACACATCCAGCTCATTTAAAGCTTTCAAGGTTTTTTCTAGTTCAGTCTTAAGATACCCCCTCATATCAAATTTAGGATTTTCTGCCAAGGGAGTCAGCATCTCACAGGTCTCGCGCAGGGCGTCTCCGGCGCTCATACAAAATATCCGCATGTCTTCCCATGTTGTTACTTCCTCTATTCTTGCAGATAGAAACGGTTTCAATAAAGCTGCGGTTTCCTGAAAAGCCCTGCTGCTGAAAATTGTGTACAATCCCAATATGTCCGCAAGCGCAGCTGTTGAAATCGGAACAATTCGACAGCAATCGGAGGAGGAGAGACTGGCCCTCAATGCACTTAAGACTTTTTCACTTTTATTAAATATTTTTTTCTCCATATAGCGTTTTCCCTCCAAATAAAACCGCTGGTAGCCAGCACGTGCGGCAAACTGTGCACCTTGGCCTCTTTTTCGATACAGTGCCGATGGATTGGCCATTCCCCCTCTGTAAAACGGTTCGGTTTCACAAACAGCCCCCGGTAAACAGGTGCCCCCTTCGATCTGCGTACCGCCGTAAGCAGCCCCGCATTCAGCATCGATGGGGACTGGGCCTTCTTTTGTAAAGATAATATTTTCACAATGAAGATCCGTGATGCCTGCTACTTTCATGACTGCCTCCAGAAGGCCCAATTTATAGAATTCTTCTTGCAGCAGCCGTTCATCAAGCGGATCTTTTATCCCACCGGTTCGTTTGATAAACTCTTCCAAATGTTTATCCGGTATTAATTCCATAACCGGAAGTTTATTTTTCTTAAACCAGGTTATCTGATTGATATAGGACAGCAGCCCTTTCTTTCCAAGAATGGAGTCTTCAAAACGGAGAGAGTGTGGTTTATACAGGATTCTGTCCGGCTGGCCTTCTTTCTTCACCAAAAACAAAGCGTGATGCCCCCCTTGATGTGGATCTGATCCGGTAGACTCAATCCAATAGACTTCCTTGATTTGACAACCCGGGGTTAGCTGTTCCTCCCCAACCTTTTGGATAAACCCGGTCATCAGTTTAAGACGGTTTATAAAAATATCCAATGCATTACGGTCTATTTTGGAATCGTAATCATAGTTTAAAAGTGTTTTATCCTGCTTCACATTGATTGCCGCCCCTTCTATGACCTTTAACATTCCTTTTTTATTACAATAAAGTTTTAGGATGCTTATTTGTTCATAAAACTCCCGGGTTTGAACTACATTAAAACGCTCCGCAATCGAAATGCCCGAAAAAGAATACATTGCCTCTGCTTTCACAGTTTTCCCTTGGAAATTAAGGTAATGAACCGGGGTTACATCCAGCTCAGAATCCCCGATTTCCACCAGCATTTTCTGTAAACTGGTTAAATAACTGTTAAACTTCGTTTGATTCGGCAATTGTTTCTTCATCTCCAGAATATGATCCATAATTTTATCCAGCAACTGACACTCAGGAATGGCGGCGCGGTTAACGTACAGATGGAACGCTTCGATTAGTTCAGATGGAAGTGTAGCTCTTTTTTTTGTGTAGTCTCTAATTGCGTCCATTGTTACTTCTGCACATTGAATCACTTGTCTATTGCCGGCCATCCGCCCGGTTCTCTCTGTCTGCAATAAAATCAAAGACCCTGGCTCTGTTTTCTTTGTATAGCCAGAACGATCTGTCCCAGTCCGAACAGGCGCCTGTTTTACTGCCATATGCTTTTTTTCCAGTGGTTTCGATTCATACTGATTCATCACTATAATTCTCTCCCCTCCATCTTCCTGATTTTGTCTTGATTATAACATGCGCCGGTATATGGAACGTTAAAGGTTATCTAAAGATTACCTGGTTTTGGGCATAAAAACAGCCCCCATATAGAACGGATTCCTTATTATCGTTCTATATGGGAGCGTAAGCCTACTGCCTTGAATGTTTGCTGATATATTCAGAAAGAGTGTTACACAAATGTCCAATATCCAGCGGCTTGCTCACGTGGGCATTCATGCCGGCGGAGAGTGCCGCAGAGATATCCTCCTGGAACGCGTTGGCTGTGGTCGCGATGATGGGTATGGTGAGCGCCATTGGATGGGCGGATGCCCGGATACTTCTGGCAGCCTCATATCCATTCATCACCGGCATCTGCACGTCCATCAGGATAGCATCATACTCTCCGGGCTTGGAGGCCAGGAATGCGTCAAGCGCCTGCCGGCCGTCATCCACACATACCACTTCAGCCCCATTCATGGACAACAGCGTGGCCGCAATCTCCTGGTTGAGCAGATTGTCCTCCGCCACCAGCAGGCGGCTGCCCTCCAACGGTTTCTTACGATCTTCCTTGCCGGTCCCATCCGGCTGGTGGCGATGCTCCAGCGCCTCTTTAATCGCCGCATAAACCGAGGAACGGTACAGTGGCTTCGGCAGAAATCCGTTGACGCCTGCCGCGCGGGCCTCCTCCTCCACCTCGGAGATATCGTAGGCGGAAATCATAATAATAGGGACCTCGTCTCCCACCTCCCGGCGGATGCGCCGCGTCACCTCGACCCCGTCTATATCCGGCATCCTCCAATCAATCAGGCACAGATCAATATCCCGGCCATCCCGGTGGTTTTCTTTCACTATGGAAACCGCCTCACCGCCGGACAGACACCAACTGGCCCTGATCTTGATTTTATCCAGCAGGGCAGCCGTCTGTTCGCATACCTGCTGTTCATCATCCACAATCAGAGCCCGAAGCCCCCTCGGGGCAAAGTCCGGTTCCTGGGCGCAACTTCTCTCCCCGTTTGAAAACGGCAGATCCACAACGCAGGTAGTTCCCACGCCTGGTTCGCTCTCAATCCGGATCTGGCCGCCCATCAGCGTCACCAGATTTTTCGTGATTGACATCCCTAAGCCCGTACCGCCAAACCTCTTCGAGATCGAGGTATCCGCCTGTTCAAACGGCTGGAAAATGCGCTCGATCGCCTCCTTCTCCATCCCAATCCCGGTATCGGATATCACAAAGCGGATCACACTCATCTTGTTCCTGGAGGTAATCCGGGAGACATCCAGACGGATGCTTCCGCCTGGCGGGGTGAATTTCACCGCGTTGGAACTGAGGTTCAGCAATATCTGGTTGAGACGCAGCGAGTCTCCGATAAAGACCGTATCTGCGCCAAACCCCTCCATCGTCTCCTTAAACTCAATCTTTTTCTCTTTCGTCTGCGCATAGACCGTTGATACATAGCCATTGACAATCTCAAAGATATCAAAGGGCTCATTTTGCAGCACCATCTTGCTGCTCTCGATCTTGGACATATCCAGCACATCATTCACCAGCATCAGCAGGTGCTTGGAAGAAAATGTGATCTTCGCCAGGCATTCCTCCACTTTTGCAGGCTTGTTCACCGAGGCTGCCGCAATCGTGGTCATTCCAATAATCGCATTGAGAGGCGTGCGGATCTCATGGCTCATCCGGGACAGAAAATCACTTTTGGCAGTGTTGGCGCGCTCCGCTGTCACCATCGCGTCTTGCAGCACCTGACGAGCCTTAACCTCCTCCGTCCGGTCGGAAAAGACGGTAATCAGCTGTGGTTTCTCCACTGTTTCCATCCGGTAAACGCGAATAAGCATCCAGCATGCCGTTCCGTCAGGTTTTGTGTACTCCACAAGCCGTTCAAGCGGAGAGATGAATGCCGGATCACTGACGCCTTCGCGAAACGCCTTTGCGTCCTCCTCCTTCAAGCCCTGGTAAAGGCTGTCTATATTTTCCGCAGCAGTCCCCATAATCCGCTCCAGGTTCAGCCCCCGGTATTCAATGACGCCGGTTTCTGCATCCCTGATTATGAAAGCATCGTCAATACTCAGCGACAGCTGGTCAAACAGCCTGCTGCGGTAAAGAAGTTCTTTGCGCTGATGATGGAGAACCACCTGGGAAACCAGCAGGACGCCGACCATCAGTGTCACCAATACAACTGAGGCAGCCAGACTGGAACGCTGCATCTGTTCGACATTTCTTCCATATCCCACCTTTTTCGACTGGGCGGTAAAAATAATCGAATCCACCTGGTCCAGAATCTGATCGTAAAGAGTATGCAGCTGCTGTTCCTCATAAAGTTCCACGTCCTCATCTGCAACATCCTGACGCAGACAGAACTCAAAAAACCCCTCCCGGGCCGTCTCCAAACGGGCCAGAGTCTCTTTCAGATTCGTAACATCGCTCTTGCTGCCTAAATATAAATTCTCCAGCCGGACCAGCGATTCATCGATGGAATCTTCCAGTTCTGTCATCGCTTCTTTTGCAGTCTCTACATCCTCAATGCTGTGGTGGACCTGCATGCGCCCGGTCCGAAGACTCATCTCCGATATGTAGCGTTTCACATCTCCGGCAGAAATCACCACCTCGAAGGGATGCTCTGAGATAATCTCTGTCTGGGACGTCAGTCTTTTTGTGCTGTAAATCGTCAAAATAAGATAGCTTAACATCAACAGAATCAGAACTATCGTACTGGCAATGCTTATCTTCTTCCCCCATTTTTCTGGGTTTCCCATACTATTTAAGTTCTTTTCCATCGTTACTTTGACTCCCCGCTTCATATCCCCACAACCCCTGTCTCTTCAAACCTGTTCATAACCCGTTAATTGAACATTATACCAAATAGCAACAGAAAGATCAATGGTGATAACGAAAACAAGCGGCCTTCTGGAATCCCCAAAAGACCGCTTACCTACTAATTATTTCACTTACTACTAATTAATCTTCAACAGAAATGATTTCTTTCTTGTTGTAAGAGCCACAAGCCTTGCAGACTCTGTGCGGCATCATCAAAGCGCCACATTTGCTACATTTTACAAGGTTTGGAGCGCTCATCTTCCAGTTAGCTCTACGTTTATCTCTTCTTGCTTTTGAAGATTTATTCTTTGGACAGATAGACATGGTTACACCTCCTTAAACTGTTTAAAAATATCCTGAATGACTGACATCCTTGGGTCTGGCGAAGTCCGGTCACAGTCACAAGTGCCGTGATTCAAATTCGCCCCACATCTATTACAAATCCCCTTGCAATCTTCATCGCACAGGACCTTCATAGGTAAGTTCAGCAACAGTTCATCACGAACAAGCTGGTCGACATCCAGATTATAACCTTTTAAATAGGGCTGCTCATCCAGGTCTTCTAGTCTCTCCTCTTCCGTCAGCTTCATATCAAGCGTCCGTTCGATCGTGAGATGAAAATCATTCTTCACCGGTTCCAGACAGCGGTCACAGGGAATCATCAGGGAAAGGACTGCTTCCCCCTCCAGCAGCAGCATCCGGTTTCCTAAATTGGTCACACGGAGCGGTACCGGTTCCTGGCCGACAATCTCATAGACACCGTCCGGCGCCTGAAACTGCTTCATCTCAATATCAAGAGTATAATTCTTTACTTTGCCTTCACTGGTAAACAACTCTGATAAATTTATTAGCATATTAATCTCCTTAATACGCACCTATGCTATTATACATATGCGAATCCGGTTTGTCAACCAAATCTTTGTATTTTATTGCCATTTTGCGACATAAATTCTTATTTCACCAGGGCTAAGGTCTCTCTTGCGATAGCCAGCTCCTCGTTGGTCGGAATCAGCATTACTTTTACCTTGGAATCCGGAGCGGAGATGATTCTCTTCTTGCCTCTCACGTTGTTGGCCTCGTCATCGATCTTCACGCCTAAATAGCCTAAGGATTCACAGATTGCCTTTCTTCCAGGTCTGTCGTTCTCACCAACACCTGCGGTAAATACGATGGCGTCCACACCGTTCATGGCTGCCGCGTAAGCGCCGATGTATTTGATCACACGGTACTGGAACGCATCCAGTGCCACGCCTGCCAAATGGTTGCCGTCCGCCTTCGCGTTCTCCACATCGCGGAAGTCGCTGGAAATGCCGCCGCTCATGCCGAGAACACCTGATTTTTTATTTAAGATATCCAGAACCTCGTTGACAGTCTTGCCCTCTTTGTTGCAGATAAACTGTACAACAGCCGGGTCGATATCGCCGCTTCTGGTTCCCATGATCAGACCTTCGAGAGGGGTCAGACCCATGCTGGTATCCACACATTTGCCGCCGATGGAGGCGGAAACGCTGGCGCCGTTGCCTAAATGGCAGACGATCACTTTTGCAGTCTCCGGATCTAACTCACCAAATTTGATGGCCTCGCCGGATACAAACTTATGGCTGGTTCCGTGGAAACCGTATCTTCTGATGCTGTACTTCTCAAAGTACTCCCGTGGAATGGCGTAAAGATAAGCCTTCTCCGGCATGGACATACCGAAAGCGGTATCAAATACGGCTACGTTTGGAATTCCCGGCATCGCTTCCTCGCAGGCCTCAATTCCCATTAAGTTAGCTGGGTTGTGTAACGGGCCTAAGTCAAAGCACTCTCTTACCACGCGCTTCACATCGTCATTGACAATGATGGAATCGCTGTAAACGGTGCCCGCGTGCAGTACGCGGTGTCCCACTGCGGAGATCTCGCTGGTATCCTTGATCACGCCGTACTCCGGATCTACCAGAGCGTCCATCACCATCTTGATAGCGGTAGCATGGGTTGGCATCGGATTCTCCACCACATACTTGTCCTTGCCCTCCACCTCATGGGTCAGCTTGGAACCCTCAATACCGATTCTCTCACAAAGACCTTTTGCCAGTACGCTCTCATTCTCCATATCGATTAACTGATATTTCAGGGAAGAGCTGCCGCAGTTGATTACTAAAATTTTCATGTTGGGTTATTTCTCCTTTATCTTTCCTTATTTTACAATCTCACCGAATACTTCTCTGCCACAGCCGGCCGCATTGGACTCATCGGTATCAATGTGCATAGCCAGCGCGTAGGATGGGCTGACACGGACAACCACATCGCCAAATACCAGACTTCTCTCAGCTGTATCGATCTTTACGGAAACAACGTCCTTGTCGGCTACGCCAAGCGCCGCCGCGTCCTCCGGGGTTGCGTGAATGTGGCGTTTTGCCGCGATCACACCCTCTGTCAGTTCTACCTCGCCGCAGGGACCTACCAGCTTGCAGGAACCGCTGCCGGCGATATCACCGGACTCTCTCACCGGAGCCGCAACGCCGATGGAACGGGCGTCTGTTAAGGATAACTCCACCTGGGTGTCTTTTCTCACCGGACCTAAGATGGAGACACCCGGCATCTCCTTCTTGCTTCCCACAACGGTAACTCTCTCCTCACAGGCATACTGGCCCGGCTGGGATAAATCTTTCTTCTTGGTCAGTTCATAGCCCTTGCCAAATAAAATCTCCAAATGCTCCTGTGTTACATGTACGTGACGCGCAGATGTTTCAACGATAAAATTCATACTTATTATTCTCTCCTATTCTTTCTATTTATACAATCAAACACCGATTCCCGGTGTCTCTTCCTTCTATTCTATTTGCTTTACCATATTTTTTCAAGTCTTGTCCTGAAATAACTTTGCATTTTTTACAAAACAATGGTTTTTTTTTCATAAAATGATATAATAACCGGAGAAATGATATGAAAAAGCTTCAGATTGTTAAAAAAAGGACAAAGTGTATGAAAAAATCCGGAAATTTTCCTGTTGTTGGTATTATTGCGGAGTACAATCCGTTTCATAATGGGCACGCCTATCAGATTGCAAGAGCGAAGGAGTTGTCCGGGGCGGATGCCTGCATTGTGGTGATGAGCGGCGATTTCGTCCAGCGGGGGGCCCCTGCGGTCTTTGATAAATACACCCGCGCCGCCATGGCTTTGACTTCCGGGGCGGACTTGGTGCTGGAAATGCCGGCGGTGTTTGCCACATCCAGCGCGGAGGATTTTGCCGCCTGCGGGGTGGCTCTGCTGCGGCGGCTTGGCGTTATCACGCATCTGTGTTTTGGAAGCGAATGCGGAGACATTGATTTATTATCCAGGATAGCTGATCTGTTAGCCAGGGAACCGGCGGGTTATGCGGATGCGTTGAGGGAACAGTTACGTAAGGGGATGACGTTTCCTGAGGCCAGGGAGGTGGCGTTTTTGCAGTATCTGGAATCCGGTGACAGTTCCATATGGGCGGCAGCGGCCGGCGGTGATGTCCCGAACCGGACATATGGAATGGAACAGCTAAGCCAGGTTCTCAGTTCGCCCAACAACATTCTGGGGATTGAGTACTGCAAGGCGCTCTCACGCCAGAGCAGTTCTATCACTCCGATTACGGTCACCCGGGCCGGAAGCGGGTATCACGATGTGGAACTCACAGATGGCTTTGCGTCAGCCACCGGAATCCGCCGGACGCTGCGGCAGCTCCATCCTGATGACTGGGCAGCGGAGTTAAAACACCAGATGCCGGGGGAAGTTCTCTCCATGCTGGCCGGCAGCCTGCCTCTGACTTCCGAAGATTTCTCCCCGCTTTTAAATGCTGCTCTGCTGCAGCTGGTTCATCAAAAAATTCCACTCAGCGGTTATGCGGATGTATCCGGGGAATTGGAAACGCGTATTCTCTCCATGCTGCTGGAATTCGGCTCTTTTGAGGAGCGGATTCAGCGGCTGAAAACAAAGCAGTACACCTACACGAGAATCAGCCGCGCGCTGCTTCATCTGATGCTGGGGATTAAAAAAACAGATATCGAAGCCGGGCGGGCGCTGGATTATGCTCCTTACGCCAGGGTTCTGGGGTTTCGGAGGGATTCGGCCGTTCTGCTTACGCGGATAAAAAAGCAGAGTGAGATCCCTCTGGTTACGAAAACGGCCGACGCCGCCAATTGTTTGACACCGGCGGCTTATGAGATGATTCAGCAGGACTTTGTCTGCTCCCATATGTACAGTTCGGTGTGGAATGGCCGCTATCAACGGCCGGTTCCAAATGAATTCAGCCGCCAAATCGTGATTGTGTAATGATTTGGCGGCTGTTCTCTTTTTTGAGTTTAGGGGTTCTGGCTGTTCAGCAGCTGATACAGTGTCGGTTCTACAGATAGAAAGGCCATCAATTCTGTTAGTTCCCGGCTGTTTTCTTTCTTTTCCCCCTGGCGCACCGCCCGGATCAGAATATTCTTTGGCGTATGCTCCATATCGATAAATTCCAAGATCTGTGTCCGGTATCCCCGGCTTTCCAGAAGCTGGGCGCGGATGGCGTCGGTGTATAGGGCCGCCATCCGTTCTTTGATCAGCCCGTACTGGAGCACCGGCTCCATCAGATCATTTTTTATTTGACGGTTCAGTTCATGCTGGCAGCAAGGCACGGACAGGATGACGGCCGCGTTCCAGCCAACGGCTTTCGCCAGGGCATAATCCGTGGCTGTATCACAGGCGTGAAGCGTGACGACCATATCTGCCTGGCTGACGCCCTCGTAGTCAGCGATATCCCCGTGGTAAAAATTCAGGTTTTCAAATCCATATCTCCGGCTCAGGTCGTTGCAGCGGTCTATGACATCCTGTTTTAAATCCAGGCCGATAATGCGTATGGAATACCCTTTTAATTCTTTTAAGTAATAGTACATGGCGAAGGTCAGATAGGATTTTCCGCATCCGAAATCGATGATAGTCACTTCCCGGTCCTTTGGAAGCCTTGGAAGGATGTCCTCGATGAATTCCAGAAAACGGTTAATCTGCTTGAACTTGTGGTATTTTGCCTTCACCACCCTGCCGTCGGAGGTCAGTACGCCTAGGTCTTCCAGAAACGGAACTGGGGTTCCTTCCTCCAGAATATAGCGTTTCTGGCGGTTGTGGCTTAAATTTACTGGCAAAGGAGTGATCTTTGCGGGGGGCTGCCGTTTGGCTTTTACTGTCATGGTTCCCTTTTTGCTGACCAGGACATGGAGACTGCCGGCGCGGGAAGTTAGTTCTAATTGACGGAAGGTTCCTTCCAGCAGGCCGCACAGATAGTCCACCGCTTCATTTTTTTCAAGATTTCTGTGAAATGCTTGTTTTCCCCGGAATTCCTCTACCTGAAATATTAAGCTTTGACGGACAAGTAACGGGCGGACTTTCGCCTTGGAGATGGCTTCTTTGTCACAGGAATTGCTGAGTATGGCTTGTTCCAGATCTTCGTTTAGAAAATAGGTTAATTGCTCTTCTAGTTCTTTCTTCATGGTATCTGCTCCATTGTAACAGTTCAGAACTGTTACGTTTAATTTTCCTGATCTACCCAGTGGCTGCGCAGCAGCTCCGGCTCTTGTTCCAAGTGGGCATAGTCGTTAAAACGTTCCAGGGTGAAATACTGTTTTTGGGGGGTGTAGTCCAGTTCTGTGATGCTGCAGTTTTCCAGGGAGCCGCCGATCAGTCTGGCTTTTGCTAAATCCATGTTTAAGATTCCGGCTGTTATGCTCCGGATTACTCCGCCGTGAGTCACCACAGCTGCCCGCTCTATCCCACTCCCGGCAATCTTTGAGAGTACCGGCAGCGCTCTTTTTATGACGTCGGCGGCATTTTCCCCGCCGGGGTATGGCAGGTCTTCTGTCATCTGGGACTGACGTTTTTTGAAGTCTGCGTACTTCTCGGCAATTACTTCATCGGAAAGTCCTTCCATGTCTCCGAAGGAAATCTCACGCAGGTCCGGATAGATGATATGTTCCACTTGCAAAAACTGGTTGACTATTTCGGCGGTCTCGCGGGCGCGTAGGAGATCGCTGGAGTATAGTTTTTCGATTCCGATGGCTGACAGGCGTTCTCCTAGGAGAACGGACTGGCGGCGGCCCGCTTCGCATAGGCTTACATTGACGTTGCATAGACGGCTGGACTGGCGGCCGTGGCGGATTAGGTAGATTTTCATGAGGGAGGGTACCTGCCTTTTTTGTTTTTTTTGTTGGATCAACTTGGCGGGGGGGCGACGGCGCATCTTCTTGACCGATAAAGCCGGTCAAGAAGCATCGGATGTCCATCCGATGGGGAAATGGGTACAGAAAGCGGCTTACAAGCAAGCTTGACACCGCTTTCTGTACCCATTTCCCCGCCGTCTAGGCTGTTATCGTTAATTTTTGAAGCTATGAATCGGTGCCGGAATTCTTCCGCCCCGGTTCACAAACGTTTCACAGGAATACTGGTTTACCGGCATCACTGGGGCATATCCGAGCAGTCCGCCGAACTCCACCATCTCTCCGATTCCTTTTCCAATCACCGGGATCAGGCGGACGGCTGTTGTCTTCTGGTTAATCATACCAATCGCCGCTTCATCCGCAATAATTCCAGCAAGGGTCGCTGGTGTGGTATCTCCTGGGATCGCGATCATATCAAGGCCTACGGAGCAGACACAGGTCATGGCTTCTAACTTTTCCAATGTCAGTGCACCCATGGTCACCGCGTCGATCATCCCCTGGTCCTCGCTGACCGGGATAAATGCGCCGCTCAGGCCGCCTACATAAGAGGAGGCCATCACGCCGCCCTTCTTCACCTGGTCGTTGAGCATGGCGAGAGCTGCTGTGGTTCCCGGCGCGCCTACGCGTTCCAGGCCGATCTCTTCCAAAATCTCCGCCACACTGTCGCCAATGGCCGGTGTCGGAGCCAGAGATAAATCGATGATGCCGAAGGGAACCCCCAGACGTTTGGATGCCTCCTGGGCCACCAGCTGGCCTACGCGGGTGATCTTGAACGCGGTCTTCTTGATGGTCTCACACAACACTTCAAAGTTTTCCCCGCGGGCCTTCTCAATGGCCGTTTTTACCACGCCCGGGCCGCTGACGCCTACATTGATGATGGCATCCGCCTCCGTCACGCCGTGAAAGGCTCCCGCCATAAACGGGTTGTCATCCGGAGCGTTGCAGAACACGACCAGCTTGGCGCAGCCGAAGGAATCGTGGTCTTTGGTGGCCATAGCCGTCTCCTTGATGATCTCACCCATGAGCCGCACTGCGTCCATGTTGAGGCCGGTCTTGGTGGAACCCACATTGACGGAACTGCATACCCGCTCGGTCTCGGCCAGCGCCTGGGGGATGGAGCGGATTAAGTTCTCCTCCGCCGGCGTCATTCCCTTGCTCACGAGAGCGGAGTATCCGCCGATAAAATTCACGCCCACATCCTTTGCCACCCGGTCTAAGGTCTTTGCAATGGTTACAAAATCCTCCGGTGTCTTGCAGGCGCAGCCGCCCACCAGCGCTATGGGGGTGATGGAAATTCTTTTATTTACAATGGGGACGCCAAAATCCCTGGCGATTGCGTCTCCGGTGGACACCAGATTCTTTGCCTTGGAATAGATTTTGTCATAGATTTTTTTATTCAGTGCATCCAGATTATCATCACAGCAGTCCAACAGGCTGATCCCCATGGTGATGGTTCTCACATCCAGTTTCTCCTGCTCAATCATATTGTTGGTCTCAATTACTTCAAACATATTTAACATGGCTGGTCCATCCTTCTTAAGTGGTTTCCGGTATTAAATCCGGTGCATTTTTGTGAAAATTTCTTCTCTCTGGCATTTGATCTTAACACCTATCTCGTCGCCTAACTGCTCCAGCTCCTCGGACACCGCTTCAAAGGGTTTCACCGCGTTATCATTGTCCACAATCATCATCATATTGAAATATCCCTGGACAATGGTCTGGGAAATATCCAGAATATTGATCTGGTTGTCTGCTAAGTACGTACATACCCTTGCAATGATTCCTACGGTATCTTTTCCTACTACGGTAATGATAGTCTTGTTCATGGTGCGTCTCCTCGTATAATAAGTTTGTAAGCAAGAAAAACAGCTTACAGACTTATTCTT
>JAWZDV010000022.1:0-67933 GCA_034142505.1 Bacteroides thetaiotaomicron
ACATTTTTATTGTTCCTCCACAAATTTAATGGTTGGATAATTTCTAATTATCCTTCATCCACTATGTCGTTTCTTGTCGAACGATGAGGGTTTCTTTTTTGCAATGTGGATGATATGATGAAAGAAAAGCGAGGTTGAATATGGTACATCGGTAACGGTCATCAGGCATCCGGAGGAAATGCAGCTGGACAAGGTGTATTTAAACTTGTTTCGAAATATCCGAAGCGATAGCTGGAATCGCGGGAATGAAGGTGGATTCCAGGGCTGTGGTGATGGAGATTGAATAAGAGGAGCGGCTATGGAACAAAAGAAGTTTTGGAGTACAGTGTGGGATTTGGTGAAAATGGGATTTGCTGTCATCGGCTCGATTTGGACGGTGATGGAGATTTTCGAACGGTATTTTCCGGAATGGGAATTTGTAGAATATGGCAAGAGCCATATTGGGGTTATGATTATTCCGGCCGTTTTGGTGGTGGCAGGGATGTGCGTGCGGCTTCTGTATCAGGAGAGGGTCATTACGTTTACGATCAAGGGCGTTCAGGTTAAAATCCAGGCAGGAGATATGTTACATAAAAAGAAAGGGCTGACTGTTGTTGGGGTGAACCGCCAGTTAAATACCAAGCGGGAGCAGATTGGTGAGACAAGTATTCACAAGGCGGTGCTTGACCGGTATGGTCAGGAGAAGCTTGACCGGGCATTTGAGAGAGGGAGCAGGCAGGTTGGGGCTGGCCGGCTGTTTTTTCAGGAAAAGTTGGAGGACTGGGAGTTTCTGTTTTTGTGTATGTCGGATTTGGACGAGAATGCTGCGGCGAGTACGACGGAGGAGTTAATGAAGAAGGCTCTGGATGACCTGTTTTCCAACCAGCAAATGCTCCGGGTGCCGAAGGGGCGTGTTTATCTTCCGATCCTGGGGACGGGAGAAGGCGGGTTCTGCTTGGGCAAGGAGGAGACGATTCAGTTTATGATTGAGCGGCTTTGGAATTTTCAGCGCCAGGTGAGCGGAAGTAGTACGGTAAAGATAAAAAAGGTTCAGATTGTGGTTTACTGGAAGGACTGCCATGAAATTAACTGGAAACAGTTAAAGGAGTGGGCCGGAAAGATGGGGCAGTATTGTATCGAATGTCCTAACTTTAATATTTGAGTAAAAATAGGAGTAATGTCTGGCTGTCTATGGAGCTTACATAGGCGGCCAGGCATTTTTTTGATGGAAAGGAGGGCAGTTTTCTAAAGATTTGTTAAAGATTGCAGGATTGCCAGCCGAACGTATTGAAATGGAGGTAGAATTAGCTTAAGATAGTTTTATTGTTTGCAAAATTGTGACATATTTAGAAACAAAACGTCTTAAATATGGAATGACTGTAAAGGAGGAAGCGAACAATTGCGGAGATACGAAAGATTAATGATGTCATTCTTGATATCATTACAGATGAATAAGGGAAAGGAAAGCGCGCAAGGGTGCAGGTCGGGAAACTCATATTTTATTTATGATTGGGGTGCGTCTGGATGATAAGTTGGAAAAGGAATCAAGGAGGAAGCTATGGCGCATATTTTGATTGTAGAAGATAATTTGGAACTGGCCGGTAATATGAAGGCGTTTCTGGAGCAATCGGGTTATGAGACAGCTTGTGTGCGTGATGGAAAGGAGACTCTTAAGTATCTGGAGGAAAGGGAGGTGGACTTGATTCTTTTGGACATGGTTCTGCCGGATATCACAGGGGCGGAACTGTGTGTGGAGATACGGAAGATGAGCGACTGTCCCGTGATTTATGTGAGCTGTGTGTCGGATACGGAGACGATTGTGAAGGCCCTGGAAAATGGCGGGGATGATTACCTGGTAAAACCGGTGGATTATGACCAGCTTCTTGCCAGAATCCATGCGAAACTGAGAAGACGGGGAAATACTCCCGGAGAGAAGAAGAACGTTGGACCGGAGGTGATTAAGTTTAAGCAGTTTACGCTGGACAAGAATCGCCACAAGGTGCTGCATATGGAGGAACAGGAGATGAAGGAAATTCTGCTTTCTCCTATCGAATATGACATTCTGGTCTATATGGCGGAGAACCCCAACCGGCTATTGGCCTATGCGGAGCTTTATGAAAATGTCTGGGACTGTGCCAGTCTCGGGGACGTGAGAACCGTGATGGTTCATGTGTCAAATCTGCGCAAGAAAATCGATTTGCGGCAGAATGGAATGATCACGACAGTACGGCGTGCAGGGTACATATTCAGTGACGTTTAGGCGGTTTATTCTTTAACGAATCTTTAAATTCAAACCGCGGTATCTGTGCTAAGATAGCAGTAAGACAGATACCGCGGTTTTTCTGTAAAAACCGACAGGAATCGCAGGGATTACGAGAGAGGGGGCGCCGGTGTGGAAAATAGACAACAGGGGCAGATGCTGCCGTTTGAGCGGAATCGTTATTATCCGGGGAAGCTGCTGACTTCCATGGATTTTGAGGCGGAGCAGGACTATATGATGAACCAGCGCAGGTTTGCCAACAGTCTGGTACTGGGGCAGGGCATTTTGTGCGGGCTGAGTGTGTTTAATCTGGATGATTTTTCGATTATGATCGAGAGCGGGGTGGCGGTGGATGGCCGCGGCAGGGAGATTGTGATAGAGAAATCGCTGGTGAAGAAGCTGTCGGCGATTGACGGGTTTGAGAGTTTGTCCGGCAGCAGGGCGCTGCTCTGTCTCGCTTACAGTGAGGAGGGAGTCCACCCGGTCTACGCGGTGAACCGGCAGGAGCGGAATCAGGAGTATGAGTTTAACCGGATCAGCGAGGGCTTTCGCCTGTTTTTGGTGGATGCGCCGGCGGGGAACTCGGATTACCGGATGGAGACGGAATTTTATTCTACGGCGGTTCTCACCAGTGATGAGGATTATACGGTGGGAATTACCATACCCAGTATTGTCAGCAGCGGCAGAAAGGTAAAACTCAGCTTAAGAATTGTAAAGCAGAGGGAGAGCAGCAGGGATATCGAGGTGGATGCGGTGCTGGCGGCGCCGGCATTTACGGCGGCAGATGGAAGCCATGAACTGAGGATTCAGACGGGAAATGTACACCTGGAAGCAGGGGAATCCCGGACGTTTGAATATTGGATGGTGGCGGAGAACCGGGAGTATGAGAGCACCAGCATGATTGCCGGGGAGAAGGATATCCGGATCGGCGGTGACGGGAGGATGCCGGGAAATGGAAACGCGGTGAATCTGCGGACTTCCATTCAGAACATCTCCCCGAAAAATCTGGTGACCAGGGAGATCGGGAAGCTGAATCTGGAGATGAGGATGCTGGGGCAGAGAACGGATTTTGTGCCGCTGGCGGAATTTTCTCTGATGAGAACGGATAATGCTTACATCATTGACGGAATATCGGAAAACGGGGTAAAACGCTATATTCCGGTGCCTGCCCAGGAGAATTTGAGGGCGGAGTTTCAGGCTTGTTTTGGAGAAGAGCGGGAGGAGTTTCGGCGGGCGGAGGCTGCCGGGCCGAAGTCTGAGGTTTTGCCGGCTTCCCGGTTTCGGGAGCCGGTCTGTATGTCAGGAACGTGTGAAATCCCTCTGGGGATGCGGGCGAAGAAGGGGACGGTCAAGTATTCGGGAGAGATTGTCCATGGCCTTGGAAAGGGGGAGGTCTGGGTGTCGCTTGGGGTCTGTTATCTGAAAGAGGATGCGGCTCTGGGGAAGGAGACCAGACATACGGTTTTTGGCGTGCCGGAATTGTTTACCGGGCGGGATAAGGCGGCGGTGCCGCGGGTGGAGACGGCCGTGAGAGTTGCCAATGACAAGGGGAGTTTTACGGCGGCGGTCAGGCTGCTGGAGGACAGCCAGGCGGCAGTACTCCGGTTAACGTGGATGGCCGTGCGGTTCCAGACGGAGGAAGAAAACGCTGGTGAGACTGCGGGAAGCGGCATCGTGGCGGAAATGCCAACGGTGATCATGGAGCCGGGAGCCAGACATTACTTTGGAGTCCGGTTTCAGAATATGGAGCCGTGCAGCTTGGCATATGAATTGACGGAAGAGAATAGTGGTGAAATTTCACGGGATGGCATCTACACGGCTCCGGCCAGAGAGGGCATCTATGAGATATATATCAGCTGTGAGAGATATCCTGCCATAGGGACTTATGCCTATGCGGCGGTGAGAAAGCCGGGCGGGATGGAGGTATAAGCCAGGTGGGATGGAACTATGAGCCAGGCGGGATGGAGTTATAAACGGGCGGGCTTACTGTTTGCAGACAGCCTGTGAATCGTGATGGCGAACCGGAAAACAGGAGGAAGCCTATGGTATATCAGAGCGGTAAACGGCGGCTGCCGGTGATTTCAACCTTGTTTCGGGGGAGTGTCAATGATGTTCATATCTGCTGTGATGAGGGAAGCAAAAGTCATTCTTATGTGACGCTTTTGGTGATTAAGGACAGGAAGACGGCCAGGATTGTGGTGGAACTGGAGACCCGGATGGCGGCGGAACGGGAGGCCGGAAAGGACGGACAGATGCCTTATCTGGAGGCATTTCCGTGGCAGGATCAATATTGTCTTCTGTTTGAATACCGGAGTCCCAGGCCGGTTAGAGAATTTTTTGTGGAACAGGCGGCCCTGAAAGATGGGGAAACGTGGGAAAAACTGGCGCTTGGAATGGTGCTTCGGTGTATGGAGGAGAGTATCCGGTCCTATGCATTTTTATATCTGCTGTTAAAGCAGGAGCAGTTTCATATGGGAGCGGACGGGGAGATTTATGTAAACTACTTTCTGGATTTGGAGGGCCTGGACGCGGCTATGGAAGAGGGGCAGTGTGTCTGCGCCTGTGCCGGGCTTCTGGCTGATTTACTGGAGGAATATCGGAGGGAGCATCCGGGAAAACACCAGGGAAAGCAGAATCCGGAACTGCTGGAGAAAAAAGCGGAACGGTCGGCTTACCGAAGTTTTTGGGAACTGTATCAGGATGTGAAGCTGATTGCTTCCCCCAAGAAACAGGCGGGGATCTTCACCAGGATCAAAGCCTGGGGATACAGGCGGCGGGAACTGGGGTTCCGGCTGCTTGTCATCCTCAGCTTTGCGCTGGCGGCGCTGGCACTGGTGACGCTTGTGTCCCAACTTGTCACTGGGGATGTGGGATGGTTCCGCCTGTTGTTTCACACATTTGATCAAATCGGGACGGAGACACTGAGTTAAACGAGGTGGAGATATGAAGAGACTATTGGCGGCGGCCATCACAGTTCTGGCATTTTTGGCAGGGCTGCTGGTCCAGGGAGGACTGGCGGCTCCGGATATTGAAAATCTTACGGATGCGGTCTGTACAGGGGCTGACGGCATGGTGTATACAGCCGGTTTTGGTCAGACCACGGATGGGATTTATGGAATCGGGGATGGCGGCAGAATTTTGGAATATGTAGCATCTGGCGAAGATGAGTGGGGCGAAAAAGAAGAGGTGGTCCGGCTTTGTGCAGATGACTCGGTGTTATACCAGGTGACGGAAAAACGGAATTTGGCAAATAGGAATGCGGCAAACCAGAATGCGGCAAACAAGAATGCGGCAAACCAGAATCCAGTAAACTACCGTTCGCAGGGATACCGTCTCTCAGGAACTGACTTAGAGAGCGGGGAGACCATCATCAGTCTGGAGATTGGGCCGGAAGTATTTTCCAGAGTGACGGATCTGGCTGTGGTGGATGGGACGCCGGTGATCAGCGGGATAACGGGTGATGGGCGTCATTTGGCCGGATACGGGGCTGCGGGAGAAGGAGAGGAGGAATGGACGCTTCTCTATCTTCAGCCGGTACCGCCAGGTGAGATGGCGGCTGATTGTGTGTACTATGGAAAAACCGTATTTGTAAGGACACAGAGCGGCAGAATCGGGAAGTTTACGGACTATGGATATGTGGAGATCCGGCAGGAGGAAATGCCCTCCGATGATAATTTTCTGATCAGAGGAGAGTCGGGTGTCTGGTCTTATGAGCAGGAACTGGGACGGATACTGCCGGTCAGCCGTGGGGCAGGGAGTGGCTTTGGAATACCGGATAATGTGAAGGCCACGGCTGGTTACATAGAGAAAAACGGACGTTTTTTGTTCCTGGGGGAGCGAAGCGGCGGGGACCGGGTATTCTGTTATCAGATGGGGGATACCTGTCTGGAGTATGAAGCTTTGGCGCCGTCGCCGGGAATCCGGCTGCGGTTTGCACTGCCGTATCTGCCCCGGACGGCAGCCTGGACAGTGGTAGTCTGGCTGGTGCTGCTGGGGGTCTGGTGGATTTACGGAAAGAGCGGGAAAATATCGCTGAAGCTGTCCTTTACCTGTCTTGCCTCTGCTTTTTTCCTGATGGTCTGGTGGCTCTGGCTTTTGAAAGCCGGCGGCCATTCGAAGGCCCAGCTGCGGCTCCTGGCGGGTACCGGGGGAATCACCTGCGGACTTTTAGCGGCGCTGTTGTTTGTCTGGGTGGAGTATCTCACCATGCCGCTGCGGAATTTGAAGCGGTATTTAGACCGGATCGCGTCCGGGAATTACCAGATTATTAAGAAGGCAAGATCCAATGACGAGGTGTCGGCGGTGTGGTTTTCCGTTACCGGGCTGTGCCAGAGTTTGGAGGAGCGGCGTTACCGGGCCAGGCAGCTGATGAAGTCCTATTACCGGTTTGTGCCCAGGGGAATCCACCGGGTGTTTGGAAAGGACAGCATTGTGGATTTGGATGCCGGGGAAGTGCAGAAGGTCCAGGGGATGGTGGGCCTGGTGTCGGTTCAGAACCGGGAGGAAATTCGTGAGAAGCTGAAGGACGAGGAGTATATGGAAATGATGAAATCCCTCTTTCTCCTAATCACGGAAACCGTGGAAAACCACTGGGGAATTCTGGCTTCGGGTGAGTTTGATTTGTCGGGAATCAAGGTGTTGTTTTTAGGACAGACAGACGGCGCAGTGGCGTTTGGGCTGGACCTGCTGGCTCTGTGCCGGGAACGGCGGGGGTGCGGGAGTGGGAGTCCGGAGCTGTTCTTTCTGATTCACCGGACGGGATATCTCTACGGCCTGGCAGGGGATGGGGAACAGTCTCTTCCCTTCTTTGTATCGGGGGAGATGGAGGCGCTGTCCGCAAGGGTGAGGCAGTTTTATGGCACCGGTACAGGAATGGTGATGACAGGGGCGGCATTGGAGGCGGTGTCACAGAAACCGGAAAACCGCTATATCGGATTTTTCCTGCTTCCGGAACAAAAGAGCCGGTGTGAACTCTACGAAATATTAGGCGCCTGCCCGGAAGAGGTCCGCATGGCGAAACAACAGTCAAAGGAGAAGTTTCGGGAAGGCCTGGAATTATATTATAAAAATGATTTTTATCTGGCCAGAAATGTATTCTTAGGGGCGGTCAAGGAATGTCCCCAGGATGGCATCGCCAAATGGTATCTGTTTGCCAGTGAGCATTATTTCAACAGCGGTGTGGAGCAGGGAGTAGATTACAGTTTGTTCCGGACCTTTGAGGAGACGGGAGGCGGACATGAACGCTCTGTTTAAAACAGCTGCCATGGTCATCAAGACGAAACTCAGTTCTTGGAAAGCGAAAATCAAACAGTGGACGGAACCGGAATTTATAAAGTCCGTGCTTCTCGCAAAGCTCCAGGCGTTTTTTCAGTCGCTCTTTGATGTGAAGCCGAAGGACCGAAATGATTACTACGTATTTTTTTCCTGGATGATCAGCAAGAAACTGGCATTTTCCCTGGTGGTGCTGCTGGGGCTTGGAAGTCTGTTCCTCATCACCTTGTTTCATCCCCTTGAAGGCATCGGGCAGGGGAGAGGGGCGGTTAAAACATACCGGTATGACTCTCTGCCATTGAAGTTCCATAAGGGCGAGGTGAAGATTCTCGCGAAGGACGGCCATACCGCCTATGTGGGGGCTGTGGAGAAGGGAAATGCAGCCGGCGCGGGAAAGTTGTATGGACGAAACGGAGAACTGATCTATGAGGGCGCGTTTGAGAACAGCATGTTTAACGGGGAGGGAAAGCTTTATTATGGAAGCGGAGCTCTCAAGTACTCAGGCGGCTTTTTGGATAATTTGTACCAGGGCATGGGAAATGGATTCTGGAACAACGGGTTGAAGGAGTATTCCGGCGGATATGAGCAGGGAATGAAATCCGGGGAAGGACAGCTTTACGATTCGGGCGGGAATCTGATTCTGACCGGCGCCTTCCATGCGGATTTGCCGGTATATGCCCAGTTTCTTGGAAAATCCACGGAGGAGGCAGGGCAGATCTATACCGGAAAGATTGCGGTTTATGACAGTGGAGATGAGTTTTGCGTGGATATGCCGCAGATTCATGCCATTTATACGGCGCGGGCCGGGGATGATTCTCTGGAGGATGGCTACACGGTGGAGCGGGTATATGTGCTGGCGGACCGGATCACCATGGCGGGGGAGGAGATGACCGGGATTTCCGATATCCGTGAGGTGATGGGGGAGGCCGGATACCAGGGGTATTCCAACATGGTGCTGGCGGAGGCGGTTGGCATTGAATCGCTCAGGAAGCGGGGGTATTTGGATTTTGCGGACCCGCAGATTGAGGGAAGGAGAACCTTTGACGAGGTGATGGAGGTAAGTGGATACCGGAAGAATTATGACCTGTACCTGTATGCATTTACTTACGAGGACCTGGTGTACAGCTTTTACAGCGATAAGAAAACGGGACGGTTTGCCATGTACTCCATTGAAAACGCGGGGTGATACAGGCGAAATAAAGCTGAAAGTAAGAATGAGGTGGCACAAGATGGGAAAGCGGCAGCAAGGGAGGAAGATGACAACACGGCGGATCATAAAAAGCCTGACCGGCTTAGGTCTGTGCGCAGCCCTGACATTGGCCTTTTTCTCAGGAACTGCGGTAACGGCTTACGGCGGTACCAAGAAATCTTTCCTGGTGGCGCAGGCCCGGTCCATGGCGCTGGCGGGCAGTTCCGCCTATAAAAAGAAGTACAACGAGATTCTGCTGAAACAGATAAAATACCGGGACGCTGTGAGAAGCGCGAAGGAGAAAAGGCGGAACTTAACGACCTTTCGATGGACGCCGCTGCTCAAATTTCATTTCCCGGAAAAGCTGAATCTGGCGGAGGAGATGGAGTTTGTGTTTAAACCGGCTCAGATCCAGATGGAAATTAAAAATCTGGAGCATGAACTGGCGGATATGAAATTTGGAATTATGGAGAAGATTGACAAGACTTACTCGGACTGTTATGTGGATCAGGAGAAGATCCGGTTTACGGAAGAGGCGATGGAGTCGGCCCAGGCGGAACTTAAGAAAAACCGGTACCGGCTTTCCCTGGGCCAGGCCACACAGAGTGATATTGATAAGATGGAGAAAGCCATCAGCGCCCGCTCATCGGAGCTGTCGCTGCTAAAGCGGACGTTTGAGACGGACAAGTCAAAGCTGTCGGATATAGTGGGAATGGATGTGACAAACGGCTATACGTTTCAGAATCCGTTTCAGACGGCGGATATTCCAAGGGAGAAGCTGGATGAGATCACCCGGTATACACTTTCCATGGACCAGAGTTATTTTGTGGCAAAGGCGGAGGCGACGCTCAACAGGGAAAATTTGGAGACGGCGGAGCGGCTGATGCGGTCCCAGTACGGCGGTAAGATGAATGGAATCTCCCCCTATGTCACATTGGCGAAGCAGGGAAAAGAGGTGGATACGGCGGCGTTTCAGATGGCTTATGACGGGATGCTGGACTGGGTGGACCAGCCCTGGCAGGGTAAAAAGAGAATTTTGTTTATCAAATTCCCGAGAGAATGGTTTAAGGGACAGATCAGCGGCATCCGATATGTGGAGGATGAACCGTATGCGCTCTTTAATGCCTGTCTGGATTATATCTCGGCCTACAAGGAATGCTCGGATATTGAGAAGGAGATACGGTCGGAGGTGTCCGGCAGCTTTGAAGCGATTGTGACGGCGAAAACAGCTTATGAGGACTTGGCGGAACATGGAATGGAGCAGAGACGGGATCTTGACCGGCTGCTTGTGCTGAATAAGCAGGGGAAAGCGGATTATGAAGAGGTTTCGGACAAGAGGGCCGACTATCAGGAAACGCAGATGGAGACACTGGGAGCCCTGAAGGATTACAATGATTTGCTGTATTCCTACGACCGCCTGACCTGCGGAGCGATAACCAGTTACTTAAAGGGACAGGACCTTGGCATGGATGCGTCAGGCTCCGGGAACAGTCTGGTGGGGGTGGACGAGGAGGATTATCCCTATTATTATATGGAATCACGCATTCAGGATATGAAATTTGTGTTTGGAGTCCATTTCCCGGAGGATTTTGAACCGGAGATTACGGACTATGAACTGTGGTATGGGGATATGCAGATCGGGGAGAGGACCCCGGTGGAAAAGCAGATCAGCCATCTGGCGGTGGCCGCCAAGAACGACGAGAGCCGTTTTACGGTAAGGCTCTATGGGAATGGAAAATTTGTGGAGCAGTGTGACATTGATGCGGAGGTGCTGCGGGACCGGTTGAATATGAAGACTGCGGTGGAGCCGGAGAAAGAGACCGAGAAGGTGGTGGGCAGTTATAAGATTGCTTTGAATTCGGACCTGGGGCTGGCAACAATCACTCTGAATTTGAATCAGGGGGAGGGACTTCGGTATTACGGACTGACCGACGAACATGGGAATTTCCTGTATTCGGAGGAGCCGGTGGAGAGTGGGGATGGATTTATCTATCTGTCTGTGCTGGCACAGGATTTGAAGAAGCTGCGGGTCGTGTTTTATGATGAAGGAAAAGAGAAGGCCGCCGAAGGGTATTTGGATACGGCGAAAAAGCAGGTAATTGCAAAGCTGAAAGAGTAAGGAGGGATGTTTCTTGAGAGGAAGACGAGCCAGAAGGATCATGACGGCGGCGGCCGTGACGGGAATATCCCTTTGTCTTTATTTGTCGGGGGCGGCGGCAGCGCTTTGGAGCTCCGACCAGGCGGTCCATGTAAATGGAAATGAAATTGAAAATTCGACTCTGGTCATCGGCACGCATCTGATTCACTTGAGTGCGTTGACGGAGGAATTATATGATATCGCGTTAAAATCCGCGGAGGACTCCATGCAGAATCAGATTTATTATAAATCGGAACTGGCGGGAGGAACCTGGTTTGACATTACTTCGGCGTCGGGGCTGGAGGATATCTCCACAGCGGGATCACCGGTGGCGGTGGAAGAGATTGAGGGACTGTTTTTTGAATATCACACGAAGTCGGACGGAGTCACCTATGATTTGCGGACGGAGAAACCGGTCAATATTTTTGATATCCGGGACCCTTACAATTTGGAGGCGATGGAGGAACTGCAGCCGGCGAAGTTACAGTATGATATGCTGGAGGAAAAAGAGGAGCTGGGCGATAAGGACCAGTGGTGCAAGGACCGCCTGACGGATTTCTTTAAGACGGATACGGTGGAGGAATCGGTCACGGTTGTGAATGAGGAAACCGGGGAAAGCACCGTGTATGCGGGGGCGGATACAAAGGAACTGGACCAGGCTCTGGAGAAGCTGCAGAACTATCTGAATGTGCTGAATCAATATGATGCCGGCAGCAGTGAGAAGGACGAGGTAAGCGCGGTGATGGCCAGTGTGGACGCGTCGCGGAGGCTGATTGTCTATGAGATTGTGTATGATTTGACGTATCAGCTGATGGAGACCTACACCGGGACAAACGGGAAACTGCCGGAGGAATATCAGGTGGATGCAGAACTGACGGACGCGGTCAATGAATCTCTTGGGAATTTGAACGATGCCATAATTGAAACGGAAGGAAAGGTGAGAACGGAAGGAAATACGGTGCTTTCCATGGAGATTTACCGCTGGAGCAATCAGCTGGTGGAAGACGCCAAGGCGGATAACATGGCGGCTTGCGATACGGACGTGGAGAAGCTGCTGGCGCTTAAAAATATTACGGATGGGACCATCGAAAAGCAGCAGGTGGAATTGAATTTGCTGGAGGAAAGTCTGCTGGCATCGGCAGCCGGTCGGTACTTAAGCGGGCTTGGCGGCGGGGAGAATTCGGAGTATTTGACGGCCAAGGCGGGAAATGCAGCTGGTGTGATGCTGGATTCGATTGCGGAGAATTATGGAAATCAGGTGAATACATTTCGGAATGAATTGGAGTTTCTGGTGGATGCGAAGTGCATGAGACTTGGCAATACCGAAGCCCAGGAATATATCAAAACGTGTATTGAGGAGGCTTCCGGGTATTACGGTGGAATTCCTTCGGATGGATTCTACGGAAATTGTAAGCTGTCACTGGATGGGTATATCAAGTGGCTGAATGAGAAACTGAGCAGTCTGGTGCAGGGCGGAGGCGGCACGGAGACAGATTCTTTGAAGGCAGAGAAGGAAGAACTGCAGGAGCAGTATATGGCGGCGCTGGATAACAATAATCTGGAGAAGGCGCTGGAGCTGGAAAAGAAGATTGATGAGGCAGATGGGAAGATCAAGGCGCTTGATTCTGCCCAGGCGGCGGAGTATGCAGGTTTGGAGACGGAGATTGACGCGCTGAAGGAGAAACTGGAAGCCGCCGTGGCAAATGGCGGTCAGGGACAGGAGGCGCTGGCGAAGGAGCTTGCAGGGAAGCAGGCCCAGGCGGCGGAACTTAAGAGCCGGATGTCGGGAGAGAGCGCCGGAACCCAGGCAGTGAAGATCAAGCAGGAGGCCGTGAGTGCGGTAACAAAAAACCCCGGGGCGGCGGAACTTTCGCAGGTAGAAGGCGGGATTGACGCGCTGGGGGCAATGCTGGATTCCGATTATAAAGCGGTGTTTCCGCAGCTGACCCAGGTTTACAGTCAGATGACGCGGGAGCGGGATTTGAATGGGAGCGGGTCTTATGATAGACTGATTGAGAAGACGGAGGAGTTGATTTTAAATAATAAGGCGGCCTTTGACGCCGCAATGGCGGATCAGGTCACGTCTGATGAGATGATGGCGGCTGCGGAGGAGTTTTTCGGGACAGGGGAGGATGGCTGGTCGGAGGAGCAGAGTGTAGTATTTATGGCGGCTGGAGAGATGTATCTGGAGAATGCTCTGGGAATGGGCGGCGGCAGTGGGAATCAGAGTGGAGATGGAAGTGGAAACGGCAGCTTAGGCGGAGCGGCTGGGGATGAGAACGGTGGACAAAGTGGAGATAAAAGTGGGAGTATTGAAGATGATGAAACGGAAAGTGGGGACAAAAAGGATAATAAAGATGGAAATAATATAGAAAGTGGAGACAATGGAGATACAGGAAGCGGAACAGACGGCCAGAGTGGAGATGGAAATGGAACGGATGGTCAAAGCGGAGCGGGAGCCGGAAGTGAAGGGGAAGGCCAGAGTGGAGACGGAAGCGGAACAGGCGGTCAGAGCGGAACTGGAAATGGAACGGGTGGTGGTCAAAGCGGGGCGGAAGACCAGAGTGGAAATGGCAGTGGTACCGGTCAAAACGGAACCGCAGGCTCCGGCAGTATCGGAATCAGCAGCGCAGCACTGACGGGAGAATTAAAGGAAATCGCCTCCATGCTGGATGCAAAGGCAGTCGACGAATATTTAAGTGGGAACGCCCTTGTCTATCTCAAGTTGTCGGACCCGGCTGCAAAATATATCCCGGTCCCGGTTTTAGGCAATTATCTGAATATGCGTTACCTTTGGAATAAGCCCAAGAACCAGGCAACGCTGGCTTTGGGCAGCCGGTATTATGAATTCACCCTGTTTTCCAACCAGGTGAAAACCGGGAAAAGCGAGGCGGAAGAAATCACCATTGTCAATGCTCCGAAAATCAAGACTGTTTTATACATCCCGGAAGATTTTACTTCCAGGGAGTTTGGCTGCAGTGCCGTGTATCTGCCGGGCAGCGATTACGCGGTTCTTTGCCCGGATGAGCTGAAACCGCAGGTGGAAGAGCTGTTCGGAATCATGATGGAAGGGGGCGGATGATATGGCGGATTACACCATTATAGCGGATATCAGCACTCATATATTACAGCATTTGAGAGAGGAAATGTGTCCGTCACTCATCAATTCCCCCAGCGGACTGGAGATCACTTCACCGGCGGAGCAGAACCGGGACTGCATTCTGGGGCTGTATCTCTATGATATTCAGGAGGAGGGAGAGATTGCCTCCCCGCCTATGAGGCGGTCGGGTCAGACCATGATGAGACGGATATCGAAACCCTATTCTCTCCATTATATGATATTTGTAAACAGCTCGGCCCAGTCGGCAATGAAGAATTCGGACATGCTGAAAGTGATCGGGCGCGCGGCCCAGGTGGTCAACGATATGGAGTCCATACTGCCGGCAGATTTACAGCCCTGGCTGGAGCGGGAGGACCCGCCGGTTTCGCTGTTTCCCTCCAGATTGAAGATGGAGGATAAGGTGCGGGTCTGGCAGGCGGTGGACAAGCCTTACGGGCTGGGTTTATTTTACAAGGCGGCCCCGGTCTTTTTGTCAAGCAAAATTGCTGTGGAGGTACCGAGAGTGCGGGAGGCCAGTTTTTCACTGCTTCCTCCGGGGGAAAGGGGGAGTGGCTTGTGATAACTGGATGTACGGTCTGTCATAAACTGGACTTTGTGGTTTATCTTCAGGATTCGGTCACGGGAGAACTGATTCAGACATCCCAGGTGGAGTTTTTCTGTGGCGGGAATCAGCAGCCGGCGGTCCGCAAGGAGGCCGGGATTTATGCATTTCTCAATATGGGAGCCGGTGAAGCTGATATGACTGTGAGAGCGGACGGATATTGGGAACAGCGCTTCCAGGTGGTGCCGGAGACATATTCAAAGAGAGAGGGAGCCCAAGCGGTGCCGATTTTATGGATTTCCATGGTGCCCGGAGTCTCCTGCCCGCAGAAGCGCCAGTTACATATAGTTTCAGGAAAACTCGTGGGAATTGATTCCATCTGTGGATTCCCATGCTCAGGATGGCAGATGAGAATCCGGGGATTTGAGAAAAAGACAGCGGTGGTGAAACTGTTTAACCCTCACGGCCGTTATCTGTATCCGGTGGATTACGGAATTATGGACCAGGAGAAAAAGACGTTTGAACAGATTACCGTCAGGGAACAGATTGCCGCGGAAGAAATCAGGATTTTAAGTCCGTACCCATCGAAATTTACCGTCAACAGTCCCGTAGATCGTATTGTTAAGGGGGTTGTGGAACAGAGGGCGTATTATCTGCCCCTTCGGCCGGATGTGGACTCTTATCTGATCCGGTGGACGGTGCGGGACCGGACTTATTACAGAGAATTAAACATGCGGGGGGATGCCTGGAAGTCCCTGGATGGGAAAGGAGGTATCCCATGGGATAAATGATACCGGCAGAGAGGAGAGAAGAGATGGGATTGATGGTAGTAACAGGAGCAATGACCGTATGTACCATGGGAATGGCTCCGGGAACACTTACGGCGTCTGTCCAGTCGGTCTGTCTGGCTGGTGGAAAGCCGGTTGCGGTGGTGGGCGATATGGCACCTATGGCCAGTGTAGGGGCCTGTGGAATGTGCACCTCCATGATGAATCCGACAGTGTCCGCGGCGACGGCAGCCGCGCTGGGGGTGCTGACCCCGCAGCCCTGCGTTCCGGCTCCTGCGGGACCCTGGAAGCCGGGCGGTGCGGTGATCATTGCAGGCGCGCCGTGTTTGAGCTCAGATTCGGTTTTAAACTGTGCCTATGGAGGGGTGATCTCCATCACCAACCCAGGACAGACACAGGTAATGCTTTAACTATAAGAGAGGAGATTACAGGAAATGGCAGAGTATTTATCACCGGGAGTTTATGTGGAGGAGTATGACAATTCTCCGAGAACGATTGAGAGTGCGGGGACCAGCACCGCGGGATTTGTGGGAATGGCGGTGAAAGGGCCGGCCATCGGCGCCCCCAGTCTGGTTACGGGATTCGCCAGTTTTCAGAAGCAGTTTGGCGGATTTCTGAGTGAATATACCCATGGGGAATACCGGTATCTGGCCTATGCGGTGGAGCAGTTTTTCGCCAACGGCGGCACCCGCTGCTTTGTGGCCCGGGTGGTTCCTGAGGACGCGGCAGCCGCGGAGAAATCCCTTGGGATACTGGACGTGCGGGCCGCGGATGAGGGACGCTGGGGCAACCGGGTACAGTTGGGTTTTTCCACCAACAGAAAAAAGAAAATTCAACTTCTGGAGAAACTTGGGGAGAGGAACTACCGCGCCAAAGCTATTGTGGGATTCCGGGAGGGGGATCTGGTGGAGTTTGCCGGACAGGTTAACCGGATTGAGACGATTCAGGAATATGAGATCTCGTTTGAGGAGGAATTCCTGGAAAATCCGGTGGACACGGATCTGGTGCCCTCCCGCGTGATCACCTGCGCGGAGATTGATCTGACCGTGCGCTACGAGGACGCGGTGGAAAACTATGTGGGAATGACGTTGAACCAGACTTCCCCCAACTACATAGAGAAACGGCTGGGCGGCAGTGAACTGATCAAAGTGATTGTGAGAGCGGCTGAGAAGATCGAGGGACCGGTGGAGTCCATCTTGGGAGAGGGAATCGGAGAAGGCAGCGTGATGCTGGAAGGCGGAAGTGACGGAAGTTTAAGCAAGGTCACGGCGGGAACCTTTATCGGAAATGACGGCGGACCGGGAAAACGGACGGGAATCCAGGCATTTATGGAAAATAACATTGTCAGCATGATGGCGGTGCCGGGTATCACCACCCCGGAGGTGGAGGTCTCTCTCGTGGGCCACTGTGAAAACAGGAAGGACCGGGTGGCAGTGCTCGATATGCCGAAGGAAATGAGCAAGGTAAAGGACTTAATCGACTTTCGAAGTATGTTTGACAGCACCTATGCGGCGATGTACCACCCGTGGATTCAGGTGTTCGACCAGGCGGCCAGAAAGCCGGGGCTGGTTCCGCCGTCAGGGGCCGTGATGGGCGTTTACTCCAGGACGGATATTAACCGGGGAGTCCATAAGGCGCCGGCTAATGAGACGGTGAACTGTACGGGGCTGGCGGTCAATTATACTACCGCGGAGCAGGATCTTTTGAACCCGGAGGGAGTCAATTTGATCCGGGCGCTTCCGGGACAGGGAATCCGGATCTGGGGAGCCAGGACGGCAAGCAGCAACAGTTCCTTTAAATATATTAACGTGCGCCGCCTGTTTATCTTTGTAGAACAGAGTATTAAGGCCAGTACCAACTGGGTGGTATTTGAACCGAATGACGTCAATCTGTGGGGACGTGTGCGGATGACGATATCGGCGTTTTTGGAGAATCTGTGGCGGAGCGGTATGCTGACGGGTGGTTCTCCGGCGGAAGCATTTTTTGTAGATATCGGAACTTCTACTATGACCAATGATGACATTATGGCGGGGCGGTTGATCTGTAATATTGGTATCGCGCCGTCGAGACCGGCAGAGTTTGTGATCTTCCGTATCACCCAGCACACAGCGGAAGCTGGTGGCGGGGAGTAAAGAATTGTTGATAAAGAATAGATGATAAAGGAGCGAATCAATTATGGCAGCAGGAGCAGGCGATGCGTATAAGAATGGCCAGGAGAGCGCGTATCCGTTAACAAAGATGAATTTCTTCGTCAGTGTATCTGGCGTGGACGGGACGGCGGCATTTACAGAAGTGACGGGCGTGGAGGCCAGTGTGGATGTGATAGAATTCCGGCAGGGGAATTCGGGAAGTTTATCACCGGTTAAGATACCGGGGCTGGTAAAACATGGAAATGTGACTTTGAAGATGGGCTATACCAAGGATGAAAAATTCAAGGAATGGGTGTTGGAATGTGTCAGCGAGCGCAGGAAAGCGATTCCAAGGCAGACAGTTAATATTGAGATGATCGACATAAACGAGGGCGCGCCCAGCGCCATTCAGAAGGCGACCATGGGAAGCAACCGCATCTGGCAGCTGACCAATGCATGGGTGACAAAGTATACGGCCCCGGATCTCAATTCCACCCAGAGTGAGGTGGCAATTGAGTCTGTGGAATTGGCGTATGAAGAGTTGATTATTCCAAACTAAACATCGGATGTCTGAACCGAAATAACAGGGAGAAGCGAAAGGGGATAGGACATGACAACTGTCTATGATTTTGAATTGCCGAAAGGATATGTTGACAGCGCGGGGGAGGTGCACAGGCGCGGGAAAATGCGGCTGGCCACGGCGGGAGATGAGATCAGCGCCACAAAGGACCCGCGGGTTTTGGGAAATCCGTCCTATCTGACGGTAGTGATTCTCGCCAGAGTGATTGTGGAACTGGAGGGAATGGAGGTAATTGCGCCTACCACCATCGAAAAGCTGTTTACGGCGGACTTGGCATTTCTGCAGGATATGTACCAGCGGATCAATGACGTGGAACCGCCGGTGATGCAGGTGGTCTGCCCGTCCTGCGGCTGTGTCCATGAGGTTCCGGTAAATTTTACAAGAGAGGGATAAGGCTTTATCCAAAAGATGAGCTTTACCGGGAGATGTCCTTTATCTGCTACTATTTTCACTGGAGTGAAGCGGAGGCGGCCGGTCTGGAACACGTACAGCGGCGCAGATGGTGTGAGGAGATCTCCCGGATTAACAAAGACTTAAATCCCTCGGATACGAAAAACGAGAAGAGTATTTTTGAGATGAAGGGAAGGCGGGGATAAGGAATGGCAGCCATTGAGGGGAATTCGCTTGTAATGAATGCGGGAATGAATCCGCTTGAAGGATTTCATTTCATGCTCCGGGTGGAGGCGGTGTTTGACCTTCCCTGCAAGAGCATCAAAGGTTTTTCAAAAGAAAATGAATATGAGTATATCCAGGAAGGCGGTCTCAACGATTATGTCCACATGCGCCGAAAACCGGTATCCAAGCCCTTTACCTTTGAGGTGGAGCGGTATGTATCCATCGATTATATTGATCCGCTGCCAAATGGGGCGGAGCTGATTCTTCCGGTGATTCTGCTGGTCAGCCATGAGAGCGGGAATTTCTGGAGCGGGGTATCGCGGACTTATACGTTTACGGGATGCACCGTGACGGGGAAACAGTATGGGTCTCTGGAATCGGAGTCCAGCGGACTGCTCACGGAGACCACGACCATCGCTTACCGTCAGCTTCTTGTGGTGGATGTTCCCAGGAACCGAAGCGAGCCGGTGGGATTTGGGGAGAACTATAAAATGCCTGGTAATTACAGGAAACTGTAAAGGAGGGGCCATTTGTCATGTTAACTGTTAGGGAGCCGCTGTTTTTGAAGACGGCACGGCCCATGACCAGGCTGTCTCCTGTTTTTGGTGAAAAGATCGAGAGGAATTACGATATGGCTGTCCGCCCGGCAACGGGGGAGGAACTGCTCTATTTGATGGAGGAAGCACCTTTGATTACGGTTGTGGAGGGCAGCCGGATTCAGATGACACAGTCTCATACCGACAACCGGAAACATGTGGCGATTCAGACGGTCAATCAGGTTTTAAACAGACTGCTGCTGTGGAATGAGGTGAATTTCACCTACCAGGACCAGATTTATATTGAGAGACAGCTAAGAAGGATGGGAATCCGTGATGTGCCTTCCTTCCTGAAACAAGTGAGCGAACGCTGTGAAGGATGCAGGGAAGAATACCAGCTGATTAAAAAATATGAAAATCTTGGCAGGGTATTCCAGAAAGCGGCGGTCAGCATGGAGATGCTGCGGGATAACAAGGGAAGCGGGAGTCACGATGCAGAGGGGGAAGCTTTGGCATTCGCGCTGTACCGTGATATCTACCGCCGTCTTGATACAGAGAAGATCTACAAAGAGACCGGCATTTTTTACCGAAATCAGGTGGCGGGAAATGAGACAACGGCACCGGCGGATGAAACGCTGCGTTTCGCGGAATATGAGCGGGTGGGACTTCTGCTGAAACTGGAGGCGGAGAAAATGGCCGCTCTCGGCAGAGCGCCTGAAATACCGGAGCCGGTAAATCCATATGAACTGGTGCAGGAATCAAACGGCTTCGCAGCAGAGACGGCGGAGCAGATGAAACGCCAATTGACCAGCGCGGTATTACTCAATCTGGCAGAACTGGTTTCTATACACCGGTTCCGGGAACCGTCTGACATTCGGCGTGAATGGACAGATTTCCGATACGCATTTCCCGGGACAGTGGTGAGTACGCTGAAGCGGTTTGAGGAATATCATCGGGAAAACCGTCATTTCACTGTGCGGGAGTATGAATTCCAGGAAGAGACGAGGAAGCTTCGCAAAGCGGAGGAGGTATTTCTCGGGAAGTTCGAGCGATTGTGGGAGAGCGGGACAGATGGGGAGGAAGGAACAGAAAACTTCTCAAAAATTCTTCAGGAATCGATGGAATTGGTTTTGGACCGGAGAGAAAAACGGCAGGAAGAGCAGGCGGCTTTGCAGGAACGGTCTGAGGGGATGGCTTGGAATTTGGAACCGGGGAATGTAGAAAGAGAGGTGCCAGGCAGGGAAGCGGTTATGCAGAAGTCTGTGCTGGTACAGGAAGAAAGTCACCGGGAAGAAAGGAAGGCGGCAGGTAAGAACGGAGAAGACCAGGCAGGGAACCAGGTGGAAAATTCTCCGGAGCGTCCGGCAGAAGAACAAACAGAAACCAGCGATTCAATGCTGGAGGGAAAATGGGAGACTGCCCCCGGATTTGTAAACTCTCAATTGACGGTGATAGAGGAGAAGCCGTTGGAACTTACCTTCCTCCAGCAGCAGGAGGCGGGGAAGGGATATTTTTCTACTTCGGAAAAACCGGAAGATCAAGCGTCGGTTCCGCCACTGCCTTCAGTTTCACGTAAGACATTGACGTACCAGCTTGCGTTGGCTGTGGAGCAGATGGAGGATCTTGCCAAGACCTGGGAAAGCATCGCCATAACGGCCCCCGGTCTGCAAAATGCAAAAGAGACTCGGACACCGGGGGCGAAGGACGCAGGCTTATTTTTGAAGAGGCTGGAGAAAGAAACAGTTGAGATACAGCAGAAATTTCTGACGAAACAGTGGCAAGAGCAACGGCCGCCCCAGATCATCCGGACAGAACAGACCATAGAAATCCAGAATACCGGGGACGGGGGGCAAATTGAACAAGGGAGCGCTGGATTTAAAGAGGGCCGCGGGTTTGAAACGGAACTCATTGACAGAATGTGGCCGGAACCGGCATCGCCGGCGGGTTGGGAACTCTCCCCCATGGAGATAGAGCTGGCCCGTAATCCAACAGAAACAACAGAGCCCGGAAACAAAACTATTTCCCCGCAGGATGACGTTCAGGCAGATCATCGTTTGGAGGAAATCAAGAAATATTTGGAGAATATCAGGAAGCAGGCGGTGTCAAGCCGGCAAAAATGGACAGAAACGCATATATTGAAAAAATACGATGTCCCACAACACCAGGCAGAGGAGGGGCCGGCATACGATATGGCCGGGACTGCAATATCCCCCGCGCAGGAACCATTACGGGCCGGCGCCAGCTGGAGAGAAATAAGAACTTACGCAGATCAAATCGGTGTACAAACCACATCCAGATACCAGGAATTTGCAAAAACGCAGCTGCTGAAAACAACAGAAGCGTTGGAAGGAGGAGTGAATCTGGAACTGGTCCGGGACGCTGCGGAGTTGATGGACCTCTCCGGACAGGAGTCGCCGCAGGAGGCCGGCAGGGAGCCGGATATCAAACGGTATTTAGACAAAATCAATGAACAAAATATCTTAAAATACCGGGAACTGTCGGAAACGCAGATGTGGAAGGCCGCCGTGCCGGTGAAAAAAGTCCCGGACATGACCCGGATGCGGGAGGAGTCCAGACAGGTGCTGACGGACCCGGCGGGGATGCTGGAGCATGTTAGAAATCTTTCCATCCATCCAACGGAAGCATCCGAAGATCAGTCAAAAGACCGGCAGCAGCTGGAAGTTATTCTGAAACATGCAGATGACACGACGAGATATATTTATGAGCAGATCTGGAATTACAATGGGGGCGGGGCCTTGGGACAGGGCGCTTCTCCCGTGAGACCGGTATCGCCAATCCAGCTGGTTACGGATTTAAACAAAGTGATGGAGGAGCGGCGGGAACAGATACTTTTGACAAACCGGGAGTATCCGGCAGAAACAGAACTACCGCCGCGGTTAACCGGGAAGGAGGAGGAACCGTTTGCTGCCTTTGCCCGGAATGGAAGCATGGCGGAAGAAGGGATCAGCAGGCCGGCGCCCACTGCCTCCATCGTGTACAAACAGCCGTCCGCCCCCATAACAGGCGAACTTCTGGAACAGCTGGTAAAAAAGCAGGAAATCCAGGTGCGGAAGGAAATCAAATCTTCCATAGCCGGGACGTCCGTAAACCAGCAGAAGGAAGCGGTGAAGCAGACGGAACTTATGAAAAACCGTTCCGTGAAGGAGCTTCAGGCACTGATTGAAAAGGGGATCTCAAAACAGATGGGAACCATATCTGAAATAGTATACCACCGGCTGGAGAAAAAAATGGAACGTGAACTGGCAAGGCGGGGGCGGTAGCCCGTATACGCGGGAGATTCTATTAGAGAGGCAGTTTACATCAAAGAGGGAGGAAACGCCCATGAGCGTAGGAAAAGATTTAGTCAACAGTGTAATCGGCAATACGGAATCGGCAGTGATCAAAATCCACGATTACCGGAATGCGGCGTCGGTTCCAACAGTTCCCAATCGAAATGCCCTCAATGTAGATGATATTTCCGCTATTCTAAAATCAGGAAACCCGGTGCCGGCCACCGCTCTTGCGGAGGAGACGAAGCTTTTTACGGTGCAGTTCAATCCATCGGAGCTGTCTCTTTCCGCGAAAGGGGAACAGGTGCAAAAGCAGTCCTCCGCCCAGCGGCCGGGAGAGCCGCCGGTGGTGGAAAGCTATACGGTGGAACCGCCGGAGGTCACCTTTTCCGTGCGTCTCATGTTTGACCACGTGATGAACCAGGACGCGTTTCTGGCGGACAAGATAATCCCGACAGCCGCCATGGTGGCCGGGAATATCCGAAAGCTGACAGCGAAGGAGTATTCGGTACGGCCCGAGATTGAGGGATTATTGGCGGTATTACAGAACCGGTATACCAGACTGGTCACCTTTCAGTGGGGCGATTTTTCGTTTACCGGCTCCCTCGAAAGTGTGGACGCGGAGTATACCATGTTCTCCATATCCGGCCGCCCCATCCGCGGAACGGTATCTCTGCAGATTGTACAGAGCAGCGCCTATGAAACCATGGTCCGCTGGCAGAATGATTACAAAAAAGCGTTTGGAAGCGGCGTGGCGGACTTGACGACCACATCCCAGAAACTGGGCGGCATATTCAATCTGCCTGTTTGAGCAGGGAGAAAAAAACAGAGGGGGGAGTTCCATCATGGGAATGGAAATACCGGCGAAAGCCCTGCTGGTGATCAGAGGTACACCAAGCCGGACCACGGTGCCCGGAACAAAAAATATACAGGCTATGCAAAAGGTTCTGGAAGGAGTTCCGGTGTCTGTGGACTATGCGAAAAGTGAAATCATGCGTGTCCAGTACAATCCGTCGTCCCTGTCCATCCGTGCGAACGCCAGCACGATCCAGATTAATTCCGTGCAGCAGCCGGGGGAGATCGGAGCGGTGCAGCAGCAGGAGCGGCCGCCATCGATTGTATTATCGGTAAAACTTCTGTTCAGCGCGGTAAACTCGAAGGATGCTTTTATGGCGGATAAATTCCGTCTTTCCGTGGGGGATGCGGTGTCGGCCGGTACTGCCATTGCCCAGACCGTCAAGGGCGGTTATACGGTTCGTCCACAGATTGACGGATTGATGGGAGTGATCATGGATATGAACACGAGAGGCGTGGCATTTGTCTGGCAGGACATGGTATTTGAGGGGCAGGTAAGCGACTTGAGAAGCTCCTATGATATGTTTAATATGACAGGAAATCCGATCAGCGGGTCGATTGACATGAGCATCACCCAGAATTTGGATGGAGAATCCCTAAATGCGTGGGATAAAGCCCTGGACCGGTGCTTTACTTCGGGGATGGCGGGAAAGAACCCCCTTGAAAAAATGGGGAATTTGGTGAATTTCAATATCTGACATTCAGAAAGGACGGATAACGTGATCCAGGGAATTTCATACAAAAGTCTGTCGGACCGATACGGTGATTTTGGCTTCCCGGTGGCGGAATTCACGATCAAAGGGAAGCCGTTTTCTAAAAATAAGGAAGCATTTCTGATTGAAAACCTGGAAATTGAGCTGGTCAGCGGTTTTGAGGCTTCGGTGGCCGAATTCTGCATCTATCACTGTTTTGACCAGGCGACGGGCCAGTTTCTGGCGGATCAGCTTTCGAATTACGTGGAGCTGGGCGCGGATATTTCGATCAGCATCGGTTATTTAAATGAAGTGATGGAGGTGTTCCGGGGGTTTGTGGCGGGGATGAGTTACGGCTATGAGAACGGGGACTTACCCTTTGTCAAGGTAACGGCCATGGATATCAAGGGCGTGATGATGGCCAACTGTTATTCCATGCAGTTAAAATCCAAGTCCTACGGGGAGGCGGTCCGGGAGATATTGAGGAAGCCGGCTTACACCAAGCTGGCCTCGGATTTGAAGGTGAGTGATACTCCCGACAAGAAGAAGCAGAATGACAAGGCTTCCTCCGATACGGTGGAAATGACGTCGGAGAGTGACTATGAGTTTGTGGTAAAGGCGGCGAAACGGTTTCATTTTGAATTTTTTGTGGAGCAGGGAACAGTGTATTTTCGAAAGGCGAGAAGCAGGACGGAAATTCTGGCGGAGCTGGGACTTGGACGGGGGATTGTCTCGTTTGCGATTGGATACAGTCTGACAGGGCTGGTGGAGACGGTGGAGGCGCGGTCTGTGAACGCGGGAACGGGGAAAATGATGAGCGCTTCCGGCAAGCGGAGCGGGAAGCTTTCTCCGGGGAACCAGGCAGCCAAGCTGTTGAAGAAAAGCAAAATGGTTTATATCGATCCGTCCGCCGTATCCCAGGAGCAGTTGAATGCGAGAAGTGAATATCTGATGGATACCATGGGGTACCGGTTTGGGGAATTGAATTGTGAGTGCGTGGGCATCCCGGATTTGATGCCGGGGCGTTTCATCAAAGTAACGGGACTGGGCGGGGTGGTGTCCAATCGGTTCTATATGACTAAGGTGGTCCACCGGATCGGGGAGCAGGGGTTTAGTACTACGCTGACCGGCTGTATTGACCGGCTGGAAGAGTCAGCGGCAGGAGGTCTCATGTGAGTTTGTTTGATGTGTTAGATGAAATAACGGAGAGAAATGTGACGAAGACCGCTACCGGGGATAACCGGATCTTTGGGGTTGCCCTGGGGCTGGTGGCAAAGAATTATGACAAGGATATGCCGGGGCGTCTCTGTGTGAATGTACCGGCCCGGGACAAGGAGGCCAATGAACTTCAGTGGGCCAGGTTTGCCATGCCCTCCGGAGGGAAGAAATGGGGCCATTACTTTATGCCGGAGGTAGGGGACCAGGTGCTTCTGGCCTTTGAGAATGGAAATATTGAGAAGCCCTTTGTGATCGGCTGTGTGCCGGTTGACAGCAGCTCCTTTTTAACCGGCTCCGTGGATGAGGATAACCAGGTCAAACGGATTGTGACGAAGAACGGCAGCACGGTGAGCTTCGAGGACAACAAGGAGGGGGATGGTGAGAAGGATAAGATCACCATTCAGACGGCGAAGAAGAAGCATACGATTTTAATGGATAATGAAAATAAGAAGATTGTCATCCAGGACCAGAACGGGGATAACCTGATCGAAATGAAGACAGAATCCGGGCAGATGAAGATTGTGGCACAGAAAAAGCTGGAGATTCTGGTGGGTGACAACATTAAGATAAAGATGAACGGAGAAACCGGGGCAATCAAGATCAAGGCGGATGAAGTGGGGATTGAGACCAGCAAACAGCTGAAGCTGGAATCCAACGGAACCCTGTCGGAGAAGGGCTCCCAGGTTATGGTGGAAGGATCTTCCATGGTGAAGCTTGAGAGTAACGGAATGATGAAGGTCAGCGGGACGCCGGTGAAGATTGGGTAGAGGAGGGATCAGGATGGCGGACAGGAATTATTTGGGAACCGGAATGAAGTTTCCGGTGCAGGCGGACCCTGGTACGGGGCGGTTTGCCATGGCGTCCGGCGTGGAGAGCGTGAGGGAATCCGTTTATATCATCCTCATGACAGCCAGAGGAGAGCGGTGGATGGTGCCGGGATTTGGCAGCAATATCAACTCCTATACATTTATGGATACGTCGGCCACCATGCTGAACCTGATGCAAAATGATCTGCGAAGGCAGATTCTCACACAGGAACCCCGGATATCGGATGTGGAGATCACCTTCGACCAGTCCGGGCAGGAGGGCTGTCTGCTGGTCAATGTGGAGTATACGGTCAGCGCACGTCACATGCGGGACAGTCTGGTCTTTCCGTTTTATTTACAAGCTGTAAGGGAGGGCGCGGCAGATGGACCTGTGGAAGAGTGAGGAAGATATCAGAAAACAAATTGGAGAGCTGGCGAGAGTCTACACCCCGGAGTGGGAATTCTCTGAGGAAAATCCCGACGCCGGTTCCGTGCTTGCCCTGATTTATGCCGGTCAGATGGAAAAACGGCTGGAAGTGATGAATGGGGCTTTGGACCGTTACCGGCTGGAATTTCTCAATATGCTGGGACTCACACTGCGGCCCGCGGTCCCGGCCCAGGGTGTGATTGCTATGGATGTCGTCCACGGTGTAACGGAACATGTGCGCGTTCCTGCGGGAACAAAATTTTTGGCGGAGGGAAAGGGCGAAAGACTGCTGGTATTTGAGACAAAGGACGCCCTAAGCGTCTCCCCGGCCAGATTGACAGATATTGTGGGAATTGAGAAGGCTTCCGGGAAGATCATTCCCTGGAAAGGGGATTTGCAGCCTGTGGATATTCTGGGAATCCGTCTGGAGGTGGAAGATGTCTGCCGGGAAGGAATCTGGTTTCAGGGAGTGCTGCTTTGTTTTCAAAATTTCATGAACCGGCCGGGAGAGACGATCCGTTTCAAGACCGGAATCGAAGGATTTTCCGACGAGACAGAGGATTATGAATTCCTGGCTTATACGGAAAAAGGGTTTTGTTCCATTCATCCGGTCTGCGAGGCAGGCAGGATTGTGGAATTTCAATTGGAAATGCCGCTTGGGGAACTGAGCTATGAGGGCAGTTCCTACAAGGCAATTCTGATCAGGCGGCGCTGCCCTGCGAAAACGCCGGTGTATGCGGCGGGAATCGGACTGGCGGCTGCCGGAACGGCAGAACGGGCGGAATATAAAAGCTGCGGGGAGGAAGAACTGACCGGAGCGCGTTTTTATCCATTTGGAGAGCGGATCAATCTGTATGAGGAATGTTATATCGGAAGCAGCGGGCAGTTTGGAAGATTCGGCGCCAGGATCAGTTTAAACTTCACGTTGTCCTATGAGGAGCGTGATTTCTCCTATACAGGAGAGGAGGAGCCCTTTGACTTAAAACCCATAAGAAAGAAACCGCGGGAGGCATGGAGACAGAACCAGGTTTTATGCGCCGTTGACGCGGTGGCCCTGGAATATTTTAATGGAACCGGCTGGCGGAAGCTTCCCTGTGATATGGACGTGCAGACACTGTTCAACGGGACCGTTTGCGGAGAAATCAGATGTTCCTTCTTCTGCCCGGAGGACTGGGAAAATGCTGTGGCAGGCGGATACGAGGGGAAGCTTCTGCGGTTTCGGATCACGCGGGCCGAGAACTGTTATATGCTTCCCTGCCGACAGAAAGTGCCGGTGATCTCAGACCTTGAGATCAGCTGCTCTTATGAGGGAATCTGGCGGGAGCCGGACCGGGTGTTTGTCTACGGAGGGGATCAGGGTCAGGAGGTGGAGATGACGGACCGGCTGCGGTCGTCCGGCCGGCTGGAAGCATTTTCACCGATTCCCTGGAAAGAGGACTGTCTGTATCTTGGATTTGACCGGAAATTCACGGAAGGGCCGGTCAGTTTCTTTGTAAAGCTTCATGAAGACAGCGATGCGGCGGAGCTGGAGCCGGTGTATTCTTACGGGACAGCGGGCGGATTTAAGCGGCTGGAGGCGATTGACAATACGGAGCGTCTCACCTCCTCCGGCACGGTGATGTTTATGCCGCCGGGGGATATGGCGGAGACGGAGATTGCCGGAAAACGGGCTTATTGGCTCAGACTTGAGGATGCCAAGGAACGGTATCCGGCAGGTAATTTATATCCAACTGTGATAGAAGACCTGATCTGGAACGCCGTGGCGGTGCACAATGTCGATACACGGGCCAGGGAGGATTTTTTCCTGGACATGCCAGGGCCAGATATGGAATTTGAATTGGGAAACGGGCCGGTCCTGGAAGCGGAGGTCTATGTGAATGAAAGGGATGATCTGACGGTGGCCGCGAAAAAAAAACTGCTTCACGATTGCCCGGAGGATGTCCGTGTAGAGTATGACTCCCTGGGGGAGATTCGGGAATTTTTTGTGAGATGGCGGGAGATTGATGATTTTAGCCATTCCGGGCCGGAGGACCGCCATTACGTGATTGACCGGGTCAACCATATCCTGCGCTTTGGCAATGGGATTCACGGAAAAATACCGAACGAAAAAAATGGTACGGCCTTTACCGTGTCCTTATCCGGCTGTGACGGGGAGGAGGGGAATGTGCCTGCAGGTTCCGTCACGGAGTCGGCCTCCAATCTGATGTTTCTGGATCAAATCCGGAATCCGGCCGGGATGCGCGGAGGCACTAATATAGAAGATTTGGAACATGCCTGTGAACGCGGGACGGCGGTTTTTAATTCCAGGGGACGTCTGGTGAGCCGCCAGGATTATATCCGGGAGACGCTTGGGTATTCCAACCATATTGACAAAGCGGCTTGTATCATTGGGCAGGACGGATCGATCAGTCTTGTACTGTTGATGAAGGATTACAGGGAAGGTTCCGGTTCCTTTCACCAGATGCGGCAAAAATTAAAAGAGTGGCTGCTGAAGCGGTGTGAAGTGGGAGTCGGGCCGGACAGCTTAAGGATTGTGGAGCCTGAGTTTGTAAGAATTCATACGGAAATCTGGGTGGAGTTATGGCATGCGGAGTCGGCATTTGAGATTCAGGACCGGATTGTGGCGGCGGTGGAAGAGTTTTTAGAGCCGGTATCGTCAGGAACCATGTCGTTAGGAACTATGTCGTCAGGAATCGTGTCATCTGGCACTATATCCCCCGGAACCGTATCACCTGGCTTGGGAAATGGCTGGGAGATCGGTGTACTGCCCCAGGAAGAGCAGATTTTGAGGATGCTGCAGTCCCTTCATTTTGAGGGGAGACTGCTTCATCTTTTGGTCAGCGCGGAGTGCCGGGGGAGGGGGGAGACAGAGCTTTCAGCGGTCAGGGGGAATCCGTTTGTGATCGGTATCAACGGGAAACACCGGATTCATTTATCCCTGCCGGGAGAGAACGGAGGACGGTTATGATAGGAAGACCCAGTGAAGAGATTAAGACATATGAGGAAGTGATCGGGGAGGCGGTGGCAAAGCTCCCGCTTCTCAGTACAGAATGGACCAACTACAATGTCTCGGACCCTGGAATTACAATGTTACAGAATTTTTCCGCATTTCACGTGATTCAGGAGAGCAGCATCAGGGAGATCACAGAGCAGGTGCGCCGGAATTTACTGAAGCTGATGGGATTTACGGCGGGAGTCAGCCGGCCGGGTCATGCCTTTTTGGTTCCAACGCCTGAGAACGGACCGTTTTACCTGCCGGCGCACCAGAGAATACCGGCTGGCGAGACTTTTTTTGAGACTGTAAAAGAGGAGTCAGCCAGCCCGGGAGGGTTGTCCGGGGTATGGCTGGAGGAGAGCGGGACGCTTCGGGAAGTGACTTATCTGTTGAAATCCGAGACGATTGGGGCAGTTTCTGTGTTTGGAGGCGCATCCGGCAGTGACTCAAGAGGTGCATCTGGCGGTGATTCAAGAGGGGCATCCAGCGGTGATTCAAGAGGGGCATCCAGCGGTGTTCCCCGTGGCGCTGCTGGTGAAGATCCGGTGCCTGGGAATGGGATCTGGCTGGTGTTTGACCGGATGCCGGACCCGGGGGAGGAAATCGCCTTATATTTTGCCGTAGACGAGGGAAAAAGAAATCCCTTTGCTTCAGATCATATTCCGGAGTTCGCAAAGCTTTCCTGGCAGTGCTTTACCACGAAGGGATGGGAGCGTGTGGAGACCATAGATGAAACCGCGCATTTTCTGACCGGGGGCCGGGTGAGATTCACCATTCCGGCAAACGGAGCAAAGCGGTTTCAGGATCAAATGATTGACGGCTATGTGATCCGCTGCAGACTGGTGAAAAGCAGTTACGACCGCCCTCCTGTGATCCGGGCTGTCTATGACCATGTGATTGAGGTGGAGCAAAAGAGAACACTTGCGGCCATGTTCCGTTTTGACGGAGTACAGATGGTGATTCCAAGCGCCATGGCAAGAGACGGAGCCATGGAGGTCTACGTCCAGGAGCGGGAACATGAAAATTACCGGCGTTATGAACGGGGAGACGGCGGACAAACCAACCGTTTTTATCGGCTGTCAGCGGATGTCTTGGAAAATCCGGTGGTGGAAATCAACTGGGCGGCCGACCGCTTTGAAGATCAGCCGGCCCCGCAGTCTGTTGTCGTGGTCTGCTGGGCAAAGGACGCGGTGCTTTACCGAAACTTGGGGACCGTATACGGATATGACGATCAAATCATGGAAATCGAACATGCAAAGCAGATCATCCCGGAGGGATTCTGTGTGATGGCAAAAATGAAGAACCGGGATGGTACAGAAGAATACCGGTTCGCAGTTCCGGGAATGGACGGAGAAGATGATCTGGGGTATGAGCTGCTCTCGCGGGAGGGAAGCCTTCGAATCTATCATCCTGGTTACCGTCGGGAATGCCAGCTGTACCTGGCGTCCTGTGCTGTGGTGAGAGGCGGCGCAGGCACGCTGAGACAGGGGAGCCGTCTCAATGCGGACGGTACCTCGCTGGTCAGTGTTTCCCCGGAACGGGGCGGCGCCGTCTGCGAGTCTGTAGAGGAATTGGAGAAGCGTTTTGCGGAGGAGTTAAGCCATCCCCAGACGGCAGTGACGGCCGGTGATTATGAAGAAATAACCCGCCGGACCCCGGGGCTGTGTATCGATCAGGTGAAAGCCTGGATGAACGAAGAGGAGAACCGGGTGGAAATCGCCGTCAAGCCGTCTGGCAGAGGGGCATTTCCACGGCTTTCAGACCTCTATAAGCGGGAAATTCATAGTTATCTGGAACCCAGGCGGATGACGTCCACAGAAATCATCTTAACAGGGCCAAAATACGTTTCCATATCTCTGCATGGGAGGATTCGGGGGAAAAAGAGATTCGGGGACTGCCAGGGGCTTGTCACAAGATTTCTGAAGCGCCGTTTTGAGGAGCTGGCGTCAAAGGCGGGATTTGGAGGAGCGATATCCTTCCATCTGCTTTACCGGGAGCTGGAGGAACTGGACTGTGTGGCCGAGGTCTGTGATTTAGAGGCATATCCCCAGAGATCAGGCGCCGGAATCCACGGAGGGGAAATCCGGCTGGATCATGACTGCCTGGGATACCTTGGGGATGTAAAGATGGAGATTATTTACTGACTTGTCATCGGCAGTTTGATATGGCGGTCAGACAACATAGGAGGCGGGCGCCAGCCTGCAGGGAGGTGAGTATGTGGCAATACCGATAAAAAAATACCGGCTTATGAAATCCAGACTGGAAGAGGGGATGGAGAGAGGATTCTCTGCCGGAGTGGATGGCGTGTGTCTGACGGAGGGGGAACAGATCCATATCCTGCGCCCGGAACGCCTGGACAGCGCCATGGAAGCCTGCGTCTGGGGGCGCATGGTGATTGACGCCAGCCTTCCGGCAGACAGTGTGATGACCGTCTGTGTCTATGCTTCGGACGAGGAACTTCTGGTGCCGGAGCGGTGCACCAGAATCGTAGATGCCTGCGACTTACTGCTCTATGGGCAGGAGGGGCGGTATTTGTGGATCTGGCTGGAGATTGTGGGGATGGGACGGGGATGTATCCGGGAGATTTTAGTATACACCCCGGGGGACATCTTCCTTAATACCTTTCCGGAAATATACCGGGAGCACGGAAGCTTCTTTCATCGCTATTTATCGATCTTTTCCTCCATCTATCTGGATTTTCAACAGAAGATTGACGCTCTTCACACCTGGATTGACTTAGAGACCTCGCCGCCGGAAATTCTGCCTGTTCTGGCAGACTGGCTGGGCATCGATGTGGAGGACTCCCTGCTGGAGCGCGGGGACTTAAGGCGCCTTTTAAAGGATGCCCCCTATCTCATCCGGTACAAGGGAACAAAAGGGGCGGTAGAACACCTTGCCGGTCTGCTTCTGGATTCGGAAGTGATCGTTGTGGAACGGGGAAAAGAACGGGATTTGGAAGGGCGATTTCAGGAGACCTTTAACCGTCTGTACGGTATGGGAGCTTACGATATTACCATCCTTGCCATGCGGGAATATGACGAGACCTTAAAGAACCGTCTGCTGTGTCTGCTGGATCAGTTTAAGCCGGTGCGCTGCCAGGTAAATGTAGTATTTATGAGAAAAAACAGTAGTTTGGGCGGTTATTGTTATTTGGATATCAATGCCGCGATTCACGAGAGTCAGGCCGGCGTGCTGGAGGGCGGCTGCGCTTTGGATGACGGCGGATTCATGGAACAGCCAGCGATAGGAAAAAGGGATAGACAATGAGAAATAGAAATGAGGAATCCAAGAACAGAAAGGATGAAATAGAGATGAACATTGCAGCAGAAAAGGGAGAAGGAAGCATCACATTGAAGGTGGAAGGCCGGGTAGATACCATCACAAGCCCGGTTCTCCAGGAAGCCATTTTAAATAATTTTCAAAAAACAGGATGTCTGATCCTGGATTTTGCAGGCGTGGAGTATGTCAGCAGTGCAGGACTCCGTGCTCTTCTGATCGGAGAGAAGACAGCTAAAGGAAAGGGCGGCTCCATGAAGCTGATTCATGTGGCGCCGTCGGTGATGAGTGTGTTTGAGGTAACCGGCTTTATCAGTATTCTGCATATTGAGTGAGGAAAATGCCTATGAAAGAATTGGTGATACAAGCGGATATGGGAAATCTAGAGCGGATTGACAAGATGATCGACCAGGAACTGGAGGGCATGAACTTAAGCCGGGAGGACCAGATCGCCCTCCATATCGCGGTGGAGGAGATATACAGCAACATCGCTTTCTACGCCTATCCGGTGCCGCCGGGAACCGTGAAGGTGCGATTAGAATTTGACGCTTCCAAACGGGAGATGAAGATCCAGTTTCTGGACCGTGGAATTCCATACAATCCACTTGAGAAAACGGACCCGGACATCACGCTGGCTGCGGAAGAGCGTCAGATCGGCGGCCTGGGAATCTATATGGTAAAAAACAGTATGGACCAGGTAGATTACCGCTACGAGGACGGCTGGAATGTATTTACGATGAAAAAATGCATGGCTGAGGGAGGGAATACAAAGGATGTATGAGTCAGAAAGAAGAGAAAAGAACCTAGAACACAAAAAAAGCAGTCCTGTGGTCAAATCGGTGCAGAGAAAGCAGAACCCCAATATGACCGGGATACCGGATGCTATGAAATCCCGGTATGAATCCCTGTCCGGCTTCTCTATGGATGATGTAAAGGTTCATTACAATTCATCAAAGCCCGCCACAGTCCAGGCCCTGGCCTACACCCAGGGAACCAACGTCTATATGGGCGCCGGTCAGGAGAAACATTTAGGCCATGAACTGTGGCACGTGGTACAGCAGAAACAGGGCAGAGTACATCCGACCGGGAACGTCGGCGGGATGCCGCTCAATGACAGCGCCGCGCTGGAGCGCGAAGCGGACCGGATGAGATAAAAGGGGTGGAGATAAACATGAAAAGAAAGATAACAAATTCCATCCGCTGCAAGATCACTGCCATGGCCCTTGGGATCTCCGTGCTGGCGGTGGTGCTCTGCGGGGCGGCGGCTGTCTGGGGGATGAAGAATATGATATCGGAGGCAGCCACCGCCAGCCGGTCGCTGGGGGAAACGGCGGCCTACGACAGCAGAACCTCCCTTGTCAAACAGGCCCAGAACGGCTTGAGGGAACAGGTCAAACAGAAAGCCGCTCTGACAGAGGAGCGGCTTAAAACTATCGCCGGTCAGGTGGATATGACAGCTGGTTATATGACAGGGGTCTATTCCGAACCGGACCGGTATCTTCCGGTGATTGTAGAAAAACCGGCTATGGAGAACGCGGGAACATGGACTCTGCAGTACAGCCTGGTAGAGCAGATCGATTATCAGAACGTGCAGCCGGAAATCAATCTTGCGGGCAATCTCTATCATATGGCAGCGCCCCTTTGTGAGCAGCATGACACCGTAAGCTCCATCTATTTTTCCTCCCGCAGCGGCTTTATGATTTCTTACGATAAAAATTCGGACAATATGTTTGAGGGAAAACAAGAGGGGGAACCGGCGGAACTTTTTGCGGGCCATTACGATCCCCGTGACAGAGACTGGTACCGGGAGGCGGTGGAGACCGGCGGCCCCGTATTTACGGAAACCTATTTGGATACCTTTGGCCGTCTGCTGATCTCCTGCGCCGCCCCGGTTTATGGCAAAGACAGAGAACCGGCCGGAGTTCTGGCGATGGATATTCTGATTGAAGATATCAACCAGTCCGTTGTTTCCGCCCAGGTTGGGGAGAATGGGTATGTGTTTCTCATGAATCATGACGGTACGGTCGTCTCAGCCCCGGATCTGGCGGTGGAGAACGGAACCTATGAGTCAGAAAACCTGATGGAAGTGGAGGAAATGAGAGATCTTGCCAGGCGCATGGCCTCCGGGCAGAGCGGCCTGGTCTCCTTAAGGGTGAACGGGGAAGATGTCTTCGCGGCCTTTGAACCCATTGCGCCAACCGGCTGGAGTATGGCTATGGTGCTCCCCCAGGAGGAGGTCATCGCCCCGGCGGTTGTGAGCTATGAAAATATTCTCGCCGTCACGAGTCAGGCCAATGCCCAGATGGAGGGAATTGCCCATTCCGCAATGGTGGGAGTGCTGCTTCTGTCAGCGCTGATTCTGGCAGGAGTCTTATTCTTCACAGAACTTCGTTCCAGAAAGATCACGGAACCTATCACCAGGCTGACGAAGGAGGTCGGCATCATCGGGCAGGGCAATTTAAACCATGTGGTGGAAATGCATACCGGCGATGAATTGGAAACCCTGGGCAATGCGTTCAATCAAATGACAAAATCCTTAAGTGAGTACATGGAACATCTGGCGGAGGTGACGGCGGACCGGGAGAGAATTGCCACAGAGCTCAACGTGGCATCTACCATTCAGTCCAGTATGCTGCCCTGCATTTTCCCCGCATTTCCGGATCAGAAGGATTTCGATATTTATGCGGATATGCATCCGGCAAAAGCGGTGGGAGGGGATTTCTATGACTTCTTCAAGACCGATGAGAATCATCTTTGGGTGGTGATTGCCGACGTATCCGGAAAAGGGGTTCCGGCGGCGCTGTTCATGGTCATTGCCAAGACCATGCTGAAAAACTATGCCGGCTTTGGCGCGTCCCCGGCCGAGGTGCTGTCTATCGTCAATGACCGCCTCTGCGAGAACAACGAGGCGGATATGTTTGTGACTGTGTTTATGGGGGTATTTGAGATATCCAGCGGGATTTTCACCTTCAGCAATGCCGGCCACAATTATCCGCTGCTGTACCGGAAACAGAAAGGTTTTGACTGGCTGAAGACCCGCCCGGACTTCGTGATCGCAGGGATGGAGGGAATTCCATTTGGGGATCACACCGTGGAAATGAAACCGGGGGACCGCCTGTTCCTCTATACGGATGGTGTAACGGAAGCATTAAATAGGAAGGAAGAACTTTACGGGGATGACCGTTTGATGGAGACGCTGAACCGGCCGGAGACGGCGGCAATGTCCCTGGATGAGCTGGTGGCTTATATGAAAGCAGATATTGCCTCCTTTGCGGATGGAGCGGAACAGGCGGATGATATCACCATGCTGGTGATGGAGATCCGGGAGGAGTGACTATGACAAAATTACAGTTCAGGAACATCTCTCTGGAGGATAAAGAACCTGTGGAGGAGATTCTGAAGGCGGTGGGCAGCCAGTCCTGCCAGCACAGTTTTCCCAATCTCTGGTGCCTGAAGGAGAAATATGGAACGGAACTGTGCATCAGGGAAAATGTGCTCTACATCAGGCAGACACTGCGCCGGCTCGATGGACGCACGGCCTATTTCTCCCCGGTTGGGGAGGGGGCGGGCTGTGAGGCGGTGAGCGCGGTAGAACAGTGTGCCAAACAGGATGGCAGGGGATTCTTTCTGTTTGGGATTACGGAGGAACGCAGGGAGCAGTTTGGGCCCTGCCTCACGGACCACTACCGGATGGTGGCGGACCGGGACTGGTACGAATATATTTATTCGGCGGACCGGCTCCGCAGTCTTTCCGGCAGCGGTTTATCTCACAGAAGACGGGATGTATGCGCGTTTTGGCGTCAGTACGGATGCCGTGCAGAGACAGAACCTGTGGGCAGAAAAAATCTGGCGGAAGTGGTTGACTTTCAGTGCCGGTGGCAGCAGGAAAATATAGGGCGGAATCAGGCACCAGGCCTGCTTGCAGGGGAACACCGGTCCATCTTAAACGGTCTGGAACATTTTGAAGAGCTGGGACTGTGCGGAGTGTTAATCCGTATGGATGGAACGATCGCCGGCTATGGTTATGGTGCGGATTTGGGGAGGGATACCTTTGATATCATTGCCCAGAAAGCAGATTACGGTTTCCGCAATCTGAACCAGGCGCTTTTTCGGGAACTAGCCGCCTGCCGGCCGGAGGCAGAGTATATTAATTATGAGGAGGATATTGGCCTGGCAGGGCTTCGGCAGGCCAAGCTTTCCTACAAACCGGAACGGCTGCTGCGAAAATACAATGCTGTGCCTGTGGGAGGTGTATATGAATAAGCTGGAAGCCTGTTTTGTGCTGCTCTCCGTTACCTTTTTCTGGGGAATCCAGTACATGTTCCTGGGAAATATCCCGGATGGAATCTCAACATTTGCCTTTTTAGCAATGACAAATGCCATCGGATTTCTGCTGGTGGCGTCCGTATTTTTGAAAGAGTTTATGAGAGTGACCAGAAAGCTGGTGTGGAAGAGTTTTCTTACCGCGGTCCTGCTGTTTGGTTTTAATGTACTGCTGACCATGGGCTCCCGCTCCCTGGAGACATCCACGGCTTCTTTTTTAGCGGCGGCCTACATTATCTTTATTCCCGCCGTGATGGTGGTCTTCCGAAAGAAAGTATACCGGAGAAATGCTGCCGGCGTGCTGATGGCACTGATCGGAATTTTCCTGGCTACCGGGATCGGGAGTGGAAATGGAGCAGGAACCGGCAGACTCACCGGTATTCCGATCGGCATTCTGTACCTGATAGGAGCCGATATTTTTTTCGCTGTCTACATTGTGGTGCTGGAGGAACTGGCCGGCGGTTTAAGCCCGGTTTTGCTGTCCATGGGACAGATGTTCTTCGGGTCCCTCTTCGGACTGGCCGGCTGGCTTGTGGTTCAGCCTGAGACTATAGTACACCTGCCCATGGACCCGCAGTTTTGGGCCAGCGTGCTGGTGATCGCCGTGTTTATCCGCGGCTTCACTACGGTCATGCAGGTCTATGCCCAGCGCTATGTATCCGCGCTGAATGCTTCCCTGATCTTTTCCACAGAGATCATCTTCACGCTGATTTCCATGCAGTTTCTGCCGCTGCTGCTGGGAGAAGAGAGAGAACCGCTGACCGTGCCTAAAGTCTGCGGCTGCCTGGTTATTATTGGAGGCGCGCTGGTGTCGGAGGGAGTTATTCGGATTCCGGATGGCGTGAGAAGACGAAGCGGCAGTGATTAGAATTCATACGGCCAGAATCTATACGTGAAATAGAAAGAGGTATTGCTGATGAAACAGAAAATCATGAATAGCTTGCCAAAAGAAAGAGTGATGTGTTTTTTTGCTTGCGCTGCCGTCTATCTGTTTTTGGATATTCCGTTTCGCACCATGGGGTTTTTAAACCTCCTTCCATTAGCCGGACCGAAAAATGCCCTGCCCATGGTGACAGGACTTGTCTTTGGACCAGCCGGAACCTGGGGAAGCGCTATGGGCGCTCTGCTGTCCGGCTGTATAAGCGGCGCTTCCCTGCCGGAGGCTGTCGCAGAAGCTGTCCCGGCAGCGGCAGCTTCCATATTATTTTACCGGCTTTGGTATCTGGGGCACGGAAGAAGCGGTAAGACAGATTTAAAGTCTGTGAACCATATGATCTGTTTTTTCCTGAAAGGGACCGCTGCCGGCTTCGTGATGGGAGGAATCGAAGGGATATTTCTGACCGGACACTATCACGTCAGCTTCATGATGTTATTCCTGGAGGTGGGAATCAGTTCCTCGGCCTGGCTGCTTCTGATTGGAATGCCGGTATTTATCCTTCTGACCTCCGTATTTGCCATCCGCCCATGGGCTCCGGGATATATGTTTGCGGATGGAGAGAGGGAGGAGCCGGGAGATTTAATTTTGGATCTCGGATCGGATGTCCGGGAACTTGCCATTGTGGGAGATGCAGTGGAACAATACAATGAACAAAATGGAATCTCAGCCCAGCGCGGTTATGCCATCCTGTCCTGCGTGGAAGAATTAAGTGTTCTCATCCAGCAGCGGCTGCCTAAGTCCGGTAAAATCCACATCCACATCCGATCTGGAAATAATGTTGTCGTGCGGCTCAATTATCCGGGAGAATCCTACAATCCTTTTGCCGTCCGCGTCGCCCCCGGCGGCCCCAGCGCTAATTTGGACATTTTAGGAATTCTCATGGTGCGGGAGATGGCAGTCCACGTGCGGTACCAGAGGCAGCAGGATAGAAATGAACTGACAATAGTTGTTTAAATGAAAGGAGGACATGATGTATCAAACATTGGAGAAGAACAATAAAAAACTGCAAAAAAAGCATATAAATACCAGTGTCTCTCATATTGCAGCTTTCCCAATCCAGATGAAACTTCCGTTAAGGCCTGCCACACAGCTTGAGGGAACAGCGTTTTCATATCTTTTGACAAATAAAGCCGATGATCACAAACCACGGGATGATAAAGTTCCCGGAGTCTTTGTTTATGGTATTGAGGAGTTAAGAGCAGTACAGAGGATATTAGGACTCCAAATGGGAGAAAAAGTTGTGAAATTAGAAATAGAATATACTTATAGTGATGGAGCAAGTGAATCCAAAAAAGTTACTGAAACAAAAGAGTTAAATAAAGAGGGGTTGTTAGCGAGCCTGAAGGAGTTATCGAGTAAAAGAGGCCGAGGAGGAAAGGACAAAGCAGAGGCAGAAGCTATAGCTCGAGCAATCAATGCGAAGATGAATGATCTGTATGAGTTGTATGGAAAACCGGCGGTGCAGAAAGAGCCGGAATCGCTGGAAGAAGTTGAGTCTGTTTCCTGTGGCTCCGGCCAGCTGCCGAAAACAGACAAATCTGAAGGGTCAGATTCTACTCCGTTTTTGCCAGAAGGGTTTATGAGAAAGACTAAAGATCTGGCAGGCACGGAAGGATTGTACACCGTTGATCGATACAACAATTATTCCTGGAGAAATTTTGAGGTACCTGCTAATAAGCTAAAGAAGTTTGAAGATAAGGGAGAAGTGAAAGTTGATATCAAACCAAACTACTTTAGTGTTTTTAATCCTGCTTATAATGTCACAAATGCTAAAGCTGATATAGAAAGCGATTTAAAGAACTGGATGGAGGGAAAACTTGCTGATTCCGATGAAAAGAAGTCAATTGCAGATTATCAGACGGAATTATTTAAAAGCCGGTATTCTCCGGTTGTTACTTATCTAGAAAGTGAAGATTTTACTAATACGAAAGAAAGTAAGACTGAGGAAAAAAAATCCTTTTTTAGCGTAGAGGTGATGACAAGAGCGAAACGCTTGTTTGAACTGCAAACCAGACGCGCATGTAAGTTTGGTTTAGATTATGCACAACAGAAAAATTATGATGTGGCATTCATGAGGGATGTGGAAAATGAGGATAGCGTCATTGCTAAAAAGGAGATCGAGGCGATCCATCGCGTGCCGATCACGACGTCAGAGTTGAGAAAACAATTCCGGATCGAAAAACGCGGCTCATCTGTCAAAAAGGCAAGATTCTTTAGTATAAATGGAAATGACGATTCATCTCCATGGGATGATACGGCTAAAGCGTCAGCCTGGAGCCAGATAGAGAAAGACAATTTGATATTTTATAAGGTACTCTATAAGTATGCTAGTTCAGGAGAGAACACACAGTCAAATAATGGGGCAGATATAGAGAAGTCAGAAAAGGTGGCAGATGTTAAGACGGCGTTCCTGGAAAAATATAAAGCAAAGGAAGAAAATAAAGATTGTTCCAACAGCGAACTGGTCTGGAGAGCCTGCTGTGGTTATCTAAAGAAGGAACGTAAGAGTTCACCAAAAACGTCGGATATGAAAAGAGAAATCGTCGAAAATATAAAGTCAAATGAGGAAAAAAAGCGCAATGCAGAACCTAACCCTTGAATTTCCATCTGATCTTTGTTAAGATAAAGTTATGGAATAATATGGAAGTAAAGGAGGGGAAACCATGAGAAAGATGCGCATACTGGCAGCGGTTATGACTGTGCTGATGCTCGTCATACCGGCCACTCCCGTGCTTGGAGGAGAATGGGTTGCTGAGGGGTCTAACTGGAAATATTATTCCGATAATGGGAATATGGTGACCGGATGGATCGAGGACAATGGTGAATGGTATTTTCTTCAGGCATCGGGGAATATGGCTACCGGCTGGATTAAAGACGAGGGCAGCTGGTACTTTCTTTATGACAACGGCTCGATGGCACACGATACCTGGATTGATAATTATTATGTGAATTCCAGTGGTAAATGGGTGAAAACCCGGTGAGAATGCAACTGAAAACGAGAAAAGAGATTCCGGTCTTGGCGGCGGAATCTCTTTTTGGTTTGTCAATTTTTAATTTTGTGAGATGTAATTTCCTGTTATCTTGTTTTTACCCACTTGCCCTCGGAATCAACGTAGTAGTTGTCAACCCACTGGTCCAGCGCCAGCACGCCGTCCTCCTCGAAGTAGTACCAGCAGCCTTTGGTCTTATACCAGCCGGTCTTTTTGGTGCCGTCTTCATTTAAGTAGTACTTGTCTCCGTCATCATCTATCCATCCGGTGATACTCTCCCCGTTCTCGTCAAGATAAGTCCAGGTGTCGTTATCCCCTGCAACCCATGTGCCGGCGAATGCCGGTACGGCAGATAAAAGCATTAGTGTAAAGGAAAGGGCTAATGTTAACATATGTTTTTTCATACATTTCGGCCTCCTTATTCTTTTTTACGTGTTTATTATAGCATAGGGAACCAGCGTTTTCCAGTTACAAACTTGTTTCAAATCTTACGATTTTAGAACAAGATTCTTACCAAAAAAAATTAAATTTTGTAATATATTTTTCGACAAATAGATTTTTCAAAAAAATGGAAGGAGTTCCACAAGTAGTACCTGGAAATCGGCTAAAACACACATCTTGTGGGTCATTACAGGGGAATAATTTTATCGTTAAAAACAGGTTTGGAGTTTTCGACAAATTTGTCGAATTATGCGATAAATAATTCTTTTCAAAACAAAGAAAAGAGGTTATATTGGTGGAAGTTCAAGAAAGAAGGAGGTTCCCCCACATGGAATTAGAACAAAAGTTAGCTGATACGGAAGATGAAAATGCCAGGTTGAAAGCGGACAATGAGATGCTTCTTGATGTCATCGCACAGATGAAGATTACATTGAACCGTCTGATTGACCGCTATATGACGGATGATAATCCTAAAAGAGCATAAGATCAGAATGCAGGAATTGAAAGTCGAACCGGATGCGCGTGAAAGAAATACAAAGACGTAAAAATTGGTTAAGAGACAGGGAGTGGGTTCACTCCTTTTCGTCCTTAACAGATTTTAACTCTTGTATTTCTTTTTGGAGCTGTTTTAGTTTGTTTAACTGATCCCAGATCGTGGCGTGCATCCACTCCACCGTCTCATTCAATTTCTTGTTATCAGCTTCCAGTTCTTCTACCTTGCTGGTGAGAAGTCCGACCAGTTCCCTCTGGTTATACAGCTTATCGGGTCTGGTGATTCTCTGGACATAGGTTGGACTGTTTTTAATGATCTCTCTGGAAATCAGGCGGTCACGTTCCTCATGTCCCAAATCCATAAAATCCTGATAGGAAATATGCAGCTGTGTCATGGAAATGTTACAGGCCGGACAAACCGCGTTTTTCGGCAGTTGGAAATACGCGTAACGCCCGCATTTGCGGCAAAAATAAACAGATAATTCTCTCATGGCATAGGCCCTCCCGTATCATAGGTAAAATGGTTACATTTCATATTTATTATAACGCTAATTGCTCCGTTTTGTAACTACCTTGTAGAAAAAGCTGCCAAAATGTTACTTTTGACAGCTTTTTTGAACGGATTTTATAGTTTTATCTGATTCAGTCTTATTTTATGATACCGTTGACATCAACGACCCATACTTTTCCATTAGCATCTTTTACATCTTTATGTCCGGCGCCTAATTCCGGCTTCTCAGAAGACTTCGCGGAGGAAGAGGCTTTCTGGATGATACCGGAGGTATTCACCAGGTACTGGTTGTCCTGGAAGGTAACCGGTGCAAAACGAACGTCGGCGTCCGCATCTTTTCTTAAACCGTACTCATAGATGGCATTGTCGCGGAAGCCATGGAATCCCTGGCCCTTTCTGCTGCCGTCTGTGTAGAAGAACCAAGTCTGGTTCTCGTCTAAATCTTCATTGTATACTGTCTGCTTGCCGGTTTTCATCACTCCGTCATTATTAAATAAGAAGTGAGCGGTCTCGCCGTTTTCTAAAGTAACGACCTTAAGGCCGGTCTGCATTTCACCCTTGGTATTGAAACCGTATTTGTTAGAGGAAATGGTAAATACCTGGATTCCTGTCTCTGCGTGGAACGGCTTGCCGTTCTTGAAGTAGAAGTTGTAGGTCTCATCCGGTGTGCTGACACCAGGGGCTCCCTCAATGGTCATCCAGCCGTCTGCACGTCTTCCGGTTTCCTTATCATAGTACTGGAAGCCTTTTACGGAAGCGGTAACGGTGGTCTCTGCATCAGAAGCGGTAGCGGTTGCCGGCTCTGCATCGGGAAGTTTGTACCAACCGGTCTGCATTTTGCCGTCTACGAAGGTGTAGTAGCTGCCGTCGATCTTTTTGTCCACCTGGTTGGCTACCATCTTGCCGTTGCGGTCAAAGTAGTACCAGGAAAGGCTCTCGTCCGGATCATCGGTGTTTTCTTCCAACTGAACCCAGCCGGTCTTCATCACACCATCGGTGGAATCGCCAAGGTAGTAAGTAGCGCCGTCGATCTCGACTTTGCCGGTAGCCATGTGGCTGTCGCTGTCGAAGTAATACCATTTATCTTCGATTACCTGCCATTTGGAAGTAGCGGCCTTGCCGTCCTTGCCATAGTAGAACCAGTAATTCTCCGGTGCGTCCGGCGTATCCCAGTCTGATTCGTTGGCAACGCTCACCCACTGGTTTGCTACACGTTTTCCGTCGGAACCCACGTAGTATTCGTCAATCTGTGAATCAAAGGCCAGATAACCTTCTTCATCTAAGTAGAACCATTCGCCGCCCTGCTTTTTCCAGGTGTCGGTTAAGTAGTAACCGTCAGCGTCGTAGTATTTCCATGATCCGTCTTCTTCTGTCCATCCTGCTGTCTGTGCCATAACCGGCGCAGTGAATGCAGGGGTTACCGCTGCCATCATAACCGCGGTGGATAATACAGCCATCAATTTCGTCTGTTTTTTCATAATGATAGTCTCTCCTTCATATGTCGGGAATGTCTCCCGTAGATGTGTTGGCCGAAAATCCGTTGTTGCATTACTCCACGATTATATCCTATCCGGGAGGGGTGTGAAAGTGTAGGTTGTTGGTAAAATTGGTGGGAATTGTAACTGTACGACAGGTCCGCGAAACAGTTACTAGGATTTTTAAAATGAATATGATATACTATTAAATAAAAAAAACAGGAGAAGGAGTCTGGCCATATGAAAATGAAGGTTTCAAATTACATAGCGGGGCAGCTGGCAGCGCACGGGATATCACAGGTATTTACCGTGACGGGCGGCGGCGCCATGCATTTGAATGATGCACTGGGACATGAAGAGGGACTGCACTGTCTCTACCAGCACCATGAACAGGCCTGCGCCATGGCGGCGGAGAGCTATGCCAGAATTCACAATCAACTGGCGGCCCTCTGTGTCACCACAGGTCCCGGCGGGACCAACGCGATCACGGGGGTGGTCGGCGGCTGGCTGGATTCCATCCCCATGCTGGTGCTGTCCGGGCAGGTGCGTTATGATACCACAGCCCGATGGTCGGGTGTCGGCATCCGCGCCATGGGCGACCAGGAGTTTGATATTGTGAAAGCCATCGGCTGTATGACGAAGTACAGCGAGATGGTGATTGATCCCATGAGGATTCGATACTGTCTGGAAAAAGCGATCTATCTTGCCTGTTCCGGCCGTCCCGGCCCCACATGGCTGGATATCCCGGTGGATGTCCAGGGAGCATATATCGAGACGGATGACTTAGAGGGCTTTGACAGTGATGCTTATGAAGCCGGAGCAGAGAGCCAGGGGCTTCCCGCTCCGGTGGATGAAGAGACGGCGAGAGCGATTATCGAGAAGATCCGGGGCGCGAAGCGCCCGGTTATGAACGCCGGAAACGGAATCCGGATTGCCGGAGCATACCCGGTATTTGCCCGCGTGGTGGACATGCTGGGAATTCCGGTGGCGACCGGCTGGAACAGCCAGGACTGTATGTGCACCGACGACCCGCTGTATGTGGGACGTGCCGGGGGAATGGGCGACCGGCCGGGAAATTTTGCGATTCAGAACAGTGATCTGGTATTCTCCGTGGGAAGCCGTCTGAGTATCCGCCAGGTGGGGTATAATTATAAGACATGGGCGAGGGAAGCCTATACCATAGTCAATGATATCGATATCGAGGAACTGAAAAAGCCAAGCCTTCATGTGGACATGGCGGTCCACGCCGATGCCAGGGATTTGCTGGAGGCGCTGGAACGGGTGCTGGTACAGGAGAAGGAAGCGGATGACGGAGCCCTTCCGGTATTTCGCGGCGGGGAAGGCCTGCCGGGCATGAACTGGCTGGAGACCTGCCGGATGTGGAAGGCCAAGTATCCGGTGGTGCTGCCAAGACATATGGAGGTGGGAGACGACCAGCCGGCCAATGTGTACGCGCTGGTGCAGGAGTTAAGTTCCCGGCTGAAGGAAGGACAGATTACCGTGGTTGGCAACGGGTCGGCCTGTGTGGCCGGCGGTCATGGCTGGATCATCAAGCCGGGCCAGCGGTTTATCTCCAACTCGGCTATTGCCTCCATGGGATATGATCTGCCGGCGGCCATCGGGGCCTGTATGGCGGACCACAGCCAGGATATTGTGCTGCTCACAGGTGATGGAAGCATTCAGATGAATATTCAGGAATTACAGACGATTATCCATCACAGAATGCCGATCAAGATCTTTTTGATTAATAATGGCGGCTACCACTCTATCCGGCAGACCCAGAAGAACTTCTTTGGGGAGCCGCTTGTGGGAATCGGTGTGGACAGCCATGATTTGAGCTTCCCGGATATGGAGAAGCTGGCGGCGGCATACGGCTATCCCTATGTAAAAGCCTGCCACAACAGTGAACTGGCGGAGGCGGTGGAGATCGCCCTTGCCATGGACGGACCGGTGATCTGTGAGGTGCTGGTGTCCATAGACCAGAATTTTGAACCGAAGTCTTCGGCGAAACGGCTGCCGGACGGAACGATGGTGTCGCCGCCGCTGGAGGATTTATCACCATTTCTACCGGAAGAAGAGATGGATGCGAATATGTTGATTCCGAGGATAATTTAACATGTCAAATATCGTTGTAACAGGCGCGACCAGCTTTCTGGGAACGTCGATTGTGAAAAAACTGCTGTCTGAAAATCATCAGGTGTTTGCTGTGGTGCGTCCGGGTTCGAAGAACCGGGGCGCATTGCGGGCGGTGGAAGAAGCATGGGGGACTGTTCCGGGAGCGAATATCGGAGTGGAAGCAGAAGCCGGGATAGACAGCGGAACCGTGCGGCTTCATATAATAGAAATGGAACTGGATCAGCTGGACCAGATCGGGAAGTATGTGAATGTCCCGTGCCAGATATTTATTCATCTGGGCTGGGACGGAGCTGGGAGTGAGAACCGCACAAAACCGGAGCTTCAGCAAAAGAATATTCCGGACACGTTAAAAGCGCTGGAGGGAGCCAGATCGCTTGGCTGCAGACGCTTTTTATTCAGCGGTTCCCAGGCGGAGTACGGCGTGTGCAGCAGTCTTCAGTCGGAGGATACCGTCTGCCGCCCGGTTTCCGAGTACGGGAAAGCCAAGGTGGAAGCGGGAGCAAAGGCGGCCGGGTTATGTGGTCGATGGAAGGAAGAGGGGATTTATGACATGGAGTTTATCCATGTGAGAATCTTCAGCATTTATGGCACGGGAGACCACCCCTGGTCCTTAGTCAATACCTGTCTGGATACCTTTTTAAACGGCGGCCATATGGAGCTGGGGGCATGTACCCAGCAGTGGAATTTCTTATATATTGACGATCTGGTGGATGGAGTGTTATCATTAGTATTCTGTGAGCATCTGGGAGAATCGGAGGATGCGGGAGCCGGAATTTACAATATTGCGGGTGCCAAAAGAGATACTATGCCGCTTCGGAATTATGTAGAAGCCATGTATGAACTGTGCGGGAATCGGGGGGATTACACCTACGGAGTCCTTCCCGTCAATGCGGAGGGACCGGCCAATTTGATACCGGATATCCGCAAACTGCAAAGCGTGACAGGATGGCAGCCAAAGATTTCCTTTGAGGAGGGAATCCGGCGCATGATAGCAGAGAAACAGTCGCAAAATAAAGGATAAGAACTCAGACGGTTGGGAGAGATACACATGAAGACGATCAGTGTGGTAGTGCCTTGTTATAATGAAGAAGAAAATGTGGAAGCCATGGCGCAGGCGGTGAAGGAGATCTTTGCGAAGGACTTGCCGGAATACGGATATGAACTGATTTTTATTGACAATGATTCCAGAGACAGCACCAGGGAGATCATCAGGCGGCTGTGCGAAGCGGACCGTCATGTAAAGGGGATTTTTAACGCGAAGAATTTCGGACAGTTTAATTCCCCTTATTATGGAATGCTCCAGAGCTCGGGAGACTGTACGGTTTTAGTGGCCTGTGATTTCCAGGACCCGGTGGAGATGATCCCGCGCTTTGTGAAGGAGTGGGAGGCCGGTTACAAGATTGTCATCGGCATCAAGAACACCAGCCAGGAAAATAAGATTATGTACTGGCTACGTGGATGCTACTATAAGATGATCAAGAAGCTGTCGGATGTAGAGCAGATTGAGCAATTTACCGGCTTTGGCCTGTATGACGCCAGATTTGTGGACGTGCTGCGGCAGTTGGATGATCCGACGCCGTTCCTCCGGGGAATTGTGGCGGAGCTGGGATTTCGGAGAAAAGAGATCAATTACGAGCAGCCGAAGCGGAGAGCGGGAAAGACCAGCAACAACTTCTACCGTCTCTACGATGCGGCGATGTTGAGCATTACCTCCTATACCAAGGTGGGTCTGCGTATGGCAACCATCTTTGGAAGCTTCTGTTCGGCCGTCAGCATGGTGGTGGCTATCGTCTATCTGGTGATGAAGCTGATGTACTGGGACCGTTTCCTTGCCGGCATGGCGCCGCTGCTCATCGGGATGTGCTTCCTGGGTTCCATCCAGATCTTTTTTATCGGTCTGGTGGGAGAGTATATTCTCTCCATTAATTCCAGGGTGATGAAGCGCCCGCTTGTGGTGGAGGAAGAGCGGATTAACTTTGACGAAGAGGATAAAGACGATGAAGTATAATGTGGATGTGGTCAGAATCCGGGAGAATTCCATCCAGTTAAACGGCTGGGTGGTGGGAAAGACGCCTGAATCCAAGCCGGAATTTTCGGTGGAGGATGAAGCACATAAACCCATGGAACACAAGTATGTGTCAACAAGACGGGACGATGTGAGCCAGATTTATTATGGGCAGATCTATGATAAAGATTTCGGATTCGATATCCAGTTTCCTTATGAGAGAGGAAAAGACTACTATCTGGTGATCCGCTGTGACGGCAGAAAGGTCTCTGTAAAATACAATGAGGACTTAATTGCCAAACGGTCCAGCGTGGCCCACAAACGCCGCCAGAAGATCAAGGATTTAATGAATATGGAGACCGTGCATGTAGCCATGGATTTCTGGAAAGAACATGGGTTAAAGGCGCTGGTGCTCAAATCAAAACATAAATTACAGGGACTGGACAATGACTACGACTATGGGGAGTGGTATCGATTGACCGAACCCACAGCGGAAGAACTGGCGGCCCAGAGGGAGACGAAGTTTTCGTACTGTCCGAAGTTCTCCATTGTGGTGCCTGTATTTAAGACGCCGGAAAAGTATCTAAAAGAGATGATTGATTCGGTGCTGGCGCAGACCTACGGAAATTGGGAACTGTGTATCGCGGACGGCAGCCCGGCGGGGCAGGATGTGTCCAGGATCTTAAAAAGCTATGCCAGGAAGGATGACAGAATCCGGTATGAAGTGCTGGGGGAAAACCGAAAGATTGCAGGCAACACCAATGCAGCCCTTTCCATGGCTTCCGGCGATTTTATTGTGCTGGCGGATCATGACGATGTGGTGCCCTCCCATGCGCTGTATGAGTGCGTGAAGGCGCTGAATGAGGACCGCGGCGTGGATGTTCTGTACTCAGATGAGGATAAGCTGGATATGGATGGCGGGGCGCTGTTTGATCCCCATTTCAAGCCGGATTTCAACCCGGATCTATTGACCAGCGTCAACTATATCAGTCATTTGTTTGTGGTGAAACGGAGTCTGGTGGAGACGGTTGGCGGTTTTCGGGAAGAGTTTGACGGGGCCCAGGACTATGACTTTATCTTCCGGTGCACGGAAGCGGCCGGGAAGATTCACCATATCCCGAAGGTGCTGTACCACTGGAGATGTCACCAGGACTCGACGGCCAGCAATCCGGAGAGCAAGCTCTATGCGTTTGAGGCGGGAGCCAGAGCCATCATGGCCCACTATGAGCGGCTGGGGATTTTGGCTGAGAAGGTGGAGAAAGGCGTGGACTATGGGATTTACCATACCACATTCCGTATTCAGGGAGAACCGCTGGTGTCCGTGGTGATCCCGAACAAGGATCATCATGAGGACCTTGACCTGTGCATCCGTTCCATCATCGAGAGGGGAACGTACAAGCAGGTGGAGTTTGTGGTGGTGGAGAACAACAGCCGCCTGCCGGAGACATTTGCCTATTATGAAAAGATTCAGCAGGAGTTTCCACAGGTTCACGTGGTGACCTGGGAACGGGAATTTAATTACTCGGCCATCAATAATTTTGGCGAGAGGCATGCAAGCGGGGAGTATCTGCTGTTTTTGAATAACGACGTGGAGCTGATTGCCCCCAATTTTATAGAAGAGATGCTGGGCTTTGTGCAGCGGGACGACGTGGGGATTGCAGGCGCCAGACTGCTGTATCAGGACGATACGATTCAGCACGCAGGCGTGGTGGTTGGCTTTGGCGGAATCGCCGGGCACACGTTTATCGGTCTTCACAAGGCGGAGAACAGCTATTTCCACCGGGCTATGTGCGCCCAGGATTACAGTGCGGTGACGGCGGCCTGTCTGATGACGAAGAAATCCCTGTTTAAGAAAGCGGGCGGTTTCTCGGAAGAATTGGCCGTTGCATTTAATGATATTGATTTTTGTATGAAAATCCGCGCTTTAGGCAAATTAGTAGTATACGCGCCTTATGCGGTGCTGTACCACTATGAATCCAAGTCCCGCGGTCTTGAAGATACGCCGGAGAAGGTGGCGAGATTTAACCGGGAGGTGGCCATCTTTGCGAAGAAGTGGCCGGAGATTTTGAGAGACGGAGATCCTTATTATAACCCGAATCTGACACTGCGCAAGTCGAATTTTGCGCTGAGGGATCTGAAAAAAGAAGGGATCGGCGAGCCCTATAAGCTGGATGATGCCATTCTGGCGCTGATGGCGGATGACGGGGAGAGAAACCAGTAGAGTGAAGGCGGGATGCAGATGAGCGATAAAAAAGTGACGGTGATTATCCCTAATTACAATGGACTTACGTTTATGGAGCCTTGTTTTGCGGCTTTGGAGAAGCAGACCAGCCGGGAGTTTGAGATCCTGGTGGTGGATAACGGCTCGAAGGACGGCAGTGTGGAATGGCTGAAGGAGCATGGGATACCGTCCATATTTCTGGAAACCAACACCGGATTTTCCGGCGCGGTGAATGTGGGGATTCAAGCAGCGGCGACGCCTTATGTGCTGCTGCTCAACAATGACACCGAGGCGGAACCGGAGTTTGTGGGGGAACTGGTGAAGGCTATTGAGCGTTCTCCAAAGATATTTGCGGTCAGCAGCAGAATGATCCAGATGTACCGGAAAGATCTGATGGACGATGCCGGGGATATGTACTGCGTTCTCGGCTGGGCTTACCAGCGGGGCGTGGGACAGCCGGTGGAACGGTACCGCCGGGAGCGGGAGGTATTCTCCGCCTGCGCCGGCGCGGCGATTTACCGCAGAGCGGTGTTTGAGGAGATTGGGTATTTTGATGAGATGCATTTTGCATATCTGGAGGACATCGACGTGTCTTACCGGGCGAAGATTCACGGATACCATATCCGGTACTGCCCGTCGGCGGTGGTGTATCATGTGGGAAGCGGAACCAGCGGTTCCAAGTATAACTCCTTCAAGGTGAAGCTGGCGGCCAGAAACAATGTGTATTTAAATTACAAAAATATGCCGGGGCCGCAGCTGGTTGTGAATCTGATCCCTATTGCGGCCGGGATCGGTGTCAAGTATCTGTTTTTTAAAAAACTGGGGTTTGGGAAGGACTATGTGGCAGGTCTTCTGGAGGGGGTCCATACGCTCTCCAAATGCAAAAAAGTGCCATACAGACCGGAACATCTCCGGAATTATCTCTCCATCCAGTGGGAGCTGATGAGCGGAACTGTGTTGTATGTTTATGAATTTTTGAGGCGGCAGTTTAGAAAAATCACAATAAATTAAGATTTTTTTAATGTCATACTTTCGAAATTCATGTATAATAAGTGAGATATGATGCAGGACTCGTGTGTGAACATACACGGATGGAGAACTAAGGTGAAAGATTATGATTAAAGATAATCAGAAAAGTATAAACCGGTTTCATGTAGTGCTGGACGGTCTTGTCATTGTTGTTTCTTATGTGACTGCCTGGTTTATCATGATCGGCAGCGGCTGGTTTGCATCGAAGAATGAGGTGCTTCCGCCAACGATTTATATGGCGGCGCTGATCCTGATCGTGCCGGTATTCCTGACGTTATATTCCATCTTCCGGCTTTATACACCGAAGCGTGTACAGGGGCGCCGGGTGGAATTTGCCAATATATGCAAGGCGAATATTTTAGGACTGCTGATATTCACGACACTGCTGTTTCTGGGCAGTAAGAATCCATTTATCTATAACTTCTCCAGGAAGATGGTGCTGTTATTTGTACTGATCAATATTGTTCTGGAGACGGTGGAGCGGAATTTTATCCGCAAGACGCTGCATTCCATCCGTTCGAAGGGGTACAACCAGAAGCACATTCTGCTGGTGGGGTACAGCCGCGCGGCAGAAGGGTTTATTGACCGGGTGCAGCAGAATTCTGAATGGGGATATCAGGTTCGGGGCATTTTAGATGATAACAGGGAACGGGGCAGTGAGTACAAAGGGGTCCGGGTGATCGGGACGATTCCCAATCTGGATATGATTCTGGAGCAGAACACCCTGGATGAGATTGCCATTACCTTAAGCATCGACGAGTATATGAAGCTGGAGAACATCGTGTCCTCCTGTGAGAAATCGGGAGTTCACACCAAGTTTATTCCGGATTACAACAATATCATTCCCACTAGGCCTTATATAGAAGATTTACAGGGGCTGCCGGTGATCAATATCCGTCATGTCCCGCTGAATGATCTGCCAAATGCCACGGTGAAGAGGCTGGTGGATATCTTCGGCTCTCTGGTGGGAATCGTGTTATTTTCCCCGGTGATGCTGTTGACGGCGATTATGATTAAGCTGTCGTCTCCCGGTCCGATTATCTATAAACAGGAGCGGGTAGGACTTCACAACCGTTCTTTTCACATGTACAAATTCCGTTCCATGGAGGTGCAGCCTCCGGCGGCGGAGAAGAGTGAGTGGACAAAACCTCATGACCCAAGAGTGACGCCCATCGGTAAGTTTATCAGAAAGACCAGTATTGATGAGACGCCCCAGTTTTTTAATGTGCTGTTTGGGAATATGAGTTTGGTGGGGCCGAGACCGGAACGCCCGTTTTTTGTGGAGCGTTTTAAGGAGGAGATCCCCAGATATATGATTAAGCACCAGGTCCGCCCGGGTATGACGGGATGGGCTCAGGTGAACGGCCTGCGCGGAGATACTTCTATCACCAAGCGGATTGAACACGATTTGTATTATATTGAGAATTGGACGCTGGGATTTGATTTTAAAATCTTGTTTCTGACCGTATTTAAGGGGTTCATAAACAAGAACGCGTACTAGAATGAGGTTAGATGGATGAGTTTTGATTACGATGACGAGTTAGAGCACATTGAGGTCGATGAGCGGGCCTGGGAAAAGGCATTTGAGGAAGAAAAAACGAGTACGAGAACGGATGCCAGAACAAATGCCAGAACCGGCGCCAGAGCGAATGCCAGGACAGGGGCCAGAATGAGCGCCGCGGCGGCAGACAGGATCGTTGATGATGACCCTGAACGGAAGGCCCGGGCTACAGCCAGAAGTATGGCGAGACAGAAAAAGATTGCCAAGAATAAGCGGAAAAGGCGGATCATCACGGCGATTGTGGCGGAGATTCTGACGCTGGTGTTTATCTTTGGATATGCTTATGTGTACAAGATTTACTCCAGGCCCCAAAGGCTGGAGTTTAAACAGGACAATATTAAGAATGAAGAGCTGAGCGTAGACGATATTCAGAAGATGAAGGGTTACTGGATGATTGCCATCTTCGGCGTCGACAGCCGCGGCACCAACGTGGGCAAGGGAACCAATGCCGACGTGAATATGATTGCCTGTATCAATCAGGATACGGGAGATATCAAGCTGGTGAGTGTATACCGCGATACCTATTTGAATATTGATGACAAGGGCTCTTACAATAAGATTAACCAGGCTTATGCGACGGGCGGACCGGAACAGGCGGTCCGGGCGCTGAACAAGAACCTGGATTTGAACATAACCGATTATATTACATTTAACTGGAAAGGTGTGGCAGACGCCATCAACATTTTGGGCGGAGTGGACGTGGAGATCACCAAGTCGGAGTTTAAGTATATAAATTCCTTTATCACGGAGACGGTTAAGACAACGGGGATCGGTTCATATCAGCTGAAGAGCGCCGGTATGAATCATTTGGACGGGGTTCAGGCTGTGGCTTACGGCCGTTTGCGTCTGATGGATACGGACTATGCCCGTACCGAGCGTCAGAGGAAGATCATCCAGCTGGCATTTGACAAGGCCAAGGTGGCGGATTATTCGGTGTTAAACAATATTCTGGTGGTGGTGCTTCCACAGGTGGCAACCAGTTTGAGCTTCAGTGACTTGACGAATGTGGCGTTGAACATCACCAAGTATAAGCTGGGAGAGACCGGCGGCTTCCCGTTCGCCAAGGGTGATGCCAATATGGGCAAGAAGGGGGCCTGCGTCATTCCGCAGACCTTGGAGAGCAACGTGGTAGAGCTTCACAAGTTCCTGTTCGGGGACGAGGGTTATACCACCACGGATACGGTGAAGAAGATCAGTTCCAAGGTTGCCTCCGATACGGGAATGTATTCCCAGGGCAAGTCCCAGACGGGCAGCCAGATACCGAAGGATAAGGATGAGCCGGAGACGTCCAAGACCAGGGAGACGAGCAAGGAGGAGACTTCCTCCATCGCTGAGACGGATGAATATGGCAATCCGGTCATCACAAGGCCGTATGAGACGGATGAGAATGGCAATCCGATTATGACCCGGCCGTATGAGACAGATGAGGATGGCAATCCAATTATCACAGGACCGTTTGAGACGGATGCCAATGGCAATGTGATTCCGAATTACACAACCGGGGCAGGGGAAGGCTCCACAGGTGAGTCAGGAGACCGGGAGAGTACTTCCGCATCTAACCGGCCCACCAGTTCCACGACAACACCGGGAACCAGACCGACGGGACCGGCAGATCTGCCAACCAGCCCGACCAGCGCCACAAGGCCGACGGAAACGGCGCCTCCGGAGACAACCTCCGGCGGTCCGGGGCAGAATCATGAGCCGGAAGCGACGCAGCCGAGCACCTCGTTCGGACCGGTGGCGACAGAGCCGGAGACGACATCAGGGGTGAAGCCGGGAGGCAGCACCGGAACTACATCACCAGTTTCACCGGGGGGATCTCCGGGAGGGACACCAGGGGGAACTCCTGGCGGAGCGCCGGGTGATGTGATTGGCAATGATGGACCAGGCTGACAGGAGAGATAGATGACATCAGGAGAGAGGGATGCAGTGGGCATCCCTCTTTAAGCATATTCATATCAAAAAAATCCATTTCACAAATTAATTATACTTCCGTCACAATTTAGACACAAACCATTGATATAGTATGTGCATAAAGAGATAAGAAATCAATCATCAAAAGAAAGGGGATCAATGATATGTATGATGAAAAAAATAACAATCAGGAATTCAGTAACAGTGGAAATCCGGATGAACATAAAGCAGAAGAGACAACGACCAACTTTGTAATGCGGGAATCCGGACAGGAAGAGGGCGGAGCCAGCGAACAGCGGGCGCAGCAGATGCAGAGTGAGACGGTTCACAGTGAGCCAAGCGGCAGCGGTGACCGTGGACAGCAGGTGGTAAGCGAAACGAACCAGCCGGCGCCATACAGCCAGACAACTTATGGACAAAGTTCTTATCAGCAGAACCAGGATGGCCAGCGGATGTATGGACAGAGCGGGCAGCAGGGGCAGAGTCAGAGCAGCCAGAATCCGTACTCCCAGGGGATGAGCGGACAGCAGGGTCAGAACCTGTACTCTCAGAGCCAGGGAGGCCAGCAGAATCAGAGTGGGCAGCAGAACCAGGGCGGCCAGCAGAGCCAGATCGGCCAGCAGAGCCATGGTCAGTATAGCCAGGGCCAGCAGACGTACAGCCAGTATGGGCAGAGCCGTTACAGCCAGGGGCAGTACGGTGAGAACCGCACATCCGGTGGTTACCAGAATTCTTATATTCCACCGGAGCCGGTGAAGAAAGAGAAGAAGAAACACGGCATGGCCAGCAAGATTGCCGGTATCACGGCGGCGGCGCTGCTGTTTGGTACGGTTTCCGGCGGAACGATGGTAGGCATCAATATGCTGTCAGATTCCTATAAGAAAGCGGAGTACCCGCAGGTCAGCCAGTCGGAGACTTTGTCTGATAATACGGACAATACGGAGAACGGCTCCGATACCACCGGCAGCACCCAGGCAAGCGTGGCGCTGGCTACGGATGTTTCCAGTATCGTGGAGAAGGCGATGCCGTCAGTGGTGGCGATCAACAATACCATGTTATATCAGGGAAGCACCTGGTTTGGGCAGACACAGACCTATGAGGTGCCGAGCAGCGGTTCCGGCATTATCGTGGGGCAGAATGACGATGAGCTTCTCATTGTAACCAACAACCATGTAGTGGCAGATTCCAGTACCTTGTCCGTTACCTTTATTGATGACACTGCCGTGAATGCGGCCATCAAGGGAACAGATTCCGAATCGGACCTGGCGGTGATTGCAGTGCCGCTGAAGGATATTCCAGAAGGTACATTAGGCCAGATTTCCCTGGCGACTCTGGGCGACTCCGATGATTTGAAGGTTGGCCAGGGCGTCATCGCCATCGGCAACGCGTTGGGGTATGGGCAGTCCGTAACCGTTGGCTATGTCAGCGCTCTCAACCGTGAGGTGAAGACGGACAACGATACCACCAGAAACCTGCTTCAGACAGATGCGGCCATTAACCCGGGCAACAGCGGCGGCGCTCTGCTGAATATGAAGGGAGAGGTCATCGGCATCAATGCCGCCAAGTATTCCTCCACAGAGGTGGAAGGTATGGGCTATGCCATTCCGATCTCCAAGGCGCAGGATATTATTAACAATCTGATGACAAAGAAGACCAGGAATGAAGTTGATGCCAACAAGGCCGGATATTTAGGCATTCAGGGCCAGAACGTGGATGAAGAGATGGCGAGAATGCTGGATATGCCAACCGGTATCTTCGTATACAAGATTATTGAGGGCGGCGCGGCATCCAAGACCGATCTGCGCGAGAAGGATATCATCGTGAAATTTGATGACCAGACGGTAAAGACCATGGCCAATCTTCAGGATATGTTGAAATATTATGAGGCGGGCGAGACCGTGGATTTGACGGTGAAATCACTGGAGAATGGGACTTATGTGGAGCGTACTGTGACGGTTACCTTGGGTTCCAAGACCAGTATTCAGGAGACAACGGAATAATAGAGGATTTGGTACGGGCTTCTGCGAAGGCAGAAGCCCTTTCTGTATTTTCTAAAGAGATTCAGAATATTTCTTAAAAGTGTGTAAAGTATGGCCGGCGGGGTTGTGAGTTTGGAGGAAATCCGATATAATCACCCTATGAGTTACTGATGGCAAGAGAACCAAACCCCGATGAAGGAGATAAAAAGTGGAAGATATTGAGCAGTTTGATGATAAAGAAGATATTAAAGAGGGCTTAAAGGAGACGGCGGCGTCTGAGGTGGAAAAGGATGACGGTTCCTCTGATGACGAGTATGAGAAGATTTGTTACGTCTGCCGCAGGCCGGAGAGCAAGGCGGGAGCTATGATCGAGATGCCGGGGGGAATGTGCCTGTGCCATGATTGTATGCAGAAGGCATTTGACTCGGTGACCAAGAGCGGTATGGATTTTTCCCAGATTCAGAATATGCCTTATATGAATTTGAACTTCAGCGACTTCAGCAACCTGAACACGCCGGAGATGGCGATTCCGAAGAAGCAGAAGGTGAAGAAAAAGCAGGCGAAGAGCAGGGAAGAGGAGTTTACTCTGAAGGATATCCCGGCGCCTCACAAGATCAAGGCCCGGCTGGATGAATATGTGATCGGACAGGAGCAGGCCAAGAAGGTGATCTCCGTGGCGGTTTACAATCATTATAAGCGGGTCTTCACGCAGATGGGCGGGAACGGGCAGGAAGAGGACGATGATGTGAGGATTGAGAAGTCCAATATTATGCTGATCGGGCCGACCGGAAGCGGCAAGACGTTTCTGGTGAAAACGCTGGCGAAGCTGTTGGATGTGCCGCTGGCGATTGCGGATGCTACCTCCCTGACGGAAGCAGGTTATATTGGCGACGATATCGAGAGCGTGGTTTCCAAGCTGCTGGCCGCGGCGGACAATGATGTGGAGAAGGCGGAGCGGGGGATTATCTTTATTGATGAGATCGACAAGATTGCTAAGAAGAAGGACACCAATACCCGGGACGTGAGCGGGGAGTCGGTGCAGCAGGAATTATTAAAGCTGCTGGAGGGCAGCCAGGTGGAGGTGCCGGTGGGGTCCAACCAGAAGAACGCCCTGACGCCTATGACTACGGTTAATACGGATAATATTTTGTTTATCTGCGGCGGCGCGTTTCCGGATTTGGAAAAGATTATTAAGGAGCGTTTGCTGAAAAAATCTTCGATTGGATTTAATGCGGATTTGAAGGACCGGTTTGATAATGACCCGGATATTTTGGATTATGTGAATAATCAGGATCTTCGGATTTTTGGGATGATTCCTGAGTTTCTTGGGCGCCTGCCCATTACTGTCACGTTTCGGAAGCTGTCGAAGGAATTGATGGTGGAGGTCTTGAAGAAGCCGAAGAATGCTATTTTGAAGCAGTATATTAAGCTGCTGGCTTTGGATGAGGTGAAGCTGGTGTTTGAGGATGATGCTTTGGAATGGATTGCGGAGGAGGCCTTGAAGCGGGAGACTGGGGCCAGGGCGCTGCGGGCTATTATTGAGGAGTTTATGCTGGATATTATGTATGAGATACCGAAGGATTCTGCTATTGGTACGGTGGTGATTACTAGGGCTTATTTGGAGAAGAGGGGGGGACCGATGATTGAGATGAGAGGGGGGGCGTGAGCGCCCTCTTTTTGTTTGGGGGGAGATGAGGAGTTGGGGGAGGGAAGGGTGGCGGGAGAAACGTTCAGGCGGCTGTCTTCTTGACCGAAAAAGCCGGTCAAGAAGCATCGGATGTCCATCCGATGCGAAAATTGGTGCGGAAGCGGGCTTACAAGCAAGCTTGACACCCGCTTCCGCACCAATTTTCACGCCGTCTGAACTGGTACGTATCATTCGCGCATAGCCAAAAATGTCTGGTATAGATCCAGTGTGCCATAACCCCATTCACGGTTGGGATATGTGTAACTGGGATTTCTATTTGCTCCGCGTATTAGAGCGGATTTAATGGTTTGGTAGTTTAATAGCGGGTCATTGCCCTGGACGATGCCCCAGGACATCAGATTGGCTACGGCTCCGGCTACGTGGGCGGCGGCGACGGAGGAGCCGGTCATGCGGACCATGGGGGCTGGGGCGGTTCCGGTGGAGATGCCGGGGCCGTATACATCGACGCCGGGGGCGGTGATATCGGGCTTTACCAGTCCGTTTCTGGCGTTGCCACGGCTGGAGTGGATATAGAGGCTGTTGTTCATATGGTTGTAGGTGCTGGCGGTGATGGGGAAGGCGGCATTGCCGGGGCCGGTGATGGTGATGTAGGGATCGGCCCGCAAAAAGACCGTGTCATCGGAGGTAAATCCATGGATCGGCAGCCAGATGTTGTAAATGCCATTCAGGAAAATGGTATTGTAGACCCGGATGCGCCAGATTCCCGGGGTGGGGGCCTGAAACCGCATGAAGATCAGCTGGCTGCCGGACACACCGACCTGGTTTCGGTAGTTGACCGTGATGACGGTCTCCTCCAGGCGGAAAGTGACCAGAGTCTCATTGCCGAGAATCTGGGGAATCCGCTGGACGACTTCGCCGGTGGGGGAGACGAACCCCACGGTGTACAGCTCCGGGGCCGTAGCCCACAGTTCTAAGGTGAAGCCGGCCTCCTCAGGCGCAACTCGGAGTTCCACCTCCTCGTACTCCATGGACTGGGAGATATTTCCCAGAAAATGATTCCGGTATCCCACCTCGTTGCCTGCGGCGCAGACGGCCGCCACGCCGTAATTCCGCCCTAAGTCGGATAAGCGCAGGGACAGCGGGTCGGTACCGTCGTGGCTGCCCTGGTTGGTGCCAAGACCAATGCAGATGGTGAGCGGCAGCTGTTTTTGGGCGGCGATCAGGGTTAAATAGGTGATGGCGGTCATGATATCATTTTCCTGATAGGCGATGGCATCGGGCCGGATCAGGAAGAAATCCCGCAGATATTGTTTGGCCGGTTTTAATTTGACGATGGCCAGGCTGCATTCGGGGGCCGCGCCTGTAAAATCCTGGTTGGCGGTAGGGCCGCCGCCTGCGATGCCGGCCAGGAAGGTTCCGTGGCCATTGGTATCGGTGGAAGGGACCACGCTTAAGGGGTCCGGGGAGCGCAGCGCTTCGTTAATCTGGTCTTCGGTGTAAGAGGTACCGGTCAGAAAATGAAAGTCGGAGCGAAGGCCGGGAAGAGAAAATGGCTGCCCGGGAATCGTCTGGTCCCAGAGACCGGCAATCCGCGTGGTTCCATCCGCTTTTCGAAAAATGGGATTCTGATAATCAATTCCCGTGTCGATGATGCCGATGAGCGTACCTTCTCCCTTTAAGCCAAGGCTTGGCTGTTCAAAGACTGGTAGAATTCCGGAAGCTGCCATGCTTGTGGTGTCTAACAGTGCGTAGAGCTTGGGGATGGCATCGTAAGTATCGCGCTTAATGCTGATGGGCTGGGCGATTTGAAGAGGGATATGGATGATGGCATATTCCGTATTGACATATTCGATACAGGAAGTGCCAAATTGCTCCATGAGCTGTTCCATAGACAGATTATTGTGCCGATGGATAAAGTCGGCGTAATCTTCGCCGGCGACAAATGAGGTACAGGTGGCCATAGGCATTCTCACTTTTAAGCATTTGTACTAATATATGCGGGAAATGAATAATATCCCACTAGACGGAAGAGGATAACTATTGTACAATGAACGTAACAATGGCAAGGGCGGAAATAGCGGAAGAGAACTCTGCGTCAAGCTAGCTTGTAAGCAGAGTTCTCTTCCGCTATTTCCATCGGAGGAATCTCCGATGCTTCTTGTATGGCCGAAGGACATACAAGAAGATGCCCCACCCAGCAAGGAGGCGCGTTTTTATGCTTTATGTAGCAATAATCTTAGCTATCTTAATCCTGGATTTAGGAATCAAAGACACTATCGAGGAAACCGACGCCGCATCATTTCCCAAAGAGCTTGAAGGCACAAACGGAAAAATCGTCCTTCACAAGAACCACAACGATGGCTTTGCCATGGGTTTATTCCGAAGCAAACCACAGCTGGTAAAGATGGTGCCGCTCATGGTGGTCTCGGCAGTCGGCGGTATTTTTGCCTGGCTATACCCGAAAAAGGGTGAGACAATCGACAAACTGGCCATAGCCATGGTCCTCGGCGGCGCGCTCAGCAATGTCTACGACCGTCTCTACCGCGGATATGTGGTAGATTATTTCTCCATTCGGTGGAAAAAGTTAAAAGATGTAGTGTTTAATCTGGGAGACATCTTCATTTTCCTGGGAGCCGGGCTTTTGATGGTGGTGGAGATTGTGAGAAGCTTTCGGGAGAAATGAGAACGTGGGCAGCGTAAAATTGGTACAAAAATGCCGGGCACCGCAGGATGTGGGACCCGGCATTTGATGTCTTTGTTGACAATTTACGGGAATTCATGTACAATCACTACTAAAATCAATGAAATTCAAGTAGAAAGAAGGAGTGATATAGTTGGACTCAAGTGACGCCATACAGTTGCTTACATTAGTTATTTTAATTTTTTTATCTGCATTTTTTTCTTCATCGGAGACAGCTCTTACAACGGTGAACCGGATTCGGATCAGAAACCTGGCGGAAGCGGGGGATGCGAGGGCCATCACGCTCACAAAGGTGATTGAGGACCAGGGTAAGATGCTGAGCGCCATTCTAATCGGTAATAACGTCGTGAACTTATACGCGTCCTCGCTGGCGACAACGCTGGCTATCAGCGTATGGGGGAACAAATTCATCGGCGCGGCTACCGGTATCCTGACTCTTGTGATTCTGGTGTTCGGAGAGATTACACCGAAGACCTTATCTACGTTATCCGCGGAAACCATGTCTTTGCGCTGCGCAAAGATTATTTATGTGCTGATGCTGGTTTTGACACCGGTGATCTTTGTGGTGAACCAGCTGTCTATGGGAGTGCTGTTCCTGCTCCGGATCGATCCCAATAAAAAGAGGGAGGCCATCACCGAGGATGAACTGCGTACCATTGTTGAGGTCAGCCACGAGGAGGGCGTGATTGAGTCTGAAGAGAGAAAAATGATTAACAATGTATTCGACTTTGGTGAATCGCTGGCGAAAGATATCATGGTGCCTAGAATTGACATGACCTTTGTCAATGTGGACGCGTCCTACCAGGAGCTGATTGATATCTTCCGGGAGGAAAAGTATACCCGTATCCCGGTGTTTGAGGATACCACCGACAATGTGATCGGTATCATCAACATGAAGGATCTGCTGTTAATCGATGACCATGAGGATTTTAACATAAGGAATTTTCTGCGGCAGCCGCTGTATACTTATGAGTTCAAGAAGACGTCGGAGCTGATGATTGAGATGCGGCAGACGTTCAACAATATTGTGATTGTGCTGGACGAGTACGGAGCCACGGCGGGACTCATCACTCTGGAGGATATGCTGGAGGAGATTGTCGGGGAGATTCGGGACGAGTATGACGAGGACGAGGAGGAAAGTCTTGTGGAGGTGGCGCCGGGAGAATACCTGGTGGAAGGCTCTATGAAGCTGGATGACTTAAACGACTGGCTGGGACTGAGCTTGGAGTCTGAGGATTATGATTCCATCGGCGGCCTGGTGATCGGCCAGCTGGACCACCTGCCTGATGAGGGCGAGGAAGTGACCTGCGAGGGTATCCGTCTGGTGGTGGAAACTGTGGACAAGAACCGGATTGACCGGATTCGCATGTATCTTCCGCAGAAGGAAGCGGAGGAGACGGAGAACGAAGAATAGAAGTGCAGACAGCCCGGTCACACAGAGCCGATGCACTGAAAAATAAAAAACAAGCCCCCGGAGGTGTGGAGAATTTCTCCTGCTTCCGGGGGCCTTGTCTTTGCCGGCCGCACACGCTGCGGTCTTAGCTCAGGACGCCGCCGATGACCCCGCTGGCGACGCACATGCCCATAACGGTAAACAACTGTGCCGGCGTGGTGGCGATCCCCCGTTTTAAAACCAGGGAGACTAAAAACAGCACGGCGAAATACAGAATTCCCGCCAAAAAACCGCAGAAAAAACGTTTCTGGCGGAATCCCTTCCCCATAAGAAAGCCGCCCGCCAGGCAGGAGAAGATGTAGACGGCATTGACCGCCATCTGTACCTGGCTTTCTTTCCAGCGCAGTTTATAGAGGGCAAAAGATATGACCACCAGTAAAATACCGGAAAGAATGTAGGAGAAGAGAAGGGAACGTACAATGACTTTTACTTTGGAAGATTCCATAAAACCTCTTACATGGTTGTTTTGTTTCAATATATTCAAACAACCGGATAGATATGTCCAAAGAAACCGATTTTGCGGATTTATCTTTGAAATCATTGTTGATAATTCCACTCAAACCCCAAAATGAAATACAACTTTTGTGCAAAAAGGATAAAAACATACAACTTTTTCATAAATAATAGAAAAGCTGTTGAAAAAAATCTCACGATTGTGTTAAGGTGTAATCATAAACGTAACGGGAAGCAAAAGGGAAACTATTTCAGAGAAGAGGAGAATGGATATGAAAAAGAGAGTATTGGCACTGGGATTAGCATGTATTATGGCGGCAGCTTCACTGGCAGGCTGTGGTGAAAAGACAGCTACATGGACGGTGACCTGTCCCTGGGCGCCGTCAGGAGTAGCGGCGATGGTGAGCCAGAAGGCAGCGTCGTTATCCACTACATATTCAGACAAAATCATCTTGGTTGCGGATGCGGTAAAAGGTGATGCCGCCACAGTTAATACCTGGGTGGCGGGAACAAAGGCCAATGACCCGGAACTGGTATTTGCGGGGGAGGGATTATTTTCTATTACATCGATTCTGGACCCGACCAAGATGCAGTTCACCTATGATGATTTTGCGTTTGTAGAGAATCTGTATTCTTCTATTTTTGTGATGTCTGCCGATTCCAAACTGGGGATTAAGAGTATTGCGGAAATGGAGGAGTACATGAAAGCCGGCAATGAGATTACGGTTGCCTGTAACGGCGCAACCGGTTCGGAAGCATTTTTGGCGGCGGCATTATTTGGCGCTATGGGATATGGAAATCAGATGAAGATTGTTGCTTACAGTTCCGCGGCAGAGGCGGCGCAGGCGGTTGCCAAGGGAGAGACAAACTTTGCGGTATCCCATCAGTCCCAGATCCTGGAGACCTATCAGCAGGACGGCGTGACCATCGTATGCGCGTTTGACGGCGAAGACCTGGCTGACGGACCGTTCCAGGGAGTTGAAGGTGTGGGGAAATACGGTTATCCATATTTTAGAAACCGCTGTTTTATCCTGGCCAGAAAAGGGACCGATGAGAAAAAAGTAGCGGAGCTTAAAGAGTTATACGACAAAATCCTGGCTGACCAGGAAGTTATTAACTGGCTGGGAGATACCATGCTTTTGGAGGTTGATCCTATGAGCGAAGACCAGGTTTTGGAACATATTGAGAATGTAAAGAGCATCGTAAATGAATATCGTGATATTGTTGTTCATTAACTGTTGGAAGCTTAGATGGCGCAGGAATTGTAATGCTCCTGCGCTGTTTTAGTCTTATGGGATGGGCAATGGGAAGGAGAATTTTCATGAAACAAGAGAAATCGTACCTTGCGCGCTGGGATGAAAAACTGGATGCCATGGGAGAAACGTTAAAACACAAAGAAGTCACGCTGCCGGTGGATCTCATTGGGGCGGGATTGTTCCTGCTGCTGGCTGTGGTTTTATTGGCAATTATGCCGAAGCAGGTATCGGTGTCAGATACAGACGTCGTCAATGGAAGGGTCTTTCCCACCATTTTGATGATCTTGATGATTCTCTGCTGCTGTTTATTAATCATTCAGAACCTTTTTAAGATCATAAAAAAGGAACCTCTGCACACCTGCACGCTGAACCTGCTGACGGAGGTAAAGGCCCTGGTCATCATGGGAATCCTGCTGGCCACTTATTTCCTTTGTAAAATAACAGATTTGTTTGTTGTGGGAGCGGTATTTTGCTGTTTCGGTTTTTTGACTTATTACAGATGCAGGAAGAGGCTTTATTATGTGATTACTATTGGTCTGGCGGTGCTGATTTGGGTGGCTTTCCGGTTTGGGCTGGGGGTACGTTTTTAAGGAGAGGGGGAGATGAGAGATGTTAGATTATATTGTTCCGGCGCTGCAGATGCTGTTTACCGTGGAAAACTTCCTCTGGATTAACCTGGGAGTGTTTATCGGTTCTGTCTTCGCGGCAATTCCGGGATTATCGGTGATCCTGTGTATTATCCTGTTTTTACCGTTTACTTATAAAATGACGGCGGTTCCCGGGATGATGTTTTTGCTCGGCATCTACTGTGCCGGCGGATACGGAGGAAGTGTGTCGGCAATCCTGATTAATACGCCGGGAACGCCTCATGCAGCGACGACTATGCTGGACGGACATCCGCTGTCAGAAAAAGGCCGGACGAAGGCGGCATTGAAAATCGCGCTTTACGCGTCTGCCTTTGGCGGGATATTTTCCGCATTGATGTTATTGTTTCTGGCGCCACAGGTGGCTTTAATTTCAGCGGAACTGGGAACGGCGGAGTATTTCCTGGTGTGTCTGTTTGGACTTACGATTATTGCAGGGATATCCGGTAAAAGCATGACGAAGGGGGTTATCTCTGCCTGCATTGGCCTGTTTGTGTCCTGTATCGGTGCAGATCCTATGACCAGCTATGACCGGTATACCTTTGGGATTCCCAGACTTTATATGGGGCTGGATCTTGCCATCTGTCTGATTGGCCTATTTGCATTGATTGAAATACTGAAAAAGGCGGAAAAGAAACCGGGCAGGCTCGTGCTGGATGCGGAGCGGATCAAGGATGACGGTAAGATAACGAAGGCGGAATACAAGCGGTTGCTGGCGCCGATGCTGATGTCTTCCATCATAGGAACCATTATCGGAATTATACCTGGAACCGGGGCTTCCATGGCATCCTGGTTCAGTTATGACCGGGCAAAGGCCATATCCAAACATAAAGAAGAATTCGGACACGGTTCCGTGGAGGGTATTGCAGCTGCGGAGAGCGCCAACAACGCGGTGACAGGCGCGACTCTGATTCCTCTTCTGACCCTTGGAATTCCGGGGGACGGGTGTGTGGCAATCATGCTGTCCGCGCTTATGATCAACGGTTTGAATCCGGGGCTAAGTCTATTTACAACCCAGGGAGATATCATGTATGCAATTATGATTGGCCTGCTGTTTGTAAACCTGTTTATGCTGATTCAGGGAAAATATCTGACCCGGCTCTTTGCCAAGGTGGTCTCGATTCCCCAGGAAATTTTGACGCCAATCATTGTTATTTTCTGCTTTGCAGGTGCGTACTCCATCAATAAGTCTTACTTTGACGTGGCGGTGACACTGGTATTTGCGGGGATTGCATGGGTGCTTCATAAGCTGGATTTTCCGGCAGTGCCGATTTTACTGGGGCTTGTGCTTGGAAATATGACGGAGACGAATTTCCGGCGCGCGCTGTTTTTGTCTAACGGAAGCCCGGCGATCTTTGCGGGAAGTATTTACTGTATCGTATTCCTGGCATTGATTGTGGGAGCGGCAGCGATGATTGTGAGAAGCAAGTTGAGAGAAGGTAAAACGGTGAAGGGAGAATAGTTATGGCCTATAACATTATTTTTTATTTTACAGATCAGCAGAGGGCGGATACCTGCGGATGCTTCGGCCAGCCCCTTGATATTACGCCGAATCTGGATCAATTGGCAAAGGAGGGCGTAAAGTTTGATTATGCCTATTCGCCCCAGCCGGTGTGCGGGCCATGCCGGGCGCTGTTCCAGACCGGTAAATATGCAACAGATACCGGGTGCTTCCGGAATAATATCATGCTGCCGCCGGGTGTAAAGACCCTGGCGGACTACATCGAGGAAGCCGGATATGAGACCGCCTATATCGGAAAATGGCATCTGGCCAGCAATGGAGAACTGGAACAGCCGCCATCCATAGACCACACGGTCACGGCGATTCCAAGGGAACTGAGGGGCGGTTATACCGGTTTTTGGCGGACGGCGGATGTGCTGGAGTTCACATCTCACGGCTATGATGGCTATGTATTTGATGAAAAAAATAACAGGCTTGATTTTAAGGGCTACCGGGCGGACTGTATCACTGATTTTGCACTGGATTTTTTTGATGTGCGGGATAAGAGCAAACCGTTTTTTATGACGATTTCCCAGATTGAACCGCACCATCAAAATGACCATAAGCACTATGAAGGGCCGGCCGGCTCCAAGGAGAAGTATAAAGATTATGTGCTTCCGGAGGATTTGGCGGCGCTTGAGGGGGATTACCGGGAAGAGTATCCGGATTACCTGGGGCAGTGTGCCAGCCTGGATGAGAATTTGGGGCGATTGATCGACCGTCTCAAAGAAGAGGGGATTTATGACAATACGGTGATCATCTTTGCGGCAGACCACGGTTCTCATTTTAAAACCAGGAATCGGGACAGCCACTTAAATGGATATGATGATTATAAACGTTCCTGCCATGAGGCCTGTCTGCGGGTTCCGTTAGTGATCGCCGGAGGCCCTTATCAAGGCGGTGTGGCTGTGGAGGAGCTGGTCAGCACGGAAAGCCTTCCCAAGTCGATTCTGGCTCTTGCAGGTGTCGATGTGGGGGATCAGATGATCGGCGAAAATCTTCTTGACGTGGTTCAGGGAAAGAACCATAATAGAGTTAATGAGATCTATGCGCAGATTTCAGAGAGCCGTGTGGGACGGGTGATCCGCACACCGGATTATAAATATGCTGTGTATGCGCCGGGAGTGAACGGAGGCGCCGCGCCGGGATCGGAGCGGTATGCGGATGATTTTTTATATGATATGAAGAGAGATCCCTGGGAACTTAAGAATCTGATTCACGACGAGGCCTACGCGGCCGTGAAACAGGAACTGAGAGAGAAACTGCTTGACTGGATTGAGAAAGTGGAACATATCAGGCCTGTGATCATCGAGGAAGCGTAACCCGATTAACTGGAACAGGCAGCTGCCGGATAGAAGGAGATTGTATGTGCGCCATGGTCAGCAAATCGAACCGTGTATATAACTGGATCAGAGCTTATATTGATGAGAATAAATTTTCCTCAAATTTGAAGCTGCCTTCCGAGAACGTGCTGTGCAAGCGGCTGGAGGTGAGCCGTGAGACGGTGCGGCTGGCCTTGGAGCGGCTTGCACAGGAAGGGCTGATCTACAAGGTGAAG
>JAWZDV010000022.1:67943-167731 GCA_034142505.1 Bacteroides thetaiotaomicron
GGACGTATATCGATAAAGCGGTAGCAGTCTCAAAGGAAGTGAGTGACGCGTCTGCTTCCATCAAGATTGCCCTGATTCTCCAGGGACAGGATGCCAATGCCAATTCCGGCCTGATTGCCGGGATCAAGAGCATATTAAAGGAGAAACGGGCGGATCTGCACATTTTTTTTACCGACAACAAGTTTTCCAGTGAGAGAAACTGCCTGGATGTGGTGGCGCATCAGGATTTTGACGGGTTTATCGTGGATGGGGTGAAGGCAAGTTTATTAAATCCCAACCTGGACAGTTACCGGAATATCTACCAAAAGAAGATACCGGTCATTTTTTACAACAATTACTATAAGGAACTGCGGTATCCCAAGGTGATCAACAATGATTACAAGTGTGCAAGGGAACTGCTGAAGCGTCTGATTCAGGCCGGGCACAAGCATATTGCCGGAATTTTTGTGTATGATAATTACCAGAGTATTGAAAAATTCCGGGGATATGTGAGTGCGGTCAGAAAGTATGGCGTAGAGTTTGATGACGACTATGTCAAATGGTGCGTTTCTAATGAAGCGCATACGGCTGGATTTTATAAAGAGGTGGAGAGATTTTTAAAAGGGCTTCCCAAGTGTACCGCCGTGGTGTGTTGCAATTATATGATTCTGCAGGCGGTACTGCGTGCCATCAGGGAGTCCGGCAAATCCATGCCGGAAGATTATTCGCTGGTCTGCTTTGATTATTCCAAGGAGGACTGGGAGGAAGCGGGGATTACCTGTTCGGTGCATCCGGGATATGAGATGGGGCAGCAGGTGGGTACCAAGCTGATGCAGATGATTGAGAATAAGGAATACGAGGATCACAATTATTCCTACGTGTTTGAACCGAGGATCTACGAAGGGCATTCAATCCGCCGGCTTTCCGGGGGGAGGGAGTAGAAAAAGGCCGTGTGTTAAAAAACTTGCACATGGCGGGAGACTGTGATATAATCCTTAGGAAAACTGACATATTCAGCGGAAATGTGCGTATGTTACATATAATTAGGAGGACGATATCATGAAGAAAGTAAAAACATTGAACACCAACACGTTAAAGGAATCCATGAAGAAGGGCGGATGCGGCGAGTGCCAGACTTCCTGTCAGTCTGCATGCAAGACATCCTGCACGGTTGGCAACCAGACATGTGAGAACAGCAACCGATAATCAGTTCCTAAGATTGCGAAGGCAGGCAGTAAAGACCCCTACGGTCCCCTGGGTTGTAGGGGTACTTATATTGGTAACAGTTCAGACGGCGCATCTTCTTGACCGAAAAAACCGGACAAGAAGCATCGGATGTCCATCCGATGTGAAAATTGGTGCAGAAACGGGCTTACAAGCAAGCTTGACACCCGTTTCTGTACCAATTTTCACGCCGTCTGAACTGTTACTTCATATTGTCTGCCTTATGTGTGTAAAGAGATAAGGAGAACATCAGTGATTCATCAGTATAAAAATAATGGCTATGACATCGTCATGGATGTGAACAGTGGCTCGGTCCATGTGGTGGAGGAGGTGGTGTATGATGCCATTGAAATTCTGGCCCGCCGCCTTCCCGAGATGGACAAGCCGGAGAAGCTTTCTGAGGACTTGATTCGTGAAGTGACCGAACAACTGGCGCCGGTTTACGGGGAGACGGATGTGTCGGAGGCGCTGGAGGATATCCAGGAGCTGATTGACGCGGAACAGCTGTTTACGAAAGACATTTATCAGAATTATATCGTAGATTTTAAAAAGCGGGAAACGGTGGTGAAAGCCCTCTGCCTGCATATCGCCCACGACTGTAACCTGGCTTGCCGGTACTGCTTCGCGGAAGAGGGAGAGTATCACGGACGCCGGGCGCTGATGAGTTTCGAGGTTGGAAAGAAGGCGCTGGATTTTCTGGTGGCTAATTCCGGAAACCGGAGAAACTTAGAGGTGGACTTCTTTGGCGGGGAACCGCTGATGAACTGGGAAGTGGTCAAACAGCTGGTGGAATATGGCCGCTCTCTGGAGGAGCCGTACAACAAGAAGTTCCGGTTTACCCTGACCACCAACGGCGTTCTTCTCAATGACGAGGTGGAGGAGTTCTGCAACCGGGAGATGAGCAACGTGGTGCTGAGTCTGGATGGACGCAGGGAGATCAACGACAAGATGCGGCCGTCCCGCAACGGGAAGAGCAGCTATGACCTGATCGTTCCCAAGTTCCAGAAGCTGGCCGAGAGCCGGAACCAGATGAACTATTACGTGAGAGGAACTTTTACCAGGAACAACCTTGATTTTTCTGAGGATGCCCTGCACTTTGCGGATTTAGGTTTTCAGCAGATGTCCATCGAGCCGGTGGTATCCATGCCGGAGGAGCCTTATTCCATCCGGGAGGAGGACCTTCCAAAGATTATGGAGGAGTACGACAAGCTGGCGGTGGAGTATATCAAGCGCAAGAAAGAGGGACGCGGATTTAACTTCTTCCATTTTATGATTGATCTGCAGCAGGGGCCATGTGTGGCCAAGCGTCTGTCGGGTTGTGGTTCGGGAACGGAGTATTTGGCTGTGACGCCCTGGGGAGATTTATATCCCTGCCATCAGTTTGTTGGTGAAGAAGAGTTCCTGATGGGCAACGTGGATACGGGAGTAACCAACACCAAGATCCGGGATGAGTTTAAGCTCTGCAACGTATACGCCAAGGAGAAATGTAAGGACTGCTTCGCAAGGTTTTACTGCAGCGGCGGCTGTGCGGCCAATTCCTACAAGTTCCACGGTGCGATCACCGATGCCTACGACATTGGCTGTGAAATGCAGAAGAAGCGGATTGAGTGTGCGATTATGATAAAAGCGGCTCTGGCCGAATAATAAGCAAAGTCCCCTGCATCCAGGGGAAAAGTAAAGGAGATAATATATCATGAAGAGTAGCAAAGGAAAAGGTCTTTTAGGCCTGCTTGCCATTCTCCTCTGTGTAGGGGTATTTGGCTATTTGGGCTATGATACCGTGGATGACATCAAGCTGGGTCTAGACTTGGCGGGCGGTGTCAGCATTACGTATCAGGCGGTGGAAGAGAACCCGACGGACGAGCAGATGTCAGATACCATCTACAAGCTGCAGCAGAGAGTCCAGAATTACAGCACCGAGGCTGAGGTGTACCGCGAGGGCGGCAACCGGATCAATATCGATATCCCCGGTGTGTCCGATGCCAACGCGATTCTGGAAGAGTTAGGAAAACCTGGCTCCCTGATCTTTATGGATGAAGAGGGCAAGACGATCTTAACCGGCGACCAGGTGGCTTCCGCCAAGGCCGGTATTGTTGAGGGCAAGACAGGGGCAAAAGAGTATATTGTCTCCCTGACGTTTACGGAAGAGGGCGCGAAAGCATTTGCGGATGCTACGGCGGCCAATATCGGCAAGAGAATTGCCATTATCTATGACAACATGATCTATTCCAACCCGACGGTTCAGCAGGCTATCACAGGCGGCGAGGCGCAGATAACCGGCATGGAGTCCTACGAGACGGCGGAGCAGCTGGCTTCCACCATCCGAATCGGTTCCCTGTCCTTAGAGCTGCAGGAGCTTCGTTCCAACGTGGTAGGCGCGAAGCTGGGCCAGGAGGCGATCTCCACCAGCTTGAAGGCAGCGGCTATCGGTTTTGCCATCGTTGCGGTATTCATGATTGCGGTGTACTTAATCCCGGGTCTTGCGTCCGTGATTGCACTGTGTCTGTATGTGGGACTGGTGCTGATTCTGCTCAAAGCATTTAACGTGACTCTGACGCTGCCGGGTATCGCAGGTATCATCCTGTCCATTGGTATGGCGGTGGATGCCAACGTCATTATCTTTACACGTATTAAAGAAGAGATCGGCTTGGGCAAGACGGTAAAGTCTGCCATCAAGACCGGTTTTGCGAAAGCGTTATCCGCGATTATTGACGGTAACGTGACAACGCTGATTGCAGCGATTGTGCTGTTCTGGAGAGGTTCCGGTACGGTGAAGGGCTTTGCCTCCACGCTGGCGATCGGTATTTTACTTTCCATGTTTACGGCGCTGTTTGTGACGAAGGGCACGCTGTATGCGCTGTACGCCCTGGGCTGCCAGAGTCCGAAGCTGTATGGAACCAAGAAAGACAAGAAGACAATCAACTTCCTGGGCAAGAAGAATATCTGTTTTATCATCTCGGCTGTGGCGATTGTGGCCGGCTTGGCGATGATGGGCGTAAATGCTTCTTCCACAGGCAATGCTTTGAATTACAGTATGGAGTTTAAGGGTGGTACGTCCACCAATGTGACCTTCAACGAGGATATGAGCCTGGAGGATATCTCCAGGAAGGTAGTTCCGGTGGTTGCTGAGGTGACCGGAGATCCGGAGGTACAGACCCAGAAGGTTTCCGGAACCAACGAGGTCATCATCAAGACCAAGACCTTATCCGTGGATCAGCGTCGGGCGCTTGACGATGCTATGGTTGAGAAATTCGGCGTTGAGGCGGAGAAGATCACCGCGGAGAGCATCTCCGGTGCGGTCAGCAAAGAGATGAAGCAGGATGCCATGATTGCGGTTGTGATCGCGACAATCTGTATGCTGATCTATATCTGGTTCCGGTTTAAAGATATCAAGTTTGCGGCAAGTGCGGTTGCGGCGCTGCTTCATGACGTTTTGGTGGTGATGACTTTCTATGCAGTGGCAAAATGGTCGGTTGGTTCTACTTTTATCGCCTGTATGCTGACGATTGTAGGTTACTCCATCAATGCGACCATCGTTATCTTCGACCGTATCCGTGAGAACCTGAAGCTGAAGTCTCACAAGCAGTCTCTGGAAGAGGTGGTGAACTTGAGCATCACGCAGACATTTACCAGAAGTATCAACACGTCCCTGACGACCTTTGTCATGGTATTCGTGCTGTTCCTGCTGGGCGTAACTTCCATCCGTGAGTTTGCACTTCCGCTGATGGTTGGTATTGTGTGCGGTACCTATTCCTCCGTATGCATCACCGGCGCTCTGTGGTATGTGCTGACAAACTGGAAGAATAAGAAAAAAGCGGTTGAAAAATAACATGAAATATACGTTGATAACAAAGGACGGCCGTGCCAAGAGAGCCGAGGTTCAGACTGTGCACGGCACGGTCCAGACGCCATTGTTCATGAATGTAGGGACGGTGGCAGCGATCAAAGGTGCGGTTTCCACCGATGATTTGAAAGAGATCAGAACCCAGGTGGAACTATCCAATACCTACCATCTTCATGTGAGGACCGGGGATAAGCTGATCAAGGAATTCGGCGGCCTTCACAAGTTCATGAACTGGGACCGGCCGATTCTCACGGATTCCGGCGGCTTTCAGGTGTTCTCCCTGACGGGGCTGCGAAAGATCAAGGAAGAGGGCGTGTATTTTAACTCCCATATTGACGGCAGGAAGATCTTTATGGGGCCGGAGGAGAGCATGCAGATTCAGTCGAATCTGGCTTCCACCATCGCCATGGCTTTTGACGAGTGTCCGCCCCATCCGGCGACCAGGGAGTATATGCAGGCTTCCGTGGACCGGACCACCAGGTGGTTAGAACGGTGCAGGACGGAGATGGCAAGACTGAACGCGCTGCCGGATACCATCAACAAAGAACAGCTGCTGTTCGGCATTAACCAGGGTGGAACCTTTGAGGATATCAGGATTGCCCACGCGAAGACGATCTCGGCCATGGATTTGGACGGGTACGCGCTTGGCGGGCTGGCGGTTGGAGAGAGCCACGAGGAGATGTACCGGATTCTGGATGAGACGGTGCCGTATCTGCCGGAGAGCAAGCCCACCTACTTGATGGGCGTGGGAACGCCGGCCAATATCTTAGAGGCGGTGGACCGGGGCGTGGATTTCTTTGACTGTGTATATCCGTCGAGAAACGGACGCCACGGCCATGTGTATACCAACCAGGGAAAACGCAATCTGTTCAATGCAAAATATGAGCTGGATGCCCGTCCTATCGAGGAAGGCTGCCAGTGTCCCGCCTGCCGGTCGTACAGCAGAGCCTATATCCGCCATCTTCTGAAGGCGAAAGAGATGCTGGGAATGCGATTATGTGTCTTGCATAATTTGTATTTTTATAATACAATGATGGAAGAGATTCGCGACGCAATCGAGGAACACCGCTATGCGGAGTACAAAGCCCAAAAGCTGGAAGGCATGATGGGAACCAGCAACAGCAATAATTAGAACATGCGGCGAGGCGGCAGTTCTTAAATAACGGGAATATCTAAGGAGGATTTTTAAATGGTTACAGCTAGTATTATGAACGGCCCTGGATTCTGGATTATGTATGCGGTATTACTGATCGGTCTGATGTATTTTATGGCGATCCGTCCGCAGAGCAAAGAGAAGAAGAGAATGGCTGAACTGATGTCAAGCATCGCAGTGGGGGACAGCATTTTAACTTCCAGCGGATTCTACGGTGTTGTGATTGATATGACTGATGATACGGTGATTGTAGAGTTTGGAAGCAACAAGAACTGCCGGATTCCGATGCAGAAGACAGCGATTGTCCAGGTGGAGAAACCGGAAGTATAAATGATGGAATGTTGGGGACCGTCCCCGGCGCTTGAAAAGGCGCTGGGGACGGTCTTTTTTTGCGCTTTTCTAAATGTTCGAAAACAAAACAAAATGAACTAATATGATTATAAATTTGCTTTTATACACGAGAAAAGAAAATAAAAGTAAATTAAAAAGAAAATATATTGACAAAAAAGAAAATAAAGATTATACTCAAAGTACAATATAACAGTATTTCCAGCGATGAGTTTGAGAAAGGAGGGAAAAAGATGGAAAACGTTAATTTGAAACAAATGACTTGGAAAGAAGCGGAAGAACGTATGAAGGGAGCGCGGGCTGTTATCCTTCCGCTTGGGTCTACGGAGCAGCATGGGTATCATATGACGATTGACACGGATAATATCGTGGCCGGCCATGTGGCGGAACTGCTGGCGAGGGAGACGGACTGCGTGGTGCTGCCGGTATTGAATTACGGCCAGGTCTGGTCCGCCAAGGATTTTCCGGCCACAATATCTTTAAGCGAGAGAACTTACATATCAGTCATCAAAGATATTGTGGTGAGTCTGGAAAAGCAGTGTAGGAATATAATCCTGTTCTCGGGCCACTGGGGGAATGTGGCGCCGTGTAAGCTGGCGGTACGGGAGCTTCTGGATGAGTATGGTTTCCGGAATGTGTACTATTTAAGCTACATGGATTTGAAGAAGAACGGAGAGGGGATCATGGAGACGGAGCTCTGGAACGGAAGCGGTTTTCACGCAGCCGAGATCGAGACCTCGATTCTGCTTCATATCCGGCCGGACAGTGTCAATATGGAGAAGGCGGTTTGTGAGTATCCGGAGATTCCACCGGATGTGGAGATTCGTCCGGTTCCGTGGATTACGTTCGCAAAAAGCGGAATCTTTGGGGACGCGTCGAAGGCGACGGCGGAAAAGGGGAGACAATTTCTTGATAACTGGATGAGACAGATGTGCAAACTGGTTACAGATCATATCCATCCATAAAGAATGAGGGAAAGGAGAGTATGAAAAGTCCTGGGGGAAATGGGCATATCATACAGGAATAAGATGGGGATACTATCAAGTGTAGCAAATATTTTAAAGATTATATTCGGCCAGATTGAGTTAGTTATGGCTATTGTTGTGTTAATCGGGTTACTGCTTCAGCGTAAGAAACCCATGGACGTGGTGATGGGGGTAGTCAAGGCGTTCGTGGGAGTTCTGATCTTAAAACAGGGGTCCACCCTGCTGCAGGCGCCGTACAAGCCGGTGATGGAGATGCTCAAATCAGCCTTTGGAATCAGCGGCATTATCACGGAGAACTATTCCGGTATGGCGGCCATCAATACGGCGATTCCCATGCTGGTGACCATGGTGCCGACGGTGATGCTGTTTGGCTTTTTGATCAATATTCTGCTGGCGAAGTTTGGACCGCTGAAGGTGGTGTTCTTAACTGCCCACACCATGCTGGCGTTCGCGACTTTGACCGTGTGGCTTGTGAACTGGTTCTTTGGCTGTGAGGGAGCGGTGCTTTTAATCGCCTGTTCCGTCTTCTGCGGAGTGTTCTGGACGGTGATGCCGGCCTGGGCTTACAAGTATTCCAAGCCCTTTGCGGGAAATGGTTTCACGCTGGGCCATATCTCCTGTATGGCGGCAGTGATCAGCTCCAGAATTGGAATGCTGTTAGGAAAGTACGACAAGAAGAACCCGGTGCTGTTTGAGGAGGATGAAGAGGACGAGGAGAGGTCTGGAAAATTCTCTTCCGTTACAAGACTGTTCAATGATTCCACGGTTGTTACCTGTCTGCTTATGACGGTGGTTCTGGGAGCGGGCTGCCTGCTGGCGGGCAAGGAGGCTATCGTGGAAGCGGCAGGCGGCACCAACTGGATTATCTGGATGATCGAGCTGGGCGGCAACTTTACCGTTGGTATCGTAGTCCTGCTGGCAGGTGTTCGTATGATGATTGCAGAATTGGTACCGGCCTTTAAGGGGATTTCCGATAAGCTGGTTCCGGGTGCGGTTCCGTCTGTGGATATGCCCGTATTCTTCCCGCTGGCTCCGTTTTCCGCGATCCTTGGATTCCTGGGCGCGTTTGTGGGAGAGTTCCTTGGGTTCTTTGTTCTGCTGGCGTTTGGTTCTGCGACACTGATGATACCTGGCATTATTGCAACCTTTTTCGATGGGGGAATTGCCGGAGTCTTCGGATTTAAGTATGGCGGCAAGAAGGCGGCATTTGTGTCCGGTCTTGCGGTTGGCTTGATCCAGATTCTGGGCGGCGTGATCTTTACCGTTGTGTCAGGTTTGAATACGCTGGGAGCCACGTATGGCAACACGGATTTTGGTTCCTCCATGGCGCTGCTGGCGGTGATCATGAATGTGATTGGAAATGTATGGTTCTTCCTGGTACTGCTGGTTCTGATTTATGTGGCAGCCTGCATGCTGCTGAAGAAGCAGTTTGCTTCGGAATCATAAGTGAAAAACAATACTGAAAATAGTTAGGTGGTGGTGGTCCGCCAAGGGCGCGGATTCAGGCGGTTTGCGGAAAAGTTCTTATGTCAAACTGATTCTACGTGTGATATAATGTGAACACTTGACGAGGTATTTACGAGTCTAGTGAGAACATATATCTGGGCACTTAGTGAGGTGTTTCACGAACTTAGTGGCCATGATATAATTTTGATAATAATGGAAGCTGTTTCCAATAAATTTAGGAGATCGGATTATGATAGCAGAAGAGCGTAGAAAAATTATATTAGAGAGAATTCAGGACAATAAATCTGTTTCTGTGCAGGAGTTGTCGAAAGAGTTTGGCATAACAGGGGTGACGATCCGGAGGGACCTGGATCTTCTGGACCAGCAGGGGCTGGTGAAGCGGTCCCACGGCGGCGCCGTCATCATCGACCAGAATGTAGGAGTAGAGTCGGGATTTGAGGCCAGAAGAGGCCGCAAGATGGAGATCAAGGAGATGATCGGCAGAAAGGCGGCCGGTATGGTTGCTCCCGGGGACTGCATCGGAATTGATATCGGAACTACGGTGTATGAGATGTCCCAGTATGTGAAGCACATTGAGGATGTGACGGTGGTGACCGCCTCCATCCCGGTGGTGACGGAACTGATGAACGCCAAGAATGTCAATGTGATCTGTACGGGGGGAGAAGTGTCCCGGAAAGACCAGTCCCTGATCGGCCACAATGCCATCCGGACCATTAACGAATATATTCTGGACAAGGTATTTATCGGTGTGGCAGGCATCTCCTTTGACTGTGGGCTGACGCTGTTCAACATGAACGACACCCTGGTGAAGCGGGCGCTGATCAAGCGGGCCAGGGAAGTGATCGTGCTGGCGGATTCCTCCAAGATTGGACTGACAAAGCATGCATTTTTCTGTGATTTGGAGGCGGTGGACAAGCTGATCATCGACAAGGGAATCAGTGAAAAGGACAAGCTGCAGCTGGAAGGCTGCGGTATTGAAGTGATCATTGCGGATGGAGAAAATAGTGATGAGGTCGAAGATATTTCATGATATACAGATGTGCAGGAAGCATTTTCCGGACTGGGAAGCGGTTGTGGACTATGTGGGAGAAGCATTTACTGCCGGGGGTTACGCAAAGAGAGAGTATTTTGAATACATCAAGAAGGACTTAGTGGAGAATGAAGCCTATATGGTGATTGTGCCACATATTGTGCTGCTGCACAGTGCGCCGGAGCATGGAGCGCTGGAAAATGTCTTTCATTTTATGAAGCTGGGACAGCCGGTGGAATTTCACCACGAGAGCAACGACCCGGTCAATTATGTGATTACATTTACTTCAGTAGATGCGGATGCTCATATTCGGGGAGTTCAGATACTGGCGCTGATGTTGATGAATCAGGCGTTTCTGGGGGAGCTGGAGCTGGCGGATACCGATGAGGCTTTGGCGGAATGTATTCGGAAGTACGAAGAATAGGAGAAGAATATGTTAAAGGTTAATACGGTTTGTATTAATGGCATGGGGTCCAGTCTGATTCTGAAAATGACGGTGGAAAAGGCGTTTCAGGAGCTGGGAATTGAGGCCCAGGTAACGCACCTGGATGCCGGACAGTTTAAGGGACGCCATCCGGATATATGTATTACCACCCCTTCCCTGGCAAGGAATATTGGGGAGCAGGAAGGGATGATCCTGATCACGACCAAGAATTTTACGGACGTGAACGCGATCAAAGAAAAAATCCGGGAGGCATTGAAGTCAGAGGGGCAGTAAAATAAATTTTGGAGAGAGATGTTATGTGGATTAACGAGGTTTTTGGAGATAGAAAACCGGTGATCGGAATGGTACATATCCAGGCTCTTCCTGGAACTGCATGTTACCATAAGGAACACGATTTGGGTTGTATCGCCGCACGGGTGAGGGAGGATTACAACAACCTTGTGAATGGCGGCATCCATTCGGTGATCTTTTGCAATGAGTTTGACAAGCCGTACTCCAGGCATGTGGAGCCCCACATCGTGGCCGCCATGACAACCATTATTGATCAGGTGTTAAAAGATAACCGGCGGGTCCCCTTTGGTGTGGATGTACAGTGGGACCCGAAGGCGGCCCTGGCCATTGCGCTGGCTACCGGAGCTTCCTTTATCCGGGGGATTGTCTGCGGGACCTTCTGCGGCGACTTGGGGCTGTTCACGCCGGATGCGGAGGAGATAATCAATTATAAACACAGGATTGGTGCAAATCATATAAAAGTTCTGACAAATCTGTCACCGGAATTTTCTGCAACGCTAGACAACAGACCATTGACTTTACGGGCGCAGACGGTTATCAAAAGCTGTCTGGTGGATGGTTTATGCGTTTCAGGAGCCATGGCGGGGGGAGCGGCGCCTTTTGAGGAACTGATTGAAGTGAAGCGGGCGGTGGGTGATTTTGCCGTGATCGCCAACACCGGGGTGAATTTTGACAATGTGGGAGAGATCCTGAAAACTGCCGACGCGTGCTGTGTGGCAACATGTCTGAAGGTGGACGGGATGTCGGAAAATCCCATTGATCTGGAACGCGTAAGGCGGTTTATGGAGCGTGCGGACAGGGATGAAGAGAGGAGTGTATGACTGTGAAATATATTGAGACAGTGCTGGGGGAAATAAAGCCGGAGGAACTGGGAATTACCAATTATCATGATCATTTGATTACCATTGGCGGCGGAGAGGAGAAGGTGGACCGGGATCTGCGGCTGGACCGGGTGGATTATGCAATTGACGCGATGAAATCCTGGAAGGCTCTGGGAGGGGATCTTCTGGTTGACATGAACCCGATTGACTGCGGCAGACAGGTGGAAATGCTCAAAGAGATATCGGAGGAGTCGGGGGTGAAGATTATTGCCTGTACCGGATTCCAGCGGTCTATCTATTATGACGCGGAGCACTGGGTGAATAAGTATCCGGTGGAGGAAGTAGCCAGGCTGATTGCGGAGGAAGTGGAACTGGGTGTTGAGATCAATAATTACAACGGGCCGATTGTGACGCGGAGCACGGCGAAGGCCGGGGTGATTAAGTTTGCCACCCACTACAATATGATTAAGCCTATGGAGTTGAAGGTGATCGAGGCGGGGTGTATGGCTTCGCTGAGAACGGGGGCGCCTATCAGCACCCACACAGAGCGGGGGACCATGGGGCTGGAAGTGATTGAACTGGTGAAGAAGTTTGGGGTGGACCCGAGGCGGGTGACACTGGGGCACGTGGACCGGAACCCGGATTTGGAATATCACAAGAAGATGGCAGCACAGGGTGTGACGTTAGGATATGATGGTCCGTCAAGGGCGAAATATTGGCCTGATTCGGTGCTGATCGAGCTGATCAAGGGCATGTGCGATGCCGGATATGCAGGCAATATCATGCTGGGCGGAGACAACGGAAGAGCCAGCATGTGGAAAGAATACGGCGGAGCCTACGGGCACAACTATATTCTGGAGATCTTTGTGCCGCGTATGAGGGAGTCGGGAATCTCGGAGGAAGATATTCACAAGATGCTGGTGGAAAATCCGGCGAGACAGTTTGCGATTGAGAAATAAGAAAATAGATATAAGAATAAGCTGAAAAATTGATGCAGAATACGAATTTGTGCGAATATTGGAGGAGGGAATTTTCGATGAGTTGGTTGAAAGATGTGATCGGGACGGAGAAAGCGATTATTGCTATGTGTCATCTTCAGGCAATGCCGGGGGACCCTTATTATGATGTGGAGAAGGGCATGGACTGGGTCGTGGAGAAGGCGAAGGAAGACTTGTGCGCGCTGCAGGACGGCGGTGTGGACGCGGTGATGTTCAGCAATGAGTTCAGTCTGCCTTATCTGACAAAGGTAAAGACGGAGACGGTGGCGGCGATGGCGAGGGTGATCGGGGAACTGAAGCCGTATATCAAGGTGCCGTTTGGGGTTAATGTGCTGTGGGACCCGGCTGCATCCCTGGATTTGGCCGCGGCCACCGGGGCGCTGTTCGTGCGGGAGATTATGAGCGGGGTGTATGCCAGCGACTTCGGGCTGTGGAATACCGATGCAGGGGAGACAGCCAGGCATCAGGACCGGGTGAACGCGAAGAATGTGAAGCTTTTGTACAATATTGTGCCGGAGGCGGCCAAGTATCTGGCGGACCGGGATATTAAGATGGTGGCGAAGACCACCGTGTTTAACTGCAAGCCGGATGCCCTGTGCGTGTCGGGAGCCACGGCTGGGAGCACCACGGATGTGAGTGTGCTGGCGGATGTGAAGAGCGTGCTGCCGGATACGGTGGTGATCGCCAATACCGGGTGCAGGAAGGACACGATTGAGGGGATTTTGAAGATTGCGGACGCGGCGGTTGTGGGGACGACGTTTAAGTATGACGGAAAGTTCGAAAACCAGGTGGACGCGGCGCGGGTAAAGGAATTTATGGATGTGGTGAAACGGGCCAGAGCGTCATAAGGTCGGAAGCGGAATATCCGTGTTTCTGAGGAAAAGAGGTGCAGCAGGATCATGCGGTGCCTCTTTTTTTGAGCATGATGGCGGTCGGCGGCTTTGACGAAATAGAAAGTTTTATGGTATACTTTAAGACAGATTGCGAAAAGGAGTGGTGGATATGATTAAGAATCTTGTATTCGATATGGGAAGAGTTTTGCTGGATTATGATTCAGAGAAGGTGTGCCGGCATTTTATAGAGGATGAGGCGGAGAGAAAGAAAGTGGAGACGGCGGTTTTCATCTCGCCGGAGTGGATCATGCTGGATATGGGAGTGCTGTCGGAGGAGGAAGGCCTTTCGAGGATGCAGAAGCGTCTTGATACGGACCATGAGAAGGAGATGGCCAGAATATGCCTGGAACACTGGCATGAGTACTGCATGTGGGAAAAGGACGGGATGGCGGAGCTGTTGAAGGACTTGAAGGAAGCTGATTTTGGGCTTTATGTGTGTTCGAATGCTTCCCTGCGGCTGCTGTCCTGTTACCGCGACGTGATTCCGGGGATTGAGTATTTTGACGGGCTGCTGTTTTCGGCGGAGGTGAAGTGCATGAAGCCGCAGAAGGAGATGTATCAGCATCTGTTTGAGCGGTTTGGACTGGCGCCGGAGGAGTGTTTCTTTGTGGACGACCAGCAGATCAACATTGACGGTGCGAAAGCGTGCGGCATGGACGGATATTGTTTTGCGGACGGCGACGTGGAGAAATTGAAAGAGGTGCTCCACGGGCTGTAAGAAACGGGCGGCATGAACTGAGAAAATGATAAATGGGGCAATGGGTGAAGCAGTTCAGCGCGGGAATTGGATGATAGGGTGATAAGGGGATACAGGTAGTATGTTTGAGAGTTCGGATCGTTGGATGAAAGATAAAATCAGGGGTATCTCACACAGGAGCCGGGTGACATTTACGGCGGCGGTGGGAGCCGGGATTCTGGCGCATATGTATACGCTGACGAATAAACTGCCTAACTATGATGAGCTGACCTTTGGTGCGGAGGGGATCGGAGTGACGGTTTCTTCCGGGCGGTGGGGGCTGGAGGTGCTGCATCAGCTGAGTAAACTGCTGGTAGGCGGGAGTTATTCTCTGCCCTGGCTCAGTGGGCTGCTGGCGATTGTATTTATGGGGCTGGCGGCGTGTTATGTGGTGAAATTTCTGGATATCAGGCAGGACGTGCTGTGTGTACTGACCGGTAGTATTCTGGTGGTGTTTCCGGCATTTACCTGCGCCATGTTTTTTATGTTTACGGCCAGGTACTATGCGTTTGCCATCTTTGTGATGGCCTGGGGGCTGTACCAGTTTGACCGGCTTTTGAGTCTGGCAGACAGGCAGAAACAGGGGAAAGAGTCCGGCTGGCAGCTGCGGTTGGTTGTGGCCTTAGTGGCAGGGACCGGCTGTGTGCTGGCGGCTACTTCCATATTCCAGGCGTATTTTCCGCTGGCGGCGGGGCTGTGCGTGGTGAAGCTGATCCAGATGTGTCTGCGGGAACATGGGGACCAGTATGGCAGGGTGTTCCGGAAAGCCTGGATTTATCTCGGGATGCTGGTGGCCGGAGTGGCATTTTATATTGTGTCGGCGAAGATGGCGGCCGCGCTGGCGGGGGAAACGTTAAGCGGCTACCGGGGAGTGAATCAGATGGGTACCATCCGGGCGGAGCAGATTCCTTGGATGGTGAAGGAAGTTTATAAGAGTGTGTGGCTTTTGTTCACTTCAGATTTTTATCAGGTAAATCCTACGGTATTTTTGAGAATTGTGCTGGGGGCCTGCTGTGTGGGAACGGCAGTTCTGGCGGCAGTGTGCATGCTGCAAAAATGCAGAGAAAAGGGTGGCCTGCTGCTGACCGGGGAACTGCTGGTGTTTACACTGATTCTTCCATTCTGTATGAACGGGATTATTGTGATGCAGCCGGACAGCTGGTTTTATACCTTGATGGAGTACGGTGTGGTGATCGTGCTGATCTGCCCGCTGGCAGTGCTGAGTGTGGCGCTGGAACAGGATTGTGCTATGAGGCGTACCGAAAGCGGAAAAGGGAGCAAAACAGGAGGGGAATCAGAGGAAGCCGGTTTGACGGGGGCTGAATCAGAGGAATCTGGCTCCATAGAGGCTGAGTCAGCGGCTGCCGGTTCAGGAGCCGGCGGTCAGAGCGTCAGCCTGCGTATCCGGCGGATCGCCGACGGTGTCATTACCTTCGGTCTTCTGGCCTGTGTGGCAGTCTATATCTGGTTTGACAACGGCAATTACGTAACTATGGATTTCGCCTACCGCAGCGCGGAGAGTTACTTCACCTCCATGCTGACCCAGGTGCGGATGACGGAAGGCTACACGGACGAGATGCCGGTCTACGTGCTGGGATGGGACAGTGAGATTGCGGATAAGAGCTTTGCGGCGAACGGAGAGCTGGACGTCTTCAACATTGCGGGAAAGAACGACTCGCTGGTGCGCGCGTGGAATTGGTATGCATTTTTGGAGACATATTTGAATTTCCGTCAGTTTGACTGGGATGAAGCGGCGATTGACGCGCTGTGGAGCAGCCCGGAAGCGGAGGCGATGCCCTGCTACCCGGACCAGGGGTCCGTCGCCAGACTGGGTGACGGGATTGTTATAAAAATTTCTGAGTACGAATAGGGGCAGCGGTATCAGGAACGCTGCCCCTGGTGCCGGAATTCACTGGGCTGAATTCCGGTATAACCTTTAAAGGCACGGCTGAAATAAAACCCGTCCTTATATCCGACCAGCTCTCCTACCATCTGGATTTCCATCTCCGGGCTGCTTAGAAGAAGCCGTTTGGCTTCGTTCATCCGCAGTCTGGTCAAATATTTCGAGGGGGTCTCCCCCGTATATTTCTTAAACAGCTTTCCCAGATATTCCGGTGTAAAACCGAACTTTTCGCCCAGCTCCTGGAACGAAACCTCCTGCGTAAAATGTTCCTGGAGGTATTTCTCCAGCAGCTGGCAGATGGATTCCTGATCCAGCCTGCTATTGTTGGTACGGTAGGCGTCCAGTGTGTCGGACTCGGATTCCATGGTGATCAGGATTTTCTGCAGGGACTGGGAGAGGGCCTCCAATGTCACCGGCTTTAACAGATAGTCCATCACACCGTAGCGCAGAGCCGACTGGGCATAGCTGAAATCGCTGTATCCGCTTAAGATGATCGTCCTGGTACCTGGATGATTTTTCTGGAGATACTGGGCCAGCTCCAGGCCGTCAGTCTGAGGCATGCGGATGTCGGTGATCACCAAATCGGGAAAATGTTCCCCGATCAGACCGATGGCATCCTTCCCGTTGGAAGCTTCCCCAACCAGAGTCAGCGGCAGGTTCAGAGATTCGATTTTTTTCACTAAATTCCGGCGGATCAGGCTTTCGTCTTCTGCTACAAGATATTTATAACTGGGGATGTTGTTCATAGTATTCCTCCCTGGAACGGTAGATGGGGCCGCCTACCGTGAAAATTGTTTTATGGGGCGTGGTATTGTCAATTCGGAAGATCGCCTGTTCTCCGTATAGGAGTTTCAGGCGCAGATAAATATTCTTCAGCCCCATGCCGCCAATCTGCATGGATTTTAATTCTTCCTTCATATCCAAATTCTGATATAGATGTAACAGTTCCTCTTTCTTCTCATCGCTTAACGCGCCACCGTTGTCCTCGATCCGGATGCTCCAGCAGTCCCCCTCCCGCAGGGAGGAGATGGCAAGCTTCCACGGAGGCGCAATCTGAAACCCATATTTAAAGGCATTTTCCACAATCGGCTGGGTGACCAGCTTGGGAATATAGAATTCTTCAGTCTCCGGAGCGATCTCCAGTGTGTATTCAAACTCATCGTGGAAGCGGAGCTGCATACACTCTAAGTACCTCTGCGTATAGAAAATCTCTTCCTTCAGAGGAACAAACATCTCCTTGGAAGCGGAAATATAACGGAAATAATCACAGAGGGCCTGGCACATGTGGATGATGTCCTCATTCATCTCCTCCTCCGCCATGACGCTCATGTTGGTCAGACAGTTATAGAGAAAATGCGGGTTGATCAGAGACTGGGTCGCCTGCAGCTTGGCTCTTGTCTCCTCGCTTCGTGAGAGCAGCACCTCCTGGGAGGTGGATCGGAGTTTTTCATACATCGTGCGGATGGATTCGCAGAGTTTTGAGAGTTCCTCGATATTGCTGTCCACGGAAGTCAGATTCACTTTGCTTTCATCCAACACCCTGCTGATGGTGATTTTCCCGGTAGCGGCCGTCAGCTTCTGCAGCGGTACCGTGAGTCTCCGGGAAATGGTAAAGCAGATGAGCAGCGTCAGCAGGATGGACAGGCCTCCGATCAGGAAAAACATCAGACGGAAATTCTGCAGTGGCTCATAAACCGATTCTCTGGATTTTGCCAGCACCACGGTCCACTCGTAGGCGGGAATTGTCTGCCAGGTCATCAGGAGATGTTCCCCGCCTCCAGTCGTCACCATTTTGGCCGACTGTTCGGGAAGGCCAAATTCCATGAGTGTGGTGTAGTAGTCGGTCTCCGGCTCGGGACGCTGGTATGGATAGACCAGTTCCTGCCTGGAATTGTAGATATAAACGGAGCTTTCCGGGTTCTGGCTCTCCAATTGGGAGGCCAGTGAAAAGATCTGGTCACAGTCCTGAACGACTTCAGCGATGCCCTCAGGCTGGCCGGAGGAGTCTAAAAATAAGCGGACCAGAGAGATGAATTTCCGGGAAACCTGGTTATCACCTCTGGCGGGTAGATCCCGGTTGACATAGGGGGCGGTGATGTATTTGTGGCCGTTCAATGCCACCGTATCCTCATACCAGTCCAGATCCTTAAAATCCACCTGGGAAGTCCGCTGAAAATAGCCGGATTCCACGCAGGAGCCGTCCATGGAGTAGAGATTGATGGCAGACGCGCTCTGGTAAGCGCCGATGATGGCCGTGATGATATCGTGTATGGCGTCAATCCGGTCGTGGGAGGTGACCCGCTCGCTGTTGGTGATCGTTTTCTTCCGGTAAATGTCGGAAAATTCTTTAAAATTGGTCTTAATAGCATTGGAGTAAACCAGATTCATGGAAATGGTCGACAGCGTGTCCAACTGCATTTCTACGGAATTTTCCACGGAAGCGCACATATTTTCCAAATCCTTGGAGGCGTCTTCCAGCGTGTTCTTCTTGTAGTGATGGTAGGTGAACAGAAAGAAAATACCCAGCAGACAGACAATAAACAGGCCGTATATGACAAAAAGATACATATGCTGGGAATAATGTTTCGTCAATTTTTTCATGATCACTGCACCTCCATCGTGGTGCTATTATACAAGATAGTTCAAAAAAATGCAATTGCCAGTTTGGAATTGTCTATTTTGCTGGATGGGTGGATGTGATATGATGTGTTTACAGCAAAGGAACACTATTTTATCGATAAAATAAATGCAGATATGGAAAAAAAGGAGAAGAGATATCATGAAAAAGAATATAAAGAGACTGGTCGGCCTTTCTATGGCGGCAGTGATGGCGGCAGGACTTGTGTCAGGCTGTGGTTCCAGTACGGTGGATGAGAAAAATGACGGAAAGAAGGGGGTGACTCTGACTTTTGGCAGTCATCAGAGCGGGCTTCCGACCTCCGGGATCGTGCAGGAGATTGCAAAAGATTTTGAGGCGGAGACCGGAATCAAGATTGACTTCCAGATTTCACCGGATGCCCAGTGGAGAGATTTAATTAAGGTAAAGCTGGATTCCGGGGAAGCGCCGGATATTATCTGTGTGGATACGCCGATCGGGCTGGCTTCCAGCCTTCACATGGACCAGTACTGTGTGGAACTGACGGATCAGGAGTGGGTAAGCCGTATTGAGCCGACTACGTTAAAGGCAGTCAGCGTGGAAGATAAGGTGTATGGAATCACATTCCCGGGAGCCAAGATGTACTTTTATCTTTACAACAAAGATATCTTCCAGTCCTTAGGACTTTCCGTTCCCACTACATATGAGGAGTTTAAGGATGTCTGCCAGAAGATTTTAGATGCCGGAATCACACCGATTTATGAGGCTACCACCAACGGATGGCATCAGGTGCTTCCGCTGTTTGAGACCGGAGGCTTGTGGCTGTCGCAGGATGCGGATATGTATGAAAAGTTAAATGCCAATGAAATCGGCTTAGACGAGATTCCATCTCTTCTTACCATCATCAAGCAGCTGGACGAATGTGCAAAGGCCGGATATTTCGGTGATGATTATTTGAGCAACGCGTGGGAAAATGCGAAGGAGGCTATGGCTACGGAGCGCTGCGCCATGACCATTGCGGAGTTAGGCTTCCGGGGACAGATTGACGAGGAGTTTCCAGAATTTAAGGCGATGGAAAAACTGGGAGCATTTGTGATGCCGTGGGGAGATAACCAGGCCATTGGCGTGAATCCTGCAAGCAACGCTTATTTTATCAACAAGGACAGCAAATATGCCGAGGAGGCAAAGCAGTTCTTTGACTATCTGGCGAAACCGGAAAACTTACAGAGAAGACTGGATGGACAGCCGGAGTTAGGCGCGGTCTGCTGGCCGGAGATCAAGAGCAAATATACCGAGGAGGATCAGGCGTTTTTGGATTCCCTTCAGAAAGCCAATGTGGTTCAGACCTCCGTCAATTATATCGACAGCCAGTGGATGGATGTGGGAAAAGATTTAGAGGCCATGTATACAGGGGCTTCCACACCGGAGGGAGTGTTACAGACGATTATTGACCGGCGTGAGGAACAGGCGAAGCTGCAGAAAGATCCGGGGTGGGTGGAGTAATCCACCCCTTCGGGGGACAATCATTTGGAGGTAAGTGATGAATAGAAAGAAGCTTTATCCCTGGTATTTTGCCAGCTGCGCCGCCCTGTTGTTTTTTCTGCTGTGTTTTATCCCCGGTCTCCTTGGAATCGCCTATTCCTTTACAGACTGGAATAACTTCACAGATGAAATCAATTTTGCAGGGCTGACGAATTATAAGGAAATTTTCCGTGGGAATTCCGAGTATCTGAAATATATCGGCAACACGGTGCTGTTTACGGTGGTGACTACCGCCATGAAAACGGTGGTGGGACTGGCGCTGGCCCTGCTGCTGACCCAGCAGTTTATCCGGTTCAAAAATTTCCACCGCATGATTATCTTTTCCCCGCAGGTGATGTCTTACCTGGTCGTAGGTCTCGTATTCAAAAGTATGCTTCATCCAACCACCGGATTTTTAAATAACTTTCTGAGAAGTATCGGACTGGACGGTCTGGCCAAAAACTGGCTGACGGATTTAAGTCTTGTATTTCCTACGGTCATGACGGTGGATACCTGGAAAGGTATGGGGTATATCATGGTGGTGGTGATTGCCGGACTGATGTCCATTTCACCGGAATACTATGAGGCGGCCAGCATCGACGGGGCCAATTTTTTCCAGAAGTTTAAAGCCATCACCCTGCCGCTGTTAAAGCCGGTCCTGGTAAATGTGACTGTGCTGAATGTGACTTATGGGCTGAGGGTGTTTGATATGATTTATTCCTTGACGAATGGCGGCCCGGGCAATGCGACAGGCGTGATCAATACCGCGGTTTACAAGGAATTTTCCAAGGGGAATCTTGCCATGGGAACGACTTTGTCCAGTGTGTTGTTCTTCGCTGTTCTGGCGCTTTTGTACTTTATTATCAAGTCCATGGAGAATAAGGAGGTGGATGCATAATGGCTAAAACAAGAAAAATTGCCGGTCATATCATCGGCAATGCGGTGGCGGTACTGCTCAGTCTGATTGTCATTATCCCGCTGGTGGTCCTGTTTCTGAATTCTTTTAAGACGGCCGGGGAAGCAAACCGGATGACATTATCCCTGCCTACGGAATGGATGTTTGAAAACTATACAAAGGTCATTGAGCAGGGGAAGCTGTTCTCCTCCTTTTTTAACGGCCTTCTCTATGCCACCTGCAGTGTGGTGATTGTAGTGATCGTGGTGTCGGCAGCGGCGTTTGTGATCTCAAGAAACCAGAAGGGGATCAACCGTTTTCTCTATTATTTTATCATCTCCGGCATTGCGATACCCATCAACAACGTGGCTTTGATGAAGGTGATGCAGGCGTTTCATCTGATGAATACCAGGATTGGAATCATTCTTCTCTATGCGGCCATCAACATCCCGTTGAGTTTGTTTCTGGCATACGGGTTTATCGGGACGATTCCCAGGGAAATTGATGAGGCGGCGGTGATTGACGGGTGTAAGCCGTACCAGCTGTTCTTCCGGGTAATTGCGCCGCTGTTAAAGCCGGTGGTATCCACGCTGTTTGTGCTGAATTTTATGGCTGTGTGGAATGACTTTACCATGCCCCTTTATTATCTGAATAACTCCAGAAAGTGGCCTATGACGCTGGCGGTCTATAACTTCTTCGGGGCGTTTGAGAATTCGTGGAACCTGGTGGCGGCAGATATCATGCTGACGCTGGCCCCGGTGCTTCTGGTGTTTATCATTGGACAGAAATATATTGTGGGCGGCGTGTCGGCGGGGGCTGTCAAGGGTTAATCTGGACTCCTGCGGTACTGCAGAGGTGTTTTGCCGATATAGCTGTGAAACACTTTTCCAAAGTAACTGGTGCTGCGAAAACCGGTGTCCATGGCGATCTGGGTGACGGTATGGCCGGTCTGGCGCAGCTGGTCCGCGGCGATGGAGACTCTGTAAAAGGATAAGTAGTCGAATGGAGTCATCTGCAGGGTCTGCTGGAAACACCGGCAGCATTCGGTCTTGCTGATATGGGCAGAGCTGCAGATGTCTTCCAGGGAAAGCGGCTGCTTGTAGTGTTCATGAATATACTGGAGCATCTGGCGCAGGCGTTCTTCCCGGATATCTTTTTTGGGCTCCTTGGACGGCTGCTTCCAGCAGTTTTGCAAAAGCAGCAGCCAGATGTCACAGAGGAGGTTGTGGACCCGGTACTCATACCAGGGTTCATTCCCGTAGCAGTTGTAGATTTCCTGGAGCTTTTGAAACACGGTTCCTCTCCAGCCCGCATCCGGCCGGAAATGCAGATAGCGGATCTGCTCCTGGCTGATGTAGGGCGTAACGTATTTGGAGCCCAGCAGGAAAGCCGGATCGATGGAGAGGAGGGCCGGATTGGCTACAATCGTATACATATGAGCGGGATCAGGACCGGTGGGAATCATTTTGTGCAGCACGTTGGAATTGATAAAAACAGCGTCTTCCTGGGTCAGATGCAAGGTGTCGGCACCGATGGAGATGGACACTTCCCCTTTGCAGACGACGGCAAATTCCAGTTCCGTGTGCCAATGCCAGGGAATCTGCTGAGCGGCATATTGGGAAAAATCGTTCCAGTACAGTTTCATGGGAAAGCCGTCGGCGCTGTGCCGTACTTTTTCTTCCAGTTTTTTGTTTCTGAGTGAGATGACGGTATCGGGGCGGTCAAGATCCATGGGATTCCTCCAATTCGTTTGCTTTGGGAATATATTACCACATTTTGATAATATAGGGACTATTTTTACATGTTTTATTTATTATAATACAATCATATTGTGGCTTCGTAAAGAGCATGAGGGTAAGTTTGGAAAAAAGCAGGAGGTTGTGATGGAACTGGATCAATTGGATGCGTTGATAGAGGAAATGACGCTGGAAGAAAAAATAGGCATGATTCACGGGCAGGGTATTTTTCATACAAAAGGGGTAGAACGGCTTGGGATTCCACCGCTGTGGATGTCGGACGGTCCTATGGGGGTCCGCAAGGAACTTCAGGATGATAACTGGAATCCGAAAGGGACCACCGATGATTTTGTGTCTTATCTGCCCAGCAATCTGGCGCTGGCCTGCACCTGGAATCCGGATTGCGCGAAAAAGTCCGGACAGGTTCTTGGGGAAGAGGCGAGAGGACGTGGTAAGGATGTGATCCTGGCACCGGGAATTAATATAATCCGCACTCCGGAATGTGGCAGAAATTTTGAGTATATGAGTGAGGACCCATATCTGGTTTCCGAGATGGCGGTGCCATTGATTCAGGGAATTCAGGAGCAGGATACGGCGGCCTGTGTCAAGCATTTTGCACTCAACAATCAGGAGACAAGAAGGCTGGACGTGGATGTGGAAGTGGATGAGAGAGCGCTTCGGGAAATCTATCTGCCCGGTTTTGAGGCGGCGGTGAAGAGGGGGAAAACCTGGACCCTGATGGGGGCGTACAACCGCTATCTGGGAGAACACTGCTGTCACAACCGAAAGCTGCTCTGCGATATTCTGCGGAAGGAGTGGGGATTTGACGGCGCGGTGATCTCGGACTGGGGCGGAGTTCATGACACGGATCAGGCGGCCAGGCACGGGCTGGATGTGGAGATGTCTGTGACCGACTGTTTTGATGAGTATTTTATGGCGAATCCGCTTCTTGAAAAGGTAAAGGCGGGAGAGATTCCGGAAGCTCTGGTGGATGAAAAGGTGAAGAATATTCTGGTGCTGATGAACCGGCTCCATATGCTGGACGGTGAGCGGAAAAACGGTACCTACAACAGCCGCAAAAACCAGGAAATTCTTCTGGAATGCGCCAGGGAAGCGGTAGTGCTGTTGAAGAACGAAGATGATGTTCTTCCGCTTCGGCCGGCCGGCAGGAAGCATCTGGCGGTGATCGGAGAAAACGCGGTCAAAATTCATTCAAACGGCGGTGGCAGTGCGGCGATTAAGGCCTTGTATGAATTGTCCCCGCTGATGGGACTGAAGACGGAGCTGGGAGGAAGCGTGACCGTGGATTACGCGCCCGGGTATACCAGCGAGGCTGCAAAGACGGATGAGAAGGAAAATTGGCAGTCTTCCAGCCTGGAGGACCGGATTTATAAAGAGGCTTACCGGGAAGAGATGGATGACGCGGCTGAGGCGGAGCGGGTCCGGCTGGTGGAAGAGGCGGTGGAGCTGGCTGGAAGAAGTGAGGATGTGGTGCTGTTCTGCGGTCTGAATCATGAGTTTGATTTGGAGGGCTGCGACAGGAACGATATGAAGCTGCCTTATGGGCAGGAGCAATTGATCTCGGCGGTATTGGATGCCAATGAGAATACGGTGATCGTGGTGATTGCCGGTTCCCCGGTGGATATGGAAGCATTTGCGGACCGGGCAAAAGCCATTGTTTACAGCAGTTACAATGGAATGGAAGGCGGCCGGGCCATGGCGGAGATTCTGCTGGGCAGGACCGTTCCGTCCGGGAAACTGTCATTTACGGTGCCTAAGGCGCTGGAGGACTGCCCGGCCCACGCCGTGGGAGAGTTCCCGGGTGGGGATACGGTGCGGTATCTGGAGGGAGTCATGGTCGGATACCGGTATTATGAGACGGAGGAGAAAGAGGTGCGGTTCTGCTTTGGGCATGGACTCTCCTATACGTCCTTTGACTATGAGAATCTGGAGGTGGAACCGGACGGCAGTGGCTGGCGGGTGAAGGTGGATGTCACCAATACCGGGGCATGTGCCGGTGCGGAGACTGTGCAGGTTTATGTGAAGGCGGATGGGATGAAAGTCCGGCGGCCGGTGAAGGAACTGCGGGGATTCCAAAAGGTGGCTTTGCAGCCGGGAGAGAAGCAGACGGTGGAAATCTGCCTGGACCGGAAGAAATTTTCTTATTATGAGGAAGAGCGGGCCGCATTCTGGGTGCCGGAGGATCGGTATGAGATCTGCGTGGGGAGTTCGGTGAAGGACATCCGGCTTTCGAAGGAGATACAGGTGCCGGCGGGAACTGTCTAGAAGTGTGGATGAAGGTGCAGAGAAGCGCAGCTGGATGGGGGTCAAAGAGAGCATTCTATATGAGTCAGGTATTAAGGTGAGTATAAAGGAGAGAAAACGATGGGATTTTGTGAAGATTTCAGCTGGGGTGTGGCTACTTCCTCCTACCAGATTGAGGGGGCGGCTTATGAGGACGGGAAAGGTCTGAATATCTGGGATGTATTCTGTAAGGAGGAGGGCCGGATTTTTGGCGGACACACGGGTGATGTGGCTTGTGACCATTACCACCGGTTCCGTGAGGATGTGGCAATCATGAAGCAGCTTGGCGTGAAATCTTACCGGTTTTCCATCAACTGGGCCAGAGTTCTTCCGGAAGGGACCGGCCGGGTGAATGAGGCCGGGGTACGGTTTTATGATGAGTTGATTGACGCACTGTGTGAGGCGGGGATCGAACCGTTTATCACGCTGTATCATTGGGAGCTACCGTATGCATTGTACAAAAAGGGCGGCTGGATGAACCGGGATATTGTCAATTGGTTTGGGGAATATGCGAAGCTGGCAGCGGAGCGTTTTTCAGACCGTGTTACCCACTATTTTACCTTAAATGAACCGCAGTGTTTTGTGGGATTAAGCTTTCTGGACGGTGTTCACGCGCCGGGAGTGAAAGCTCCCGTCCGCGACACGTTTGAGATGTCCCACAACGCGCTGATGGCCCACGGCATGGCGGTGAAAATGCTGCGGGAACATGCGAAGCAGGATATTCTGGTGGGATATGCGCCTACCGGAACCATGAGTTATCCGGACAGTAATAAGCCGGAGGATATCGAGGCGGCCAGACAGCATCTGTTTGGGTTCCATGAGAACATGGACCGCTGGACCTGGAATGTGTCCTGGTGGAGTGATCCCGTGCTGTTTGGGGAGTATCCGGAGGAGGGGCTGAGACGGTTCCGGGATTATCTTCCTGAGATGAAGCGGGAGGATTTGCAGCTGATTGCCCAGCCCATTGACTTCTATGGACAGAATATTTATAACGGCAACCGCATCCGCATGGGAGCGGACGGGCAGCCGGAGGTGGTGAAACGCTATGACGGGTTCCCGAAGACAGCGCTGGGCTGGCCGGTAACGCCGGAATGCCTGTACTGGGGACCGAAGTTCCTGTATGAGCGGTATCAGAAACCAATCTACATCACGGAAAACGGCCTTTCCTGTCACGATGTCATTTCTCTGGACGGCCAGGTCCATGACCCCAACCGGATTGATTTCCTGGCGCGGTATTTGGGAGAACTGAAACGGGCGGCCAGCAACGGTGTGGATATCCGCGGGTATTTCCAGTGGTCGCTGATGGATAACTTTGAGTGGCACAGTGGATATGCGGACCGGTTTGGTCTGGTGTTTGTGGATTACAACACCCAGGAACGGATCATCAAGGATTCCGGGTACTGGTACCGGAAACTGATTGAGGAAAACGGGGCAAACCTTTAGGGGAAAATGATCGAAGAGGAGTGTTAATTATGAAATTTACCAATGGATACTGGCAGGTGCGTGAGGAGATCACGCCGCTTTACGGGGTGGAATATGCCGACAGCCGCAGGGATGGATCAAATCTTACCGTATACGTGCCGGCTAAGCATATTGTAACAAGAGGGGACTGTCTGAACCTGGGGATGCTGACCGTGCGTCTGTCCAGCCCCATGGAGGACGTGATCAAAGTTTCTATCAGTCATTTTGACGGCGTGCAGTACAAAGGGCCGTTTGCGGAAATCACGGAGGAGAACCCGGAAGTAACGATTGAGGAAACCGATGAAGAAATTATTTACAAGTCCGGAAAAACGAGGGCGGTCATTGACAAGCGGCCCAGCTCCTGGGGCATCCGTTTTTACGACGGGGACCGGGAACTGACCAGCACAGGCTTCCGCAACATGGCTTATATGACAAACGGGGAAACCGGCCGCCATTATACGGTGGAGCAGCTGGCTCTTGATGTCGATGAGTATGTGTATGGCTTAGGTGAACGGTTTACTCCTTTCGTGAAAAACGGCCAGACGGTGGAGATGTGGAACGAGGACGGCGGAACAGCCAGTGAGATTGCTTATAAGAATGTGCCGTTCTACATCACCAACAAGGGCTATGGCGTCCTGCTGGACAATGAGGGGGACGCCGCTTATGAGATTGCCAGTGAGAAGGTGGAGCGGGTGCAGTTCTCCGTGGAGGGAGAGCGGCTGGACTACTATGTCATAAACGGCGGCACGCCCAAGGGGACCATCCGGAAATACACGGAACTGACCGGCAAACCGGCGCTGCCTCCTGCCTGGTCCTTCGGGCTTTGGCTGACAACCTCCTTTACCACCAACTATGACGAGGCCACTACATCCAGCTTTATAGGCGGGATGGCGGAGCGGAATATTCCGCTGCATGTATTCCATTTTGACTGCTATTGGATGGAAGCGTATGAGTGGTGCAATTTTACCTGGGACCCGAAGACATTTCCGGACCCGGAGGGGATGTTGAAACGCTACCATGACAAAGGGCTTAAAATCTGTGTCTGGATTAACCCTTATATCGGCCAGAAGTCCCCGCTGTTTGCGGAAGGCATGAAGTGCGGCTATCTGGTGAAGAAGGAAAATGGCGATGTGTGGCAGACCGATCTCTGGCAGGCGGGCATGGGACTGGTGGACTTCACCAATCCGGATGCGGTGGCCTGGTACCAGGGCAAGTTAAAGACGCTGCTGGATATGGGCGTAGACTGTTTTAAGACGGACTTTGGCGAGCGGATTCCGGTGAAGGACATCGCATACTACGACGGTTCCGATCCGGTGAAAATGCATAATTATTACACCTATCTCTACAATCAGGCCGTGTTTGAACTTCTGGAGCAGGAGCGTGGTGTGGGCGAGGCGGTGCTGTTTGCCCGTTCCGCCACCGTAGGCGGCCAGAAATTCCCGGCTCACTGGGGAGGGGACTGTTCGGCCAACTATCCGTCCATGGCGGAGACACTGAGAAGCGGCCTGTCCCTGGCCTGTGCAGGCTTTGGGTTCTGGAGCCATGATATCAGCGGTTTTGAGAGTACGGCTCCGGCGGATGTATATAAGAGGTGGTGCCAGTTTGGACTGTTAAGCTCCCACAGCCGTCTCCACGGCTCTTCCTCCTACCGGGTACCCTGGCTGTTTGATGAGGAAGCCTGCGACGTGCTGAGAAAATTTGTGAAGCTGAAATGTGCGTTGATGCCATACTTGTACCGTCAGGCGGTGCTGTCCCACGAGGAGGGAACCCCAATGATGCGCCCTATGTTTGTGGAATTCCCGGAAGACCGGGCCTGCGAGCCGTTAGATAAGCAATATATGATGGGAGATTCCCTGCTGGCCGCGCCGGTGTTCAAGGAGAGCGGCGAGGTGGAATACTATCTGCCAAAGGGCCGCTGGTACAACCTGCTGACCGGTCGGACGGTGGAAGGCGGAAGCTGGAAGAAAGAGCGCCACGACTACTTCACTATGCCTCTGCTGGTAAAACCAAATTCCATTCTGGCAGTGGGAAGCTGCGTGGACAAACCGGATTACGAATTCCAGGACGGCGTGACCTTTTATCTGTCTCTGTTTGAAGATGGGGCTGAGGGGGAGACAGAAGTGACAGACCTGGCCGGAAATACTGTGATGACAGCAAAAGCAAGGAGAGCGGGTGATACCATCTGCCTGCATGTGGAAGGCGGGAATGGAAACTGGAGTTACCAGACCCTTGGGGATGATGGCTTGACGGTTGTGGTAGAATAAAATAGGTTATAGGGTTAAGGCGGTATAGTGAGAGGATATTTCACTGTGCCGCTTTGTTTTTGTTGGAGATGAGTCCGTGAGGACTGTCACAGAATATTGGAACTTTTTATTTGAGGTCCTTAGTATTTTCCCAGTTGAAAATATATGCTGCATAGCGTCCGCCGCTGATCTTCAAGATAGTGCCATCCTTTTGAAGCTGGGTAAGGGTGCGTTCCACGGTAGTGGTACTGATATCAGGACATAACTTAAGGATTTCCTTCTTAGTGATTTTCCCAAGGCGGTTTTTAATCACAGCCTTGATTCGGTCAGGTTTTGAAATACCCTTTGTTGTTAAATGTTCCACTCGGGAAGAAAACTCTTTGTATGCATTTAAAATAATACTTAAATAGTAACGTACAAATGGTTTATAATCATTACTGCCATCGTGCCAGTTTATCGAAGATTCTTGCAGAACCTCATAATAGGTTTCCTTCGTCTTTTCAATTAACATTTCAATACTGATGTATTTTCCGACAATGTATCCGGAACGGTAGAGAAGCAGTAAGGTTAAAAGGCGGGACATTCTGCCGTTCCCATCGTTAAAAGGATGGATACAGAGAAAATCTAAAATGAATACAGGAATCAACAAAAGCGGGTCAATTTCATATTGATTCAGTGCTCGGGTAAAGTTCTCACAAATTTCAGTCATTGCCGCCGGTGTTTCAAAAGCAGATACGGGGTGAAAACGGATCCGGTGTTTTCCGGCAGTGTCAATCTCCTCAATGACATTATCGCTATTTTTAAAGTTTCCGCCAATAGAAGAAGCAGAATATTGATATAAATCTCTGTGGAACTGTAAAATAATATTTACTCCGAGAGGTATATAATCATAATTTTCATGTATGGTTGCAAGAACATCACGGTATCCGGCAATCTCACTTTCGTTGCGGTTTTGTGGTTCTGATCTTTGCTTAACCAACTCTGCCAAACGCTGATCTGAAGTAAATATTCCCTCAATACGGTTTGAAGCTTCTGTACTCTGAATTTTTGCGATCTCTAGTAAACTAGTCAATCTATCTGGCTGTGATTCAATAAACAAGTTCTGCTGCCCCTTATATTCGTGAATGGCAGAAACAAGATTAACGATTTCTTTCGTCATCAAGGTATCTGTAATTTGACCGTATGATATTTTACGCATGCAATTTCCTCCTTCAGAACTCTATATACATCATTATAAACAAAAATGATGCAATTAACAAGGCGATTGCGGAATTAAAATACATTCAGTCTGGTATTCGGCCACCCCCGGTTTACAACATCTTTTTCTGGTTCCTATATTCACTTGGGTACAGCCCGGTTTGCGCCTTGAATACACGGCTGAAATAAAACTGGTCCGTATACCCCACATTCTGGCTGATGGTGAGAATATCGAAATTCGTGTTGATCAGCAGCTGTTTGGCGCCGTTAATCCTGAGCTTGGTGATAAATTTAATGGGGGTGATATTCTTTTCTTTTTTAAAGATTTTGCTGATATAGTCCGGGGTGAAACCGAGGGTGTCGGCGATATGCTGTAAGGAGATATCGTCCTTGTGGTTTTCCCGGATATATTCCTCCACGTAATCAGCGATCTGCTGGCGGCTCATGGAAGAAACTACCTGGCTGTCATCCATCAGGGTTTTGACGGAAGCGTCCATCTGGGAGATCAGGTGCAGAACGCAGGGTTTCAGCTCCTCGGGGTCCAACGGTTTTAACAGAAAATCGGACACTCCGTATTTCATGGCCTGCCTGGCGAATTGGAAGTCGTCATAGCCGCTGATGATGACAATTTTGATCTGCGGGTAGGCGAAATACAGCTGTTTGGACAGCATCAGGCCATCCATGACCGGCATTTTGATATCGGTAAATACGATATGGGGATTTTGTTCATCGATCAGCGTCAGTGCCTTTTCCCCGTCCTCAGCCTCCCCGCAGAAAGTAAGCGGGACTCCCAGGTTTTCTATTTTCTGAATAATATTCTTGCAAATCATTGCTTCGTCTTCTACTACGATGTAGCGGTATCTCGTCATAACTCTTCCCTCTCTGTCTTGATCGGTGTCATTTCCTCCAGCGGTATCTTAATGACAATTTTAGCCCCTGCATTGTCGCTGCCGGAGATCAGAAGATCTGCTTGGTCTCCATACATGAACAGAAGGCGCAGGAACACATTGCGGATTCCCAGTCCCCCGATTTCAAGGGAGTAGAGATCCTTCGAGTGACGGATGTCATCTAACTGCTGCTGTAGAGCCTCTAACGCTTCCTTGGAAAATCCTACGCCGTTGTCCGTCACGGAAAGATAACAGAAGCCCTCTTTCTTCTCTGCCGCGATGTGGATGATCCATGGCGGGGAATTGGGAAATGCATACTTTAAGGAATTTTCAATCAGCGGCTGTATGGTAAGCTTTGGGATCTGCAGCCGGTTCAATTCTGACGGGATGCTGACTTTGTAGTGGAGCTTATCGGCATAGCGGATTTTCATGCAGTCTAAGTAACTGACAGAGTATTTTACCTCCGTGGAAATGTCCACATCGGCCAGTCCGTCGGAGGAGATGTAGCGCAGATACCGGCTTAAATTATTGCAGAAGCTGATGATCTGCGAAGTCATATCATTTTCCGCCATAATACTGATGTTGGTCAAGCTGTTGTACAGAAAATGCGGTTTCAGCATGGACTGGGTGGCAAACAGCTTGGCTTTTGTCTCCTCCGCTTTGGCATTGATGATGGACTGGGAGGAGTCCTTCAGTGATAAATACATGGTATTATAAATCTGGAACAGGGATTCAATCTCCGCCGTGGTCTCCCCCTGATAATCGATGAGAAGCGGCTTGTCGGAGGAAAGAATTTCATTCAAGTTGACCTTTTCCAACTGTGTCTTCAAAGAATTCAGCGGTGATAAGAGCGTCTTGGCAATGTGGAAACACAGACACATGGAGACAACCAAAAACGCAAGCAAAAAGCAGGTGAAAACCAGCAGAAACGGGGAAAGCTTCTGATAAAGGCTCCAGGAATCCTGGGTCACCAGCACCTTCCAGCCAGCCTTTTTCGCCTGTTTTGCAGATAAGAACCTGTGCCTGCCGCCGGCATCCCGGATGGTTGACGTGGAATCTTCCAAAGTAGAGTACTGTGGGGGTGACGTGGATTCTCCCGGAGTGGAGTACTGTGGAAATGCCTCTGTAATCTGGGAGATCCGGTCCGGACCGATGTAAGGGTAGATGACAGCACCGTTCTGATCAATAATATGTATGGACACTTCCGGGTTTTCCGTCTGGATTTCCTCCAGGTAAGCGAAGAACCGGCCGCAGTCCTGAACCACTTCCACCACGCCCTGGGGCTGATAGGCGGAATCATAGTACATGCGGTAGAGGGAAAGATAGTAGCGGTCTTTCATATAAGGACTGATTTTGATAAAATCTTCCTTGTGGGCCGGCGCCGTGATATATTTCGATCCGTGCATGGCGTCCACCTCTTCGTACCAGGGCTGGCTGAAAAGCTCCACCGGCTGTGTGATGCTTAAGGTTCCCCAGCCCACCATATAATCGTTCATGGAATAGACGTTGATCTGGGACACCGTGGAGTAAGGACCGATGATGGAACCGATCACATGATTGACCTCGGAGATGAGAGTCCAGTCAGGCGATTGGGGATTCAACTGGTCCATGGCGTTCTTTAACGGTTTGGAATAGATCGTATTCATGGAGGCGTTGGACAATTTATCCGTCTCCTGATCAATATGATTGGCGATGGTCGAGGTGAGAGTGGTCAGATGGTCCGCAATCCTTCGGCGCTCGGTGTGGATATAGAGGAAGCTTAAGACTGCGAAACAGAGCAGCAGGATGAGAGACATAATCAGGGAATAGTTAAAAAAGAGTCTGTATTGCAGTGTATTTTTATTCTTCATAAGTCCTCCGTCATGTTCAGGAAGCAAAAATATCCATATTCAGGCCGATTCTATTCATGTACGAAATTAGGAAAACCAGTTAAGATAGTACTATATTTAGTAATAATATTACAGGATTTATCTTAAAAGTCAAGGAGGAGAAACGATGAGAAGAGGAAGAGTGATCGCAGTCGGTTTGGCTGCCAGCATGGTTTTGATGACAGGGTGCAGCAGCCAGGGAAGCGGACAAACAGGAGTTGAAAATGGGAGCGGAAAGAAAAATGTCACGCTTACGTTCGGAACCCATCAGTCCGGGCTTCCCACATCCGGTGTCGTGCAGGAATTGGCGGAAGCGTTTGAGGCAGAGACGGGAATCAAGGTCGATTTACAGATTACGCCAGACGACCAGTGGAGAGAGCTTCTTAAGACGAAGCTGGATTCCGGGGAAGCATACGATATCATGTGCGTGGACGCGGACCCTTTAAGTCTGTACAGCCGGATCAACCCGGAACAGAACTGTGTGGATTTGACGGATCAGGAGTGGGTGTCCAGAATGGACCCGATTGTTCTTCCTGGCGTATCCTACAACGATAAAGTATACGGAATCCAGTTCCCGGGAACCAGGGTATCCGCCTGCATGTATAATAAAGAGATATTCTCCAATTTAGGTCTGGAGGCGCCAAAGACTTTTGAGGAATTTAAAGCAGTCTGCCAGGCGGTGAAGGATTCGGGGGTAACCCCGATCTATGAGGCGTGTCAGAACGGATGGCACCAGGTTCTGCCTTTATTTGAGACAGGTTCCTACTACATCACGCTTTATGATGACTTATACCAGAAGTTAAATGAAAATAAAATGAAGATAACAGAGGTTAAGGAGATCAAGACTGTTTTGGAGCAGATGAAAGAGTTTGCGGAACTTGGATATTTTGGCCCTGATTTTATCAGCCAGTCTGTGGAGGGCGGTGTGGATGCCTTTGGAACCGGCCAGGTGGCCATGATGTACCAGTCCATGGATTGGATCGATGAGGTGATTGGCGCTTATCCGGAGATGGAGGGGAACATTGGAATGTTTTGTATACCCTGGGTGGACAATCAGTCCATCAGTGTCAATCCGACCAATAACGCTTATTTTATCAACAAAAACAGTGCACATATAGAAGAGTGCAAGCAGTTCTTCGATTTCCTTGCAAGACCTGAGAACCTTCAGAAACGATTGGAAAAAGGCGGCACTACTTCGGTCTGCTGGCCGGAGATCGAATCCAATGAGCGCCCGGAGGTAGTGGAATATATGAACTCTCTGCCCCAGGGAATCGTCATGCAGGTGGGCGTTTCCTATATCGATCCGCAGTGGATGGATACAGGCAAGGATATCGACGCCATGTATACAGGAACCATGACCCCGGACGAAGTGTTCCAGAATATTGAGAAGAGACGGGAATCTCAGGCCCAGCTGCAGAAGGACCCGGCCTGGGTGCAGTAAATGGAAGCAGCAATTTTGATATGGTCCGGCAGAAAATGCTGGGCCATATCGTTTGAAGAGGAGGTCTGTAAATGAATCTGCAGCGAAGATATCCGACCTACATGGCCGTGGGAGCGTTTGCCTTATTTGGAGTCCTGGTGTTTCTGCCGGGGGTTCTTGGTATTTTTTACTCCTTCACGGACTGGAACAGCTATTCCCCGGAAGTTAATTTTGTGGGGCTTAAGAATTACATAACGGCATTCAGTAATACGGAGGGGTATTCGAAATATATTGGAAATACCCTGGTGTTTACTCTGGCTACCACGATATTGAAAACGACTCTCGGAATCGGATTGGCGCTGATGTTTAACGGCAGCTGGGTAAAGGGAAATCACGCCCACCGGATGATTATTTTCTCTCCCCAGGTGATGTCTTACCTGATTGTCGGCCTGGTATTTAAAAGTCTTTTAAATCCTACTACCGGATTTGTCAATACGTTTTTGAGGAGCTGTGGGCTGGACGGGCTGGCTAAAAGCTGGCTGTCGGACCCGGGGCTGGCATTTGCGTCTGTGATTGCGGTAGATATTTGGAAAGGGATTGGGTATATCATGATGGTGATCCTGGCAGGTCTCCAGGTCATCTCGGTTTCCTACTATGAGGCGGCATCCATGGACGGGGCCAGCTTCTGGCAGAAAACGCGTCATATCACGCTGCCTCTGCTGGCGCCGGTGCTGCTCAATGCCACGGTTCTCAATTTGACTTATGGGTTCCGGGTATTTGATATTATTTATTCCCTTACCAACGGCGGGCCGGGGCACGCCACGGAGGTGCTCAACACGGCGGTATATTCGGAGTTTGCAAAAGGGAATTATGCGATGGGAACTACATTATCCAGTATCTTGTTCCTGTTTGTGATGGGAATCTCGTATTTCCTGTTGAAAGCACTTGAGGGAAAGGGGGAAGAGGAATGAGAATCCGGAAACAATTGACGACGTGGATTCTGAATCTGACGGCTGTTCTATTGAGCCTGATCTTCATTGTCCCGATGGTGGTGATCTTTTTAAATTCGTTCAAGTCTCCGGCTGAGTCGAACACGATGTCTATGAGACTGCCGGCGGAGTGGATGTTTGAGAATTATGCGGTGGTGATGGAGAGAGGAAAAGTGGTGGCTTCTTTCCTAAATAGTCTGTGTTATGCCGGGTGCAGTGCGGTGCTGATTGTGATTCTGGTAGCTATGGCGGCCTTTGTGTTATCCAGAAACCGCTCCCGGATTCACCGGTTTATGTATTACTTCATTATCCTGGGAATTGCTATGCCGGTGAGCAATGTGCCGCTGATGAAGGTTATGAAATCCCTGCATTTGATCAATACAAGGCCGGGCATCATCCTGTTGTACGCGGCGATCAACATTCCCATCAGTCTCTTTATTGTGTACGGATTTGTGGCGTCTGTCGAGAAGGAGATTGATGAGGCGGCGATTATTGACGGGTGCACTCCGTTTCAGCTGTTTTATAAGGTGATTATTCATCTGCTGAAGCCGGCGCTTGTGACTATCTTTGTGTTAAATGTCATGGGGGTCTGGAATGATTTTACTATGCCTCTTTATTATCTGAACAATACGGGAAAATGGCCGATGACGCTGGCGGTTTACAACTTTTTCGGCATGTATGAGAGGCAGTATAATCTGGTCTGTGCGGATATTGTGCTGACGATGTTCCCTGTGCTTCTGATTTTTATACTGGGGCAGAAATATATTGTGGGGGGAATCTCCACTGGAGCGGTGAAAGGGTGAGTGCGTGTATGAATTATGTAAACCCAGTGATCCGGGGATTTTACCCGGACCCCAGCGTTTGCCGGGCGAATGGGAAATATTATCTGGTGTGCAGCAGTATGCATTATTTTCCATCTATTCCCCTGTTTGAGAGTGAAGATCTGGTGAACTGGAATCAGATAGGCTGGTGTCTGACGAGAAAAAGCCAGATCAATCTGGAGGGGGTGCCAAGTTCAGGAGGCATCTTTGCGCCAACGATCCGGTATCATGACGGCCGGTTTTTTGTGGTGACGACGGATGACAGCAGGCACAGGAATTTTTATGTTTATACGGATGATATTTATGGAGAGTGGTCCGATCCTATTGATGTGGATCAGGGGGGGATTGATCCATCTCTGTATTTTGAGGAGGACCGGGTTTATTTTACCAGCAATGGCCGGGATGAAAACCATGTTCCCTGCATTTACCAGTGTGAGATTGAGATATCCACGGGGAGGAAGCTGACGGAAAGCCGGATTATCTGGCGGGGATCGGGAGGAAGACTGGTGGAGGGGCCGCATTTGTATAAGATAGAAGACTACTACTATCTGCTGGCGGCGGAGGGAGGAACGGAGTATGGGCATATGGTGACGTATGCCAGAGGTGAGACTCCTTACGGACCCTTTGACGGTTATCCCGGCAATCCGGTTCTGACCAACCGCAATCTGGGAGATGATGAGATACAGGGCGTCGGCCATGGAGATCTGATTCAGGATTGGGATGGGAACTGGTGGCTGCTCCATCTGGGCTTTCGGCAGATGGCACTGTGGAAGCAGTACCATCATCTGGGCCGTGAAGTTTTCCTGACACCGGTGTACTGGGATGGTGAAGGCTGGTTTCGGGCGGGAGACCGGGGGATTGCCGAAAAAGAAGTGAGTGTCCAGGCAGTCAAAAAAGAAATTCACCAGAACTTTTGTAAGCAGGTGGATTTTTCCCGGGAGCATTGGGACGAGCAGTGGTCTTATATTCGGAATCCGGTACAGGAGTGTTATGAAATTGAAAAAAACAGATTGAGAATCCGTGCGTCATCCTGTTCTCTGCGTGATGTGGGATCACCGTCCTTTTTGGGAATCCGTCAGAGGGAATTTACCGGCAGTCTCACCGTCTGCGTTAAGCCGGGATATGGGGAGGCGGGGGTCAGCATTTATATGGATGAAAATCATCATTATGATCTTGCGGTGAGATGCGGCGGGGATGGCATGGAGTATGTGAGCAGAATCTGTATCGGTGGAATGATGGACGAGCAGTGCAGGGCGGCAGATATGGCAGATATGGCGGAGTCAGCGGATGCGGCGGACAGAGAAACGAGTGTCCGCATGGAAATTCAATTTTTCAGGGATCACTACCTCATGACTGTGAAAGCAGGGGATATCATCTGTCTGGAACGGCAGATGGCGGGTAAATATCTATCCTCTGAAGTGGCAGGCGGTTTTACCGGCGTCTTCTTTGGACTGTACGCCTATGACTATGAGGATGGAAAACAGTGGAGTGAATTTACAGATTTGAAACTTGTCTTTTCCGATGGGAAAGAGGACGTAAATCAACAGCAATGAAACCGGGGCAGCCCGGAATGGACTTATCAGCAGGATAAAGTGCATTCCGGGCTGCTTTTTAAAACAAATTAAAAACTCTTACTCATCAAGGATAGGCAGTTCTTTTTTTTCCTTTAACTTTTTAAGCTGCTCCCGGCCAATCTCAGCTATGCTTTTCTCGGGGGTAGGCAAATCTTCTGGCATTGTACCGTTATTTTTTGCAATGGCCTCACGGACAGTTTGTCCAACCTTATAGTGAATGCCGCTTGCCATGTCTAATCCCTGCGGTTGATCTCGGCGTAATTTAGCTTCTGTCTGTGTAATGCGGAACAGATTTGCTCCAAGTTCTTCGCTTCCCATATGGTCAAGAATTTTCTCACTCTTTTTGAGTTTTTTCCGTCTGTGAATGTCGGCGGCAGTCAAACCACCATACAATCCCATATAACCCGCATTTTGAAACTGAGCGTATTCCACTTGGTCGGTGATGCCTGCTTCATTTGCTGCATTTGCAAGCATAGCGTTCCAGGTAGTAACTTCGCCACGGATAACAAGGCGTTTATTGTCCTCGTCTAAGCGGTTAAAAGCGTCTGCGATTTCCTGTCTGCGGGTTTGAATAGCAAAGTAAGTTTGACCGAGGGCAATGGTTTCCTTGCGTGGGTCGCCGTTTTGTACGATGAGGTAACACGCATAGCGGGAAAGTTCATAATCCACAATTTTTTTACTAGCCCCTTTTGGCATGGCGATCGTTTTGCTGACCTCGACAAAATGATCTGCACATTCAAATCCACTGTTTTGACAGGAAAGCATGGCTTTGTCGATGACCTTTGAAAAGTTACGCCATTGAATGTAGTCAAGAACCAATGAAAGTTCACGGGCATACCAAAATTCAATACCAATTTCATTGGTGTGTTTTATATCTTCAAATTGTTTGTATTCTGTTGCAATTAGCGTTGCCAAATTCTCACCACCTTTTCATCCATTATATCATACTGTACGACAAGATTAAACAAAAAATCAATCTGCAAATTTTTGTCAGTCAATGGTACAATAGTAGAAAATGACAGAAATCGACATTTGCGCTGAAAGAATGGGGGAGTAAACATGGAGGGGACAGGAGAGAAGAAGTACCGGGTATTTTTAATTGATGATGAGCCGTGGGCTCTGGTGTATTTAGAAAAGATCGTGGACTGGGGGCAGTATGGGTTTGAGATAGCTGGGATGTTTGAAAATTCGGTGGAGGGGTTTAACCGGATGGTGGCGGAGCTGCCGGATCTGGTTTTTATCGATATCCGCATGCCGGATTTAGATGGACTGGAGTTTATGAAAAAAGCTGTGGAGGCCGGGATTTCCTGCCGTTTCGTGGTAGTCAGCGGATTTGCGGAATTTTCCTATGCCCAGGAGGCCATCCGCATGGGGGTGGTGAGTGATTATTGTCTGAAACCGATTGCCAGGGATAAGTTAGAGACTCTGTTGGGGAAGCTGTGTGAGGAGCTTGCAGAGCAGAAAAAACAGCAGGAATCGGAGATGGTTCCTTTGGCGGAAAATCCGGTTTTTCAGGAACTTTTGACTTATATGCGGGCTCATTTCCAGGAAAAACTGGTGCTCAAGGAGCTGGCGAAGCAGTTTCATTTGAATGCCAATTATTGCTGCGCACTGTTTAACAAAGAGACTGGCGGATCATTTTCCGAATACCTGCTGGCCATCCGGATGAAGGAGGCGAAACGGCTGCTGTCCCATACCTCCATGTCTTTAGAGGAGATCGCTGAGCAGTGCGGCATTCAGGATTATTCTTATTTCAACAAAGTATTTAAAAAATACAGTGGGGAAACGCCGAGCCAGTATCGGAAAAGAGAGACCGGTGCTCACCACAGGGGAGGCGGCATATGAAACTGAGTTTTCGGAAATGTATTGTGCTGATTATTCTTGGCGCAATTGTGATACAGGTGGGAATCCAATCTTATTACATCAAAAAAATTGCGGATGATTCGGCGAAACGTCTGCTGGCCTACACTGATAATACGGTTAAACAGATTGAGAATAATCTGGATGAGGCGTTTAAGAGCATTGCGTATACCGCTACCTATTTTTCCATCAATTCCGGGGTGAAGAAGTATTTGCTGGAGGAAGATCCTCTGGAAAAATATAAGACACTTCCCTATGTAAATGACACCTGCCAGGCGATGGCCGCTATGAATTCCCAGATACAGAATGCCATGCTGTATGACAGGCAGGGAAACTGTGTGTATAGTTACAGTTCCCCGGAACTTAAGGCTTATGAGGAACTGAAACAGATAGAACGCCAATATTATGAGGACGCGGTGAATAATCGGTTCATTTATGTAAACCGAGAGGAGGGGCAGGAGATTCTTCTGTGCATCTCGCCGGTCTACGGCAATAAATCGGCTGTTTTTAAAGACAGCCAGAGAATCGGAACTGTCATGCTTGTCATCCGCCCCCATGCCATTATGAAGGTGCTGGAGGAGACAGGGAACGAGGAGGAGGTGACCTTTTTCCTGCTGGACCCGGAAGGAGAAATCATGGCCTCCAATTCACCGGAGGGGAGCCTGGAGAGAGGAGTACCTGGATATACTTATCTGGAACGGGAGGTGTGGGGAAATCAGGGCTTTTTCATCATCGGAAAAATAAACAACCGCCAGGTGGTGAAACAGTACGACTTATTCCGCAGCCAGATGCTTCTAAGCTGTGTGGTGATGGTGGGAATGCTTCTTTTGATTGGCTGGCTGTTTAACCACACCATCGCGCATCCCATCGACCGGCTGATCGGGGAGGTGGCGGAGCTGGAGACGAACCGCCGGAAGAAGCAGTTGACGGGAACCTATCATTTTCAGCTTACTTCCCTGGTTGATAAGATGAATGAGATGCTGCGGAATAATGATTTCATGTCCCGGCGTATCTTTGAAACCCAGCAGAGACTGTATGAGGCGGAGCTTTTGAAGACGGAAAGTGAGCTGTACGCGCTGCGCAGTCAGATTAACCCGCATTTTCTGTTTAACACACTGCAGTGTATGGGAGGTATCGCTCTGATGAATGACCAGCCGGTGGTGGCGGAAATGGCATCCCATATGGCGGAGATTTTCCGCTACTCCATCAAGGAGGGGGATAAGGTCACGGTGGAGGAGGAGCAGGAATTTCTGAAAAAATATTTATATATTATGGATGTGCGGTTTAACGGAAGATTTACCTGGAAGATGGAGATCGAGAAGGAGATCCTGCCCTGTCGGATCGACAAGATGATTCTGCAGCCGCTGGTGGAAAATGCGGTTTACCATGGGCTGGAGAAACGGAGGGAGCCGGGAGGGGAACTTCGGATTGAGGGCAGGCGGGATAGAGAAACGATTCTCTTTACCGTATCGGATAATGGGGGGCGGATTGACAAAGAGCAGCTGCGGCATCTTCAGGAAACCCTTAAAAATCCCGAACGGCTGGAACAGGAAAAACGGGAAAGAAAGAGGATTGGCATCGTGAATATCCAGAGCCGTTTAAAGCTGATGTACGGGGATCTTGGGGGAGTGGATATCGATGTGAAGGACGGAATCACCCAGGTTACCTTAAGGATTCCCATATAACTGAGTTTATTACCAAAAATACTGATTTGGCTTCATGGACCGCAAATTTCTCTTTTGTTACAATAACTGTATCAAATAACTGTATCAAGAGAGAAAGGAGCTATGGACCTTGAAACATCGAGCACTCAGAAAGAATTTTAAGAAAAACAGAGTTCTGTATTTATTTCTGTTTCCTATGATTGTCTATATTATTATCTTCCACTATATGCCTATGGCGGGGCTGCAGATTGCATTTAAGAACTTTGTTGCGACAAAGGGGATATGGGGGAGTGAGTGGGTGGGCTTCCAGTATTTCACCCAGTTTTTTACTTCCCCCATGTTTGGGAAGCTGCTGAAAAATACGCTGGTCATCAGTTTATATCAGCTGGTCTTCAGTTTTCCGATCCCAATCGTGCTGGCATTAATTCTAAACTACACGCCGAACCAGAGACTGAAAAAATTAACACAGACGGCGACCTACGCCCCGCATTTTATTTCCACCGTAGTTCTGGTGGGGATGATGTTTGTCTTCTTTGATCCGGTGGCGGGGATTGGAACCACGATCTTAAAAGCGTTTGGGATGCAAAATCCCCAGGTGCTCACAGAACCTTCCGCATTTCCCCATTTGTATGTATGGTCGGCGATCTGGCAGAGTACGGGGTGGGCCTCCATCATTTACATAGCGGCTCTTGCGGGGGTCGGGCCGGAACTTCACGAGGCGGCCATCGCCGATGGAGCCAGCAAGCTGCAGAGAATTTTCTACATTGACATTCCCATGCTGATTCCCACGGCGGTGATCCTGTTGATTTTAAACTGTGGCAATATCATGAACCTGGGATTTGAAAAGGTGTTTTTAATGCAGACGGCGCCGAATCTTTCTACCTCTGAAATCATCAGTACCTACGTCTATAAGATTGGCCTGCAGGGGCAGCAGTATTCTTATGCTTCTGCAATCGGCCTGTTCAACAACGTGATCAATTTCAGTATTCTGGTTCTGGTCAACCGGATAGCTGGAAAAACCACGGAAAATTCACTGTGGTAGAGGAGGGGGATTATGGAGACAAAAGCAGTGAAAGCCGGAAAAGGGGACCGGGTGTTTAATGCCGCGGTGACAGTCATTTCAATTGTAATGCTGGTGATTGCCTTGTATCCGCTGTACTTTGTGATCATCGCATCCATCAGCTCCCCGGAAGATATTTCTCTTGGCAAGGTGGTATTTTTACCTTCCGGCGTCAACTTCAAAGCCTATGAGTTTGTGCTGAGTGAATGGAAAATCTGGCGGGGATATTTAAACACGATCTTTTACACTGCCGCTGGGACGGTGATTGGCACCAGCGTGACGCTTCTGGCGGCCTTTGCACTATCGCGGAGAGATTTGCCGGGGCGCAATGCGATTACCAAGTTTTTGGTGTTTACCATGTTTTTTTCCGGCGGACTGATTCCTACCTATATGGTGGTCAGCAGCCTGCATCTGGTCAATACCAGAACGATCCTGGTGCTGATGGGTACCGTCACGGTTTATAACATGATTATTGCCAAGACCTTTTTCCAGAACAGCCTGCCGGAGGAACTGGTGGAGGCGGCACAGTTGGATGGCTGTGGCATTGGCCAGTTCTTTTTCAGGATTGCACTTCCCTGTTCCAAAGCGATTTTGGCAGTGATTGCCCTGTATGTGGGCGTGAGCCAGTGGAATTCTTATTTCACGGCCATGATTTATACCACGAATCAGGAAATCGCACCGCTTCAGCTGGTGCTTCGGGACATTCTGATTCTGGGCCAGCAGCTGACGCAGATCACAGATCCGTCGGAGATTGAAGCGCTGGTGGAACGGCAGAAGGTAGCGCAGATTATCAAATACGTGGTCATTATTATCTCGTCGGTGCCGGTCATCTGTATCTATCCGTTCCTGCAGAAGTTTTTTGTCAAGGGCGTGATGATTGGATCGGTCAAGGGGTGAAAAAGGTGATATGCCCCTTGGGGCAGGTGCGCTTTGTACGGTAAAGTATAAAATAATAAATGGAGGGATCAGCATGAAACAGAAACGATGGATCGCAGTGGTAACAGCAGTGACAATGACAGTACTGGCAGGATGCGGCCAGGGAACAGGAGCAGGAGCCGGGGAGAAGGCGCCTGCCACATCAGGGGCGGATGCCGGTGGAAGCGCGGCGGTGGCGGATGCGGTCAATAAAACCGGTTATCCCATTATGAACACGGATTATACCTTTAAAATTGTCTACCCGGTGGCGACGACAGATAAAATAGGAAGCTGGGAAAATAAAGACTTTGTGAAAAAGATAGCGGAGGAGACCGGACTTACGATCGAGTGGAAAGGAATCCCGGAGACATCCTTTAATGACCAGGTCGCCATCATGATTGCGGCAGGAGACCTTCCGGATGCATTTATCGGTCAGATTCCCAACTTTGCCCAGTTCCTGGACGCCTTTGTGAAGCTAAACGGTATGGTGGAGGAGTATGCCCCCAACGTGACGGAATTCTTTGAGAGATATCCCAATATTAAGACGGCCAGTCTCTTCCCGGACGGCTCCATGTACGGTCTGCCAACGGCCCAGATGGATGGCTACGTGGCCAATAAGAGCTTTGCCATCAACCGGAAATGGCTGGAACATGTGGGGATGGAGATGCCGGAGACGGCGGACGAGCTGTTTGATGTGCTGATGGCGTTTAAAACCCAGGACCCCAACGGCAATGGGATGGCAGATGAAATTCCGTTTACCTTTTATAAAGAAAGAAAATTTGATATTTTAAAATCCGCATTTGGATTTGCAGGATATGACGAAAAAGACTATGGCTATCCATTCCTCTGCGTGGAGGACGGCAAGGTGGACTTTTATCCGGTTTCGGACAAGTATTGCCAGTACCTGGAATATTTAAATAAATTATATTCAAACGGCTTGATCGATCCCAACGGTTTTATCCAGGAAGAGGTGGATATGATAGCCAAGGGGACGAACAATCAGGTGGGAATGTTCCCCAACTATTCCTATGATGATATCACCGTGGGCCAGTATGCGGAGGATTACACCTATTTACTGCCTCTGAAAGATCAGAACGGAGAGCGGCACTATCTGCCAAACGCCTGGTCCGGTACGGTCAGAATCAACCAGTTTTCCATCACCAACACCTGCCCTTATCCAGAGGCCATGGTGAGACTATATGATTATATCAACAGTTCCTTTGACAACCGGATGCTGTTTGGCTGGGGCCCCAAGGATATGGCATGGGTGGAAAATGCGGACGGCACTCTGTCCAAGAAGGCGGACCCGGTTTTAGACGGGTACAGCAGTTATGCCGAGGTACGCCATACCCTGTCCATGGGAACCAAAGGAGTGACACTGTGGTCGGAGGAGGACAATGCCAGGTTTGCCGTGACATCGGACCGGGAGCGCAAATTCATGGAGCGCCAGGAACCGTATATGACATATGCCGTGGAGGAGTTTATTCCGGAGGGGCAGAATAATCCTGAGGATATGCAGGAGATCAATGTGCTGCTCACGGAACTGAGAACTTATCTGGACAACTTCATGGCGGAATGTGTCATGAACGGAGTTACGCAAGACAAATGGCAGCGTCATCTTGAGGACTGTAAGAAATTTAAATACGAAAGATATCAGGAACTGAACCAGATTTACTATGACAGGATGAAGCAGCTGGCAGAACAATAGCGGGAAATGAGGTGTGAAAGCAATGAAAGCAATCATGGTGATGTATGACTCTCTCAACCGCCACATGCTGTCCCCCTATGGCTGTGAATGGACGAAAACACCGAATTTCAAGCGGCTGGCAGAGCGGTGTATGACCTTTGACAAGTCCTATGTGGGAAGTCTTCCTTGTATGCCCGCCCGCCGGGAGATCCATACCGGACGGTATAATTTCCTGCACCGCAGCTGGGGACCGATGGAACCGTATGATGATTCCATGCCGGAACTTTTAAAGGAGCACGGAATTTACAGTCATTTGATCAGTGACCACTACCACTACTGGGAGGACGGCGGCTGCACTTACCATAACCGTTACAGCAGCTGGGAAAATGTGCGCGGCCAGGAGGGTGATCTCTGGAAAGCCTGCGTGGGAGACGTGGAAGCGCCGCCTTATCTAGGAAATTATAAAAAACAGGATATGGTCAACCGGGAATATATGGACCGGGAGGAGAAGATGGCCCAGTCCGTCACGTTCCAGGCCGGCGCAGAGTTTCTGGACCGGAACCACAATGCGGATTCCTGGTTCCTCCAGGTGGAGACCTTTGATCCACACGAACCGTTCTATGTACAGAATGAAGATTTGATGGGATTTGAGCAGGGCTATGATGGACCTCATTTTGACTGGCCCGATTACCACCCGGTATTGGAGGAAGAGAAGCCCTATGTGCAGCATGTGCGAAACCAGTACGCGGCGCTGCTCCAGATGTGTGACCGGAACCTGGGTAAAATCCTGGACAAGATGGACGAGTACCATCTCTGGGAGGACACAATGCTGATTGTCAATACAGATCATGGATTTATGCTGGGAGAGCATGACTGGTGGGCGAAGAGTAATCAGATTAACTTCTTTGAAGAGATTGTCCATACGCCGCTGTTCATCTATGATCCCAGAAGCAGGGCAGTAGGCCGCTGTGACTGTCTGGTTCAGACCATTGACTTGGCACCTACTCTGCTGGAATACTTCGGTGTCCCAATCCCAGGAACGATGCAGGGTTATCCTTTAAGGAAAACGATTGAGGAGGGGACGCCTGTGCGGGAAACCTGCCTTTACGGAACCTGTGGTTCCCAGATATCCTGCACCAACGGACGCCAGACCTATGTGCTGGCCCCGGCAAGTAAAACCAATGACCCACTTTATAATTATACCCTGATGCCTACCCATATGCGGTCCATGTTCCCGCCGGAAGAGTTACAGCAGCTGGAACTTGCCGGACCGTTTTCCTTCACCAAAGGATGCCGCCTTTTGAAAATCAGGAATGTGGAGAAGAGCAGTTACTTAAATGAACTGGGGGAACATCCCTACGAGACGTTTCTGTTTGATCTGGAGAAAGACCCGGAGGAACATCAGCCAATCTCTGACCCGGAACTGGAGAAGTATTTCAGAAAAGAGATGGTGCGGCTGATGAAAGAGACGGACGCGCCGGCGGAGCAGTATGAGAGGATGGGGCTGGAGGGGATGATCTAAGAAGAGGTTAGAGTTAGAAGAAATTGTAAGGAAGACGTAAGCGATGCAGACACACTTATACGTAGCGGGTGAGGGGAATGGGGCTGGGGGAGGCGGACGCGTCCGCCTCCCCCAGCCCCATTCCTCTCACGAACGAATGTACCTCACCCCTCGCGTCTTTCATCCTTCAACTCCCCATTTACCAAAAGCTCAGAAAGAACCGATACACTGGCGCTGTGGTCTTTATATTTACTTTTCTTCCAATAGAAAGTCCGGAATATAGATCAGTTGAATTTCATCATAGGATTCAATAAAACTCCGATCCATGGATCATACAATTTTGGGGTAATTATCCGGTATGGCCTTCAGAGGCATCAGTTCCCATTGCCTTGTCTCTTCTCCGGCCATGGTTTCCGCGACCTGAATATAGATTTTTTTACTTGGTTTTTCAGCAATAAAATCAACTTCCGCATCTTCTATTTTTCCTATGTAGATTCAATAATCACGTCGAAGAAGTTCCAAGAATACCACATTTTCCCAAATATGGCCTCTGTACTTTTCCAGAGTTTTTAAAAACTGTTTTCCTTTGATATCATAATATTCATATCATCATCTATTATCATAACCTATGATTATAGATTCAATTCCATTCTCGTATAGTGGGGGGATGGAAAATGTGACGGGTGTAGTTGAAATCTCGGTGTAAATAGGTTACTATTAAGAGAAATATAAAAATTTGCTGCCAAAGGGAGGGTATCCAGATGGACTATAAAGTAGCTGTGATTCCGGGAGACGGGATCGGACCGGAGATTGTGCGGGAGGCAAAAAAGGTGCTGGACCGCGTGGGAGAGGTTTATGGACATACGTTTACATATACAGAGGTGCTGATGGGCGGAGCGTCCATCGATGTGCATGGGGTCCCGCTGACGGACGAAGCGCTGGAGACCGCCAGGAAGAGTGACGCGGTGCTTTTGGGGGCTGTGGGCGGCGATGTGGGGAATTCCAGATGGTACGACGTGGCGCCGAATTTGAGACCGGAGGCGGGGCTTTTGGCAATCCGCAAGGGGTTAAACTTATTTGCCAATATACGGCCGGCTTACCTTTATAAAGAGCTGGCGGAGGCCTGTCCGCTGAAAAAAGAGATTATCGGCGATGGCTTTGATATGGTGATTATGAGAGAATTGACCGGCGGCCTGTATTTTGGGGAACGGCACACGGAGGAAGTGGACGGCGTCATGACGGCGGTGGACACCTTAACTTACAATGAGAATGAGATCCGCAGAATTGCCATCAAGGCTTTTGATATTGCTATGAAACGGAGAAAGAAAGTCATCAGTGTGGATAAGGCCAATGTCTTAGACTCCTCCAGACTCTGGAGAAAGGTTGTGGAAGAAGTGGCGGAGGATTACCCGGAGGTGGAACTTACCCACATGCTGGTGGACAACTGCGCTATGCAGCTGGTGATGAATCCGGGACAGTTTGACGTGGTGTTGACGGAGAATATGTTCGGGGATATCTTGTCGGATGAAGCCAGCATGATCACCGGTTCCATCGGGATGCTGTCTTCCGCAAGCTTAAATGAGACAAAATTCGGCATGTATGAGCCGAGCCATGGTTCCGCGCCGGACATTGCTGGGAAGGATATCGCCAACCCGATTGCCACTATTTTGTCGGCAGCCATGATGCTGCGCTACTCCTTCGATCTTGACAAGGAGGCGGATGCCATGGAAATAGCTGTGCAGAAAGTGCTGACAGAAGGATTCCGCACATCGGATATCTGGTCGGAGGGATGTGAGAAGATCGGTACCACGAAGATGGGAGACTTAATTGCAGCCAGAATTTAGGAAGCAGTTTGTTGTAAATTTTATAAAAAATGTCGAAAATTCGCTAAAACCGATTGACAGATAGTGCTTTAGCGAGATAAAGTAGTAAAAAGCAGAAATATTCCCCCGCGTATTCCATATGCCGGGGGGATTCATCATAAAATCAGGAGGGGATTACCATGAAGAGTGATGCAGTGAAAACAGGAATGCAGCAGGCGCCTCACCGCTCTCTGTTCAATGCTCTTGGCATGACAGAGGAGGAGATGAGAAAGCCGATGGTCGGCATCGTCAGTTCTTACAATGAGATTGTTCCGGGCCACATGAACCTGGATAAGATAGTGGAAGCCGTCAAGCTTGGCGTGGCCATGGCAGGCGGAACTCCGGTTGTGTTCCCCGCCATCGCGGTTTGTGACGGGATTGCCATGGGGCATATCGGTATGAAATACTCTCTGGTGACCAGGGATTTGATTGCGGATTCCACCGAGTGTATGGCGCTGGCCCATCAGTTTGATGCGCTGGTGATGGTACCAAACTGTGATAAAAATGTGCCGGGTCTTTTGATGGCGGCGGCGCGTATTAATATTCCCACTGTGTTCGTCAGTGGCGGACCAATGCTGGCGGGACGTGTACAGGGCCACAAGACCAGCTTATCCAGTATGTTTGAGGCGGTTGGCTCCTATGCGGCGGGCACCATGAGTGAGGAAGAGGTCTACGAGTATGAGTGCAAGGCCTGTCCGACCTGCGGTTCCTGTTCCGGCATGTACACAGCCAACAGCATGAACTGTCTGACCGAGGTGCTTGGCATGGGACTTCGTGGAAATGGAACGATTCCGGCCGTTTATTCCGAGAGAATCAAGCTGGCAAAGCACGCCGGCATGGCAGTGATGGAGATGTATGAGAAGAATATTCGTCCCCGGGATATTATGACAAAGGAAGCGTTTATGAATGCGCTGACCATGGATATGGTGCTGGGCTGCAGTACCAACAGTATGCTGCATTTGCCGGCCATCGCCCATGAGGCGGGAGTGGAGTTAAATGTGGACATCGCCAACGAGATCAGCTCCAGAACACCGAACCTCTGCCATCTGGCGCCGGCTGGCCCTACTTATATGGAAGATTTGAATGAAGCCGGCGGTATTTACGCCGTGATGAATGAGGTCAGCAAGCTGGGCGCGCTGAATCTTGACTGTATGACGGTTACCGGGAAAACGGTGGGCGAGAATATCAAGGGCTGCGTCAACAAGAACCCGGAGGTGATCCGTCCGGTAGAGAATCCTTACAGCAGTACCGGCGGCATTGCCGTGCTGAAGGGGAATTTAGCGCCAGATTCCTGCGTGGTGAAGCGGTCGGCAGTGGTGCCGGAGATGCTTGTCCATGAGGGACCGGCCAGAGTCTTTGACTGTGAGGAGGATGCCATTGAAGCCATCAAGGGCGGAAAGATCGTGGAGGGCGACGTGGTCGTCATCCGTTATGAGGGACCAAAAGGCGGTCCTGGTATGAGAGAGATGCTGAATCCGACATCGGCCATTGCCGGCATGGGACTGGGGTCCAGTGTGGCGCTGATCACGGATGGCCGGTTCAGCGGTGCATCCAGAGGAGCTTCCATCGGCCATGTGGCGCCGGAAGCGGCAGTGGGAGGACCTATCGCCCTGGTGAAGGAAGGGGACCCGATTGCGATTGACATTAATGCGAACACCATCACATTAAAGGTATCGGATGAGGAACTGGCAGCCAGGAAGGCCGAGTGGAAGCCGAGAACACCGCAGGTGACAACCGGTTATCTGGCCCGCTATGCATCGTTAGTGACCTCAGCCAACCGTGGCGCGGTTTTGGAAGTGAAGTGAGAAGATAAGGAGAATATAGATGAAGACAATCACAGGAGCAGAAATCGTGATCGAGTGCTTGAAAGAGCAGGGCGTTGACACCGTGTTTGGTTATCCGGGCGGAACGATCCTGAATATCTATGACGCACTCTATAAACATCAGGATGAGATAACTCACATTCTGACCTCCCATGAGCAGGGAGCGGCTCATGCGGCGGATGGGTATGCCAGAGCCACCGGCAAGGTGGGAGTTTGTATGGCGACTTCAGGCCCCGGGGCAACCAATCTGGTTACCGGCATTGCCACGGCTTATATGGATTCCGTGCCTATGGTGGCCATTACCTGCAATGTGGCGGTGAGCATGCTTGGAAAGGACAGTTTCCAGGAGGTTGATATCACCGGTGTGACGATGCCGATCACCAAATACAATTTTATTGTGAAGGATATCAGCCGGCTGGCATATGTGCTGAGACGGGCATTTACCATCGCCCAGTCGGGACGGCCGGGACCGGTTCTGGTGGATATCACCAAGGACGTGACGGCCAATACATACGATTATGAGTACGAGGCTCCGGAGCCGGTCATGCCTCAGACGGACACGATTACCGAGGAGGATATGGAGGCGGCGCTGGCATTGATCCGCAAGGCCAGGAAACCTTTTATCTTCGTGGGAGGCGGCGCGGTGATTGCCGACGCGGCTGACGAGGTGAGAGCATTTGCACATAAGATTCAGGCGCCGGTGGCTGACAGCCTCATGGGAAAGGGAGCGTTTGACGGGACGGATGAACTGTATACCGGAATGGTCGGGATGCACGGGACGAAGACCTCCAACTTTGGATTTACGGAGTGCGACTTACTGATCGTGGTGGGAGCCAGGTTCAGCGACCGTGTGACGGGCAATGCCTCCAAATTTGCGAAAAATGCGAAGATACTCCAACTGGATGTGGACCCGGCGGAGATTAACAAGAATATCAGAACCACGGCCAGCGTGGTGGGGGATGTGAAGGTGATTCTGCGGAAGTTAAACGCCAGACTGGACCCCATCAACCACGATGAGTGGATTGCCCATATTGAGCGGATGAAGGATATGTATCCGCTGCGGTATGACAAGAACGCGCTGACAGGGCCGGGGATTATTGAGACGATCTATGAGCTGACACAGGGGGACGCCATCATTACCACTGAGGTGGGGCAGCATCAGATGTGGGCGGCCCAGTTCTACAAGTATAAAGCACCGAGGACATTTTTGACCTCCGGCGGCCTTGGAACTATGGGTTACGGCTTGGGAGCTTCCATCGGGGCGAAGATGGGCTGTAAGGATAAAAAGGTGTTTAATATTGCCGGCGACGGCTGTTTCCGTATGAACATGAATGAGATCGCCACGGCGACCCGGTACAACATTCCCATCATCCAGGTGGTGGTGAACAACCATGTACTCGGCATGGTTCGGCAGTGGCAGACTCTGTTCTACGGGAAACGTTACTCTCATACAGTATTAAATGACAAGGTGGATTTCGTGAAACTGGCGGAAGCCATGGGGGCGAAAGCTTATCTGGTCACCAGGAAAGAGGACTTGAAACCGGTGCTGGAAGAAGCCATGGGACTGGATATCCCGGTGGTGATCGAGTGCCAGATTCAGTGCGATGACAAGGTATTCCCGATGGTATCTCCGGGAGCGCCGATTCAGGATGTATTTGATGATACGGATTTGAAGATATAATGTAACAGTTCAGACGGCGGGAAAATTGGCGCGGAAAGGTGCGTCAAGCTTGCTTGTAAGCGCATTTTCGGGACAATTTTTACATCGGATGGATATCCGATGCTTCTTGACCGGCTTTTTCGGTCAAGAAGATGAGCTGTCTGAACTGTTACGATAAATTCGTTATTCACCAGATAAAGTTAAAAAATATCATTTTGGGAAAGAGAGGAAAGGTTATGAGTAGAGTGTATAATTTCTCAGCAGGTCCGGCCGTACTGCCGGAAGAGGTGCTGAAGGAAGCTGCAGACGAGATGCTGGATTACAGAGGCACCGGGATGTCGGTGATGGAGATGTCACACCGGTCAAAAGCTTTTGAGACGATTATTAACGAAGCGGAAGCGGACTTAAGAGACCTGATGGGAATACCGGACAACTACAAGGTGCTTTTCCTTCAGGGCGGTGCGTCACAGCAGTTCGCCATGATTCCCATGAATTTGATGAAGAATAAGGTGGCGGATTATATTATTACCGGCCAGTGGGCAAAGAAGGCTTACCAAGAGGCGAAGCTGTATGGCAAGGCCAACGCCATCGCTTCCAGTGCGGATCAGACGTTCAGCTATATCCCGGACTGCTCGGATCTGCCGATATCCGAGGATGCGGATTATGTTTATATCTGCGAGAACAATACCATTTATGGCACCAAGTTTAAAGAACTTCCAAACACCAAGGGGAAAACGCTGGTGGCGGATGTGTCCTCCTGCTTTTTGTCGGAGCCGGTGGATGTGACGAAATACGGCATTATCTACGGCGGTGTTCAGAAGAATGTGGGACCGGCAGGTGTTGTGATTGTGATTATCCGGGAGGATTTGATCACGGAGGATGTATTGGAGGGAACTCCTACTATGCTGCGTTACAAGACCCATGCCGACAACAAGTCTCTGTATAACACGCCGCCTGCTTACGGTATTTACATCTGCGGAAAGGTGTTCAAGTGGCTGAAAAACAGGGGCGGCTTGGCGGCAATGAAGGAATATAATGAGAAGAAGGCCGCGATTCTCTATGATTTCCTGGATTCCAGCGAGATGTTCAAGGGAACCGTGGTGAAGAAGGACCGGTCTCTCATGAATGTTCCGTTTGTGACAGGCAATGAGGAACTGGACGCCCTGTTTGTCAAAGAGGCAAAGGCGGCAGGTCTTGAGAATTTGAAGGGACATAGAACCGTTGGCGGAATGCGGGCCAGCATTTACAATGCAATGCCGATGGAGGGCGTGGAGAAGCTGGCTGCATTCATGAAAGAGTTTGAGGAGGCGCATAAAGCATGAAAAATATCTTTTGTTTAAACGCGATTTCGAAGTTTGGTACTGATATGCTGACGGAGGATTATCAGCTGGTTGACGAGATAGGCGGTGCGGATGGCGTGCTGGTGCGAAGCGCGGCCATGCATGACATGGAGTTTCCGGAGAGTTTAAAGGCCATTGCCCGTGCTGGCGCCGGGGTGAACAACATTCCTCTGGATGAGTGTGCGAAGAAAGGTATCGTCGTGTTCAATACGCCGGGGGCCAATGCCAACGGAGTGAAGGAACTGGTGATTGCCGGTATGCTGCTGGCTTCCCGTGATGTGGTGGGCGGAATTGAGTGGTGCCAGAGCATCAAGGAAGATCCGGGCATCGCCAAAGCGGTGGAGAAAGGGAAAAAGGCCTTTGCAGGCTATGAGATTAAGGGAAAGAAGCTGGGCGTGATCGGTCTTGGGGCCATCGGCGCGGAGGTCGCCAACGCGGCGGCGTCTCTTGGGATGGAGGTTTACGGGTATGATCCGTTTATCTCGGTTAACGGAGCCTGGGGTCTTTCCAGAAATGTAAAGCATATCACTTCTGTGGATACCATTTATCAGGAGTGTGACTATATCACGATTCATGTGCCGCTGCTGGATGACACAAAAGGTATGATCAACAAGACCACCATAGACCAGATGAAGAAGGGTGTTGTCGTACTGAACTTCTCCAGAGATTCCCTGGTAAATGATGACGATATGGCTGTGGCGTTGAATGAGGGAAAGGTACATAAGTATGTGACGGATTTCCCGAATCCGAAGTCTGCCAATATGGCGGGAGCCATTGTGATTCCTCATCTTGGTGCTTCCACGGAGGAGTCGGAGGACAACTGCGCGGTGATGGCGGTTCAGGAGATCATGGATTATTTAGAGAACGGCAATATCAAGAATTCCGTGAATTATCCGGACTGCAATATGGGTGAATGCCATGCGGCCAGCAGGGTGGCGGTGCTTCATATGAATATCCCGAACATGATCGGACAGATTACGGGAACCGTGGCTTCCGGGAATGTGAATATTACCGATATGACCAACAAGAGCCGTGACCAGTATGCGTATACCATGCTGGATTTAGAGGCGGCGGCCGGAGATGAGATGGTTGGAAAACTGAAAGCCATCGACGGGGTGCTGGGAGTCCGGGTGATCAAGTAGACGAAGCGTAGAGAGTGCAATGGGGTGCCTAAGGCGTGAAGATTTCTGCCTTAGGCACTTTATAAGTGAAAAGAGGAGATACTATGGCAGTTGTGAAACCATTTCGCTGTGTGAGACCGGATATCAGTACGGCGGCGCAGGTGGCGGCTCTTCCCTATGATGTGTATAACAGGAAGGAAGCCTGTGAGGCGGTGGCGGGGAAGCCGTTGTCGTTTTTAAATATTGACAGGGCGGAGACCCAGTTTTCGGAGGATGTGGATACCTATGATACCCGCGTGTATGAGAAGGCTAGAGCACTGCTGGAGATGAGGTGTGCGGACGGGACCTTTGTGTCGGACGCCAAGGAGTGCTACTATATTTATCAGCTGACGATGAATGGCAGAAGCCAGACTGGGATCGTGGCCTGCAGTTCCATTGACGATTATCAAAACGGGATTGTGAAGAAGCATGAGAATACGAGAGAGGACAAGGAACTTGACCGGATTCGCCATGTGGATACCACCAATGCCCAGACAGGGCCTATTTTCCTGGCTTACCGTGGCAATGAGACGCTGGCGGGACTTGTGGCCCAGGCGGCGGCCGGGACGCCACTCTATGATTTTGTGTCGGAGGACGGGATTGGACACCGGGTTTGGAGAGTCGGTGACGATGAAATCATTGGACGTATGGAGGCGGCATTTGCAGAGATTCCGGCTACCTATATTGCGGACGGTCACCACCGGGCGGCTTCGGCCGTGAAGGTGGGAATGAGACGGAGGGCAGAGCATCCGGGATATACGGGGGAGGAGCCTTTCAATTATTTCCTGTCGGTGCTGTTCCCGGATGACCAGCTGCTGATTCTGCCTTATAACCGGGTGGTGAGCGATTTAAACGGTCTGGGAGAAGAGGAATTTCTGGCGGCAATCGAGGAGAATTTTGATGTGAGATTTGTCGGAGATCACGGGGTGGCGCCGGCAAAGAAAGGAACCTTCGGGATGTATTTGGACTGCAGCTGGTATGAGGTGACCGCGAAACCGGAGATCCTGAGTGACGATCCGGTGGACGGGCTGGATGTGTCCGTACTCCAAAACCACCTGCTGACCCCGGTGCTTGGAATCGGGGACCCGAGGACGGATAAAAGGATTGATTTTATCGGAGGAATCCGCGGACTGAAGGAACTGGAGCGGAGAGTGGCGGCAGATATGATGGTGGCGTTCTCCATGTATCCGACGTCCATCGGGGAACTGCTCCAGGTAGCAGATGCAGGAATGCTGATGCCGCCGAAGTCAACCTGGTTTGAGCCGAAGCTGCGGAGTGGATTGTTTATTCATAAATTAGATTAATTAGAAAAAAGGTGTGGGAGTCTGGAGGCGGTGATGCTGATCAGATTATCACACCTTTTTTGATTCGTGTATTATTTTGTAAAAATATTAAAAATATTCGTGTTATTTAGTGTTAAAAAATAAAAAAATATGGTGTATATTTACACGAATGTGTGGTATACTATGGTTATCATCATCAAGGAGGGAAGGTTTATGTATAGAAAAATCACGGGCTTTTTAGAAACGTGGAAAGAAAGTATACATCGTAAACCACTTATTTTGCAGGGGGCAAGGCAGGTTGGAAAAACCTACGCTATATTGGAGTTCGGACGTACTCACTATGAGAATGTGGCTTACTTCAATTTTGAAACAAACCCAAAACTCAATGCTACTTTTGATGAAGATATTAGCCCTGATTACCTAATACCGATTCTTTCCCATATTGCAGGGCAGTCGATCGTCAGGGAAAAAACGTTGATTGTATTTGATGAGGTGCAGCTTTGTGAGCGGGCATTGACAAGTTTAAAATACTTTTGTGAAGACGCACCGGATTATCACATTATAGTAGCTGGCAGTCTGCTCGGTGTGGCGGTCAATAGGAGTAGATTTTCATTTCCAGTTGGCAAGGTTGATATCAAAAACCTCTATCCTATGGATATAGAGGAATTTATGTTAGCGTTAGGGGAGGATGTTTTAGTAAAACAAATCAAAGAATGCTTTGCAGATAACACAGCGATGCCTTCGGCATTGCATGATGCGGCTATGCAGCTTTACCGACAGTATCTTATTATTGGCGGCATGCCTGAATGTGTGATGCAGTTTGTCCAGACCAGAGACTATATCCTTGTACGCCATACTCAGGATACGATACTTGCAAGCTATCTCAATGATATGAGTAAATATAATCATGTGAACGAAATCAAGAAAACAAGACTTGCCTACGATAATATTACGGTTCAGCTCTCCAAGAAAAATACGCGTTTCCAATACAAGCTGATTAAAAAAGGCGGCAGGGTTTCTGAGTTTGAAAATGCGATTGAATGGCTTTGCCTGTCAGGGATTGTGTCACAGGTTTACAAGGTGGAGCAAATCAAAAAGCCACTGGAAAATTATCGTGATATTGACGCGTTCAAAATTTATGTTTCGGATTTAGGTCTGCTATGTGCCAAAAAGGACTTAGCTGCAAACGACATTCTCTATATGGTGGAGGAACTGAACGACTTCAAGGGTGGTATGACTGAAAACTATGTCAATGTGCAGTTGACCGCAAATGAATATAATACCTACTATTGGCAGTCCGAGCGTGGAGCCGAGATTGATTTTGTCATTCAGCGTGATGGCCAGCTTATTCCGATTGAAGTAAAGAGTGCTGACAATACCAGAGCCAAAAGTTTAAAGATGTATATGGAAACCTACAAGCCTGCCTATGCCATCAAACTTTCTGCCAAAAATTTTGGTTTTGAGGATGATAAAAAGATAGTTCCTCTTTATGCCGCGTTTTGTATCTAAGGGAATAGAGAGTCCCTTTTTATATTGAATAGTAAGTAAAATGTGGGAACCTGCCGGCGGTGAGCCGGCAGGTTCCCACATTTTTTATGAATGGAAAAATATGGAATTGTGTATAATTGCGAGAAACCTGCCCAATTTTGTTTGAAACCTGCCTGATTAATCTGAAAATTATTGACAATTTGCCTGCTTTACGCAATAATGAATGCATAAATTCATGAAAGCTGACCGGTCGGCCGGGAGGGGGGAAGGTTTATCAGATATCTGGAAATTAAGCAATTGCTGAAAGAAAAGATTGATACTCTGCCACCAGATTCAAAACTGGATGGCCGTCCCAATCTGTGTAAGGAGCTGGACACGACGCGGACGACTCTGGACAAAGCTATGGCGGAGCTGGTGTATGAGGGGCTATTGTATTCTGTCAAAGGCAGCGGGACTTACGTGGCGGGAGTCAGGAGCGGTGTGGAGGTTGCGGTGAAGGACAAGTCGGAGAACTGGGGGATCATTGTTCCCAATGTGATGGACCGCATCTATTACAGCCTGGTCCGCGGTGTGGAGAATGAGGCGCAGAAGGATGACGTCAACATTATCCTGTGCAATTCCGATGGAAAAGCCGGGAAGCAGGAGCAGTATATCAAACGGCTGATTGCCTCCGGGGTATCCGGCTTTATCATTGTGCCGGTGATCGCGAAAGGGATTCAGGAAAATTATGAGCTGTACAGCCAGCTTCTGGAGGCGAAGATTCCGTTTGTGTTCTGTAACCGGAGTGTGGAGGGAATCAGCGCTCCGGTGGTGACATCCAACGACTATTACGGGGCCTATATTGCAACGAAGCATTTGATTGCCAAAGGATACCGCCATATCGCGTTTGTTTCGAGAGAAAAGTATAAGACCAGCATTGACCGCTGCCAGGGATATATCTCAGCGCTCATTGAAAATGGTCTGGAGGTGGAGCGGAAACTGATCTCCATTGAGGAGAAGGTGAAAGGGGAGGTCTACGGTTACCATACCATGAAACGTCTGCTGGAGGAACAGCCGGGGATGGACGCGGTCTTCTGCTTTAATGACCGGGTTGCCCAGGGGGTCTGCCAGGCGGTGGTGGAAGCGGGAATGCGGGTATCTGAGGACATCGGGGTCATCGGATACGATGACACGGAACTGTGTCTGGAGATGGAACCAAAGCTTTCCTCGGTCTCCTATAAGAGCATTGAGATTGGGGAGGCGGCGGCCAGAATCCTCAGAAAAATGGTGAATAAAGAGCCATTGTCCGATTTTGAATTTTATCTGTTTCAGCCAAGCATTGTAGAGCGGGACAGCTGCCTGGGGAAGCAGCGGGAATAAGACGGAAGAACTAAAACGCATCCGCTGTTGTAGCAGAAATAAGCAGGTGACATAATAAGCAGGAAAGATGAGAAGCATGATGGAGAATAAAGAACGGTACAGAGGGATTATCCCTCCGATAGTCACACCTTTGAAGGAGGACGAATCCTTAGATGAGCAGGCGCTTCGAAGACTGATCCGGCACTGCATAGACGGCGGCGTGTCCGGTATCTTTGTAAACGGGACCTCAGGCGAGGCCATGAGAGTGACGGAAAAGGTCTGGGAGGAGGCAGCCCGGGTGGCATTGGAGGAAGGAAACGGAAAAGTTGATGTGTTCTGCGGAGCAATTGATTCCTCCACCTCAAGGGCGATAGAAAAGGTGAAGAAGATCAAGGCCATGGGCGGGACGCTGGCAGTGTGCACTCCGGCATTTTATATCAAGAATTTTGGCCAGGAGGAGATCATTCGGCATTATGAGAACATCTGCAGTGCCGGAGGCATTGATATCGCGGTTTATAACATTCCGGATACCACCCATGTGAATATTCTGCCGGCGACGATCAACCGGCTGGCGGACCTTGACAGGATTGTGATGTACAAGGACAGCTGTGCGGACTGGCAGCAGCTCCAGGAAGCTATGATGCTTTTGGAGGATAAGAATATCAGTGTGTTAAACGGGGCGGAGGAGCTGTGCTTCGTCAGTATGCTGTGCGGCGCCCAGGGATGTATCCCGGGGCTGGCCAATTTCTTCCCGGAATTGTTTGTGGAGCTGGAAAGGCTGTGTGAGGAACAGAAGGTGCGGGAGGGGTTTGAACTGCAAAGGCGGATCAATGCAGTGAGAAAATGCCTGGCGCAGGGGCCATCCTGGATCGCTGTGATGAAATATCTTCTGGAGGTCTGCGGGATCGGAGGCTCATCTGTGTCGGCGCCGCTGGCGGGGATGACGAAGGAGCAGCAGGATGTGGTTATGGCTACGCTGAAACAGCAGGGCGTTGTTTAGTTAGGAAAGAATGAACGCCGGGGAAGACAGGAGGAAGATACCGCATGAGACAGTTTGAGACGGAGTCATTGCCGGAGGCGGCGTACACGGTGGAGAGTTTCGGCCGGGGGCTCTATCTGGAATACCGGATACCCGGCATCGTGGTGACGGAAAACGGGACAGTGATCTGCTGTTACGAAGGGCGGATGGACACACATAATGACTGGGCGCAGATTGATATCTTGGTGTGCCGGAGCACGGATGGCGGAGAGACTTTTGCGAGACAGGTGATCGCAGGCTCTGCCGGAGTTTTGGATGATGCCGGGAAGAAAGAGTCGAACGCAGCTTCAGACAGAGTGTTGGACGCAGCTTCAGACAAAGCTTCAGACAAAGCGTTGGACGCAGCGTCGAACAAAACCTTGCACAAAACACCGGAACAACAGGAGTCCGTCACTTGGAACAACCCGGTGCTGATTCAGGATGGAGAACTGGTTCACCTGTTGTTTCATAAGAATTACGAGACCGCGTACTACTGTTTCAGTGATGACGACGGGATAACATTTTCGGAGCCGGTGGAGATCACCACGGCATTCCGGGAATTTCCCTGGGAGTGGAATGTGTGCGCGTCGGGCCCGGGGCATGGGATCGTGACGAAAACTGGGCGGCTGCTGGTTCCGGTCTGGCTGGCTTGTGGGGAGCCGCTGGATGGAGACGGCAGGAAAAAGACCCATCAACCCTCTGTGGCGGGTGCTGTATACAGTGATGACAGAGGGAAGACCTGGCATGCCGGGGCCCTTGTGAACGGAATCAGCAATGCCAATGAGACTACATTGGCGGAGAGGGCAGACGGGAGTATCCTGTTTAATTTCCGCAATCACGAGGCGGAAGGATGCCGGGCGCTGGGCATTTCCCCGGACGGTGTGTCAGGATTCGGGAAGATCTGGAAAGAGACCGGACTGCCTGACCCCAAATGCTTCGGCAGCATGGTGAGGATGCCGGATGGGCGGATTGGATTTATCAACTGCTCCAATTCAGATAAGGGGCACCCACTGGGAGAACGGATTTTCCTGACTTATTATCTCAGTGACGATGATGGGGAACACTGGAAGCCATCGGTTTTTGTGGACACATATGGGGGTTATGCTGATGTGGCAGCCGGTGGGGAGTGGTTGTATGTGTTTTATGAGCAGTCGGTATGGAAGGAAGAGTTAAAGAGAGTCAATCATCTGATTCTGAAACGATATCGCCTGTAAGCGGCGGACCGCAGGTCAGTTTTAAAGAGAGAGGTGCAAAAGCGGATGAATATCAATGTCAACGGTCTGTTTAATCCGGAAAACCGGTTTTGGATGTTTATGGAGAAGGTGATGAACCTCTGTGTGGTGATCCTTCTCTGGCTGGTATGTTCGCTTCCGGTGATTACCATTGGGGCGTCTACAACGGCGCTGTTTGGATATACCTTAAAGCTGACCCACGACGAAGAGGGCTATGTGGTGCGGACATTTCTGAGAGGATTTCGGAAGAATTTTGTCAGAGCGACAGTCCTCTGGATGGGCGTGCTGGCTGCGGGAGGCATTCTTGTGCTGGATTTGTATTACTGTCAGTTCTTGAACATCTCCTATGGATGGAAAATGGGGCTGCGCATTGCGCTTGGAAGTCTGGCGCTTTTGTATCTGCTGACGGTGCTGTACGTATTTCCGCTGACTGCGTATTTTAAGGTGGGGCTGAAACGTACCATTGGCCATTCCTTTATTATGGCGGTTGGAAATCTGTGGATCTCAGTGACGATACTGGCGATCTGCGGTGCCGGGGCGGCGCTTAGCTGGTTTTATTCATCCTATTTTCTGATCTGGATTTCGCTGGCAGTTTACGGCGTGTCATTCTGTCTGCGGTTTGTGTTTGAAAAATATATGAGTCAATAAAAGGTTATCTCAATTATAAGGAAAAAATAGAAGGGAGAAAGTGTCTTATGAAAAAAACAGCAGTGTTAGTATTGGCAGCTGCGCTTGTGGCGCAGACCATGACCGGATGCAGCGGCGGAGGTTCCACGGGGAAATCAGGAGGAGCCGGGACAACGGCGGCGGAGACAACTACGGCGGCAGTATCCACAGCAGCAGGGGAGACGACGAAAGCGGCGGATGCGGCTTCCATGTATGAGGTGATGGAGCCGATCACCATCGAGTGGTGGCATACGCTGGAGGAGCAGTATAATGATACGGTAAATACGATTGTAGACGGATTCAACAAGTCCCAGGATATGGTTACCGTGATACCGCAGTATGTGGGCAATGCCACCAAGATCAACGAGGACTTAGTGGCGGCCAACGCGGCGGGAACCGGGCTTCCGGCCATCACTGTGGCTAACACCTCCTATGTGACGGATTACGGAGCAGGCGGGCTGATGGAGGATTTGACTCCATATATCGAAGCGACGGGATATGACACCACTGACTTTGGAGACGGTATGATTGAGGCATCCAAATATGATGGAAGATTAGTTTCCCTGCCGTTTTTAATCTCCACCCAGATCATGTTCTACAACAAGGATATGGCGAAAGAGCAGGGCATTACCATTCCTGAAAAATGGGAGGATATGGATGCATTCCTGGAGAAGGCCGTGAAGAAAAATGCAGACGGAACCACCGATATGTATGGCACGGTGATTGCCGGCTGGGATCAGTGGTATTTTGAGACTTTTTATCTGAATCAGGGCGTTAAAATCATCAATGACGACCAGCTGACCACAGACCTGGGCGATGAAAAGGCAGTAGCTATCGCGGAGAAGATCAAAGAGTGGACGGACAACGGCCTGATTGGCTGGGCGGCAGGAACCGACGCGGCTTCCAATATGAGACAGCAGTTTATCGGCGGAAAGACATTTTCCATCGTACATACAAGTTCTGTGTATAATACTTATGTAAACCAGTGTGACTTTGAGGTTGGCATGGCATGGCTGCCGGGCGGCGAGACCAAGAACCAGGAGATCGGCGGCGTTGTGGTGATGATTCCCTCGAAAAATGACCAGGCGACCAAGAATGCGGCATGGCAGTTTATGCAGTACTTATGCAGCAAAGATGTCAATATGCAGTGGGCGACGGGAACCGGCTATATGCCAACCAGAAAATCCGTGTTAAATACCAACGAAGGCAAGGAATTCCTGGAGTTAAAGCCGGCATTCCAGGCGATTTTCGACAACCTGGATTTGATTAAACCGAGAATGGTACATAAGAACTGGAACCAGCTGGCGACTATCTGGAAGAACTCCATGGCTGAGGTGATTGGAGAAGGCGGGGACGTGAAGCCGGCCATGGAACAGATGGCGGAAGAGATTAATGAAGTCTTAGGGGATTCGTAATCTGCGGGCTTCTCTTTTGAGAAGCCTGTGAGGCAGGGGGTATCATATGAAGGGGAAGAATTATTTTAATCCAAGGAAGGTATCAGCGTTTAAGGATTTTTGCTGTGTGCTGCCGGTCTTGATTTTTCTTGCGGTGTTTACATATTATCCGATTGTGGAGCTGTTTCGGATCAGCTTCACGGATTGGAATTTGTTGAATGACAGGTGGCAGTATGTGGGATTTAAAAACTGGAAGTGGCTGTTTGGCGGTTCCGGGACGAAATATCTGTGGAATTCGCTGAAGGTGACATTTCTGTATTCCATAGGAGAACTGTCCATTACGCTGGTGGGCGGGATGATCTTTGCGCTGATCTTCAACCGTATGACCAAGGGATTTTCCGTCATGAGGGCAATTGTGTTTATGCCGAAGTATGTGGCTATGTCATCGGCGGCGGTTGTGTTTTTGTGGATTTTAAATACGGACCATGGAATTTTGAATTACTTCCTGTCAGTGTTTGGATTGCATAAGGTGGATTGGCTGAATAACCGGAGCACGGCGCTGTTTTCGGTGCTGCTGCTGACGGGATGGCGGTGTATCGGATATGGAATGATGGTATATTTGGCGGCGATGATGGGGATTCCGTCTGACTATTATGAGGCGGCGTCTTTGGATGGAGCCAGCGCGGTTCAGAGATTCTTTAAGATCACGCTGCCTATGCTGTCGCCTACCACATTGTTTTTGTTTGTGACGACGTTCTTAGCTTCGATGAAGGTGTTCCAGTCGATCGATATCCTGACGCAGGGAGGGCCTTACCGTTCTACGGAGGTATTTGTTTACAATATTTACCGGTATGCTATGGTGGATTTTCGAATGGACCGGGCTTCCACGGTGGCGATTTTCTTCTTTATCATCCTGCTGGTGATAACGGTGGCTACCATGAAGATATCAAACGGGAAGGTACATTACGACTCATAAGGGGGGACTATCGTGGACAGGCATACATTTTCTGATAAAAACACAAAAAATGAATCGGCAAAGAGGAAACGGAGGATTGCGGCGGTCTGGCAGTGGGGGCTGGCGATTGTTGTTTTGATCATCATTGTGTTTCCCATTTACTGGATGCTGATTTCCTCCGTGAAATCCCAGGAGGAGATTCTTCTGGCGGTGCCGACGCTGTGGCCGAAGGAATTTCATTTTGAGAATTATTTAAATGTGCTGCGGCGGGGGAATTTTACCAGGTATTACTTTAATACGGCGGTGATGACGGCAGGAGTGCTGTTTTGCCAGATCGTTACGGGGGTATTCGCCGGGTATGGATTTTCCAAGGGGAAGTTTAAGGGGCAGGGAGTCTGCTTTATCATTGTGCTTGGGGCTCTGATGATCCCGCTGCAGGTGACATTTATTCCGATTTATATTATGATGGCTAACTGGGGGATGTCGGATTCCTTTGCGGGACTGATTCTGCCGGAGGCGGTATCGCCCTATTACATTTTCATGCTGAGGCAGACCTTTATGTCCATTGACGACAGCTATATTGAGGCGGCGAGAATGGACGGACTGGGGCGGATCGGGATGATCACGAAGGTTCTGGCGCCGATGTGCAAATCCACGCTGTTTACGGTTACGCTGGTGACATTTACCAACGGGTGGAATGCTTATTTCTGGCCGAAGATTATTGCCAAGGGGGAGAAACGGCGGGTGCTGACGGTAGGCCTGGCGTATCTGAAAAATACCTTTGGCGGGCAGGAGACGATGAACAACCACGAGATCATGGCCGGGGCCGTGATGGCGGTGGTTCCGGTGATTATCCTGTTCTTTATCTTCCAGAAATATATGCTGACCGGATATTCCAAGGCGGCTATGAAATAATCAATCGACAATGCAGGGAGAATGACAAGATGAAGATTTATGCTCACAGAGGGTACAGTGGAACTTACCCGGAGAATACCATGCTGGCGTTTCGAAAAGCGGCTGAGGCGGGGTGTGATGGGATTGAATTGGATGTACAGCTGACGAAGGATGGGAAACTGGTGGTGATTCACGATGAGACCGTTGACCGGACTACGGATGGTACTGGGTTTGTGAGAGATTACACCTACGAAGAACTGGCCAGGCTTGACGCCGGGGCGGTGAAGGACGGGGTGTTTGGGTTTCATGTGATCCCGCTGTTTGAGGAGTACTGCGCCTGGGCGGCGGGGGAGAAACTGGTGACCAATATCGAGATCAAATCCAATGTGTTCTATTATGAAGGGATTGAGGAGAAGACGATTGAGATGGTCCGGAGATTTGGCCTGGAAGACCGGGTCCTGCTCTCGTCCTTTAATCACATGTCACTGGTGCGGGTCAAACAGCTGGCTCCCGATCTCCTGACCGGCGCTCTGGTGAGCCAGACCGTGATTGGAAATATCGGCTATTACTGTGAGCAGTTCCAGATTCCGTTTTATCATCCGAATGTGAAAGTTCTCACGAAGGAGATTGTGGAGGAATGTAAGAAGCGGGGGATTAGGATCAATACGTGGACGATCAATGATATGGAAATGCTGGAGAGAGTCTGTGGGTGGGGGTGTGACGGAGTGATCACGAATGCCCCGGAGGTTTGCTGCCGGTATTTTGGGAGATGAGGGATATAGAATCTTATCATTGACGTTAGCTGAAATGGAAGAAATTACCTGAGGATGGAGAAACCTCTTGTAATTTCTTCCATTTGAATTTATTGTTCTATTGTTAACATCCACCAAACCGTCTCCAAACAACCCTCTCCGAATCGTAAAAATGGAATTGCATTTACACAGGCGATATGATATACTAAATTCATTCACACAGAGTATCTCTCTGTGAGTATTCTTCGGCGCAAGCCGTTGCGGCCGGTTCGGCCAACGTTTCACACAGGAATCATTTTATTGATTACTCAAGTCATCGAAGCAGGAGTGTTATGCGCTCATTGGCGAGATTGAGAAAAACGGAAGAAAAAGTGAGGTGATGTCTTATGCTGTTCCCAGCAGGTCTGTCAATAGAAAGATAAGAAGATATTCGATTGCAATCAGCCAGATAAGGCGATATAATGGAGGTAGACAAATGAGTAACCAAGTGCCAGTAACGGCGGCCAGGAAGTACAAGGACCGGGTATTCCGGGCTTTATTTGCAGATAAGAAATATCTGCTGGAACTCTACAATGCACTCAGAGGGTCCAATTATCAAAACCCAGACGAATTAGAGATCAACACACTGGACAACGCGTTGTATATCGGGATGAAGAATGACTTATCGTTTCTGATTGATGAGGAAATGGACCTCTATGAACATCAGAGCACGGTAACTCCCAATATGCCGCTGCGCGGATTGTTATATTTAACAGATGTATTGCGAGGGTATCTTGAAAAGCAGGGAAAGAGGCTATACGGAAGTGCCAGAATCAAGGTGTGCCGACGCCGCACTATGTTGTGTTTTATAACGGAACGGAAGCGCAGCCGGAGCGCCTGATTGCGAAGCTTTCGGATTCCTACACCGTAAAGGAAGGAACAGAGCCTCCGTGTCTGGAGATGACTGCAACGATTCTGAATGTGAATCTGGGATATAATATGGATTTGATGGAGCGATGCCGGACTTTACATGAATATGCGCAGTTTGTAGCCGCTGTCAGAAGATATCGAAAGACAGAGGACGATTTAACTGCTGCTCTCCGTCTGGCGATCGACGAGTGCATTGAACATGATATCCTTGCAGAGTTCCTGCGGAAGAACAGGGCGGAGGTAGTGGATATGCTGTTGTACGAATATAATGAAGAGGAATTTATAGCCAGTGAGAAAGAACTCAGCTATGAAGAAGGGAAAGCGGAAGGGAAAACAGAAGGAAAAGCAGAAGGCATTTTGGAATTTCTGAGGGAATTGGGGGAGGTGCCGGAAGGGCTGGAGAAAACAATCTTGGGACAGAAGAATCTAGAACTGTTAAAATGCTGGCTGAAACTGTCTGCGAGAGTATCTTCGATAGAAGAATTTGAGAGTCAGATGAAGGAATTCGGGCATTTGTAATGAATCGAGAAGATTAAGCTGTGTGATAGATTGCCCCAGGCCTCTGATATAAAATCTTACAGAGGCCTGGGTGCATTTGTATGAGAGGTTATCAATCACTGATACCGCTGCTCCACCGCGTCTCCGGGAATCGCCGGGTCCTTCATCTGGTACACTCTATAATATTCCTTCGTCTCCGGATTCTTCACGGTTTCCGACCGGTTCATAGCCAGGAATTTGGTCAGTTCGTAGCAGCTGACCCAGATTTCATTATTCCCCTCTTTCTGTGACTCGTCAAAAATCAGCTGTAACCCAAAATGCAGATGCGGTTCATCAATATTGTTGGTGTTCTCCGTCCGGCTGTATCCGGTGCGCCCCAGATATCCGATGACATCCCCGGCCTGGACCACGCTGCCTTCCTGGAGGGTCTTGTGGTAGGGGTAATTCTTCCGCAGGTGGGCATAGTAATAATACCGCTTCCCGTCAAAGCTCCGGATGCCCAGCCTCCAGCCGCCGTACTGGTTCCAGCCGATGGCTTCCACGTAGCCGGACTCCACGGCGATGACCGGCGTTCCCACCTGCCCCATCATATCGTGTCCCAGGTGCTGGCGTTTGAAGCCATAGCTTCTGGCGACGCCGAAGTCGTCGAAGTCGCTGTAAGGATAATTTTTCGCCACCGGGGAAAATGCCTTCAGGCCATATTTCGTCACCCAGACGCAGCCGTCGCTGACCGAGTCTTTCGAGGTGGCATTGGAGGGGCTGTTCGCGGCCTGTTCCAAAACCCAGGCAGGCGCCTCCGTGGCTGGGATTTCCACCTGATAAGTACCCACCAGCCCACCGAGAACCGCAGTGTATGCTTCTAAATAGTAGGAATAATATTTCATATCAGCTGTGATATCGTCCATGGATTCCCCGGCCAGCAGACGGTCGGCGAGGGCAGTCATGTCTTTGGCTTTATATTTGGAGAAATCGCCTCCGTATCTGGCCCCTAAGTAGGCCAGCAGGGAGATCCAGTCCAGATGAATGCCGGACTGGACGGTATCGACGTCATAGCGGAACGCCTGCTTCATAGCCTCGCTGGTGACACCAAAGTCCACCCACTTGATATATTTTTTCTCCGCTTCCGACGGGCTGGCGCTGACAGCGCCGGTGATGGTTTTCTCTACATGGTTGAGCGCCGGCTTGATCCGTGGGGCTAAGGTGACCAGCAGTGCCAGTAAAACGGTGGATTCCAGTGCAATGATAACGATATTTGATTTCGGAGAGAAACGCATGGCAGTTTCCTTTCACAGGGATTGTAGGCGAATGGTAAACGAATAATACCTACGTAAAAGATATGCCGGATCACTACGAAATATGAAAAAAACAGCCCTCAGGCTGTTCCTTTCACTTATAATTCCAAAATCTCCCCATCATAGGGAACATAGAGATTGCCATGGTAATACTGCTGCCCCTCTTCGGTATACGTCTCTTTTCTGGTCTCCAGCGACTTGTCCTCCGTATGCCAGAGCACCAGATTGGGTATCTGCAGCTGCTCCGCCAGTTTACAGGCGTCCATCACCGTACTGTGGTGCTTCTCATAGGGATTGAATTTCTCCCGGTCCCCATACAGGCAGAAGGCTTCGTGGAGCAGCCAGTCGCTTCCCGACACAAACCTCTCACACAGCGGATTGTACGGCTCGTCCCCGGCACAGGTCAGGTGTTTTCCATTTTCCAGCTCCATGGTAAATCCAAACTGCTTTGCCTTGGTGGAATGGATGTCAAAAAATGTCACCGGCCAGTTTAAAACCTTCTTCGTCTCCCCGTCCTTCACCGCCACCAGATGGATCGTGTCCCCAACCGCCTTAAAAAATTTAGGCTGCAGCGTCAGGCGGCAGACGGTGGTCACCGTTTCCACCAGATCTTCATGGCAGTAAATGCAGAGGTCTCCCTCATAAAGACCTTTCTTCATCCGCACGGAAATCATTCGAATCAGCCAGATGATGCCCAGCAAATGGTCGGTGTGCTCATGGGTCAGGAAAATGTGATGAATGCGGGATAAATCCACTTCCATATCTTCCAGAATACGCAGGATTCCATTGCCTCCTCCCGTATCCACCATGAAATATTCCCCTTCTGAATTTTTGATGGCAAAACAGGTGTTGTAGCAGCGGGTGACGATGGCATTACCGGTTCCGAAAACGTATAGTTGCTCCATGAGCGGCCCTCCTTTTGCATGTCATCTTGAACTTTTCATTTCTTTTTATTTATGTTACTATAACAATAAGAAAAATGCAACCGGCGGGAGGAAAAGTGTATGAGAGAACTGGCCTATTTAAAATTGTTGTCCAGAGAATACCCTACGATAAAAGCAGCTTCAAGCGAGATTATCAACCTGACGGCAATCCGGGGACTGCCGAAAGGGACGGAATACTTTTTCAGCGACCTTCATGGGGAACACGAGGCGTTTATCCACCTGCTTCGGAGTTCTTCCGGTATCATCAGGGAAAAGATCAAGGAGACCTTCGGCTACGTGATTCCGGAGGAGGAGCAGATGCAGCTGGCCAACCTCATATACTACCCGGAGCAGATGTTGAACCAGATGGCATTTACCGGCAGAGATACGGATGACTGGAAACGGATCAATATCTACCGCCTGGTGCAGATCTGCAAAGAGGTGTCCTCCAAATACACCAGGTCCAAGGTGCGTAAAAAACTGCCGCCGGAATTCGCTTATATCATCGACGAGCTGATTCATGTGGATTACAATGCGGACAATAAGCGGGTGTATTACAGTGAGATTATCCGTTCGATCATCGATATTGACGTGGCGGATAAATTTATGATCGCGCTGTGTGAGCTGATTCAGAATCTGACCATTGACAATCTGCATATTATCGGAGATATTTTCGACAGAGGGCCTAGGGCGGATTTGATTATGAATGAACTGATGCATTTCCACGATGTGGACGTGCAGTGGGGAAATCACGATATCTCCTGGATGGGTGCGGCCACCGGGAATCTGGCCTGTATCTGCAATGTGCTGCGGATTGCCATCAGCTACAACAGCTTTGACGTGCTGGAGGAGGGTTATGGTATCAATTTAAGGCCGCTGTCCATGTTTGCGGCAGGGACTTACCGGGAGGACGAGTGCGGCAGGTTTGTGCCCCATATCCTGGACCAGAATATCTATGACGCGGTGGACCCGGGGCTGGCGGCGAAGATGCACAAGGCTATTGCGGTGATCCAGCTGAAGGTGGAGGGACAGATTATCAAACGCCATCCGGAATACCAGATGGATGACCGGCTGCTGTTGGAGAAGGTGGACCCGCAGACGGGGACGGTACGCATTGGGGAGAAGGAGTATCCCATGATGGATATGAAATTCCCTACCATCGACTGGAACGATCCTTTGAAACTCAGTGATGACGAGAAGGAACTGCTCCATACGCTGAGTCTGTCATTCCGTCACAATGATCTGCTGCACAAGCATGTCAAATTTCTGTATTCACACGGAGCGCTTTATAAGTCTTATAATAAGAACTTGCTGTATCACGGCTGCATTCCCATGAGGAAGGACGGCAGCTTCGACACAATGACATTTGACGGAGTATCCTATTCGGGGAAAAGCCTGATGGATTTTGTGGACCGGATGGTACAAAACGCCTATTTCATGAAGAAGGAATCCAAAGAGAAGGAGGATGCCAGAGATTTTATGTGGTATCTCTGGTGCGGGGAGAAGTCTCCGGTTTATGGAAAGGACAAGATGACCACGTTTGAGCATTATTTTGTGGCGGATGAGGATACTCATAAGGAGACCATGAATCCGTACTACCAGTTGAGTGTGAAGGAAGAGTACTGTGATAAGATTCTGGAAGAATTCGGACTGCCAACAAAAGGCGGCCACATTATCAACGGCCATGTGCCGGTGAAGATCAAGGACGGGGAAACGCCGGTGAAGGGGGGCGGAAAGCTCTTTATCATTGACGGCGGACTTTCCAAGGCTTACCAGAGTAAGACCGGGATTGCGGGCTACACATTGATTTACAACTCCAATCACCTGGCTCTTGCGGAACATAAACCCTTTACACCGGGAAAAGAAAATACACCAAAAGTAACCATTGTAGAAAAGATGAAAAACAGGGTGATGGTGGGGGATACGGACTTGGGGAAGGAGCTGGCCGGAAGAATTGAAGATTTGAAAGAATTGGTGGCAGCTTACCGGGAAGGGATTATTAAAGAAAAGATGGTGTAGACAGAGATCATATTAAAAATGCATAAAAAGTTAAGAATTATTTTATGGCGGATTTATTTACCAAATGAGGGAATAATGGTACAATGATACGTAAATGCTGAGGACGGCGGGAATATCGATACAAAAAGCCGTGTCAAGCTCGCTTGTAAGCGGCTTTTTGTATCGATATTCCCATCGGAGGAACCTCCGATGCTTCTTGGATGGCCGAAGGTCATCCAAGAAGACAGCCGTCCGCCCCCCGCCACTATGTCCCAACGCCCCCCCTCACCCCCGCCAGTACATCACAGAGGAGATTTTCATGAACAAAGAAGAGTTCTTAAAACTCATGCGCCAGGCACTATCAGGTGATGTGCCCCCAAGCGTAATAGAAGAGAATATCAGATACTACGACAGCTACATCTCAGGAGAGGTAAGAAAAGGCCAGACCGAGTCAGAAGTCATCGCCGCCATCGGAGACCCAAGGCTGATCGCAAAAACCATCGAGGAAACCACCGACGGCGCCGGCGACGGAACCTACTCAGATTCAACCAGTGACCGAAGCACCAGTTACCGTCAAACCGCCTACGAGCGCAATCCTTATGAGCAGAGCGACTATGACCGCAGCCCATACGAGACCAACCGCCACTTCCACATGATCGATCTAAGCAAATGGTATTGGAAGTTATTATTAGTCGTGCTGGTCTTCGCCATCATTTCCATCATCATCTCCGTTGTAGGTGGAATCTTCATGATTCTCGCCCCCTTCATCGGACCTCTGTTTTTAATCTGGCTGGTGGTATGGATTTTCCGGATGTTCAACAACCGAAATTAACAAATATTTCAATTATTACAGCCCTGAAACCATGGAAACCTGGTTTCAGGGCTGTTTTTCTTGACTTTGAAACATAAATGTAATATAATTCGTAAAAGATTTAACATATTTGTAACAAAAATGAGTAAATCATATTATAATAATATTACATCGTGTTAGGAGTCCAATCAATGTTAATAAAAATATGGAAAACGGTAACCGCTATATGCGTTTGCAGCTTTATCTTAAACGCCGCACCGGACAATACATATGCAGCCGTAACGGAAAACGAATGTGTCAGTGTGGAAACCAGCTCTTCCTACTTAGTAAAAATAGACGCCCCCTCCGCCAAATTATACGCCGCCCGCAGCACCAATGCCGCCGTATCGGGAACCGCAAAGCGGGGCCAGACCTACGACGTCATCTCCTACCAGAACGGATGGGTGAAGTTAAACACCGGCTCCGCCACAGGCTATTTAAAAGTAGCCGGCCAGGCCACCGTAGTGGAAACCGCAAAAGAAAAAGTGGATGAAGAAGCAGCGCTAAGATCCCATATTGTGGATTATGCCCTCCAATTCGTAGGAAATCCCTATGTTTACGGCGGAACAGACCCCAATACCGGCGCCGACTGCTCCGGTTTCACCTCCTATGTGCTGCGCCACGCGGCAGGGGTATCCCTAAGCCATAGCTCCACAGCCCAGTCCGGCGAGGGGAAAGCCGTGTCCGTTGAGGACATGAAACCGGGCGATTTACTGTTTTACGGCAATGGCTTCCGCATCAACCATGTGGCCCTCTACGCCGGAAACGGCCAGGTGGTCCACGCGTCCTCCAAGAAAACCGGGATCAAAACATCCCCGTGGAATTACCGGACGCCGGTCAAAATTGTAAATGTATTGCCGTAGGTTTTTGGCGGTTTTGAGATTTTTTAGAGAAAAGGGTTGACTATTAGGTGGAAGTGGACTATAATACGATTTGTAACAAAATTTAACATTTTCGTAATACTTACGACAAAGACGTAATGTTAGGAGCAAACAGATGAATCTTAAAAAATCAATTTACGGTATCGCAGCATTTGCAGCATGTGGCATTTTCGCAATGAGCAATCCCATGGAGGCAAAAGCTTCTACAACAATTGCAGGTCCAGGAATGGAAGGCGGTTCCTACGTAGCTACCGTAAATGCAACCACTGTAAATATAAACGCATCTCAGGACAGCGATGTCGTGATTGCACAGGCAACACAGGGAATGTCATTCAATGTATTGGAAGATATGGGAGACGGATGGCTGAAGATCAAAGTCGGAAGCGCGGAAGGATATATCCCATTTGACGAAAGTATCAGCCTTCAGGAAGAGATGGAGGCCAGTGACGACGAAGAAAGCCTTGCGGTCAACATGAACGGCATTGAGGTGACCACAGAGCAGAGACAGAATCTGGTTAACTACGCATTACAGTTTGTCGGCGGCAGATACAAATACGGCGGCAGCGATCCTCATACAGGAGTTGACTGTTCCGGCTTTACCCGTTACGTCATGGCGAATGGCGCGGGTATCAACATGAATCGTTCTTCAACCGCACAGTCTACCCAGGGCGTATCCATCGCACTGGAGCAGATCAGACCAGGCGATTTGATCTTCTACGGAAATGGAAGCAGAATCAACCATGTAGCGATGTACATCGGCAACGGCCAGATTGTACATGCTTCCACTTATAAAACAGGAATTAAAGTTTCCAACTGGCTGTATCGCGCGCCGGTGAAGGTTGTCAACGTGCTTGGCGATTGATTTTAGGAAACTTTATATATAAGGATAAAAGGATTACAGGATAGAAGCCCCGGCGGCGCAGAGGATGCGCAGCCGGGGTTTTGCCATGCCCGAAACTTTTTCCTGATTTTAACAAAGTTCCCTTTCTGGATTTAACATTGCTCCGCTACTATAAAAACTGTCTGGTGCCCTGAAGGCGAATAGGGAGCCGGCAGTTCTTAGTTTAGGATGGATAAAGGAGAATGTTTATGAAGAAATCATGTGTGAGTGGATTACTGGCTATGAGTGTGACGGCAGCGCTGCTGTCAGGATGTGCAAAGAGCGCGGCAGCGGAACAGGTAGATTACAACAGCAAGGGTTTGGATGCCATCGTGGCGGATGCCAAAAAAGAGGGCAGGGTAAATTCCGTGGCAATGCCGGATACCTGGGCCAACTGGATCGCAACCTGGCAGGGACTCCAGAATGAGTACGGCATTGCCCATGAAGATTTGGATATGAGTTCTTCCGAGGAGATCGCGCTGTTCAAGGAGGAAGGAAAAGACGGAACCAAGGATATCGGAGACGTGGGACAGCAGTGGGGGCCTGTTGCGGAGTCGGAGGGAGTGACATTAAAATACAAGACCTCTTACTGGGATGAGATTCCATCCTGGGCGAAGGATGAGGACGGCGACTGGATCGTGTGTTATGTAGGAACCATTTCTATTATTACCAACAACGCGCTGGTGGAGAACGCGCCACAGAGCTTCCAGGATATTCTGGAGGGGGATTACAAGGTGACGATCGGTGATGTATCTTCCGCTTCCCAGGCCCAGCACGCGATTCTGGCTACGGCCTATGCCATGGGCGGAGACATGGACAATTTAACACCGGCCTATGACTTTTGGTCAACCCTGGCGAAAGAGGGGAGAATTGATACCGGTGATACCAGCACAGCCAGAATTGAATCCGGTGAGATTGCGGTGGGCCTGTTCTGGGATTACAACGCACTGAACTACCGCGACAATGCCGTGTCCAACAATCCGAACGCTTCCTTCACCGTATGTGTGCCGTCTGACGGCAGCGTGCAGAGCGGGTATGCCTCCATCATCAATGTCAATGCCCCGAATCCCAACGCGGCATGTCTGGCGAGAGAGTATATCTTAAGCGACCAGGGGCAGATCAATCTGGCGGTTGGCTATGCGACTCCGATCCGCAGCAGTGTGGAGCTTCCGGCTGAGGTGCAGGAAAAGAGAATCGACCAGAGCCAGTACGCAAGCGCCCATGCCATTGAAGACTTTGAAAAATGGACCAGCGTCTGCCAGGACATCATTACATATTGGGAAGAAAATATCATCCCGGCCATTCAATAACGTTTAAGAAAGCAGGGGCGGGCATGTGAATAACATGCCTGTTCCATTAGGGAAATGAATATGAAGAGAAAGAAACAAACGTGGAAGAACTGTCTGGTGCTTCTGCCTTTTGCGATTGTAGTGTGTCTCTACGAGCTGCTTCCGCTGCTTCAGCTGGCTTTAAACAGCTTTCAGGATGAGAAAACCGGGGCATGGTCGCTTAGCAATTATGGGAAAATCTTTTCCACACCGCTCTATCAGGCGTCGATGGTGAACAGTATCCGCATCAGCCTGATTTCCGCGCTGGTGGGAATCTGCGTGGCGTTTATCGCGGCAAAATCCTATCACGACGCGGGAGAGAAATTCCAAAACTTTTTTACCATGGTGTTAAATATGACATCCAACTTCTCCGGGGTGCCGCTGACCTTTGGATTCATGATCCTTCTGGGAAATACCGGCGTGCTGACGCTGGCAGCCCGGAAATTGGGGCTTATGCAGGATTTTAACCTGTACAGTGGAAACGGACTGACATTAATTTATATCTATTTCCAGATTCCGCTGGCCACGCTGCTGCTGATTCCGGCGTTTCTGGGGATTAAGAAGGAGTGGCGGGAGGCTGCGGTTCTGCTTCGGTGCGGGTCACTCCGCTACTGGTTTCTGATTGGGATTCCCAACCTGCTTGCCAGTCTGTTTGGGACACTCAGCGTTCTTTTTTCCAATGCGTTGGCGGCCTATGCCACGGCTTACGCGCTGCTGCTTTCCAACTACGCGCTGCTGCCGCTTCAGATTTCCTCCAAATTCAAGGGGGACGTGCGGATCAACAAAGAACTGGGCGGGGCGCTGTCGGTGGTGATGATCTGCCTGATGGTGGCGGCCACGCTGTTTAACAACTATCTGACGAAGAAACATGCGAAGGGGGCGGCGTAGGATGAAAAAATCGAGAAAGCTTCCAAAAGTACTGATTATTTTGATCTCCATATACCTGTTGCTTCCCTTTGTAGTGACCTTTATTTATTCGCTGTCCACAGAGTGGGTGGGGATAATTCCATCCGGGTTTACGGTGAAGAACTATGTGGAGTTGTTTCGGGATGCCGAGTTCTGGCTCAGCGTGGGACGGACGCTGGTAATCTGTACCGTGTCGGTGTCAATCTCTATTGGGCTGCTGCTGGGCGTTATGTTCGTGGTGACGATGTACGCGCCGTGGCTTGGGAAGTACGTGCAGTTTATCTGTATGGTTCCCTACGCGCTCCAGGGCGTGATTCTGTCCATCAGTATTATCTCCCTGTTTTCGGGGACGGGGACATTTTTGTCCAACCGGATGCTGATGCTGTTCGGGGCTTACAGCATTATGGTGCTGCCCTACATTTACCAGGGGATTCGGAATAACTTGAACGCGATTAACAGTAAAATGCTGGTGGATGCGGCGCAGATGCTGGGAGCGGGCCGGCTGTATGCCTTTTTCCGGGTGGTGATTCCCAATATTATGCCGGGGGTCATGGTGTCGTCCCTGCTGGCGGTCAGCATTGTGTTCGGTGATTTTGTGCTGGCCAATAATATTGCGGGAAACAATTACCAGAATATCCAGGTGTATCTGTATGTAAATATGACCAAGTCCAGCAGCAGGGCCAGCGCCATTGTGGTGTTGATCTTTGTGGTGGTGTTTGGCATCACCGGAACCGTATTGTGGCTGCAGAACAAAGGAAAGAAAGTGGCGGGTAGATAACGTATGGCTTATATAGAATTCAGGAATATAACGAAAGAGTTTGGAGATAACCGGGTGCTGGACCAGGTGAATATGGAAGTAAAAAGGGGCGATCTAGTGACCCTTTTGGGACCGTCGGGCTGTGGAAAGAGTACATTGCTTCGCTGTCTGTCCGGCCTGGAATCCGTGACAGATGGGCAGATTTTTCTGGACGGGGAAGATATCACGGATACGGCTCCCAGCCTTCGCAATGTCGGCATGGTGTTCCAGCAGTACAGTCTGTTCCCCAACATGACGGTGGAGCAGAACATCGCCTTCGGCTTGAAAATGAAGAAGACGGCCCCGGAGGTGATGGATGAGAAAGTGCGCGGCGCCATCCGCATGGTGGAACTGGAGGGAAAGGAGAAAGCTTACCCGGCCAGCTTGTCCGGCGGACAGCAGCAGAGAGTGGCCCTGGCCAGAAGCATTGTCATGGAGCCGAAGGTGCTTCTTTTAGACGAACCCTTAAGCGCCATCGATGCGAAACTGCGCAAATCCCTCCAGTCCAGCATCCGCCAGATCCACAGAGAGCTGGGGCTGACCACCATTTTCGTGACTCACGATCAGGATGAGGCTATGGTCATGTCGGATGTGATTCAGCTGTTTCACGCCGGAAGAATCGAACAGTCGGGAAGCCCTATTTCCATGTACACGGAACCCAAGACCAAGTTTGCGGCCGGTTTTATCGGAAATTACAACATCCTGTCGGCCAGCGAATTTATCCGGGTTACGGGGCGGCCCTACGATGCGTCGGCGGATGTGGCAATCCGGCCGGAGACCATCAGTGTGTCGAGAACGGCGGCGAATATAGAGAACGCCTATCACTTTGAGGGAATTGTAAAGAACAATACCCCAAGGGGAAATGTACTCCGGTATGATCTGGACGTAAACGGAGTGATGCTCCAGGCGGACGTTCTCTTCCGCAGCTTTCAGCTCTATGAAAACGGGAGCCGGGTGCAGCTGTCGGTGGAGAACCACAACTGTCTGGCGCTGAAATAGGAGGGTGGCAGTGAAAATAGAAGGATTTAAGGGAAATGGAAACTGGTATAAGGGGAATCTCCACAGCCACACGGTGAATTCCGACGGTATGCTGACACCGGCGGAATCAGTGGAATTGTTCCGGGACCACGGATATCATTTCCTGTGTCTCAGCGAGCACGATTTGTATACAGACTACCGGAAGGAATTCGACCGGCCTGATTTCATCATACTGCCGGGACTGGAGGCGTCGGCGGTTCTCTTCGAGAAGGAGGGAAGCATCCGCAAAAAGAAAGTACACCACATCCACGGAATCCTGGGGACGGCGAAGATGCAGCAGGAGGCGGTCCGGCCGCTGTTTCGTCATATGGACCGCCTGGAACCCTCGGTGTATTACGGAGAATGGGATGGAGCCGCTGTGGCTTGGAAGCTGGCGGAGGAGCTGGCTGAGAGAGGATGCATCACCACCTACAACCATCCCATCTGGTCCAGAGTGCGGGAGGATGAATTTATCCACACGGAAGGCATATTTGGACTGGAAATCTACAATTATAATACGGTCAATGAAAGCGGCACCGGATATGATACCACATACTGGGACGTGATGCTTCGGGAGGGCCGCCGGATTCACGGTTTCGCTTCGGACGACAACCACAACGAAGGGCTGTTTGATGACGCCTGCGGCGGTTATATCTGGGTTAAGGCGGACGGATTGTCCCACGATCAGATCATAGAAGCGCTGCTGGCCGGCAATTACTATTCATCCTCAGGACCCGAAATCTATGACTGGGGAGTTTGTGACGGTATGGTTTATGTGGAATGCAGTCCGGTTAACCGGGTGAATGTTGTGGCGGGCGGGTTTGTAAACGGAGGCAGGACCGTGATGTGTGACGGCCTGGAGGAGACGATGACCCGGGCGGAATACCGGTTGAATGGTGATGAGACCTATGTGCGAGTGGAATGCATCGATGCAAATGGCAAAACGGCATGGACCAACGCCATATTTTTGTAGAATCTGGCTTATAAAAGTGAAAAGCCTGGCAGGGGAGCTGCCAGGCTTTTCTTGAGGGGAGTATCAATCTCTAATAAGGATTAATGGCGGGCTTTAAGGGAAGCCCATACTCCATGTCTATTATAATATATTAATGTAAAAAAAGAAAGAATAAAATTGAAAATAACAGACATACTATCCCTGTAACAAAAAACAGACTTTAGAGTCCAGGAGGTAATGAATATGTCCAGAAATAATTATAATGACATGGAAGACACAAAGAGATGTCAGAACAGCAATCAGAACAACAGCCAGAACAGCAATCAGAACAACAGCCAGAACAGCAATCAGAACAACAACCAGAACAACAACCAGAACAGCAGCAGAAACAATAGCCAGAACAGCAATCAGAACAACAACCAGAACAGCAGCAGAAACAACAGCCAGGATAACAACCGTTAGTTGTCAGTACTGGCAGAGCCGTCCTATGATCATAGGGCGGCTTTTTACATATACTAATATAGATAACTGTCATAGAAAGGACAGGTGGGGATAGATGATGTATCAGACAATTACCATGAGACAGCTGGAAACGATGCTTGACAGCGGAAAGGAACTGTTTTTACTGGATGTAAGGAACCGGGCTTCCTATGAAATGTGCCATATTGACGGGGCGGTGAATATCCCATACAACGAGCTGGACCAGGAACTTTCGTCTCTGCCGAAGGATCAGACGATCGTCTGCTACTGCGCCAGAGGCGGACAAAGCATGCTTGCCTGCAATCATTTGAGTGAAATGGGTTATTCTGTGGTAAATACAGGAGGTGGATTGTCCTCTTACCGGGGGAAATATCTGGTGAAAGGGCAGAATCAACATTGACAGAAGGTGGTATATGGCCTTAAAATAGTAATGTTAAGTTCAAAATAGGATTACTATGCCAAAATGTGCGAAGGAGGAATGAACTTATGAAATATATGTTTGCATCAGACATTCATGGTTCTGCATTTTATTGCAGGAAAATGCTTGAGATATATAGACAGTCGGGAGCCGGACGGCTGATTCTGCTGGGAGATATTCTGTATCACGGTCCGAGAAATGATCTTCCGGAGGAATACGCGCCGAAGCTGGTGACGGAGATGCTCAATGAATACAAAGACCAGCTCTATGTAGTCCGCGGAAACTGTGACGCCGAGGTGGACCAGATGGTGCTGGAATTCCCGATCATGGCGGATTACGCGCTGTTAGAATTAAACGGAAAGACATTTTATGCCACACACGGGCACATTTACAATCAGGACTGTCTTCCTCCGATGCAGGCCGGGGATATCCTGATCCATGGACATACGCATCTGCCGGTGGCGGAGAAGATGGGGGATCGGTTTTTGCTGAATCCCGGTTCCACGTCGCTTCCAAAGGGCGGGAATCCAAACAGCTATGGGATGCTTGATGGGGAGACATTTACCATTTATGATTTTGATGGAAATCAGGTGAAAGAGATCACGCTGTAACAGGATACAGGGCGGATGGAAAGTGAAGGAACAGAAATTTGAAGAAGACGTATGAGTTGATTGCACCGTGCCATTTTGGAATGGAGGCGGTGCTTAAGAGAGAGATTATTGACCTGGGGTATGAGATTTCCCTGGTGGAGGATGGCAGGGTGACCTTTGTCGGAGATGATGAGGCGGTCTGCCGGGCAAATATTTTTTTGCGGACGGCGGAGCGGGTGCTTTTAAAAGTGGGCAGTTTCCGGGCGGAGAGCTTTGAGGAGCTGTTTCAGGGGACGAAGGCCATTGCCTGGGAGGAATATCTTCCGCAGGACGGGAAATTCTGGGTGGCGAAGGCGTCTTCGATCAAGAGCAAGCTGTTCAGTCCGTCGGATATCCAGTCAATTATGAAGAAGGCCATGGTGGAGCGGATGAAGGGGGCGTACCGGCTGGAGCGTTTCCCGGAGACGGGGAGCAGTTATCCGCTGCGGGTGTTCCTGTATAAAGATATGGTGACGGTGGGGATTGATACCTCCGGGGAATCCCTTCACAGGAGGGGATACCGGACGCTGACAAGCAAAGCGCCGATTACGGAGACGCTGGCGGCGGCATTGATTTTGCTGACACCCTGGAATAAGGACCGGATTTTGGTGGACCCGTTCTGCGGCAGTGGAACATTTCCCATTGAAGCGGCGATGATGGCGGCCAATATGGCTCCGGGGATGAACCGGTCGTTTCTGTCGGAGGACTGGAAGAACCTGATTCCCCGCAAATGCTGGTATGAGGCCATGGATGAAGCCAACGAGATGGTGGATGACACCGTGGAGGTGGACATCCAGGGATATGATATTGACGGCGAGATCGTGAAGGCGGCGAGAGCCAATGCGGAGGCGGCCGGCGTGGGGCACATGATTCATTTTCAGCAGAGGCCTTTAAGCGCGCTGAGCCATCCGAAGAAGTATGGATTTCTAATCACCAATCCGCCTTACGGGGAGAGGATTGAGGAGAAGGAGAATCTGCCGGCGCTGTACCGGGAGATTGGAGAGAGACTGAAGGCGCTGGATTCCTGGTCGGCTTATATGATTACGGCCTATGAGGATGCGGAAAAATATATGGGGCGGAAAGCGGATAAGAACCGCAAGATTTACAACGGGATGATGAAGACTTATTTCTATCAGTTCCTGGGACCGAAGCCGCCCAGAAGAAAAACGGGAGACGAAATTGAAAGGTAGAGGTGTGTACGCGGGACTGTTCTTGGCGTTGTTAGTTCTGGTGTCCGGTGTCAGCACCTGGAGGATGGAAAAGACGGGGGATGCGGCTGTGGCGGCCGTGGACGGGGAGCGGGTGTTCGATCCAATTTATGCATTGGAGAGAGAACGGATATCACCGATCCTGCCGTCCGCGTATGATTACCGGAAAGAGGGACGGGCTCCGAGGGTGAAGAACCAGGGGAATTTTGGAACCTGCTGGGCATTTGCTTCGCTGACGGCACTGGAGAGCGCGTTGATGCCGGAGGAGAAACTGGATTTTGCGGAGGACCATATGTCTTTGCAGAATGGGTTTAATTTGAATCAGGATGATGGCGGGGAGTATACCATGTCCATGGCTTATCTGCTGGGATGGCAGGGGCCGGTGTTTGAGCGGGATGACCCTTACGGGGACGGAGTGTCGCCCCAGGGGCTGAAGCCGGTAAAGCATGTGCAGGAGATTCAGATTTTGCCCAAGAAGGATTATCAGAAGATTAAGGCGGCGGTGTATTTTAAGGGCGGAGTGCAGAGTTCGCTGTATACCTCCATTAAGAATTATAAGAGCCGGTCGGTGTATTACAATGAGAATACGTTTTCCTATTGTTATATTGGGGAGGAAAAGCCGAACCACGACGCGGTGATTGTGGGGTGGGATGACAACTATCCGAAGGAGAATTTCAATATGGAGCTTCCCGGGGACGGGGCGTTTTTGTGCGCGTCCAGCTGGGGGACGGAGTTTGGGGACGGCGGGTATTTTTATGTGTCTTACTATGACTCGAATATTGGAATGCACAATATTTTATATACGGGTGTGGACCCGGTGGACAATTATGACCGGATTTATCAGACGGACTTGTGCGGCTGGGTCGGACAGCTGGGGTACGGGAAAGAGAGCGCTTATGGCGTGAATGTGTACCAGGCCGGTGAGAAGGAGAATCTGGAGGCTGTGGGGTTCTATGCCACGGATGTGAATACGGAGTATGAGGTGTATATGGTGCGGCAGGTGCCCGAGGAGAATCCTGGATTTGAGGAACGGCAGCTGGTGGCCGGGGGAAAGTTTGAGAATGCAGGATTTTATACGGTGAAGCTGGAGACGCCGGTGGAACTGGAGGCCGGGGAACGGTTTGGGGTGATGATGAAGATTACCACGCCGGGGTCGGTGCATCCGGTGGCGATTGAGTACCAGGCGGACAATACGCTGAGCCTGGTGGATATCAGCGACGGCGAAGGGTATATCAGCTTCCGGGGAGCCAGCTGGGAGTCCATGGAAGAAAAATATGGGTGTAATTTGTGCCTGAAGGCGTATACGTCGGTCAGGGACGGTGCATGATAGTATAGGAAGGAAAATTGCCTGGGAGAGGAAGCGGGGGAGCGTTGGGCCGGCTTTTGGGAACGGGTGAAATGAGAGGTTTTGGGAATGGGACATAAGATAATTTTTGCGACCGGGAATGAAGGAAAGATGAGGGAGATTCGGCTGATTCTGGCGGATTTGGGACTGCCGGTTCTCTCGATGAAGGAAGCCGGGGCGGATTTGGATATTGTGGAAGATGGAAGTACATTTGGGGAAAATGCAGAGATTAAGGCGCGGGCAGTCTGGGAGAAGACCGGTGGGATTGTGCTGGCGGATGACTCGGGGCTGGTGATTGACGCGCTGGACGGGGAGCCGGGGATTTATTCGGCGAGATATCTGGGGGAGGAGACTTCCTATGAGTATAAGAATGGGGTGATTCTCGAGCGGATGGAAGGTGTGCCGGAGGACAAGCGTACGGCCAGGTTTGTGAGCGCCATTGCGGCGGTGCTGCCGGATGGGAGAGTGCTGCATTCGGAAGGGGTCGTGGAAGGAAGGATTGCCTGGGAAGCGGCGGGGAAGGAAGGATTTGGGTATGATCCGATTTTTTATCTGCCGGAGTTTGGGATGACGTCGGCGGAGATTCCGATTGAGTTGAAGAATGAGATCAGCCATAGGGGGAAGGCTCTGGTGGCGATGAAAGATATGATTAGGAAGGTATTTGAGGAGGAGCATCGATGAAGATTCTGGTTGTGAGCGATACGCATCGCAAGGATGATGGGTTGAAGATGGTGATTGAGAACGAGAAACCGCTGGATATGCTGATTCATCTGGGGGACGCGGAAGGCAGTGAGAGGTACATAGCAGAATGGGTGAATCCTGAGTGCCGGCTGGAAATGGTGCTGGGGAATAATGACTTTTTTTCTATGTTGGATAAAGAGAGGGAGATAAAGATTGGGGATTGTAAGGCGCTTTTGACACATGGACATTATTATGGGGTGTCTATGGGGGCGGAAGGGCTGGCGGAAGAGGCCAGGAACAGGGGGTGCGGGATGGCGCTGTATGGACATACGCACCGGCCCTATTGTGCGAAGGTTGGCGGGGTTTTGGTGATTAATCCGGGGAGTTTGTCTTATCCACGGCAGGAGGGGAAGAAAGGGTCTTATGGGATTATGACGGTGAGTGAGGATGGGGGAGTGGAGTATTGTCAGAAGTTTTTGTGAAACTCGGACAATTTAAAAAATAGTGATGAGAAAGTGGTTGACAAGTGGGGGGGATTCGTATATAATAACTCTTGCGTTGTCGAAAGGGCGTGAGGAGAATCGACGGGGGACGGAGTAGGGATGTGAATTCTGAAAGGTTGGCTGGGAGATTTTTCTGGAACGCGGGGTGTGGCTCAGCTTGGCTAGAGCGCCTGGTTTGGGACCAGGAGGTCGCAGGTTCGAATCCTGTCACCCCGATTTGACCGATTTGAGATGGTAAGACTTTGGGAGTGGTGAGAGTCAGGGGAACTGGAAGCCGGGAGGTGGAAGGGGGGGACTGGAGGGAGCGGGCCCGAGGTATTGTGGAACTTCGTTCCACAATCGCCGTTTGCAACGGCGATTCAGCCAGCCAGTCAAAAAAGCACTTATGTAAGCGAGCTTACAACGTGATTTTTTGCCAGTCTGTCTGTACCTCTCATTGGGTATTCGCGGGTGTAGTTCAATGGTAGAACACTAGCCTTCCAAGCTAGATACGTGGGTTCGATTCCCATCACCCGCTTACGAGTCTGTAGCTCAGTTGGATAGAGCAACGGCCTTCTAAGCCGTGGGTCGGGGGTTCGAATCCCTTCAGGCTCGTTTCATACTTTAACTGAATATCTTTTATGGTATGACCTATGGTGGGTATAGCGCAGTTGGTTAGCGCGCCAGATTGTGGCTCTGGAGGCCAAGGGTTCGAATCCCTTTATCCACCTTAATTCCTTCGGGAATTATTTTTTTATCTAAATCGGCAATGTTGGGCTATCGCCAAGCGGTAAGGCACAGGACTTTGACTCCTGCACTCGTTGGTTCGAATCCAACTAGCCCAGTTTTTATCTTGTATCATGAACGTGCCAATTACCCCGGTAAAATCAAGGGAAAGCAGGCATGAATGGGCGTGTAGCTCAGTCGGTAGAGCACTTGACTTTTAATCAAGTTGTCCGGGGTTCGAATCCCCGCACGCTCATGTTTTTTTGTGTTGATAAGCGGATGTGGCGGAATTGGCAGACGCGCCAGATTTAGGTTCTGGTGTCCACGACGTGCAGGTTCAAGTCCTGTTATCCGCATGATAAGTAGGAAAGGTATCAATCCTGATCGTATTGTTTTAGGATGGATACCTTTTTTGTGTTGAGAGGCTGGAAAACGGGTCAGAAATAAATTGTGATTTGAAACACGGAATGATATAATGGCGATAGACATGATATTTTGGGAATCATGGAGGGGGCGGTGACATGAGCAGGGCGCTGATTCATGCGAATATTTATTTACTTCCGGTTATGGTACTTTTCATCATCTGTCATGATGTGAAAAAGTCATTGCCCCGGAATTTGAATACCCATTTTATTATCATATTAGTGTGGCAGCTCATTGGCCTGATGGTGCTTGAATCCTGTACCTGGATTCCGGAGGAGGCCCTGTGGGAGGGAGCCGTTCTTTTTAACTGGGTCAGCAATATTCTTTATCTGATGCTGGATGCTGTTTTCGCGTTCTCCTGGTTTATCTACATATACAGCCGGATTCCGGGAAAAGAGAAGATTGTGGAGGACAGAAAAAAACTGATGCTGTTGTTTGTGCCGGTGAACATTCAATGGATCATGATGCTTCTGACCCCATGGACCCACTGGATCTTTTTTATCAATGAGGAAAATGGCTATGTGCGGGGAGCGTTCTACGGAGTTCCCTATGTCTTTACCGGCTGTTACATGCTTACCGCCATTGTGTTTGCGCTGGTCAGCCGGAAACGGGTGGCGCGGGCCAGTGAAAAGCGGGAGTGCCTTCTGCTTGCGGTCTATGCGATGATTCCCATCGCCGGTCTGCTGCTTCAGCTGATTGATTACAAATTCTGGTCCGCCTGGCCTTTTACGGCGCTGGCGATTTTGACCATTTATGTCAGCATACAGAATGGCCAGATTACCACAGACGGCCTGACCGGCTTGAACAACCGCCGTCAGCTGGATAAATACTTGCTGTCCCGGTGCGACTCCGATGACGGAAGATTGTGGTGTCTGATTATCCTGGATGTAGATGACTTTAAGGGCATCAATGATGCTTGTGGACATATTGCCGGGGACCGGGTGCTCTGCCGCGTGGCGGAGGTATTAAGGGCGGCATACGGTGATACGGATGCTTTTCTGGCCCGGTTTGGCGGGGATGAGTTTGCAGTGGTGTTAAGCTGCGAGTCTTCCGGCGGCGCCAGAAACATGGTTCAGAGATTCTATGATGAACTGGAGGCGGCCAACCGCGCCTCTAAAGACCCCTGTAAGCTGGCGCTCAGCGCCGGGTATGCATGTTATGACAGAATTCATGTGAATGACAGGCACAGCCTGATGCTGGCGGCAGATGAAGCCATGTACCGGGAAAAACAACGGAAAAAGAATAGAGAAACGATGCCAGCCCAATAAGAAAAAAGGAGGAGAAGGATGGGGCGCTTTGGTTACATTCAAATCAACATGTTTGCTGCACTGATGCTGTTGATTTTACATATGAATTCCAAGTCCAAATTTCCTTACTCCAGAAATAGTAAACGGTTCCGAAAGATTATGATACTGATCACCGTCATCCTGGTCATGGATACCGTGATCCGGGTATTGGACGGACAGGGCGGTTTTGTCATTCATGCGGTACTGTGGATCAATACGTTTGTGTACTATTGGTTGATCGATCTGCTGGCCTTTGCCTGGTTTTTGTACACCTATGCCAGCATTTATGAAGACAAGGATTTAATCGAGGATAAGAGGCTGATTTTACTGGCCTTATTGCCTCTTTTGATAGTTCTGCTGCTCATGACGGGATGGCCTGGTCTGGTTTTTACGGTGGATGGGCAGAACCACTATTTAAAAGGAAGGCTGTTCCTGCTTCAGTACGCCGTCTGGGTTTCTTACATGATCGTGGCGGCCGGGCTGGCATTTTTCCTGCATGGGAAAGCAAAATTGAGGGAAAAACGGGAAGAGCTTGTTTATCTGGCATATTTTCCGGTTCTGCCTCTGATAGGCGGCATCGTTCAGCTGGCAGCCGACGGTATGGCTACGGTGTGGCCGTTTACCGTGGCCTCCATCATCATGGTGTATGTGAAGATGCAGCGGACCCAGATTTCACTGGACCCCATGACCGGTTTAAACAACCGAAGCCGTTTCAACCAGTACATCCAGTCCAAGATGGACAATGACAAGAACAAAAATCCATGGTATTTACTGCTGATTGATGTGGATGAATTCAAGCGGATCAACGATTCCTACGGCCACCTGGCCGGGGACGCGGCGCTTAAGAAGATGGCCGCCATTTTAAAGAGAACCTTTGGGAAAATGAATTCGTTTCTGGCCAGATACGGCGGGGATGAGTTTGTGGTGGTGCTGGACTGCAGAAGAGAGCGTGACATCCAGTACGCTTTGTGGCTGCTGGATGTGGTGATGGACAATGAGAACCGTCATGAGAATACTCCCTACCAGTTAAGCTGCAGCACCGGCTATGTAAAATTTGACAGGGAGACCATGAAGACAAAGGAAGAACTGATCGCCGCGGCGGACCGGAGGATGTATCTTCAAAAGAAAAGCCGGAAAGAGTAGCGGACGCACAGGTCCGCCGGCTTTCCGGCTGTTTCGTTATTTCTTGTCGGGGCGGATGGTCTCCTCATGACGTCTGATGGTTTCTCTGGCGCAGTCCATATCAATAAATAAAAACAGATATAAGATTTCGATCATGGCTGTGGCGGACACTCTTGAGAAAGCAAATTCTCCGGTGAGCAGTTTCTCCCTGGTGGCGGTGATGAGCAGGTAGCTGGACAGCTTTGCCAACGGAGATTCCCGGTCATTGGTGATTAAGACCACCGTCGCCTTGCTGTCTCTGGCGGCCCGGACTAACTGGGTCAGCCGTTTGGAGGTGCCGGAGGTGGAGATCACCAGCAGCACGTCCCCCGGAGTCAGGGTCAGCGCAAATGCCGTCTGTTTCTCCAGAATCTCGCTGCAGACAGTGCGAAGCCCAAGCTGGTTGAACTTGAAAGCGGCGTCCATGGCCACGGGGATGGTATTTCCAACGGCGGCCACCTGGATAATGTCGGCGGCTTCCAGGCACCGGATGATAGCGGTTAAGTTGTCCGCGTCGATCATGGAAACGGTGGACGTCAGTTCCGCTACCTTGTTGGCCAGAATGTTCTGGAGCGACTGGTTGACATTGTCAAGGCTGATGTCGTTGGAGGTGGACAGCGATTGCTGCTGTTCCTCCATCACATCCTTGGCCAGCGCCAGCCGGAAGGTCTGATAGTTTTTGTACCCCAGCTTCTTGCAGAACCGGGATACGGTGGCATCGGAGGTCTCGCTGGCTCTGGCCAGTTCCGCGATGGTCATATCGAGGGCTGCTTTTTTATTGGAAATGATATAATCCGCAATTTTCTTTTCTGCTTCAAAAAATTTGTCGTAGTCTGAGCAAAGCAGACTGAGCAGGCTTGTGGTCTGATTCATGGGGCTGCCTCCTGTCTATAAACGTCATTTAATATTATAACTATATCACGGAACAAACTTTCGTGCAAGAAAATTTCATAAATATTAGAAACGAGGAAAATAACACCACATTGAGGATGGAATGTGGGAATTCGGGAAGGAGATAATATGGAAGAATTGGTATTACAGGCGAAGGACGGGCTGGGGCTATCGGTGGCCGTGGCGGAGGTTGAAAACCCGCGGGCGCTGGTGCAGCTGATTCACGGCGCGGTGGAGCATAAGGAGCGGTACTATAATTTTATGAAGTATTTAAATGACAATGGATTTGCCGCCATTATTTCCGATAACCGGGGGCATGGAAAATCAGTGAATAAGGAATTTCCGCTGGGATATATGGATGGCTATGAGCAGATGATTGAGGACCAGATGGAGGTGACCCGTCAGATCAAAGCCCGGTATCCGGGGAAAGAACTGTATTTGTTTGGACATTCCTTCGGCTCTCTGCTGGCGAGATGTTATCTGCAGAAACACGACGACGAGATCAGGAAGCTGGTGCTGTCCGGCACGGTGAATTATATTGGGGCTGTGCCTGTTGGGATGGCAGTCGGGCGTGTCATAACCGGGATTACAGGCAGACACGGGGTCAACAGACTGCTGAACAGCATGGGCATGAATGGGAAGGACGACACCTGGGTCAGCGCCAATGAGGAGAACTTAAGGGCATACCGGAAGGACCCGCTGTGCCAGTATCCCTACGCCAACAGCGCTATCATGACGATCTTTGAATCGGACCGGAGTCTGCACCAGTATGAGAAGTACCAGTGCAAGAACCCAAACCTGCCGATTCTGAGCGTGACGGGGATAGATGATCCGGTGACCGGTGGCACAAAGGGGCTGGAGGATACGGTGAGATCCCTTCGAAGAATCGGCTATCACGACATTACCAGCAAGGTATACCAGGGGATGAAGCATGAAGTATTAAACGAATGTGACCACATGACGGTCTACCGTGACGTGGCGGATTTTTTGAAAAATAATTCTCACGGGGCCATGCGCCGGGGCATAGCATACAGTAAGCGAAAATTGAAAGGAAACAATCTATGAACTGCAGACAGGTGATTACCCATATTGTCCGTGAGGGGGATTCTTTTTATACCGTGGCTAACTACTACCAGGTGCCGATGGAGGCGCTGATGGAACAAAATCCGGGGATGGACCCCTACAATCTTCAGGTGGGAACAGAGCTGACCGTATGTCTTGACAGCCGGCCTTCGGAGAACGGCATGATGGAGAACATGGACTGGGGAATGGTGATGGATTTGAGCAACGATATGAGGAAGGCATGGGAGCAGCATGTGAACTGGACGAGAATGCTGATGCTCAGCATTACCGGACGGATGCAGGACCAGGCGGCCGTGACCAGCAGGCTGATGAAAAATCCCGAGGATATCGCGTCTGTCTATCGGGAATATGTTCCGAGAGAAACAGCGGACCAGATCGCGGCTCTTTTGACGGAGCATTTACAGATTGGCAGTCAGCTGATGACGGCGATGCGGGATGGAAACCGGACAGAGGCGGAGCGGCTGAACCGGCAGTGGTATGCCAACGCGGACCAGATCGCGGCGGCTCTTGCGGCGGCCAATCCCCAGTACAATGCCACGGATCTGAAGAATATGATGTACCGGCACCTGGAACTTTTGACAAGGCAGCTGGTGAACCGGCTGGCCGGGAACTATCAGGCGGATATCCAGGCGGCGGATGAAGGGGAAGAGCATATTCTGAAGATGGCTGATTATCTGACATCAGGTCTTGTACAGCAGCATCCACAGAGATTTCAGTAAAAGAAAAAGTGCAGGGAACTAAATTCCGCTGCACTTTTTTTGTGGGGTTATATCAGATCGGTTGTGCTGTTTTCCAAAAGGACCGGCGAAACCGGCATGTCCTGATGGGAAGCCAGGGTGATCCGCGTCCCGCCCAGCAATGCGACATCTTCCTCCTGGTGAGTGGTAATCAGAACCAGCTTGCCGGAAGACATTTCCCTGATATAGTCGATGACATGGCGTTTTGTCTGCTCATCTAAGCCGGTAAAAGGTTCGTCCATGAGGACTGCCTCAGAGTCGGCCAGCAGCGCCCGGCAGATGGCGGTCCGGCGTTTCATGCCGCCGCTTAAGGTGTACACGGGGCGGGTCAGGGACTCTTCCGGAAGAAGTTTACATAACTCAACCCTGACGAAAGCCGGCGTCACGTGGCGGCCTGCGGCCAGAAGAACATTTTCCAGGGGGGTGAATTCCTCGCAGAGACGGTCCTCCTGAAACACAGCGGCCATGGGAACGCCGGCAATGCCTTCGATATATCCGCTGTCCGGCTGCTCCAATCCCAGCAGAATCCGCAGCAGCGTCGTCTTCCCGGACCCGGAGGCGCTCATGAGACAGTAGATGTGCCCGCCCTCCAAATCCATAGAAAGATCGTTTAACACCTTCAGCCCGTCAAAGGATTTGGAGAGGCGGCGGATATTAATGTTCATGGTAACCGCTCCTTTCCGCCGCCTTCCTGAGCAGGAACAGGAATACATGCTCAAACACGGCGCTGATGATAATGATAACAAAGGTCCATGCAAATAAATCCGCGGTACTTAAATAGATTTTGGCCATATAGAGTTTCTCGCCGATGGAGCTGGCCGGAACGCCGATGACCTCCGCCGCGATGCCGGATTTCCAGCTCATGCCCAGCGCCACCTTACAGCCGCTGATGAGATAAGGCAGCAGGGCGGGGAGGTAAATAAAACGAATCCGCCTCCAGGTGGAAACCCGGAAGACGGCCGCCATCTCCAACAGCTTTTTGTCGGTGCTTTCAAGTCCTGCGATGGTATTGACATAGATGATCGGAAATACCACCAGGAAGGAAATGAACACGGACAGCTGTCTTGAACCAATCCAGATCAGTGCCAGTATCACGAAGGAGGCCACGGGAATGGACTTCATCAGCAGGATCACCGGCTCCAGCAGCTCCCTCAGCAGTGGAATCCGGTATCCGCCGCTTCCCAGCAGGATGCCCAGGAAAAAGGCGGACAGAAAGCCCAGGCTGATCTTCCCGAAGGAGTAGGCGATGGTCTTCCAGAATCCCAACGAGGGAACCTGGGCGATGAGGGCCCTGGCCATGTCGAGGGGGCCTACAAAGATAATGGAATTGTCAATCAATATGCTGCCGGCCTGCCACAGAATCAGCCAGAACAGGATGACAGCCGCTTTGCGGATGAAGACTCTTGATTTCATAGGTATCCCCTCACATGTGTCCTAGGTTTCCGTTACGGAATATAGTAAAATGCATCGTCCGGCAGTGTTCCGCCAACGCTTGACGGGTCCTGTTCAAACAACACGTTTAAATATCCGTCCAGCATGGACTTCATCATGTCGCCGTCCACGAAGGTGATACTGCAGTAAGGAATCGCTTTTGCCGCGACAGGGGCTTTCTCGATGATGCCGGCAGCGGCCACAAGCTGTGCGGTTTTCTCCACATCCTCCGCGGCAAATGCGGCCGATGCCTTGTGCTCTGCCAGGAAAATGTCGATGGCTTCGGCTCCTGCCGGGTCGGCGAACAGGTCGGAACGGCAGATCGTAACGCCGGTCACCAGGCTTCCTCCGGCGCCGCCCTGGATGGCCTCCCACTCCTTGGTCAAGTCAAGAACCATTTTTAAGGAGTCATTCTGTGCCATTGCCACGGTCACAAATGGCTGAGGCAGCAGTCCGATGGCGCCTTCCTGCTCTTTTAATACAGCGGCAACCTCAGTTGCTTCGGATTTATATTCGATGGTGACATCACTGGTGGTGAGACCATTTTCCGATAATAAGTACTGGAGTACGTAATCTGGGGTGGTCCCCTTGCCGGTCATGTATATGGTTTTGCCCTTTAAGCCGGCGATTGACTTTATGGAATCATCACTGGATACCACGTAAAGCACGCCCAGAGTGTTGATGTCGATGACATTAATCCCGTGGTTCGTCTTGTTGTACAGGATGCTTGCCATGTTGGCCGGTACCAGAGCAACGTCCAAATCTTTGCTGATTACCTTGGTCAGCAGCTCATCAGCCGCGGTCACCATGGTAAATTCATAATTGCCCTTGGCTTCGCCCTTGGAGGCCTGGTCCATCAGGGAGACAAGTCCCATGGAGGTCGGGCCTTTCATGGAGCCGACACGCAGGGTATAATCGGAGGTGCCGGGAGCCTCCGTGGTCACTTCAGCGGTGGTGGTCTCCGCTTTGGCAGTCTCGGCCGCCGTGGTGGTTTCCGCCACAGTGGTGGTCTCGGCGGTAGTGGCATCTGTCTTGGCGGTGGAACAGCCCATCAGTGCGGCAGCAGTTACGGCGCAGGCCATCAGCGCGGCCAGTGTCTGTTTCTTCATCATAAAATTCCTCTCTTTCTGTTCGTGGCAGTAGTGTTTTGGTTTTATGTAAACAAAAAATCCCATGCAAAAAGGCATGGGACGACCAGGGTCAGAATGATTCTTTCCTCGCCTTCTCCATCAGGCAGTCCCTTTTGGGTGAGCACGAACAACTTCATTATATCATTGATTGGAGAAATCTGTCTATATCCATTTCTGTTAATGAAAAAAACGATTGATAAAAATATCACAATATGAGATAATTGTATCAACTACGAGTTATGATAATGATTATATGCGGAGGGATAAACCATGAGAGTAACAATCTGTATCGGAAGTGCATGTCATTTAAAAGGATCAAGAGAGATCATCAAGGAATTACAGGATTTGGTGAGCAAGAACGGGTTGGATGACAAAATTGACTTGAACGGTTCTTTTTGCAGCGGCAACTGCGTCAACGGTGTCTGCGTCACGGTTGACGGAGAGTTATTCTCCCTGAAACCGGAAAACACAAAGGAGTTCTTCGAGAAGGAAATCCAGGGGAGGCTGTAATCATGGGGATTATTGATTTCAAAGCCACAAAATGTAAGCATTGTTACAAATGCGTTCGCAATTGTGAAGTGAAGGCAATCATGATCAAAGATGGCCGTGCTGAAATCATGCCTGATAAATGTATTTTATGTGGAAAATGTCTTCAGATATGTCCACAGTCGGCCAAGACGCTGGTCAGCGATCTTGATTTGGTGAAGGGGTACATAAAGAGTGGAAAAACGGTGGTGGTTTCTCTGGCGCCTTCCTATATGGGGCTGCTAAAGTACAAGACCATCGGCCAGGTGCAGGCGGCTCTGTTGAAGCTGGGGTTTGCCGATGTGCGGGAGACCTCGGAAGGGGCGGTTCTGGTGACGGAAGAGTATGCCAGACTGCTTCGGGAAGCGGCGATGGAGAATATCATCACCACCTGCTGTCCCAGCGTCAATGATTTGATTGAGATCTATTATCCGCAGCTGGTTCCCTATCTGGCGCCGGTGGTATCGCCCATGATTGCCCACGGGAAGCTGCTGAAAAAGGAGTACGGCCAGGACGCCAAAGTGGTATTTATCGGTCCGTGTATCGCCAAGAAGAAGGAATCCAGGGACGAACGCCATGACGACTGTATTGACGCCGTGCTGAATTTCAATGACCTGCACCAGTGGCTGCGGGAAGCAGATATCGAGATTGAGGAATGTGAGGACATCCCGTTTGTGAAGGCAGACCCGAAGGTGAACCGTCTCTATCCGGTTACCAACGGCGTGGTGAATTCCGTGCTGGCAACCGAGGGACGGGCCGACGATTACCGGAAGTTCTACGTACATGGAATCCGAAACTGCATCGATTTGTGCGAGAGCATGTCCAGGGGAGAGATAAACGGCTGTTTTATTGAGATGAATATGTGTTCCGGCGGCTGTATCAAGGGGCCGACGGTGGAGGACGAGACTATTTCCAGATTTAAGGTGAAGCTGGATATGGAGGAAACCATCGCCAAGGAGCCGGTGCAGGCGAAGACTGTGGCGGCGATGGAAGAGGGCGTTGTGCTGCGCAAGAATTATCTGGACCGTTCGCCGGAGGATGCCATGCCGACGGAGGAGGAGATCCGGGCGATTTTAAAAAAGATCGGCAAGGTGCGGGCGGAGGACGAGTTAAACTGCGGCGCCTGCGGCTATGCGACCTGCCGGGAGAAGGCGGTGGCTGTGTTCCAGAAGAAGGCGGAGATCACCATGTGTATCCCTTATATGCATGACAAGGCGGAGTCTCTGGCCAACTTAGTGATGGAGACGTCGCCCAACGTGGTGATGATCGTCGATAAAGAGATGAAGATTATGGAGTATTCCGCAGTGGGCGAGAAGTATTTTGGCAAAACCCGGGCGGAGGCGCTGGAGATGTATTTGTATGAGCTGATTGACCCGGCGGATTTCCAGTGGGTGTATGACAGCCATCAGAATATCCACGGCAAGAAGATCACTTATCCGGAATACCATCTGTCCACCCTTCAGAATATTGTGTATGTGGAGCAGCAGGATGTGGTGCTGGCGACCATTATCGATATCACAAAAGAAGAAGAGCAGATGCAGCAGGATTATGAGAAGAAGTTAGAGACCATAGACCTGGCACAGAAGGTCATTCACAAGCAGATGATGGTGGCACAGGAGATCGCCGGTCTTTTGGGCGAGACCACGGCGGAGACCAAGACGACGCTGACGAAGCTCTGCCGCTCCCTGCTGGAGGATGCCCCCGAAAGTGAGGTCAAGTAATGGGAATTACCGTAGACATTGCTTATAAAAGCCTGAACAAATTTACGGAGATTCTGTGCGGAGATAAGGTCGAGATCTTAAAAACGGACGATTCCGACATCCTGATTCTGGCGGATGGCATGGGAAGCGGCGTGAAGGCGAATATCCTGTCTACGCTGACGTCCAAGATTCTGGGGACCATGTTTCTGAACGGAGCCACGCTGGAGGAGTGTGTGGAGACCATTGTGGAGACGCTGCCGGTGTGCCAGGTGCGGCAGGTGGCTTACTCGACTTTCAGTATTCTCCAGGTGTTCCACAGCGGGGAAGCGTATCTGGTGGAGTTTGACAACCCGGGCTGTATCTTTATCCGGGACGGTAAGCTGATGGAGATTCCTGAGAATATCCGGGTGATTGAGGGAAAGAAGATTAATGAGTTCCGGTTCCGGGTGAAGAAGGGGGATGCCCTGATTCTCATGAGCGACGGGACCATCCATGCAGGTGTCGGGGAACTGTTGAATTTTGGGTGGCTTTGGAAGGATATTGCCAATTATGCGGTGAAGCAGTATGCATTGACCGTGTCGGCGATCCGTCTGGCCTCGGAAATCTGCCATGCCTGCGACGAACTTTACATGTACCGGCCGGGGGATGACACCACGGTGGCGGCGCTGCGGGTGATCGACAGCAAGCCGGTGCATTTGATGACGGGACCGGCCAGCAACGCGGAGGACGACAAGGCCATGGTGGCCGACTTTATGTTCGGGGAAGGCGCGAAACGGATTGTGTGCGGGGGCACCAGCGCCACAATTGTGTCCCGGGAGTTACATAAAAAACTGGATGTATCCTTAGATTATGTTGATCCGGATATCCCGCCCATTGCCTATATCGACGGCATTGAGCTGGTGACGGAAGGGGTGCTGACGTTAAACAGGGTGGTTCACTTACTGAAACGGTATGTGAAGAATGAAAGTGTGGGAGAAGACTTCTTCCTGGAACTGGATAAGCCAAACGGCGGTTCCATGGTTGCGAAGATGATTATTGAAGATTGCACGGATCTTCATCTGTATGTGGGGAAAGCAATTAACAGCGCTTACCAGAATCCGGGGCTTCCGTTTGATCTGGGAATCCGCCAGAATCTGGTGGAACAGCTGAAAAACACGGTGGAGAAAATGGGGAAACCGGTCACAGTGACTTATTATTAACTAGCCACTGTACTAAGCTCGTGAAAGACCTCGCTAAGTACAGATGACATGTATCGCACGTAAGTGACCAAAGTACGGTCACTAAGTGCTCATAACTAGGAGGAAGAAAAGGCATGGTAACAAATGATGCAACCGTATTAAGAATCAAGCATGATGTATTAATTGAGACAGCAAGGCTGGCGTGGGAAGGCGTGCTGGATGAGAGGAAAGAAGAGATTCCGTATAAACTGATTCCGGGCCCCCAGGCAAAATTCCGCTGCTGTATTTACCGGGAGAGAGAGATAATCCGCCAGAGGGTCAGACTGGCAGAGGGACTCTGTCCCAGCAATGGGAAGGATACCACCAACATTGTCCAGGTGATTGGAGCTGCCTGTGAGGGCTGTCCGATCGCCCGGTTTACGGTGACGGACAACTGCCAGCTCTGTATGGGAAAGGCCTGCCAGAATTCCTGTAATTTCGGTGCCATTTCCATGGGCAGAGACAGGGCCTATATTGATCCGGATAAATGTAAGGAGTGCGGAAAATGCGCCCAGGCCTGTCCTTACAACGCCATCGCTGATTTGACCAGACCCTGCCGCAAGGCTTGTCCGGTGGACGCCATCACTATGGATGAGAATGGTCTTGTGGAGATCGATGAGAGCAAATGTATCCAATGCGGAGCCTGTATCCACGGCTGTCCGTTTGGGGCCATTGGTTCCAAGTCCTTTATGGTGGATGTGATTAATATGATCCGCGCCGGCAAGAAGGTGGTTGCCATGGTGGCGCCTGCCACGGAAGGCCAGTTTGGACCGGAGATTACCATGGCCAGCTGGAAGACGGCCCTCAAAAAGATCGGGTTTGCCGATATGGTGGAAGTCGGTCTGGGCGGCGATCTGACGGCGGCGGCCGAGGCGGAGGAATGGGCGGAGGCTTACAAGAACGGGAAGAAGATGACCACTTCCTGCTGTCCTGCCTTTGTCAATATGATCCGTCAGCATTTCCCGACGCTTTTGGAGAACATGTCCACCACGGTATCCCCGATGTGTGCGGTATCCAGAATGCTGAAGGAGGAGGACCCGAAGACCGTGACGGTATTTATCGGGCCGTGTATCGCAAAGAAGAGCGAGACGCTTGACTTGAACATCAAGGATAACGCGGATTACGCGCTGACTTACAGCGAGATCCGGGCGGCTATGAAAGCAAAGAACGTGGAACTGGAGCCGGAGGAGAATACCTACCAGGAGAGTTCCGTGTTCGGCAAACGCTTCGGCAATGGCGGCGGCGTGACGGCGGCTGTTCTGGAGTGTCTGAAGGAGACCGGCGAGAACACCGACATCAAAGTGAACAAGTGCAACGGCGCGGCGGAGTGCAAGAAGGCCCTGATGCTTTTGAAGGTTGGCAGGTTGCCGGAAGACTTCATTGAGGGTATGGTCTGCGAGGGCGGCTGTGTCGGCGGTCCCAGCAAGCACAAATCCGAGGTGGAAGCCAGAAAGAGCCGGGATATTCTGATCGGCCAGGCGGATGACAGAGGCGTGCACGCCAATTTGAAGAATTTGGGTGTGACGGAAGTGAAGATGCACCGTCATTAAAGTTAACCTCCGGGGGAATTGGATTGATTCTTTCCCGGAGGTTTTTGTTTAGAGAAAGTTTACAAAAGATTAATTGACCAGGTGGTCTATTTTTGGTATGATACAGAAATAGACCACCTGGTCAATTTTTGTAAGGGAGAAAAAAACAAAGAGGATGAAGAGAGAGGATAAGAAGATACAGAGCAGGCAGAAGATCATGGGTGCGGCATTGAAGGAATTCGGGGAGAAGAGTTATGGGGAGGCGTCGCTGAATACGATTTGTAAAGAAGGGGAGATATCTAAAGGGATTATCTATCACTATTTCAGGGATAAGGATGATCTGTTTCTCGCCTGTGTACAGGATTGCTTTGAGACTCTGACGTTGTATCTGAGGAAGCAGGTGAGAATAGACGGAATCTGTGTCGAGGAAGTGTTAAAACAGTATTTCGACACCAGGATCGTGTTCTTTCATGAGAACCCGGAGTACAGGAAGGTGTTTTACAGCGCGGTGATTACACCGCCGCCTCATCTGGTGAAGGCAATTGGGGAGCTTCGGAAGGAATTTGACGCGTTAAATGTGTCGATTCTTACCGGATTGCTTGAAAAGGTACCTTTGCGGGATGGGATGAGTATTGACGAAGTGATTCGGATTTTTGGAATATTCCAGGATCTTTTGAATACCCGTTACCAGGTTTATGACCAGACGGATATCGGAGAACATGAAAAGCTGTGTGGGCAGATACTGGAAATTCTGCTTTACGGAGTGATCGGGAGGAGATAACGGGAAAATGGGATCAGGTTCATTGGATGTGACACAAAAGGAGTCGGTTCTGGACTCCGCAAAGCCGTCGAAGGCGATTGTGAAGCTGGCGGTTCCAGCCACGCTTGCGCTGCTGGCAAAAGCGGTTTATAACATTGTGGATACGGCTTATATCGGGCTGCTGGACAGTGATACCGCGCTGGCGGCGGTTGGGGTGACACTGCCGCTGCTGTTGATTTTTGTATCCATTGAAAATATTTTTGCTGCCGGGGCGGCTGTTCTGGCGGGGAGACAGCTGGGGGCGGGTGAGAAGGAGAAAGCCGGGACCACGGTGTCCACGATTGTGGCGGCTTCTGTAATTGTGGGCGCTGTGCTGTGTGTGGGCGGCATTTTCTTTATGGAACCTCTGCTCCGTGCCTTCGGGGCATCAGAACAAGTGATGGCGCTGGCCAAAGATTATGCGTTCTGGATGTTTATCGCGGCGATTGCCAATCTTCCGGCACAGAGTTTAAACTGTGCCGCCAGAGCGGAGTCTTCAGTGAAAATATCGTCCATTGCTGTGATCACGGGGGCGGTGTTAAATGTGGTGCTTGACCCGGTCTTTATGTTTGACTGGGGATTCCATATGGGAGTGGCAGGGGCGTCTTTAGCGACAACGATCTCCCAGTTTGTGACGCTGGGGATTCTGGTGTGGTTTTACGGGAGCGGACGTTCGGTGATAAAAATCAAAGCCAGGCTGGTGAAACCGTCGGTGCCCCTGTTTCGGGAGGTGATCCGGATTGGGGTGCCCACGGCGGTGATTCAGATTTGTCTGGCTGTGGCCACATCGTTGACCAACGTGGCGGCAGCTGCATTGCCGGAGAGTGATTTTGTGATTGCGGCTTACGGGGTGGTGCAGAGATTGATTCTCATTGGATGTTATGTGATTATGGGGTTTATGCAGGGGTATCAGCCGGTGGCGGCCTATGCTTTTGGAGCCAGGAAGGAGGAGCGGTTTCACGATTGTGCCAGGTTTGCGCTGAAGGCGACGCTGGTGCTGTCGGCAGTGGTGGCACTGGTCTATATCGCGTGTTCCAGACCGCTGATCATGCTGTTTAACCGCAATCCGGCTATTGTCTCCTACGGAAGCCGGCTGCTGATCTCCCAGGTGATGCTGTATCCGGTCTTTGGCCTTTGTTATATGATGACAATCACCTTTCAGACCATCGGAGCGGGGAAATTCGGGCTGTTTCTGTCGGCTGTGCGGCAGGGGATTTTTTATATTCCCCTGGTCTTGATACTGCCTCGGATCTGGGGGATCTATGGTATTTATCTGGCTCAGCCGGCGGCTGATGTGATGACCCTGGCAGTGTGCCTGCTATCCTATGGGGCTATGAAACGGATTGCATCAAAGAATATGAAAGGATAAACTGGTTAATGGAAAAAGGGGAGGGGGTAAGGGGGTGGAAGGAAATCACGAGATGGGTAGGTTACATCGTTCGGAAGGCTCCCTGGGCGGGCTCTGGCTGGTCTCATGCTTCCGGGGCTAAGACTG
>JAWZDV010000023.1:0-46410 GCA_034142505.1 Bacteroides thetaiotaomicron
ATTCCTTACTGGCTGTAAGGGTTATTAACCATAAATATATTGTAGTAGAAAGGAAGTATCTCATTGAAAACGAATCTAAAGAAACGGAATGAGCGGAAAATCGGAATCTGGTGCTGGGTGTTCATGATTCCTGCCACACTGCTGTACGTCATGTTCCAGGGCTATCCGATTATCACCAGTATTTTTTACTCCACCCTGGACTGGTCGGGAATGACGTCCAACGCCACGTTCATCGGATTGGACAATTTCAAACAGCTGTTTCAGGACAAATACTTCTTAAATGCGGTAGTCAACAGCTTCAAATACATGCTGCTGTGCGTGCCCATCCAGCTGACGGTTTCCCTGGCGCTTGCCTACATATTTAACAGTGTCATCAAAAGAGGCGCCACGGTGTTCCGCACCATTTTCTTTCTTCCGGTGATTACGACGGCATCCATCGTCGGCATTATCATGATGTTTATCTTCGGCGGCACCGGCTCCATCAACCAGTTTCTTGGCCTGTTCGGCATCAAGGCGGTGAACTGGCTGGGCAACGCAAAGACGGCGCTCGGCGTGGTGGTGCTGGTGGGTGTGTGGAAGGACGTGGGAACCTACATGATCTACTGGCTGGCGGCGCTCCAAAGCGTGTCCCAGGATGTCTACGAGGCGGCCATGATCGACGGGGCCAACAAGTGGCAGACCTTCAGTAAGGTTGTATTTCCGTTGATTCTCCCGACCGGCGGCGTGATTGCGGTACTCTGTGTCATCAGTTCCCTGAAAGTCTTCGATTTAATCCAGACCATGACCAACGGCGGACCATTCTATGCCACCGATGTGGCTGCCACTTTTGTGTACCGCACGGCCTACTCAAGCGCTACCGGCATGCCGCGGCTGGGATACGCCAGTGCGGCAGCTATGACTTTTGGCGTGATTGTGGTTGGTATCGGCATCATTGGCAGCAGCGTGAAGTCAGCCATGGCCAATAAGAGAAATGTCTAGGAGGGGAACATGATGATGAGAAAGAAAATAACTCCTGTTCAGTTGGTCATGTATGTGATTCTGGCACTGCTGGCCTTTGTCTTTGTCTATCCGTTTTTGTGGATGCTGTCGGCGTCCTTCAAGACGCAGAGTGAATTCTTTGCAAGTGGTTTGAGTTTAATACCGGAATCTTTTAAGTTGGATAACTTTGTGAGAGCCTGGAACAATGCCAACTTTGCGGTGTATTTCCGGAACTCCATCATTGTAACACTGTCGGTGGTGGCTATTGTGCTGCTGGCGACGTCCCTGGCTGGGTATGTGCTGGGGCGGTATGCATTTCCCGGCAAGAAGCTGATCATGGGCATATTTCTTGCCAGCACCACAATTCCGCTGGTGTTTACCATGATCCCGGTGTATGAATTATTGAAGAATATCGGGCTGTCCCAGAATCTGCTGGGCCTGATTCTGGCAGAGTCCGGAGGCGGCCATGTGATCTTTCTGATGCTGTTTTCCAGTTATTATGCCACGATCCCGAAGGAGATGGAGGAGGCGGCAACCATCGATGGCGCAGGATTTTTCCAGACGTATGCGAAGGTGATGTTCCCGTTAGCCAAACCAATTATGGTGACGGTGGTAATCATGCAGTTTATCTGGACCTGGAACTCTTTCCTGCTTCCGTTGATTATTACACTGAACAATCCGAAGATCCGTACCCTGGCTGTAGGCCTGTACGCGCTTCGGGGGGAAAATGTGGTAGACTGGACCGGTATCGCGGCCGGGGCCAGTATTGCAATTGTACCTGTGGTAGTAATCTTTATCGCCCTGCAGAAATATTTCGTTGACGGAATTGCAGGCGCGGTGAAGAGCTGATAAATATTTATGATTTCATAGAAGGAGGAATTTCATTATGAGAAAAACAGGCAGAAGTCTGGCGCTTGCTTTGGCGGCGGCCATGACGATGGTGTCACTGGCAGGATGCGGCGTCAAGGTATCCGGCAAGGATGACGCGGAGACAACCGCCCAGACCACAGCGGCAGCGGGGGAGACCGTAGCCACGAAAGAGGGGGAGAAGGTGACTCTGAAGGTGGTGGACTGGAGTGACAGCACCAAGGAGCGCCGGGAGGCATTTCACAAAAAGTTCATGGAGGAAAACCCGGACGTGACCATCGAGTACACGGTACTCACCAGCGACCAGTTTAAGGAGACGGTGATCTCCGCCATCAAGGCAGGCAACGCGCCTGATTTATTCCCCATTCCATCGGGTATGAAGTTAAGTTCCGTGGTGGATGAAAACTGGTATATGCCGATGAATGAGTACGTGGGTGAGGATTTCTTGAATTCGTTCGGCGCAGGCGCGTTGAATGAGGGGATCACCACGCTGGACGGAAAGGTGTATGTGCTTCCCGAGGCGGCCAACATTATCAATACGCTGATATTCTACAACAGGAATGTGTTGAAGGAGGCCGGCATTGAAGAGAGCAGTCTGCCCAAAACCTGGAGTGAGTTCCGGGAGGTCTGTAAGAAGGTGACGGAGGCTGGAAACGGGAAATTCTACGGAATGATCGACAGCGGCGCTCAGGCCAACCGACTGGAGCTGGAACTCCGCTCGCTGGCCAGCACGGCAGGCGGCAAGTGCAGCGACATTTCCCAGATCATCATGGTGGACGGGGAGAATACGCTGAACTCGGAGGCAATGCTCAAGGCTTTTGATTTCTTTGATTCTCTTGTGAAGGATGGCAGTATGCATCCCGATTCCGTTACCTTGAAGGCTCCGGAGGCGAGAGCGCTGTTTGCACAGAACCAGGCGGCATTTCTGGTACAGGGAGCCTGGTGTATCTCCACCTGGAGAAAGGATAACCCGGAGCTTGATTTTGGCGTGATGGCGATGCCGGTTCCGGATGACGGGGAGAAAGGAAAGCTTCCTTATGTTGGCGCCCAGCCGTGGATGGGAATTTCCGCAAACTGCGCCCATCCTGATGTGGCGGCTAAGTACCTGAAGGCGCTGTACTCGGAGGAGTATCAGTCCGGTCTTGTGGAAGACGGCGGTTTTGTATCGGTGGTTGACGCGGTGAACCAGAAAGCGATGACCGATGAGGTGATGCTGGAATACTACAAACTGAACCAGGAAGCGGCGGCTCTGGCCCCGGACCCGATTGTGGCGAAACCGGAGACGGCGCTGGTATACGGGGAAGTTTCCGCAATTTCCCCGAGTATGGGCGAGATTGTACAGGGTGTGCTGGCGCAGAGCGTGGATTACAAGGCGGAGCTGGCTGCACTGGCGGAGAGTACTCAGACGGAGTGGATGAGAGCCATTGACGCGGTGAAAGCGGCTGGGACGGATGTGTCGGCGGAGGATTTTGAGTTTAAGAACTGGGACCCGATGAAGAACTATACGGCCGATTTTTATGAGGCAAGATAGTTGAGCAGTAACTGAATGAAAGAGTAGAATGACGTGCGTTTTCGGATAAAATCCGGGACGCGCGTCTTTTTTGTGTTAGTATTAGGGAGTTTGGATGGGGAAATGAAGCCGTAACATGGGGCCGGATAGGAAACTGTTAAGAAACTGGCAAGAAACAGGCACAGTTCTACTAAAGACTTTTCGGGGGAAAGCAGGTATACTGTTCCCATAAGCGGCGGACAGTTATGGCAGGAATCACCGCAGGAAAGCAGAGGAGAAGGAAGCAGATGAAGAAAGAAATTCTGTTACAAACGGATAAATTGTGCAAGACATTTTCTACGGGAGGGCTTCAGCAGCATGTGTTGAAAAACTTGGATTTATCGATCTATAAGGGAGACTTTACTGTGATTATGGGGGCGTCGGGGTCGGGGAAATCCACCCTGCTGTACGTGCTGTCGGGGATGGACCAGCCGACGCTGGGGACGGTGAGATATTCCGGCAGGACGGCCGGGGGCGGAAGCCAGAATACGCTGGAAGACGGCGGTTCCGGATATATTGATATCACCGGTCTGGGAGTCAGCGAGATGGCGGTGTTTCGGAGGAAGAACTGCGGGTTTGTGTTCCAGCAGATCCATTTATTAGATAATATGAGCGTGCTGGATAATGTGCTGGTCTCCGGACTTCTCACCAGCAAGGACCGGAAAGCGGTGGCGGAGCGGGGAAAACAGCTGCTTGGACAGGTGGGAATTACGGAAGCCGAATGGGGAAAGTTCCCGGCCCAGCTCTCCGGCGGTGAGGCCCAGCGTGTGGGCATTGTCCGGGCGCTGATGAACGAACCGAATCTGGTATTTGCCGATGAGCCGACGGGGGCTTTGAATTCCAAATTCAGCGAGCAGGTGCTGGATGCCCTGACCGGTATCAATGAAAAAGGACAGAGTCTGGTGGTGGTTACCCATGACATCAAGACGGCCCGCAGGGCTAACCGCGTCATTTACTTAAAGGACGGCATCATCTGTGGGGAATGTGAACTGGGAGCTTATCAAAAGAATGACAAAGCCCGCCATGGCAAGCTGAATGCATTCCTGGCGGAAATGGGGTGGTAATATGGCAGTATGGATGATATCCTGGGCGAATTTAAAGAAAAAAAAGAGCGTTGCCATCTCCATGGGCATATTGATTTTGTTGTCCACGGCGCTGTTTAATGTGGGGCTGACCTTCCTCACCGGCATCAACCGTTTCTATGACCAGGAAAATGACCGGCTGAACGGTCCCCATTACCAGGTCCGCTTTTATGGCAATGAGTATAAGGAAGAGTATTTGGAATATTTTGAGCAAGACGCGCGGGTGGCGCAGGCGGAAGCGGAGGACGCCATCCTGATGGATATGTGTAACCTGCCCCAGGGCGGAACGCTGTCCATCAGCTTTCGAAATATGGGAACTGAGCGGCAGATCAAGGGGTATGAGCTTCATCATCTCGCCGACGTGCCGAAGGAATCCGCGGTCTATATCCCATACTATATGAAATCCATGGGGTATCAGCCGGGGGATGACTTTACCATGGAATTTAAAAAGAAGGACTACACGCTGAAGGTGGCCGGTTATTTTTCCGCTACCTGGTTCGGGTCCTCCATCAGCAGTCTGGTGGATCTCTACATTCCCCAGGAAACCTATGAGAATCTCTATGCCCAGGTGGGCTGCGGAAAGCTGTTGTCTGTCCGGTTGAAGGATACGGACCAGCTGATGGCGGTGAGACAGGATTTTAAACAGAATACCTCCGTCAATGTGGAGGCGGCGGCCCTGGATGCGGACGTAATTGAGACTCATCTGGAGGAAATGCGCACGGCCGGCACCATGATCGTGACGATCTTGTCAGCCATCCTGTTTGCATTTTCGTTTATTATTGTGTTTGTGGGGATGGTGGTGATTCGGTTTCGGATCGCCAACCATATTGATTCCCAGATGAAAAATATCGGCGCGCTGGGAGCTATGGGCTATACGGGAAAACAGATCAAATGGTCCATTGCACTGGAGTTTATCATCATTGGGCTGTGTGGGACATTTCTTGGGATTGGAGTTTCCTATCTGCTGATCCGCCTGCTTGGCGGGGTGATCGTGACTTCGGTTGGAATCCCCTGGAGCGGCGGGATTCAGGTGGGGAGTGCAGCGGTGAGTGTGGCGTTGATTATGGCGGTGATTCTCTTTGCCAGCCAGACGGCGGCTGGCAAGGCGGCCCGCATCCTGCCGATTCAGGCGCTTCGCGGCGGCCTGGAATCCCATGATTTTTCAAAGAGTTATTTTCCGCTGGACCAGACGCCGGGAAAGGTGTCTCTGGTGCTGGGGCTTAAGAGTATGATGTTTCACAAGAAGACCTATGCCATGGTGGGAATCATTGTGGCAGGCGTGACCTTTGCCTGTGCCTTTGCTCTGGTGCTGTACCGCAACATGGGGATGGATGACAAACTTCTGGTGGAAATGTCCGGCTTTGAGATCAGTGAGCTGATGGTGTACCGGGCGCCTCATGCCGACTATGAGAAGCTGGAGGAGGAACTGCTGGAGGTGGACGGCGTGCGCAGAACCAGCATGTATGAGTCCATGAGCGTTGTGATCGGGGATGATACCATTTCCGCCTATGTGTCGGATGATTTTGGCAGCCTGGAGATGGTGGACACCTATGAGGGGGAAATGCCGGTGTACGACAATGAGGTGGCGCTGACGGGAGTTCTGGCAAAACGTCTGGGAAAGAAGATCGGCGATACGCTGAAGGTGGAATACCAGGGCGTGGAGGCGGAGTATGTGATCAGCGGCTTTGGTCAGACCATGAGCAATTTTGGGCGGCAGTGTTATCTGAATCTGGATGGACTGCGGCGGCTCAATCCATCGTATGAGAGAGAAAGCATCCTGGTGTATCTGGAGGATGGGGTGGATACGGAGGAGATGATTGGGGTCATTGAGAGCCGGTTTGATGTGCTGTCGCCCTCGGGGAACGCGGTGGAAGATGAGCGGAGCGCGGCGAGGAGGAAGGCGGAGGAAAAGCTGGCCAATCTAATCTCTATGTATGGAGTGGACAGCGTTCAGTATGCGCTGATGCAGGATGGGAAGATTGTATTATCGGGTGATACGTCGTCCTATCAGATTGACAGGATTGAGAATACGGAGAAAATGTTTGTCAGCAATATGAACAGCGTCGCTTCGGCGGTAGGGATGGTGTCGGTGATTATTCTGTTTGGGACGATTTTGATTATCACGCTGGTATTTTATATTGTGATTAAGTCCATGATTATTAGACGGAAGCATGAATTTGGCATTTATAAGTCGATCGGGTATACGGACCGGCAGCTGATGGAGCAGATTGCGGCCAGCTTCCTTCCGGTGTCGGTGATAGGAGCGGTAGTGGGATGCGTGATTTCCACAGTGGTGATTAATCCAATTGCGGGAATGATGTTTGAACAGACGGGAATCTCTAAAATGGATTTTGCCATCAGCCCTGTGATGCTGGCGGTGATGAGTTTGGCGCTGGTGGTGTATTCGTTTGGGATTTCTATGATTGTGGCGGGGAAAATTAAGGGAATATCGGTTTACAGCCTGTTGACGGAGGACTAAAAAGGATGAGAATGAGGAGAGATCGAGTGGAGATTCGCAGGAAAGCCCGGTGGGGTGTGCTGGCAGGGGTTTTGGCGGCAGGCGGGATGAGCATGTCGGTTTGGGCTGGGGTGGCTGGGATGGCAGATCAGGGAAATGGTCTGGTGAGTGAGGTTGCGGCAGGTGTGGCAGGTCATGAGAACAACTTGGTGAAAGCGGCTGTGGCAAGGGTGGATGGTCGTGAAAATGGGTTGGTGAGTGAGGCTGGGGCCGGGGTGGCTGATCGTGAAAATGACTTGGTGAAAGAGGCTGGGGCCGGGGTGACTGGTCATGAGAAAGACTTGAAGTCAAGGGAGTCCCAGGGGCAGAAAGTGATGTATGGAATTGGTTCCACCAGCAAGGTGGTGGTGACGGCGGCGGTGATGAAGCTGGCGGAAGAAGGGCTGGTGGATCTGGATGCACCGCTGACGATATATATTCCGGAGTTTGAGATGGAAGATGAACGGTATGTGGAGATTACGCCCCGGATGCTGTTGAACCACAGTTCAGGCATTCAGGGATCGACGCTGATCAATGCCATGCTGCTGGGAGATACGGACACGGATAATCATGACCATCTGCTGGAACGGCTGAAAACCCAGAGACTGAAGGCGGACCCGGGAGCATTTTCCACTTACTGCAATGACGGGTTTACGCTGGCGGAGATTCTGGTGGAACGGGTCAGCGGGCTGACGTACACGGAATTTTTGGAGAAGACATTTGCGGGACCACTGGGGCTTTCCTATTTTAAGACGCCACAGAGCCCTATGGCGAAAGAGGAACTGGCGCCGGTCTACGATGAATTGACCGGGAAAGAACTTCCCACGGATATGGCAAATGTAATTGGAAGCGGCGGCGTATATGCCACGGCGGAGGATTTGTGCCGGTTCTCGGAGGTGTTTATGAGTGAGAGAAGCGGAACGGCGAATTTGTTGTCGGATGCGTCTTTAAAGGATATGGAGACCAGTGAATATGGGCGGCAGATGAATCCTGACGGCCGTGACACCAATCTGCTGTATGGACTTGGATGGGACAGCGTGGATACGTATCCGTTCAGCCAGTATGGGATTCAGGCGCTGGTGAAAGGCGGGGATACCTCGTTTTACCATGCCAGCTTAACGGTGCTGCCGGAGGAGAATATTTCCTGCGCAGTGCTGTCCAGCGGAGGTGGAAGTTCCTTCTGCCAGATGGCGGCGCAGGAGATTCTGCTGGAATATTTGGAGGAAATAGAACGCATTGAACGGCATGAGGAAGATCCGTTCCGGGAGATGGAAGGATCAGACGGAGCAAGGCAGCCAGGGGCGGCGGGGCATTCAGGAGCGGCAGGGCAGTCGTGGGTGGCAGGGCATTCAGGTGTGGCAGAGCAGACCGGCGTAGTGTCAGGGGATGTTTCCGTGCCGGAGGAATTGTTGGAGAAATCCGGCTGGTATGCCGGCTGGGATATGTTCCAGGCAGACGTGAAGGACGACGGAACGCTGACCCTTGCCAGCGTGGGAACCCATGAGGGCAGTGTCCAGACCTACCGCTACCATGACGACGGACGGTTCTACGGAGAATTTGGCGCCTACATCAATGCATCCGGGGACATGAGCCGTGGCAGCAACGGAACTGTCGGGAAAACGGCCCTGGAATTCAAGACAGGAGACCAGGGACAGCAGTATCTGATGGCGGCCAGCTATGAGATCTATCCGGGCCTTGGAAGTACGGCCATGTATCTGCCGCTGGCGGAGAAGATTTCTGAAAAACCGGTGGATGAAAAGACCAATTCCGCCTGGAAACATGCGGCCGGCACCGAATACTACCTGGTCAGCGACAAATACACGTCGGCCGCCTACATGTCCAATTTTATGGCGAAACCAAAAGTGCTGGATGCACCGGGCGGTTATCTGGTCTTTGAAAAGTCTCTCCTTACCATGGCGGCCTTAACAGATGAAACCAATGCCGAATTCTTCATCCAGGTGCCAGGGCAGGTGGGCCGAGATACCAGTGATTACCAAATCCTCACAAGAGGCGGCAAAGACTATCTGCAGACCAGCAGCTATCGCCTGATTTCCGAGAAATCCCTGGAGGAATTCCCGGCGGAGAATGAGACCGTCACCATCGGAAATGACGGAGAAACCATCTGGTTCGCTTCCGGCAAAGCACAGGCCGCCCGCCCGGTATCCATCGAGGTGCCGGAGAACGGAGCCTTCTTCCTCTATGATCACAGCGGCAAGGAGATGACCTGCATTTCCAGTTCCTACGTACTGGAGAAAGGACAGCAGATCCTGCTTCCGAAAGAGGGAAGACTAGCTTTCGCCGGAGATTCGGGAGCCAGTTTCCGGATTCGGTATCACTGACAGCCAGTTCATACTGATTTTTAGCTATTGACAATGATAAAGGAAAACCCATACAGAAGTCAGGCATTTTCACAGCCTTAAGCCTCTGCATGGGTTTTTCTTCTTTCAGCGCTTCCCAGCGTTCATTCATCTTCATGACCTTGTTCCGGCCAGCACTTTTTCAGCATAAATTGATACATACACTTTGATAACCATTGGTTCTTGGATGAAGAAAGTCAGTTCTCCCAGTATTCTAAAAGGTAAGCGTCTGCCTCATCCTCTGTCAGTTTTGCCTCCGATATCAGTTCCTCTCTGGTGTCATTTTTGGAGGCATTCAGTTTTTTGTATGTTTTGATAATGCCCTGTGCCAAGCCAACTTTCATACCTTTTTCGATTCCCTTTTCAATTCCCTTCTCGATTCCTTTCTCCACACCCTTGGCCTCTAACATCTGCCCCAGTATTGTCATTTCAAACACCTCCTGAATATTTTCTAGTTCAACCTTGGATAAAAACTTCATAGCAAACGTATACAGAACTGATTCCATCCGAAGCAGATCCTCTTTCCCCAAAAGATCGCGCTCCTGCTGAATCAGACGGACACTTTTTTCAATTCGTTCTGATACGTCCTGTTTCCCCGACATCAGAGGAGTAAGAAGCAGTTCTGCCAAATCACTTCGGCTCAGCCTCTGTGACTGCCGTTTTTCTTCCAACATCCCAATCAGCAGGTCTGCATCCTTCTCCTTCAAATGAATCACGTACACGCGGTAACAGTTGATCCCCTGCTTCAGTTCCATGACCTGCGTTCCTGCGTCAACCGTACAGATTACATAGGTAATGACTTCCACTCCATAGTAGAAACTGGTGACAGACTCGTAGGAACGGAATCGAATCAAATCGTTTGTCGTGATAGTGTCGCTTTCAAATTCAAAGTGATACCACATCCCGCTTTCCATCTCAAAGTTAAAATCTTCAAGAAAATCCTTGATTTCCAGATGTACCTGTTCTGTGGGAGCGATCCGTCGAACCTTTCCGGGGATGCCAAGCAGCGGCAGAAGTTCTGTTCCAAAAAATTGTGCTGCCATTTTCAGTGCCCGATCTTCCAAGGGCTGATTGCTTTCAATGGTCTTCCTGTAGTCAGCTTCCAGTTCTCTGTTTCTTTTGTCCATATAGCCTCCTTCTAAACGGCTATATAAGAACCTATCTCCATTATAAAAGTTTTTCTTACCCCAGACAATAGTTTTTCCTTTCTTTTCTAATATAAAAATGATTGTCTGCCTGATCCAGGCTGAAAATCAGATATGTCTTTTAATACTCTGCCAGATGGCCCAGGAGAAATCCTCCTGTTGAAATGATACGATGGTGATAGTTTCTTATATGACCTCACCATTGTCCGGTAAATCTACTATAACATAGGCCTTGTGGGAATGCAAGAAATTGTGACTTGAGATTTCCGTGGTTACTACATGTAACGAGGGAAGAGCTGGTTGTCGTCAGCCATCGTTTCCCCCGTTACCTTCACTAAGCAAGGCGAATCAGCACCTCCACACTGAATCCGTCCTTCCGGTTAAAGTACTGGATATCCCCGCCCATTTTCTTCAACAGATAATGGGCGATATATAGCCCCAATCCGGAACCGGTTTTGGAACCGGTCAGGCTGTTGCTGCCACGGTAAAATTTCTGAAACAGCTTCGGGAGTTCTTCCTCAGGAACCCCATTCCCATAATCCATAAATTCCAGCCGGAGGAAGCCGTTTAGAATCTCCGAGCAGACCGTAATGGGCGTTCCTGCATACTTATAGGCATTATTAATCAGGTTGTCAATCACCTGCTCCATGCGCAGAGGGTCCATCTGCAGCAGACAGCCAGGGATCGGCTCCATGGTCACGCGCCCGTAAAAGTCAGAGTGCCGGATCATCGATTCCAGCAGCGTGCTGCTTTCCTCCGACACCGTCACCCGCAGTTCCCCCAAATCTTCCAGCGTGGCCTGGAGCATGTCGGAGATCAGCCGGTCAATCTGCTCGGATTTATTATAAATCGTCTGTATTTTCTCCCGGACCTTTCCATCTGTTTCCGTGACCAGCAGCAGTTCGCTGACCAGTTTGATGGAGGTGACCGGCGTCTTGATATCGTGGCTCAAAGAGGCCACCAGCTCCTTCTTACTTCTGTTGGCTTCCGCCTCCCGCTGCCGTGCCTCCGACAGTTGTTCCCTCATAATATCAAAACTTTCCGTAAATGCCCCAAACGCGTGATTCCGGTCCATGGGAAGAGGAGCATCCAGATTCCCCATGGCGATATGGCGGGCAAAATCTTTCAGCTTTTGAAAGGGGCCAAAGACCGCATGATTTAAATAGACCATATAACAGGCCGCCATAAGAAGCAGCAATACGAACATGCCAAAGATCAATCCAACCAGCCGCCGCTGCCGGACCGCCAGAACCGCCTCATAATTGGTGGAAATCAAAACTTTCCCATAAACAGTCTCCAGACCTGCCGCGTCTAAAATCGCGTCGTGAGAGCGGACCGCCTCGTCAAGGGTAGAAGACACCGACGGTGAAGTCTGAAACAGCAGGTTCCCGTCCGTGTCCAGCACCGAATACTCATAGGGAGAATTGTGCAAACTGTTGAAATTCCGCTCCTCAAAATTCTTCACCGTGTGATTGACAATCCGGTTCACCGCCACCATATCGACGGACGGCGTCCGGTTCTGTTTCATTACGGAAAATGCCAGAAGACCGCCTGCCAGGCAGTAGAGGCATAGCAGGGCAGCAAGCCATTTTTTATGTATCATTTCATTTGCTCCGATCTATCATCATAGTTGCCCGGATCATTACCATCTATCGTCCCCGCTGTCCAAATTACTCCATGCGGTAACCCGTCCCCCAGACCGTGAGAATCATCTCCGGATGATTCGGGTCATGCTCCAGCTTTTCTCTCAGCCGCCGGATATGAACCGTCAAAGTTCCCTCCCCCACATAGGGGTCCGGCCACACATTCTGCAGCAGCTCCTCCTTGGTGATTACCCGGTTCCGGTTCTTCGCCAAATACACTAAAAGCTTAAATTCCAGTTCCTTCAGTTTCACCGGAACCCCGTCCGCCGTCACCTTGTGGGAGTTACAATCAATTTCAACATGATGTATGCTGATGGTCTTCGGACTATCCGTCACCACGCACCGTTTGAGGACCGCCTTCACCTTCGCCAGCAGAATACTCAGCGTATAGGGCTTCTTAATATAATCGTCCCCGCCAATGTTGAGCGCCGTCAAAATATCATCATCACTGGTCCTGGCGCTGATAAACAGAATGGGAACATCCGTCTGCTCCCTCAGTTTCTTACACAGCGTAAACCCCGACTGTTCCCCCAAATTAATATCCAGCAAAATCAGCGAAACCGTATTCCCCTCCAAAAACTCCAAACACTCCCCATACCCGGTTACGTAAGTGGAATTCACTTCAAACAAGTTAAAATATTCACTGGTAGACTCCGCAATCGCCGCCTCGTCATCCACAATCAAACAATCATAATGCATTACCAGGTTTCTCCTTTTCTTTCATGCCAAATCCATTATACCATGGTCACGAAACTCGTGAAGGACCTCGTTAAGTGTCCAGGCATCTATTTTCACCAGGCTCGATAAAACTTGCCAAGTGTTCCTATTATACCTCAACCCCGATGGGGGAGACAAGCAAAACAGGGAGCCGTGCGAAAGAAGGTAACAAGATTCATTATAAATTCCCTTGACTTGTAAATATTACTGATGTAAGATCTAATAAAATTACAATTGTAAGATTAGACACTGGAGGTTGGAATTCCATGATAAGAAAAACCGTGATTTTAAATTTTATCGGGGCTGCAGTATGCGTATTTGGACTGGCCGGATGCATGGGAGGCTCGGGAAATGAGGGGGGTGGGACACCTCCATCGGAAAGCGGTGAGACGGCCGGGACCCCGAAGGTGGAAGAGAATCTGTCAGAGACGCTGGAGGAACTTTGCGGCGATATCTATGAGAATGCTGTAAATACCGGAACGCTGGGGGACCTGGCGGTGGTGAGCGCAATGGTGGAACGTTTGGGGGCAGAGGGATATGTGGCGGTAGATCAGGACAGCCAGATCAATATGGAACACAGCCGGGAACTGGACGAATTCTGTGACAAAGTGGAACAGAAGCAGCCCGGAAAAGTGATGTTTCTGATGGTTCTGAACAACGGCGGCTTTGTGCAGTTTCGGATGGAGACAGACGGCGGAAATGTGAATGTCAGGACAGACAGTTTGTGGTGGAAGCAGTCCGGCGGCGGAAAAACATCGGGTAACTGGCATTTGAAAAATATAGGCTCAGACCATTATGACGCGCACACCTGGGTTCGTTCGGAAAATGGCTACCTGTTTTTTGAAAAGTACTATATGGAAGGTTTTTCAGGCCCCTACGGCCATACCGCTGTCAGAATAGCGCCATTGGAGGAAACCTGCCGGGAATTAAACCGGAAGTACCTTCTGCCCATCGGCTACCGCTCCAACAACCTGTTTATAACCGACTGGAAGGAAGACGATTTTGGTGACATTGATTTCTACGATTTATACGAAATTCTATACCGCCAGAAATACTCCGTCAGCGTTCCCTGCACCTCGGAAACCACCGGCGCCTATTTCCCCATATCGTCGGAGGAATTTGAAGCCGTCATCCGGACCCGTTTCCACATCAGCAGTGATACTCTCCGCCAGAAGATCCGATACCGCGCCTCCGATGACACTTACCAGTACACGCCCCGGGGCTTCTATGACAACCCGGGCAGTTCGGATATCCCATACCCGGAAGTGACAGCATACCGCCACATCGAAGACGGAAACCTGGAACTTACTGTTAATGCGGTCTGGCCGGAGCAGAACACAGACGCGGCCTTTTGCCATACCGTAGTCATCCGTCCCTTCCCTGACGGCAGCTTCCAATATGTATCGAACCAGGTTCTCCCCTCCGATTCCAATATCCCCCAGTCCTGGTACACAAAGAGGGTAACAGAGGTGGAATCATAGGGTTGCTATTCTTTCCATTGACGAACATGAAAACAGGAGGCAGAAGCGGCCGTCCTGGCTGTCAGTTTCCCTTACTTCCAAATCTCTAACTCCGACAGAATCTTCCGCGCAATATCTGCCGCCGCACTGCCGCCCGCGCCTGCATTTGCAGTGGAATTCCCCTGAGTCATGCTGACGGCAAAGTAACAGTTCCCTCCGTCACGTTCCACGTACCCGACAAACCACCCGTCCGTGTTTTCTCCCTCTACTTTCCCGGTGCCGGTTTTGCCGTACATCGTCCCCTGGGACGAGACCTCCAGCCGGATGGAATCCTTCACAGCTCTTACATGTTCCTCCGCAAAGGAAAAATCATTGCTGTCCAGCTTCTCCAACAGCTCCACCTGCTCCACCGGAGAGATCTTCAGATCAGAATTTAACCAGAACGAAGGCGAGTCCCCGGTCAGTTTCCGGTTTCCATAACCGATTGTATTTACAAAGTTCTTGACTGCCAAAAAACCGGCGGCCTCGTCGATCGCCTGGAAATACCAGTTGACCGAACCGCTCATAGCAGAGTTTAAATCCTGTTCCCCATTCCATGCTTCGATGGGAAAATGTTCCCCATTCCAGGCTATCTTCGACTGAAGAGGCGATATAACACCTGCTTCCAGTCCCATAAGAGCGTCATAAATTTTAAACGTAGAATAGGGGGAACTCCGCCTCGTTGCCCCGTCCCGGTTATAGACAGTCCAGCCATCCTTTCCGGCATCATACAGGACAAAGCTGCCGTCATAATCTCCAAAATAACCGGAAAAATCCTCATAGACAATCTGTTTACCCGCCGTATCCCAGGAATAAGAGGCGTCGTCCGCCCCGTAGACAGCCAGAGCCGGAAGAAAGCAGGCGAGCAGCAGCCCCACGGCTCCAAAGGCCGCCAGACCTTTTGCGGTTTTGATCCGGGACGGCGTCTGATAGGACGCAATATTGGCGATCCGCCGCCTCATCTGTTTCGCATTACCGCCAATACCTGAGGTACAGGAAAATGGCGTTCCGGATATCTGCCCGGCAAAATGGATCAGCGTAAGACCATAGTCATGATAATTCTTCTGTTCCAGCATCTGAAGCACCGCGGTGTCACAGGCCAGTTCCCGGTCCTGCTTCATGTTCCCTAAAGCGTACCAGACAAGCGGATGAAACCAGTACAGGATACGGGCCAGATCCATAGCGCAGCCAGCCCATGCATCCTGGCATCGGTAATGCTGCAATTCGTGAAGCAGCATATAGCGCAGCTCTCCCAAATCACAATCGGACACTAGACGAATTGGCAGATAAATACAGGGCTTCAAACATCCGGCCATCGCGGGCGAGGACAGATACATGGTACCGTAAATGGGAATTTCCCGTCTGATATGTAACTCAGACAAACACTGGCGGTATAACTGTTTTACTTCCGGATTCTGCAGCAGAACGGCGGACCGCCTCAGCCTGCGAAGCCGGAGGCGGGAATGCACAACCAGAACCGCAGTCACCAGGACGCCAGCCAGCCAGACGGTGGCAAGTCCCAATTCAACCACAGATGGCGTTGTCTGGCTGAGGTTAACCCCGAAATCGCCGATCCACCGCCCGGAAGACACTGAGCTTAAGTCGGATGCCATTTGCCGCATCCCGTCTGCATTTCCAAGGACGGGAGCAAGCAGGCCGGAAAAGAACTGTCTGATCCCGGACAATACCCGCAGAACGCCCAGGGAACGAACGGGCAGAAAGGGAACGGCCAGAAGTCCCAGCATAAGAAACCATAAGTGATACTGCATTCGGCTGGACAATACCTGCCGAAACCCGTATTTCGCAGCCAGAAGCACGCCAATCATTGCAGTAACCGCCAGACTGCAGGTGAGAAAACGGATGATAAAAGCTGTCATCTCATCAGCCCCCTTCCTGTTTGTCCGGGGAAAGGAGAGAGCGGAGGCTGTCGAGTTCCTCTTTAGACAGCCGGTCATTTTCAATAAAAGAGGACAGCATGGCGGTGATGTGACCGCCGTAAAAACGGTTCAGGAAGGAATTGCTCTCCTGATTGAGATATTCGCTTTCCTTCACCAGCGGAGTGTAAACGAATACCCGGCTCTGTTTCTCGTAGGTGAGAGCCCCCTTGTTTACCAGACGTTTGATCAGCGTCTGTATCGTTTTCGGCCCCCAGGCCGTGGTCTTTGTCAATCGCTCCGTGATCTCGTTGGTATTGATCGGCGCGTATTTCCAGACGATTTTCATCACTTCAAATTCTGCTTCCGATATCTGTGGCAGTGCCGCCATGACAATGTTCCTCCTTTGCTATAAATATTACAAATGTAATATAAATATTATAATATGGTTTGCGGACGCTGTCAATTCAGAAAGAGGGGCGAAAATGAGATGCTTATTTGGCCGAAGTTGTGTTATGATAGAAGCTGTATAGTACGAAGAACAGGAGGAGCGGATTCATGATCATCAGTGCAAGCAGAAGAACCGACATTCCAAACTATTATTCCGAGTGGTTCTTTAACCGCATAAAAGCCGGTTTCGTGGACGTGAGAAATCCCATGAATGCCCACCAGATCAGCCGGATTCATCTGTCGCCGGATGTGGTGGACTGCATCGTATTCTGGACGAAGAACCCGGCTCCGATGATGGACCGTTTCGAGGAATTGAAGGATTACCCGTATTATGTCCAATTTACGCTGACCGGCTATGGCCGTGACGTGGAGCCAAACCTCCCGGATAAACGGGGGGAACTGATCAAAACCTTTCAACAGTTATCAGACAAAATCGGAAAAGAACGCGTCCTGTGGCGGTATGATCCCATTCTGCTCAGCAGCCGCTATTCCGCCGATTACCACAAAAAAGCCTTCCGGGAAATCGCCAAGAGTCTGGAGGGATATACCGATAAGGTCATCATCAGTTTCCTTGATTTCTACGGGAAAACTGAGCGGAATATGTCCGGTCTCTCCGTTCAAACCATGACCGGTGAGACCATGTACCGACTGGCCGGAATCATAGCCGGTATCGCCGGAGACTATAACATGACAGTGGAAACCTGCGCCGAGTCCATCGAATTATCTGACATGGGAATCCGTCACGGCTGCTGTATCGACCGCCGCCTGATTGAGCGTCTTACCGGCTGCGTGGTCACCGGCGGAAAAGACAAAAATCAGCGAAAGGAGTGCGGCTGTCTGGAAAGTATCGACATCGGATGTTATAATACCTGTAAGAACGGCTGTAGATACTGCTACGCCAATTTCAGCGACACAAAAGTTCAAACCCATATCCTGCAATATGACCCGTCTTCCACGATGCTCTGTGGAAGTTCCGGTCCGGAGGACAGACTGACCGAGCGGGCGGTGACATCGCTAAAAGAGCAGCAATTAAGCTTCCGGTTTGATTGATCATTCCACGCCCTGGTCCTGCCAATAAAACAACCAAAGGAGAACACAACTATGCCACCAATCCATTTACTGATCAAGCCTTCATCAGGCAACTGCAACATGAGATGCGACTACTGTTTTTACTATGATATCACCGAACACCGGGAACAGGCATCCTACGGTTTTATGAGCGAAGAAACGTTAGAACAGATGATCAAGCGGGCGCTGGCCTACGCCGAGGGGGAGTGCAGCTTCTCCTACCAGGGCGGGGAACCCACGCTCCGGGGTCTGGAATTCTTCCAAAAATCCATAGAACTGGAGAAAAAATACAACATTCACGGCGTAACCATCCACCACGCCTTACAGACCAACGGCTATCATTTAAACGAAGACTGGGCCAAATTCCTGGCGGACAACCATTTTCTGGTGGGAGTATCCTTGGATGGCAGCAAGGATACCCACAACGCCTACCGAAAGAGCGTCAAAGGGGAAGAGACTTTCTTTGATATCTTAAAGACCATCGATTTGTTGAACCAACACCAGGTGGAGTTCAACATCCTGACCGTGGTCAACCGCCGCACCGCGGAAAAAATACGGAAAATATACCAGTTCTATAAAAAGAATCATTTGAACTATTTGCAGTTCATCCCCTGCTTAGATCCGTTGGGAGAGCAGCAGGGCAGCAGGGAATATTCGCTGACGGCAGAACTCTACGGAGAATTTCTAAAAGATTTATTTGACTTATGGTATGATGACCTGCTAAAAGGCGAACAGCCTTACATCCGCCAGTTTGAAAATTACATATCCATCCTGATGGGGCAGCACCCCGAGGCCTGCGACCAGTGCGGCGTCTGCAACTACCAGTATGTGGTGGAAGCCGACGGCGAAGTCTATCCCTGTGATTTCTACGTGCTGGATGAGTACAAACTGGGGAATTTCAACCAGTGTTCTATCGAGGAAATCGACAGGAAACGCCACGAAATCCAGTTCATGGAATATTCCCTGACCGACCATGAGGCCTGCAGGAAATGCCGCTATTACAGCGTCTGCCGCGGAGGCTGCCGCCGCCACCGTCTCATCGAAGAGCCGGATGGCAATCACCGGAATGTATTCTGCGAGTCCTACTTAGCCTTCTTTGACCACGCCCTTCCAAGGATGGCCGATATCGCCAGACAGCTTCGTATGAGACGGTAGAAATATTTACGCAAACGTTTGACGAATTTGTGTAAAATAATTACGGAAATTCTATCCGGATTGTGTTATAGTAGAAACAGCAGAGAACAAAAGAAATGGGGATCAGAAACGTGAATTTATACTTATATATTATATTTGCAGTAGTCAGTTTCAGCGCTTCGGTGGTGGGGGCCATCTGTGGTATTGGCGGCGGTGTATTGATCAAGCCGCTGTTGGACGCTTTCGGTGTGTTAAGCGTGGCTTCCATCAGTTTTCTCTCCGGATGTACCGTGTTATCCATGAGCTGCTATTCCGTGTGCAAGGCCAAGCTTTCCGGCGAATCCCTGGTGGATGTAAAGACAGGCACGCCATTGGCCGTCGGCGCCGCCATCGGCGGAGTGGCCGGCAAGATGATGTTCCAGTTTTTGTCCAATCTATCGCCGGACAAAGACCAGGTGGGAGCCATCCAGGCGGTCTGCCTGCTTCTCATCACGTTTGGCACCCTGCTTTACACGATCAAGAAAGATAAGATACATACCCACCATGTGGTGAACCCGCTGGCCTGTATTCTCATTGGTCTGGTGTTAGGCATCTGTTCCTCCTTTTTGGGAATCGGCGGCGGTCCTATTAACCTGGTGGTTCTGTTTTATTTCTTTTCCATGGATACCAAGACGGCGGCGCAGAATTCTCTCTATATCATTCTGTTCTCCCAGATTACCAGTCTGATCAACACGCTGGTAACCCGCACCGTACCGGAATTCAGCCTGATATTGCTGGTATTGATGGTGGCATGCGGTATTTTGGGCGGCGTAGCAGGCCGTATTGTAAACAAGAAAATCGCAGCCGAGACGGTCAACAAGCTGTTTATCGGCCTGATGGTGATTATCATGCTGATTTGTGTCTACAACATTTATCAGTTCATGTAAAAAGCAAGGAGGAGAAGGAAGATGAAGACGTTATTGAAGAATGGGCTGGTCTATCAGAACCACGGATTTGCCAAGCGGGATGTATTGTTGGACGGAAGAACCATCCGCGAAGTAGGAGATAACTTGAATTTTGAGGATGCCAAGCTGATGGATGCCTCCGGGCGTTATGTGGTTCCCGGATTCATTGATATTCATACCCATGGAGCCGTAGGTGTGGACGTAAACGGGGCGAAGGCGGAGGATTTTGAGAAGATCTGCCGTTTCCAGGCCACCCAGGGAACGACAAGCTGGCAGGGGTCCATCCTGACAGACACCAGAGAACAGACATTGTCCTGCATCGAAGAATACAACAAATGGAAAGCGATGGATCATGAAGGCGCGGATTTGATGGGACTTCACTTAGAGGGGCCATTTTTATGCGCGGAATATAAGGGGGCGATGCCGGAGCATCTGCTTTTGAAGCCCAACATGGAACTGCTCAAAGAATACCAGGAAGCCGCTCACGGCGACATCCGCTACATCACCGTTTCCCCGGAGGTGGAAGGAATCCTGGAATTTATTCCGGAGATCAAGAAGCTGGGGATGGTAGTTGCCATCGGACACTCCGGGGCGGACTATGACACAGCCAGAAAGGCCATTGCAAACGGCGCGATGGCGGCCACCCACACAGGCAATGCCATGAAACTGCTGCACCAGCATTTCCCGGCTATCTGGGGGGCGGTGCTGGAGGACGATCAATTATACTGCGAGATCATCTGTGACGGCCGCCACTTACATCCGGGAACCGTGCGCCTGATTATCAAGACAAAAGGCCTGGACCGGGTGGTAGCCATCACCGATTCCATCATGGCCGCCGGTCTGCCGGACGGCGATTATAAGCTGGGAGTCAACGACGTGGTGGTAGTGGACGGCGATGCCAAGTTAAAAGTAGGCGGCACCAGAGCCGGCAGCACCTTGACGACCGGAAAAGGGCTGTTGAATCTTCTGGAATTCACCGGTAAGCCGCTGGAGGAAATCCTTCCTCTGCTGACGGAGAACCCGGCGAAGCTGGTTGGAGTTTATGATAAGATTGGCTCGATTGAAGCGGGAAAAGACGCGGATATCGTCATCCTGAATGAAGGCTGTCAGGTAGTTCGCACATTTGCAAAGGGAAAAGAAGTGTTTGCAGAATAAAAAATAAAAATTTCAAAACGCTGTGCCATCTTTCACAACAGGATGGCACAGCGTTTTATATAATCTGACCGGATTCTTTATTTCAATAATTCCTCCACTTTGTCACAAACCAACCGGATATACTCGGAAAGCCCAGCGTCCTCGCATCCCACCACGAAATGATTGCATTTATTCACCGGAATCAGAATCTTAAATGCCCCGCTGGCTCCAACCGCCGTCGCAATCGCCGGGGTGATCTCTCCCAGCAGCGAGTTGGCAAACACAATCCCAATCGGCCCGATAATCACATCGGAGTCTTTCGCGTTCACTATCGCCGGATTCTCCCCCGTAGCCCCGTAATCCGCCCCTGCCTTCAACATGGCGGACGTGGCGATGCTGTTAGTCCCAATGGCATAGAGCTCCAGCTCCGGGTGGCGTTTTTTCAACTGCTCAATCACCGTCTTCCCCATCTTCCCGCCCTGGCCGTCGATTATAGTTATTTTCATATTCTTCTCCTTTGTTTGTGCCTTTTCAATTGCGCCGCTCGCGTAGTCAAACCCTATTTTACCTGTCGAAATCGGTCCTGTCAATTATGAGAACTGTTAGAAAATACCTCTGCATAAAATCAATGACCAAGCAAGTGAAACAAAATAACATATTTTATAAAAATATATTGTAATTCTAATTCGCATATGTTATATTGATTATGTAATAAAGTAACGTAAAAATAAAAAAACTAACGTAACAAAGAAACGCGGACTGGAGGGATGAAGTTATGATTGACGCACATTTACACATCGGCCGGGATTTCGTTTCGGACGGGAGAGACACAGACGAGCAGATGATATTGGAACGGCTGGAACAATGTCATTTAAACGGCTGTGTTGTGTATCCGGGGAATTCCAATATCTCAAAGGAGGTGGAGCGAAAGCAGAATGAGGAGGCGGCTGCATTTTTTCAGAAATATCCTGAGAAGATTTGGGGGATCTGCCAGCTGAATCCCAACTATGAAGAACGGGAATTCATGGAAGAGGTTCTGCGCTATCAACAGATGGGTTTTCGCGGCATCAATATTAACCCACAGATTCACGGCTGGGATACCAGATCCCACCACGGGGAAATTGTATTTACTGTGGCAAGGGAGACGAAAATGCCATTATTTATCAATGTCGGAGTAGGACTGCCCTTCGGTCAGCCTGTCAAACTCATGAATCTGTGTAAAAAGTATTATGATGTCCCTGTGGTACTGGTCCACGCCACGAAGTCTTACTGCGGAAGCCAGTGTGATGTCTTAATGCAGGAATGCCCCAATACGTATCTCGAGACCTCCCTGGGGCCAAACATGAGGTCTCTGAACCGTTATGTGAAGCAGTTTGGCGCCGGCCGGGTTATCATGGGCTCTTGTTATATTTTCCATATGGAGCACAGTATTTACTGTTTTGAACACTGCGGCATCAGCGGGGAGGAATTTGACTGGGCCACGGAAAAAACAATCTTAAAAGTATTGGGGATCGAAAGGGGGAAGGCGTGATGATGATCATTGATCCTCATGTACATATTGGCCATGACACCACGTGGGACAGCAACCGGACCGAGGATGAGGTCCTGAATAAAATGGACGAGACAGGCATCCAGGCAGCCATCGTACAGCCCGCTCAGTTTGTTACCTATGAGGATTATAAATGCGGACATAACCGAATTTCCGATTTTCATCTGAAGCATCCAAACCGGATATTCGGAATGTTCTCCATGAACCCTCATTTTGACCGGGACCTGTATCGGAAGGAAGCCATCCGCTGTGTGATGGAACTGGATTTTGTTGCTATAAAATTGACTCCGCTGACCCACATCATGAGCGCTTCCGTAAAACGGGCCAGACTTCCCTTTGAGATGGCAAGGGAGCTGGGAGTCACGCTGATGATCCACCAGGGAACCGGGCTGCCATTTTCCTCAGCTATCACCTATTACAACCTCATCAAAGAGTTTGAGGACGTGACCGTGGTGCTGGCCCATTGTGGAACCTATGACAATGAGGACGAGGATATTTTTCTGGCAAACAGCTGTCCCAATGTCTATCTGGAACTATCGGTGAGAACGCCTAACATCGACAATCTGATGAGGTTTGCGGCGGAAGCCGGCACGGACAGAATGATGTTCGCCTCCGATTCCCCGGATGAGATGGCCCATGTGATCTGGGAATGCCGCCACCTGGGCTTAAACGATGAGGAATTAGCCCAGGTGCTGGGAACCAACGCGATGAGAGCATTTCGATTGGAGGAGAAGCTATGATGAAACAGTTATTTGGAGTGGAAAAACCGGTGATCGGCATGGTACACCTTCTGCCATTCCCGGGTTCCGGCAGTTATGGCGGCAGCATTGACCGCGTGATCGAGCGGGCGGTGTCGGATGCGGAGGCTTTGGCAGTAGGAGGCGTTCACGGGATTCTCATTGAAAATGCGGGAAACAGCCCGTTTCTTATTGAGGAGAATATTGATATCATCGATACCGCCATGGTAACCAGAGCGGCAGTAGAGATTGGCAGAAACGTCACGCTGCCCTTTGGAATCAATATCGCCTCCAACGGGGTAAAGCAGGCCATCGCCGCGGCCAAGGCGTCAGGCGGCAGGTTTGTGCGGGCGACGGGATGGGTCAATGGGTATTACTCGTCCAGCGGGTTTGTTGCTCCCTGCGCCGCAGAGTGCGTGCGGTACCGGAAGGAGATCGACGGGGAGGAGATTGAGGTCTATGCGGATATCAAGGTAAAGAATGGCTCCCACAGCTTTATCCAGGATAAAACCGTGGAGGAGATGGCCCAGGACGCGGCTTCCGCCAGGGCCGGTGGTGTCATATTGACAGGCAATACCACCGGGGTCAAGCCGGATGTGGGGGAGATCCGGAGATTGAAATCCATCTTAAAGATCCCTGTCATTGTGGGAAGCGGAACCACCGCTGAGAATTTGGAGGAGCTGCTTTCCTGTGCGGACGGATTTATCATCGGCACAGGATTTAAGGAACACCGGCAGATGATGGAGCCGGTATTGGTGGATAAAGTCAGAGAATTTATGGAACTTTATAACCGGCAGAAGGAGGCTGTGGGATGATTGGAATTGTGATTGCGGGCCATGGCAGCTGGCCCTTAGCTTTGAACGAGAGCCTTGGCATGCTCTACGGAGAGGTCCCGTGTCTGGAAATCTGCCAGATCACGGATGTGGAAAGCGCGGAGCAGATTCATGAACATTTGGACCAGGCGTTAAAACGGATGCCGGATTGTGATGGATATGTATTTTTACTGGATATCTTTGGAGGAAGTCCCTGCCACGCCGTGGTCCCTTATGCGCCAAGGAATGACATTCTGGCCGTGACAGGGGCCAATCTGGCCATGCTGATTGAACTGGTTACTGCCAGAGATGCCCAGCCGTTGGCAGAACTTAGGAAAACCCTGATTAAGACGGGGCGGGAAGGAATCAGAGAGGTGCTGGCAGAACTACGACAGGAATAAAGGGGGGCAGGAATATGTTTTTTATTCGTATTGATGATCGTTTTATACACGGTCAGGTGGGGGTAGCCTGGATCAGCCAGGTCCATGCCAGTGAGATTGTATTGATCAACGATAAGCTGGCGGCGGATCATTTAGCCAGCATGATGCAGAAAATGAGCGCGGCCACCAGCAAGGTGACGATTCATTCCGTGGATGACGGAATCGCTTATTTGAAACAGATGAAACCGTCAAAGCTTGATTCCCTGTTTGTGATTGTGAGTTGTCCACAGGATGCCATCAGACTGATTGAGGGCGGGTTCGATATTCGATCCATCAATATTGGCCACACGGCCCACAGGGATGACAGTGTGGAGGTACATCCCTATTTATTCCTGGGAAAAGCGGAACTGGAGGCGTACCAGGATTTGGAACGGCGGGGGATCGATTTGGATTTTCGGCTGATCCCGTCACACAAAAGGCCAAACTTAAATTTTTCACAGATGAGGATTTCGTAACAGAGATTCTTGTTTCACAAAAGACAGGAGGGGGAAGCGTATGTTATATGCAGCCATTATCACTACGTTGATAGTAGTACTTGGCATCACAGATGAATTGACACTCCAGTGGCAGACGACAAGAGCCATCGTCATTGGTCCATTGACCGGACTTCTGCTGGGAGACGTAAAGACGGGACTGATCGTGGGCGCTACCATTGAATTGATGTTTTTGTCCAATGTCATTGTGGGCGCGGCGGGAATTCCGGATGTAACCATGTCATCAGCAATTGCCACAGCCTTATGTATTGTCAGCAAGGTGCCACAGGAGGTGGCGATCAGTCTGGCGGTTCCGGTGGCTATCTTCGGGCAGTTTATGTCGACGATCCGTTTCAGCGTATTGGGAGTTCCGCTGGCCCATCTGGCGGATAAGCCGGCTGCCGAGGGTGATGTCAAGAGACTGATGAAAACGCCGTTGATCGGTTTGATCGTCATTAATCTGCTTTACATCGTTCCAACATTTATTGCTGTTTATTTTGGCGCCGATGTTGTGGCTGGGGCCGTGGAGCTGATGCCGACAAAGCTGATATCCGCGTTTGGCATCGGAAGCAATCTGCTGGCGGCGGTGGGGTTCGCCATGCTGCTGACCATGCTGAAAACCAGAAAACTGGTGTCGTTTTTGTTCATCGGTTATGTGCTGGCCGCCTTTATCGGTCTGAATGTCATCGGTACGGTGATCGTTGCCATATCCATTGCAGTGCTGTATACAATGCTTCATGAAAATAAGCTGGAGGAGGTATCTTAAATGGCCGAAGAGAAAAAATTTGAACCTTTAAGCAAAAAAGACTTATGGAAAATCTTTTTCCGTTCTTATTGGATACGCACCGTCAACTGCCCGGACCGGATGCAGTCCTTAGGCTTAACCTGTGCCATCACTCCGCTTGTGGAAAAGTATTATGACACAAAGGAAGAGCGGGCAGAGGTTTTGAAACGGTACCTGGATGAATATTTTTTGACCAATCCCGTGATGGCAGAATGGATCATCGGAATCGTGGTTTCCATTGAAGAGAAAATCGCCCAGACAAAGGAGGTGAGCAGGGACGCTGTTTCCGCGGTAAAAACTGCGCTTATGGGTCCGCTGGCAGCCATCGGCGACGGCCTCTACAATGGGACGCTGCGTCCGGTCATAGCCGGAATCGCCTGCGCGCTGGCGCTGGACGGCAATTACTTTGCACCGATTTTGTTCGTGCTTATCATGGCCGGAGTCAATGTATTTCTCCGTTATACCGGAATCTTTTACGGATACCGGCAGGGCGCGGCATTCTTTGAAAAACTTCAGGAAACGGGAATGCTGAAACGGATTATCGAGGCGGCGAATCTGGTGGCCTTCATGGTGGTTGGTTCCTTTGCTGCCACCAATGTGAATATGAAACTGGGAATCTCCTGGATGGAGAAGGGAGCCGAGCAGGCCACAACCCTTCAGGGGGTGCTGGATTCGATTATGCCAAAATGTCTGCCGTTAGCGTTTACGCTGTTTACCTGGTGGCTGATCGAAAAAAAACATTTGAAACCGCTGCATTTGATTGTCATTTACTTAGTCTGCGGTGTCATTCTTGGATATCTGGGGATTTTGGCCTGATAAAAGGAATCTGGTTTTCATTTGCCGGCCGGTATGATAGAATGGAAATATATGGAAACTGGAGGAAGCTATGTTAGATGGACTCTTATTAAAAATCGAAAATATGACTCTGAAATGCAGTGAGGGAGAGAAAAAGATAGCTCTTACTATTTTGGAAAATGCAGAAGACGTGGTGGACATGAGTATCTATGAATTTGCGGACAGAACCGGCACCTCCACGGCCTCGGTATCACGGTTTGTCAAAAAAATCGGCTTGAAGAATTATACCGATTTAAAAAACCACATTCTGAAAGAAATCGTTTTGGAGCATCAGGCGAAAAGCCAGCTGTCCATCGAGGAAAAGATTACCTGGGGCAATTCTTATCATGATTTGCAGATTCAGCTGGTGAACAGCATCAGCGAAGTGTGTAAGGGAGTGCTCCAGGTGAATTCCGAACAACAGTTCGGAGATGTGATCGATACGATTGACCGTTCCAAAATCCTTTATTTTATTGCCCTTGGATCGTCGGTTCTTCCGGCCAGGGATCTGCAGCATAAGCTGATGCGGCTGGAAAAGCGGTGCATTTTCCTGGATGACTTGAATTATGGACTGCAGAATATCATCACGGCCAATGAACAGGATGCCATCATCGTCGTTTCCTTTGATGGAAAACACAAGCGGATCATTGAGGCGGTGAAGCAGGCCAAGTTAAGAAAGATCAAGGTGATCACCATCACAAAGGTGGCCTCCAACCGGCTGACCGGTTTATCCGACTGTTCCTTATTCGTGCCAAACATCGCCACAAGCGACGCCAGTCTGTCCTCCCTGTTTCGCAGATACGGCCAGCTGACGGTTGTGGACATGATCTATATTGGCCTGGCGAAAAAGATTTATGAGGACCCGGCGAAATCGATTGAAGACTATAACGAGCAGGTCAGGAAGCTGACGACCTGAGGGTGAGGTGTCAATGTGAGAACCAAAGGCGTGATTTATACTGTGCTTTCAGCAGCACTGTTTGGTTTTATGCCTGTATTTGCAGATATGTCCTATTCCTTTGGGAATAATCCTTACAACATGGTATTTTTTCGAAACCTGATGGTTCTTCCGTTTTTGTGGTTTCTGATTTCCAAAGGGAAATTATCAATGAAACTGATCAAATACGAGAGGCGGGGAGTGATTCTGGTCAGCGTGCTGGGGTCCGCATTAACCACGATTCTTTTGTATCAGTCTTATGTTTATATCGGTGTGGGGACGACCACGACGATTCATTTCCTCTATCCGCTGCTGGTCTGTTTAAACTGCAGGCTGTTTTTTGGAGAGAGAATACCAAAAAGCAGGAAGATCTGTCTGGCTGTCTGCGTGGCAGGGGTACTCTGTTTTCTGGATCTTCAAAATCTGAATCATTTAAAAGGGGTGTTGATGGCCGCAGGTTCCGCCGTCTGCTACTCCTTTTATATTACATACCTGGGGAAGATGGGGCTTACCAGAATCCATCCGGCGGTATACTCCTTTTATCTGTCCAGTATCGTATCCGTGTTTATGCTGGTTTTAAACGTTCCCATGGGCTATCTCATCCTGAGACTGCCCTGGCAGGCCTATTTGCTGATGTTTTTCGTGGCGGTGGGGACATCACTCATCGGCAGCATTCTTCTCAACAAAGGCGTGAAGGAGATCGGTGCCGTGGACGCGTCGATCTTCAGCCTGGTGGAACCGATCACCAGCGTGATTGCAGGGATTCTGGTGCTGGGCGAACCCTTTGGAATACGGAATGGACTGGGCTGTCTGTTGATCTTTGGGGCGATTCTCGGAGGGGAACTTGGCGGGCGCAGGGGAAACGGGATGGAGGACGGAAAAGTAAAAAACATATAAATAAGTAAAAATCGCTTGCATTTCACATAATCCGGTGCTATACTACATAGGATAACATGATAAGAATGACAATAAGGAGTGGACGAAAGTCCACTCTTTCGTTTTGAGTTCCCATAGACTCGATATTTCATTCAAACGAATGTGGAGAGGTGGTGTAAGGATGTCAAAGAGAGAAGAATATGAGGCAAGGACTGAGGAATTTCTGCTTCCGCTGATGGCGGAGCATCAGTTTGAACTGGTGGATGTGGAATATGTGAAGGAGGCGGGAACCTGGTATTTGCGGGCGTACATTGATAAAGAAGGCGGGATTGCCGTGGATGACTGCGAGGTCATCAGCAGGAAACTGAGCGAGTGGCTGGATGAGAAGGACTTTATCACGGACAGCTATATTTTGGAGGTCAGTTCCCCGGGGCTTGGAAGGCCGTTAAAAAAAGAGAAGGATTTTGCCAGGAGCATCGGTAAAGAGGTGGAGATTAAGCTGTACCGGGCGCTCAATAAGCAGAAAGATTTTACCGGGATTTTAAGATCCTATGACAAAGAATCGGTTACTATAGAACAGGAAGACGGCACGGAGATGAATTTTACCCGTTCTGATATAGCACTCATTCGATTGGCGTTTGATTTCTAATAGGAAGTCTGATAGAAAGGATTATTGGAGGATAAGAATATGAATAAGGAACTGTTAGAAGCACTGGAAATTCTGGAGAAAGAGAAGAATATCAGCAAGGGGACCATGCTGGAGGCAATCGAGAATTCTCTGCTCACCGCGTGCAAGAATCACTTCGGAAAAGCGGATAATATTAAAGTCAATATTAATCCGGAAACCTGTGATTTCGGTGTGATTGCGGAGAAGGCGGTTGTGGAGGAGGTAGAAGATCCGCTGATGGAAATCAGTGTGGCGGATGCAAAGATGATGTCCCCCAATTATGATGTGGGCGATATCGTGCAGATCCCCATCGAATCCAAATCCTTTGGCAGAATTGCCACACAGAACGCCAAGAATGTCATCTTGCAGAAGATCCGCGAGGAGGAGCGCAAATCCCTCTTCAACGACTGGTACGGCCAGGAGAAGGATATCGTGACCGGTATCGTGCAGCGGTATCTGGGCAAGAACTTAAGCATCAACTTAGGCAAAGTGGACGCCATCCTAAACGAAGCCGAGCAGGTGAAGGGCGAGGTGTTCCAGCCGACAGAGAGAATCAAGCTATATATCCTGGAAGTAAAGGATACGCCGAAGGGGCCGAGAATCTCCGTGTCCAGAACCCACCCGGATCTGGTGAAGCGGCTGTTTGAGGCTGAGGTTGTGGAGGTGCGTGACGGTACGGTGGAGATCAAGGCAATCGCGAGAGAAGCCGGCTCCAGAACCAAGATCGCCGTGATGTCCCATGACGCCAACGTGGACCCGGTCGGCGCCTGCGTGGGCTTAAACGGAGCCAGAGTCAATTCCATCGTAAACGAGCTTCGCGGCGAGAAGATTGACATCATCAACTGGGATGACAATCCGGCTTACTTAATTGAAAATGCATTGAGCCCCGCAAAGGTTATCTGTGTGGTGGCCGACGAGGACGCGAAGGAGGCACAGGTGATTGTGCCGGATTACCAGCTGTCTCTGGCCATCGGCAAGGAAGGCCAGAACGCCAGACTGGCGGCCAGACTGACCGGTTATAAGATCGATATCAAGAGCGAGACACAGGCGAGAGAGTCCGGCCTTCTGGAGGAACTGGGAATCCAGTACCAGGAAGAGGGCGTGTATGAGGAATATGAGGGCGGATATGACGCTGAGTATCAGGACGACTACCAGGGAGATTATCAGGAAGAGTATCAGGACGATTACCAGGGAGACAACCAGGAATAAAGAAATCAGAATGGGAAGTGATAGTTAGTGAGTATAAAAAAGGTACCACTCAGGCAGTGTATCGGCTGTGGAGAGATGAAAACAAAAAAAGAGATGATTCGGGTTCTTAAGACGTCGGAGGGGGAGATATCCTTAGACGCTACCGGCAGGAAGAACGGCCGAGGCGCTTATGTGTGTCCGACGATGGAGTGTCTTAAGAAGGCGATTAAGAGCAAAGGCCTTGAGCGTTCTTTCAAGATGGCGATTCCGAAGGAAGTATATGAGGCGTTGGAAAAGGAGATGGAACAGCTTGGAGAGCAGTAAAAAGGTGTTGAACTTAATCGGGCTGGCGACCAAGGCAGGAAAAGTGGCCAGCGGGGAATTCTCCACAGAGAAGGCAATAAAAGATGGAACGGCCTGTCTGGTGATTGTGTCGGAGGAAGCTTCGGACAATACCAGGAAGATGTTTACCAATATGTGTACTTACTATCAGGTTCCAATCTATTTTTTTGGCAGGAAGGAAGAACTGGGGCATGCCATGGGAAAGGAATACAGAGCCTCTGTGGCGATCCTGGATTCCGGACTTGGCAAGGCAATCGTGAAACAAATGAATATCAACGGAGGTAGTAAGTATGAGAGTTAGCGAATTCGCAAAGGAATTAGGAAAATCAAGCAAAGAGGTGCTGGATATATTGCAGAAAAATAATTTTGACGTAAAGAGCCACGCGTCCAGTATCAATGAGGACCAGATGGCTGCAGTACGCCGTACTTATGGCGGAAACCATACATCAGCAGGTGCGCATCAGACAGCGCCTGCTCCAAGTAAACCGGCTCCGGCACCGGCTCCAAAGGCAGCCGCACCGGAAGCGCCGGCAGCCAAACCGGAGGGAGAAGCTCCCAAGAAAAAGACGGTGGTGTTCCGTCCGCAGAACGCCCAGCAGCAGATCCGCCAGCCGCGTCCACAGGGACAGGGCAGCCGCCCGGCCGGCAGACCACAGGGCCAGCAGGAGAGACCGCAGGGAAATGCAGGCGCTCCGGCAAACCGTGACGGCAGGGGAGTGCAGGCACAGAACGTTGCCGGTGAGCATGCAGGAAGCAGACCCCAGGCGGCAGCAGGAACACCGAATACTCATGAGAATCCGGTAAGACCGCAGGCGGCAGGAGCCGCAGAGAACCATGACAGCAGCCGGCCGCAGGCAGGCGGAGCCGCCATTCCGGCAAACCGTGACAGCCAGCCAAGACCGCAGAGCCAGGGCGACCAGGCAAACCGAGACGGCCAGAGACCACAGGGCCAGGGCTATCAGGGAAACCGTGATGGCCAGAGACCGCAGGGCCAGGGCTACCAGGGGAACCGAGACGGCCAGAGACCGCAGAGTCAGGGCTACCAGGGGAACCGAGACGGTCAGAGACCGCAGAGTCAGGGCTACCAGGGGAACCGAGACGGTCAGAGACCGCAGGGCCAGGGTTACCAGGGCAACCGTGACGGTCAGAGACCGCAGGGCCAGGGCTACCAGGGGAACCGTGACGGTCAGAGACCGCAGGGCCAGGGCTACCAGGGGAACCGAGACGGCCAGAGACCGCAGGGTCAGGGTTACCAGGGGAACCGAGACGGCCAGAGACCGCAGGGCCAGGGCTACCAGGGCAATCGTCCCCAGGGTCAGGGCTACCAGGGGAACCGAGACGGCCAGAGACCGCAGGGCCAGGGCTACCAGGGCAACCGTCCCCAGGGTCAGGGCTATCAGGGGAACCGTGACGGCCAGAGACCGCAGGGCCAGGGTTACCAGGGCAACCGTCCTCAGGGCGGAGGCTACCAGGGCAACCGTCCCCAGGGCGGAGGTTATCAGGGCAATCGTCCGCAGGGCGGAGGTTACCAGGGCAACCGCGACGGAAGACCGCAGGGCGGAGGCTATCAGGGCAACCGTGACGGAAGACCGGCAGGCCAGGGCGGACGTCCGGGCCAGAGAGACGGTGCAAAATCCTACGATACACCGATCCAGGCAAAACCGCAGAGCAACCGCGGCAACAAGAATAATTACAGGAATGATAAATACGATAAGAGAAACATGACCGAGGACGGACCAAGAGCAAAGGGCAAGGTATCCAAGCACCCGTTCATCATGCCGCAGAAGACGGCTGAGGATAAGGTGGAGGAAGTGATCAAAGTGATCACCCTTCCGGAGGTATTGACCATCAAGGAGCTGGCTGAGAAGATGAAGCTGCAGCCATCGGCCATTGTGAAGAAGTTGTTCTTAAAGGGAACTATCGTGACATTAAACCAGGAGATCGATTACGAGAAAGCAGAAGAGATCGCCATGGAATACGATATTCTCTGCGAGAAGGAAGTCAAGGTAGACGTCATTGAGGAACTCCTCAAAGAGGAGGACGAGGACGAGGCGGATATGGTATCCAGACCGCCGGTAGTCTGCGTAATGGGCCATGTTGACCATGGTAAAACCTCTCTTCTGGATGCCATCCGCGAGACGAATGTGACCTCCCGCGAGGCAGGCGGCATTACCCAGCACATCGGTGCTTATATTGTGGAGATCAACGGGCAGAAGATCACCTTCCTTGATACGCCCGGACATGAGGCATTTACCGCCATGCGTATGCGTGGTGCCAAGTCCACCGACATCGCGGTTCTGGTTGTGGCGGCGGATGACGGCGTGATGCCGCAGACCGTGGAAGCCATCAACCATGCAAAAGCGGCAGGCGTTGAGATCATCGTGGCCATCAACAAGATTGATAAGCCGAGCGCCAACGTGGAGCGTGTGAAACAGGAACTGTCCGAGTATGAACTGGTTCCTGAGGACTGGGGCGGAAGCACCATCTTTGTTCCGGTATCGGCTCATACGAGAGACGGTATTTCCGAGTTGTTGGAGATGATTATCCTGACATCTGAGGTGAAGGAGCTGAAAGCCAACCCGAACCGTGCCGCAAGAGGTCTGGTGATCGAGGCCGAGCTTGACAAAGGAAAGGGTCCTGTTGCCACCGTACTGGTACAGAAGGGAACTCTTCATGTGGGAGATAATATTGCCGCCGGCGCATGTTTCGGTAAAGTCCGGGCAATGATGGATGATAAGGGACGGAGAGTCAAAGAAGCCGGTCCTTCCACTCCAGTGGAAATCCTCGGTTTAAATGACGTGCCGAATGCCGGCGAGGTATTTGTTGCGACAGAGAACGAAAAAGAAGCGAGAAGCTTTGCGGAGACCTTTATCTCCGAGGGCAAGAATAAGTTACTGGAAGATACAAAAGCGAAGCTGTCTCTGGATGATTTGTTCAGCCAGATCAAGGCAGGCAACGTGAAGGAACTTCCGATCATCGTGAAAGCAGATGTACAGGGTTCTGTGGAGGCAGTGAAGCAGAGTCTTGTGAAGTTATCCAACGAGGAAGTCATGGTGAAAGTGATCCATGGCGGCGTGGGCGCTATCAACGAGTCCGATGTGACTCTGGCCAGCGCTTCCAACGCCATCATCATCGGCTTCAACGTAAGACCAGATGTGACAGCCAAATCCATTGCCGACAGAGAGAAAGTTGACTTAAGACTCTACAAGGTGATCTATCAGGCGATCGAGGATGTGGAAGCGGCTATGAAGGGCATGTTAGACCCGATCTTCGAGGAGAAGGTTATCGGCCACGCTGTGGTCCGCCAGACCTTCAAGGCTTCCGGCGTCGGTACCATCGCCGGTTCCTACGTGATGGACGGCAAGTTCCAGAGAGGCTGTTCCGTCCGCATTACCAGAGACGGAGTGCAGATCTTCGAGGGCGCGCTGGCTTCCTTAAAGCGTTTCAAGGACGATGTGAAGGAAGTGGCGACCGGTTACGAGTGTGGTCTTGTATTTGAGAAGTTCAACGATGTTCAGGAAGACGATATGGTAGAGGCATTTGCCATGGTAGAGGTTCCCCGCTAAGGCAGGGTGCCATCTGCCGGCAGGCAGAAAGGAACATGATGCGTAAAAACAGTATTAAGAATACAAGAATCAATATGGAGGTCCAGAGAGAACTAAGCGAGATCATCCGGACCGAGATCAAGGACCCGAGGGTGTCAAACGCCATGATTACGGTTGTGGCGGTGGAGGTGACGCCGGATCTCAAGTACTGCAAGGCATATATCAGTATGCTGGGCAGCGATGAGGCGGCGGCATCCGCACTGGAGGGCCTGAAAAATGCAGTCGGCTATGTGAGAAAAGAACTGGCCAGACGGGTGAACCTCCGCAACACGCCGGAGATCAAATTCGTCCTTGACCAGTCCATCGAGTATGGCGTTGCCATGTCAAAGCTGATTGATGATGTGACAAAGGATTTAAAAGATTCAGAGGAATTAGAAGAATCCGAAGACCTAGATGACTGACAAAATGGAATAGACTGACAAGAAGAATAGGAGGAGTGAACATGAATCAATTGGAAACTATGCTGCATGACGCCCAAAGGGTAGTGCTGTTAGGCCATGTCCATCCGGACGGAGACTGTGTCGGCTCCTGCCTGGCGGCCTGGAACTATATCAGGGCCCGCTATGAAGATAAAACGGTGGATGTCTGTCTGGAACCGGCTTCTAAGAAACTTGCGTTTCTGACAGGTTTTGACAGCATCCTTCATGAACTGCCGGAAGATAAAAATTATGATCTCTGTATCTGCTTAGACAGCAGCGACAAGGAGCGGCTGGGAGAGTTTGGCGTACTGCTTGACCTTGCGAAGCAGAGCATCTGCATTGACCACCACATCACCAACACCCAGTATGCCATGGTCAACGTAGTGGAGCCCACGGCCAGTTCCACCTGTGAAGTGCTGTATGGCCAGATGGATGACGCTTGGGTTAGCAAGGCGGTGGCCGAGTGCATTTACACCGGTATTGTTCATGACACAGGGGTGTTCAAATTCAGCAGCACCTCGGCAAAAACCATGATGATTGCCGGGAAGATGATAGAAAAGGGAATCGACTTCGGCCGGATTATCGACGAGAGCTTTTTCCAGAAGAACTATCTCCAGACCCAGGTTCTGGGCCGCGCGCTGTTGGAGAGCATCGTCCTGATGGATGGGAAATGCATTTTCAGCGTCATCGGCAAGCGGGATATGGATTTCTTCGGCGTGGACAATAAGGATTTAGACGGGATTGTGGACCAGCTGCGCGTCATTGAGGGCGTGGAGTGTGCCATTTTCCTGTATGAGATTGACAATCATGTCTACAAGGTAAGTATGAGATCCAACTCGTTGGTGGATGTCTCCAAGATCGCCAGTTATTTTGGCGGCGGCGGCCATATCCGGGCGGCGGGATGCACCATGTCCGGCAGTATCCACGACGTGATCAATAATTTATCCGGACATATTGAAAAACAGTTAGTATAACGTTACCGTTCACTACCCGGCCAGGCCGGGAACAGGAACGGCATAACAGGAGAGACCCATGTACAATGGCGTGATTAATGTTTATAAAGAAGCAGGATATACCTCTCATGACGTGGTTGCGAAAATGAGAGGTATTTTAAAACAGAAAAAAATCGGACATACCGGGACCCTGGACCCGGAGGCCACAGGAGTCCTTCCGGTGTGCCTGGGGCAGGGGACAAAGCTGTGCGACATGCTGACGGACAAGACGAAGACCTACCAGGCTGTCATGCTGCTGGGACTTGAGACAGACACCCAGGACACCACCGGAGAAACGCTTCTGGAGCATACGGTGAAAGTGACGCCGGAGGAGGTAACCGCGGCTGTGATGGACTTTGTGGGCAGCTATGCTCAGATTCCGCCCATGTACTCCGCGCTGAAGGTTAACGGCAAAAAACTCTATGAATTGGCCCGGGCCGGGAAAGAGGTGGAGCGGGAAGCGAGACCGGTGGTCATCCATTCCATCGTGATTGACGAGATCGCCCTGCCAAGAGTGACTATGACGGTGAAATGCTCCAAGGGAACCTACATCCGGACTCTGTGCCACGATATTGGCCGAGCGCTGGGCTGCGGCGGCTGCATGGAGAAACTGGTACGGACCCAGGTGGACCGCTTTTTACTGGAGGACAGTCTGACCTTAGGACAGCTGGAAGCGCTGCGGGATGAAGAACGGCTTTCGGAAGTCATCGTGCCTGTGGATGAGATGTTCGCGGATTACCCGGCGGTGCAGACCTGCATAGAGGGAGACAGTCTGGTACATAACGGAAACCAGGTGAAACGGGAATTGTTACGATTGGAAAAATTGGAAATGCAGCCGGGAGCCGGAAATACCATTTCCCCCATCCGCATCTACGACAGCGAAGGACATTTTATCGGAGTATACGAATTCCAGCCGGAGAGAGACTGGTATAAACCGCGAAAGATTTTTCTCGGAGGACAGGAAACAGGATGATATATATCAGCGATACGAGAGATTTTAAAATAGAGGAACCGACAGTGGTGACCATGGGCAAGTTTGACGGCCGCCACAAGGGACATCAAAAGCTGTTAAAGGAAATGCTCCGCCTAAAACGGGAACATGGATTTCAGACAGCGGTTTTCACCTTCAATATGGCGCCGATGACGCTGATCCAGGGCCGCCCCCAGACGGTGATCACCACCAACCAGGAGCGGCGCAACAATATGGAAAAGATGGGGATCGACTATCTGGTGGAGTACCCGTTTTCTGCGGAGGTGGCCCATCTGCCGCCGGAGGAATTCGTCCGCCACGTGTTGCTGGGTCAGATGAATGCCAAGGCCATTGTGGTGGGGACGGACTGCGGATTTGGCTATCAGAGGGCCGGAAATGCGGAGCTTTTAAAAGAGCTGGCTCCGCAGTACGGATTCCTGCTGGAGGTCATAGACAAGGCCCGGGAGGACAACCGGGATATCAGCAGCACCTACATCAAGGAGGAACTGGATCTGGGCGCCATCGAGAAAGCCAATGAGCTGCTTGGCGAACCCTACGCCATCCACGGAACCGTGGTGCACGGCAACCATATCGGCGGCACGGTTTTAGGATTTCCGACAATCAATATTCTGCCGCCGCCGGAGAAACATCTCCCGCCTTTTGGCGTTTACGTCTCCAGGGTTCTCATTGGCGGCACGTATTACGGAGGAATCACCAACATCGGAAAAAAACCGACGGTGGAGGGAGACTATCCGGTGGGAGTGGAGACCTATGTCTTCCACTTTGACCGGGATATCTACGGAGAGAACATCGAAGTGCAGCTGTTAAACTTTGAGCGCCCGGAGCAGAAGTTCGATTCCCTGGAGGATTTGAAGGCACAGCTGGAACGGGACAAGGAATACGGCCAGCAGTATCTGGAACGGTGCGGCTGGTAAAATTAAGGTAAAATTGGATATGGCCTGGCTGGTAAAATGCTTGACAGACGGGCCGTCCTGCGTTATACTAAATCGGTATGGATTTGCGCCGATACTCGGTTTCCCGGATTCTCCGACCAGAAACTTAGTGTACGGTGAGACCAAATAAAGCCCCCTTTTGTTTAAAGACAAGGGGAGAGAAAAAGGAGGAAATCATCATGATTTCAAAGGAAAAGAAGTCTGCAATCATTGCAGAGTATGGAAGAAAACCTGGCGACACAGGTTCACCGGAGGTTCAGATCGCTATTTTAACAGCCAGAATTGCTGAACTGACCGAGCATTTACAGAACAATAAGAAAGATCATCATTCCAGACGTGGTCTGTTAAAGATGGTTGGACAGAGACGTGGTCTTCTTGACTACTTAAAGAAAACGGATCTGGAAGGATACCGTACTTTGATCGAGAAGCTGGGTATCAGAAAGTAAGAAAGCCTTTTAGGGTGGAGTGCGCTCCACCCTATTTGACTATCTGAACACCACTTGCAAACGCATGATTTTTGGTAGAAGATATGCTCCGAGACCGCTGAAGATGGCATGAAAGTGTGGAAAGTCGTGTCCTGTTCAGTAGTTTCGGCATCTTCTACTGAAATATAGATTATTTTATTAAAGGAGAATTGTATATGTACAAGAGTTTTTCAATGGAACTTGCCGGCAGAACACTGACTGTTGATATCGGCAGAGTGGCAAAACAGGCCAATGGGGCTGCATTTATGCATTATGGAGATACGGTGGTGCTTTCTACCGCAACCGCATCTGACAAGCCGAGAGAAGGAATCGATTTCTTCCCGCTGAGCGTGGAGTACGAGGAGAAGTTATATGCCGTAGGGAAAATCCCAGGCGGCTTCAATAAGAGAGAGGGAAAAGCATCTGAGAACGCGATTCTGACCTCCCGTGTCATTGACCGTCCCATGAGACCATTATTCCCGAAGGATTACAGAAACGATGTGACGTTAAATAACCTGGTTATGTCCGTAGACCAGGACTGCAGCCCGGAGCTGACGGCGATGCTGGGCTCCGCCATTGCAACCGCGATCTCCGACATTCCGTTTGACGGTCCGTGCGCTACCACACAGGTGGGCTTAGTGAACGGCGAGTTTGTCATCAACCCGACCCAGGAGCAGAAGCAGGCATCGGACCTGGCTCTGACCGTGGCTTCCACAAGAGAGAAAGTGATCATGATCGAGGCAGGCGCCAACGAAGTGCCGGAGCAGACCATGATTGATGCGATTTTTAAAGCGGATGAAGTGAACAAGCAGGTGATTGCGTTTATCGACACCATTGTGGCCGAGTGCGGAAGACCGAAGCACACTTACACAAGCTGTGCGGTTCCGGAAGAACTGTTTGCGGCCATCAGAGAGATTGTGACTCCTGAGGAGATGGAAGTCGCCGTATTTACCGATGACAAGCAGACAAGAGAAGAGAATATCCGCCAGATTACAGCCAAGCTGGAAGAGGCATTTGCAGATAACGAAGAGTGGCTGAACGTGCTGGGAGAGGCGATCTACCAGTATCAGAAGAAGACCGTCCGCAAGATGATCTTAAAAGACCACAAGCGTCCTGACGGCCGCGGCATCACCGAGATCCGTCCGCTGGCGGCAGAGATTGACCTGCTTCCGAGAGTGCACGGTTCCGGTATGTTTACCCGTGGACAGACACAGATCTTAAACGTATGTACCCTGGCTCCGATGTCCGAGCGTCAGAAACTGGACGGCATCGACGACATGGAGACTCACAAGAGATATATGCACCACTACAATTTCCCGTCCTATTCCGTAGGTGAGACCAAACCTTCCAGAGGTCCGGGTCGCCGTGAGATTGGACATGGAGCATTGGCTGAGAGAGCGCTGATTCCGGTTCTTCCTTCCGAGGAGGAATTCCCATATGCAATCCGTACCGTATCGGAGACCATGGAGTCCAACGGTTCCACCTCCCAGGCAAGTATCTGTTCTTCCTCCCTGTCCTTAATGGCGGCAGGCGTTCCGATTAAGTCGGCTGTGGCAGGTATCTCCTGCGGACTGGTGACTGGGGACAGCGACGATGACTATATCGTGCTGACCGATATCCAGGGCCTGGAAGATTTCTTCGGCGATATGGACTTTAAGGTGGGCGGTACCCATAAGGGGATCACGGCCATTCAGATGGATATCAAGATTCACGGACTGACAAGACCGATCATCGAGGAGGCGATTGCCAAGACGAGAGAGGCAAGACTTTATATCCTGGATGAGGTGATGGCGCCTTGTATCGCGGAGCCGAGAAAAGAAGTTGGCAAGTACGCTCCGAAGATCGAGCAGATCATGATCGATCCGCAGAAGATTGGCGATGTAGTCGGCAAGCAGGGCAAGGTGATCAACAAGATCATCGAGGAGACCGGTGTGAAGATCGACATTTCCGATGATGGAAGCGTATCCGTATGCGGCACCGACAAGGAGATGATTGAGAAGGCCATCAAGATCATCAAGAGCATTGTGACGGATATTGAGGCCGGACAGGTGATCGTCGGCAAGGTAGTACGTCTGATGAACTTCGGCGCGTTTGTGGAGTTATCTCCCAACAAGGACGGTATGGTTCACATCTCCAAGCTGTCCGACAAGCGTGTGGAGAAGGTGGAAGATGTGGTGAACATCGGCGACGAAGTGACCGTGAAGGTGATGGAGATCGACAAGATGGGCAGAATCAACCTGAGCATGAGACCGAGAGATTTAGCTCCGAAGGCGGAAACAAAGGCCGAGGAGAGCAAAGAAGATTAAGCAGTTGTGTTGTAAAAGCAATGAAATATCCCGTCATCCGTAATGAATGGATGACGGGATATTTTTTTGTAACTGTTCCAGAGAGGGGGCCGTCCAGGGCGGACTCATAATTTTAGATTTCTTTTGGCAGACAAGGTTCCAATCCATCAATCGTCTGGGAATAATTGATGAATTTTGGCTTCGACACCTGCCTCGATATCTGCTTCCATACTTTCGTTCCGGGCGTCAACCGCAGCCTGGTATTCCCGGGCTTTCTGATCGGAAATGGTCTCCACGCCAGTTACCTTGCCGGAGGTATCGTGAACCGCCGACAAGTTTACGGTTCCGGCAACGTCCGTCCACAAGGCATCGAGAACTCCGGCGGCCGGCTGGTCAATAAAGAATTTTACCCGTTGTCCGTTGTAGGTCAGTATTTCATCCGCTTCGGAATAGGTGATACCGAATGAATGATATTTTTCATATTTGTGCGGTTCCTCCAATTCCAGTTCGTTTATGACCTCCTGAACCGCTTCTTTGTCAAACTGTCTCACGGAATCAGGGTCCAAATCCTCTTGGAAAAATTCTTCGTAGTATTTGCGGGCTTCCTGGGCGATGATTTTCTTGATTTCGGCCACCTTGCCGGCATCATTTCTGACTGCCAGGAAGTTGCCGGTTCCAGTCTCATCCAGATAGAAGGCCCAGCCGTCTGCCTGTTCATCTACGAATTGTCTTACAGGTTCTCCCTGATAGAGAAGTTTGCGGCCGTCCTCGGAAATCGAGATTCCGAACGAGGCGTAAGGGGCATAGGTGTCCGGTTCTGGAACGAAATTGACGGAAAGCCAGGGGGCGTCTGCCAGAGGATTGCCGGTGGTGTTCTGCGGAAGCGGAGGCTCCGGTTTCGCGGCAAATGCGGCTCCCGTTCCCAGGGTGAGCATGAGCGCGCCACAGATCACCACGGCGCCTGCTTTCTTTTTGCGAGTATCCATAATGGAATAAATTCGATCTTTCATACTTTTCTTACCTCCATAAAAATGAGTGGACAGGGCGGTCTTTCGTCTCGACTGGTACCGGACCGCGCCAATGATAGTCTCCGTATAAGACAGGCGTGTGTCGGAACCGGTATCCCGGACCACTTCCCGGTCGCAGGACAGTTCGCATAGAACATCAATGGCATTTGCCATGATATAGACAACGGGATTGAACCAGTGGACCGCGGTTGCAATCAGAACCAGCCCCTTGTACCATAAGTCTCCCCGCTTGCAGTGAATGAGCTCGTGTTTCAGGATAAAACGGAGTTCGTCTGCCGCGAAGTCTGCGTTTGGCAGTAAAATGCAGGGATGAAGAAAGCCGACCATCATCGGGCTGCCAATGCTGTCACAAATCTTCAATCCGACCGGTTTGAATAAATGCATCTGTGTTTTCAGACTTTGAAAAATATCCAGAGTCTGTTCGTCGGTAATATCTTTGCTCCAGCGCGCCGTCATGTTCAGGAAACGGGTATGCCGGATGACATGGTACGTGAGAAACAAAAAGCTGCCCGTCAGCCAGACCACGGCCGCCAGCTGCCACCAGGAGATGACCGGCAGAACTGTGGGCGCAATATAGGGAGCGAGGTGGGCGGCTGTTGTCCCGGTTCCCATTGGTGCCACGGGCAGATTGGCTGCGGTGCCTGGCACCCTCACCTGGAATATGGCGTGGCGAAGCTGAGGACGGTAGGGAATCAACAGCCCAATCACAAGCACCAGCCAGGTGTAATACCGGCCTGTGGCCGAATACCGTTTTGCCAGCAGCGGCGTTGCGGCGATATAAATGAGGGCAAGGGCCGACATGGTGACGGAACATAGAAACAGTGTGGTCAGAAAACTTTGCATTCTAATCCCTCCGTTCTTTTGCCCAGGTTAGCAGCTCGTCAAGATCCTCATCGCTTAAGGATTGATCATCGTATAAGGTGTTGATGAGGTGGAACAGGGAGTTGTTGTGATACTGTTTCATAAAGTTGCCGGTCTCAAATTTTAAGTATTCTTCCTTGCTGATGAGCGGGTAATAGGTCCGCTCTTTGCCAAGCTTTTCCGAACGAAGGAAACCGCGCTCCACAAGGCGGAGCATCAGGGAAACAACAGTCTGGATTTTCCATTCCTTTGCATTACCCAGCTGTTCCATGATGATGGCAGTGGTGATCGGCGGGTCATTGGCCCATACGGTTTTCATGATTTCAAATTCGGCGTCAGGTAATTTTTTTATCTTATCCATAAATAGTACTCCTTTTTAAGGCAATTGTCTTACTTGTATATTACAACTGTCTTAAATGAATGTCAAGTGCATTTGCAAAAATAATTTATTAAGCCCCGGAATCAGGAAAATGTAAGAAATCTTCATTTGACTGGAACGTCTTGTTATAGTAGATTGGTAACAGATGGAATACAATAAGATAGGAACATGAGATGGAAGCATGGGTTTAGAACGTTTGAGGACGGACAGAAAAGGGGAATACAGCATGAGACGAATGGTATGTGCATTACTGAGCAGCGCCCTGGTGCTGACAGGAACGGGAATGACGACAGGAATCACGAGTTACGCATCGGCGATATCTGGGACTTCGGCCGTGGGGCCAGGGGTGAAGGCCAGTGTGGGAGAGAATGATTTTCTGAATCTGGAGGTGGCAAATCCCATCGTGAAAGCGGTGGACAAATATTCTTTTGAGCAGATGGAGGCGGATATCCAGGCGCTAAAGCAGACCTATGGAGATAAGATTACGGTCAATGTGATCGGGACCTCCAGGGACGGGAGAAGCATTTATGACATTATCCTTGGGAATCCCCAGGCGGAGAAACAGATTTTGATGCAGGGAGCCATTCACGCCAGAGAATATATGACGCCCCTTCTGATGATGAGCCAGTTAGAATACGCGCTGGCCAACTATGATACCGGGCATTATAACTCCAGGCGGGTGGGGGATATGCTTAAGAAGGTGGCGATTCACTTTGTGCCCATGACGAACCCGGACGGGGTGACCTTAAGCCAGTTCGGAATTGACGCGATCCGGTCGGAGGAGCTGAAGAACACGATCCGGGAATGTTATGAGCGGGATACGCAGATGAACAGGACCACGGATACGCTGGAAGTGTATTTAACAAAATGGAAGGCCAACGCCGCGGGTGTGGATCTGAATTATAATTTCCCGGCCGGGTGGAATGAACTGTCCACGAAGCTGACAGCGCCATCCTACGCGTCCTATAAGGGGCCAAATCCGTTCTCGGAGCCGGAGAGCCAGGCGCTGGAGACGCTGGCAGGACAGTACCCATGGGCGATCACGGTGAGTTATCATTCCCAGGGGGAAGTGATCTACTGGACCACCAGTGAGAACGGGGCGAAGATGGCCTCCAATACGCTGGCGGATTCCATCTCCGTGATGACGGGCTACCGGATGGACAACAGCGATGGGAAAGGCGGATTTAAAGACTGGATGCAGTCGAGAAGCGAGGCAGTTCCCGGCGTGACCATCGAGGTGGGGAAGACACCGTGCCCGGTGCCGTTTGAGGAGTTTGCGGCGGTGTGGAAGCAGAATAAGGGCGTGTGGATTCAGGCGCTGGATTATGTGATCCGGAGAATGTAATCATATTTGAAATGCGAATGCGTGTAGATGACGTATTCGCATTTTTTTTTGCATGGAAAATATTTGTAAATATTTATAAAGTATTTAATAAAGGAATCATGAATGACTACTTTTAAAGTGGTCTTTAGATATATATATGTAATGTAGCATAAAAAATAAGAGAATATTCAAGGATAGTTGTTGACTTAAGACAATAGAGAGGGTATAATCTAATTAAATTATTTATAAATAATTTAGAAAATCGTTAAATCATTAAACAAGGAGGAGCAAGATGAGAAAACATTTAGCGGCAGTAGTTATGGGGATGATGTTGTCGGCCTGTATGCTGGGAGGCTGCAGCAGCGCTGGAAGCAGTCAGGAAGAACCAACGGGGACACTTAAGGCGCAGGCCGGGGAAACGAAGCAGGAAGACGGCACATCGGAAAAACCGGTCATAACCGTCTGGGCCTGGGATTCTACCTTCAACGGACTTGCCATGGAAGAGGCACAGAAGCTTTATGACGGAGCGGAGATCAATTTTGTGGAGATGTCAAAGGCGGACTGTCTTCAGAAGATCCATACGATTCTGGCATCCGGGGTCAAAGAGGACTTACCGGAGATCGTGCTGATCGGTGACTTATCTGCTCAGGGATATTTGATGTCCTATCCGGGTGCCTTTATGCCCATGGATGATGTGATTAACTATGATGATTTTGCGGATTATAAAAAAGCGTCCGTATCTTACGACGGAGCCGGGTATGGCGTGCCTTTTGATACTGGCGTAGCCGGATTGTTTTACCGGGTGGATTACATAGAAGAGGCGGGGTATACCAAGGAAGATATGCAGGATTTGACCTGGGAGGAATACTTGGCGATGGGAGAGAAACTGAAGGAAAAAGGCCATCTGCTTCAGACCTTCAACCCCAACGATATTGCGGAGTTCCAGATCATGCTTCAGTCCGCGGGCAGATGGTATACGGACGCGGAAGGAAAGGCGGATTTTACAGACAACGAGGCATTGAAGGAGTGTTTCAGCATTTTTAAAGCTCTGAATGATTCCGATTTTGTAAAAGTGGTGAGCGATTGGTCTGAATTTACCGGGGCCATCAATGGCGGCGATGTGGCCTGTGTACTGAGAGGTTCCTGGATTTCCACCTCCATCATGGCGGCGGAGGATCAGAGCGGAAAGTGGGCGGTAGCTCCCGTTCCGAAACTCAGTGTGGCAGGCGCGACCAACAAATCCAATCAGGGCGGCTCCAGCTGGTATGTCCTGTCTGATTCTAAACATGCAGAGGCGGCAGCTGATTTTCTGGCGAAGACATTTGCGGGAAGCACGGAACTTTACAACACCCTGCTGGCGGGGAACAATATTGTAGGGACCTATTTACCGGCGTCTTCCGTGGAAGCCTATGATATGGCTCATGAATTCTATGGAGGCCAGAAGGTCAATGCGGATTTAGCAGCATGGTTAAGTGAGATTCCGGCAGTGGATACCGGTGCATTTACCTCGGAAGCCCAGACGGCTCTGCTTGGCATCGTTCCGGAATTCCTGGCTGGCGGAGATTTGGATGCGGGTCTTTCCAACGCGGCCCAGCAGTATGAGCAGCTGACACAGTAGATCCCGTCCACCCCCTTTAAGGATTGGTGAAAAATATGGAAATAAAAAGAAAGACAGACAGATACAGACTGACAGGCTGGTCCATGATTGCACTGGCATCTGCCCTCGTCCTGTTTTTTAGCTACATACCGATGATTCAGGCATTTTTCCTGTCCCTGCAGACGGGAAAGGGAGCTAACTTAACATTTGCCGGCCTGGACAACTATGTGAGGATGCTTCAGGATAAAACATTCTGGACTACCATAGGCAATACCCTGTTTTACGCGGCTATCCAGATTCCGGTCATGGTGGTGCTGTCCCTGTTTATCGCGGTGCTGTTAAATGATCCGGGGCTGAAACTTCGTGGATTTTACCGCACCTGCATTTTCCTTCCCTGTGTCACGTCCCTAGTTTCCTATTCGATTCTGTTTAAGAATTTATTTGCGGTGGACGGTCTGGTGAACAATCTGCTGGTACAGTGGGGAATCGTGGACCAGGCCATTCCCTTTGTATTGAGCCAGGGATGGGCCAAGGCGGTGATTATCGTGGCGCTGATCTGGAGGCATACCGGTTATTATATGATCTTTTACTTGTCGGCTCTGCAGAATGTGGATGTATCCGTGTACGAGGCGGCGAAGATGGACGGAAGCAATTTCTTCCATACCTTTGTGAAGATTACCATGCCGATATTGAAACCGATTATCTTTTTGACCAGCGTCATGGCGCTTAACTCCACCCTGCAGCTGTTTGACGAGGTGGTGAATTTAACCAATGGAGGTCCGGGCAATGCCACCCGGACCATATCCCAGTATATCTATGATCTGTCCTTTAACTATGTGCCAAGCTATGGATATTCAGCGGCGATTTCCTATGTGGTGCTGATGCTGATCATAGTGATTACCATGATACAGCCTGCAAATAAAAAGTCAATAGGAAAATGAAAAATTTTCAAGATTTAT